>NZ_JAFNJU010000033.1 GCF_017368455.1 Proteiniclasticum aestuarii | reverse complement strand
CTCCTGATGCCAAGGCATTCGCCATGCACTCTTTATAGCTTAATCTTTTAAGTTACTCTTCTTTCAATCTTAACAATTGAAATGGTTTTTTCTTTACTTTCTCTCATATGCAGTTTTCAAAGAACAGATTTTTTGGATATAAAAAGTTCCAAATTAATGAAACTTTTTATATCTATGGTGGGTCTGAGTGGACTCGAACCACCGACCTCATGCTTATCAGGCATGCGCTCTAACCACCTGAGCTACAGACCCATATATGGTGGAGATAAAGAGACTCGAACTCTTGGCCCCCTGCGTGCAAGGCAGGTGCTCTCCCAACTGAGCTATACCCCCATAATATGGTAAGATCACTATTTATTTTAATAGTTCTCTCAAAATTAAACAGAATCAGGATTTACCAAAGTGTTTTGAAAACTTTCGTTTTCAGTGTCCAGAAGGATTAACTTCTGGTCGACTCCCTAGAAAGGAGGTGATCCAGCCGCAGGTTCTCCTACGGCTACCTTGTTACGACTTCACCCCAATCGCTGACCCTA
>NZ_JAFNJU010000032.1 GCF_017368455.1 Proteiniclasticum aestuarii | reverse complement strand
GATCTCGGGTTCACAGACTATGTGCGTCTACCCCGAGCTTATCGCAGCTTATCACGACCTTCTTCGACTCCTGATGCCAAGGCATTCGCCATGCACTCTTTATAGCTTAATCTTTTAAGTTACTCTTCTTTCAATCTTACAATTGAAATGGTTTTTTCTTTACTTTCTCTCATATGCAGTTTTCAAAGAACAGTGAAAGACACGTTCCATCCGTCCGGATAGGAGTTCTCTCAAAATTAAACAGAATCAGGATTTACCAAAGTGTTTGAAAGCTTGCGCTTTCTGTGTCCAGAAGGATTAACTTCTGGTCGACTCCCTAGAAAGGAGGTGATCCAGCCGCAGGTTCTCCTACGGCTACCTTGTTACGACTTCACCCCAATCGCTGACCCTACCTTCGGCCGCTGGCTCCGTAAACGGTTGCCCCACGGACTTCGGGTATTGCCAACTCTCATGGTGTGACGGGCGGTGTGTACAAGGCCCGGGAACGTATTCACCGCGACATGCTGATTCGCGATTACTAGCAACTCCGGCTTCATGCAGGCGAGTTTCAGCCTGCAATCCGAACTGGGATGAGTTTTGTGAGATTGGCTCCACCTCGCGGTCTTGCGTCTCTTTGTTCTCACCATTGTAGCACGTGTGTAGCCCTAGACATAAGGGGCATGATGATTTGACGTCATCCCCACCTTCCTCCCGGTTAACCCGGGCAGTCTCTTTAGAGTGCTCAACTGAATG
>NZ_JAFNJU010000031.1 GCF_017368455.1 Proteiniclasticum aestuarii | reverse complement strand
TTGTGTCACTTTAGTGCGTTTCAAATGGTTAATTTGAAACAAATAAACCACCTGCTATGCAGGTGGACAAAATCAGCTTAAGCTTCAAGAACAAAAACTCCTATGATAAAATTTTAGTTGGCCGCTAAACCAAACAAAAAATAACATAGGAGGTGTCCACGAATGGACAAAAATAGTTTATCACATACAAGTTGGAATTGTAAGTATCACATCGTATTCGCACCAAAATACAGACGAAGAGTCATTTATGGAAATCTTAAAACGGAGATCGGACAAATATTGCGAGACCTCTGCAACCGAAAAGGGATAATCATTCATGAAGCAGAGGCCTGTCCAGACCACATCCACATGCTTATCAGTATCCCTCCAAAGTATAGTGTATCAGAAGTTATGGGGTATCTGAAAGGTAAAAGTTCACTCATTATCTTCGATAGGCACGCTAATCTAAAATACAAATATGGATCCAGGCACTTTTGGTGCAGAGGCTATTTTGTAGATACAGTAGGAAAGAATGCAAAGAAAATTGAGCAATATATAAAAAATCAGCTACAAGAAGACATGGTAGCTGATCAGATTAGTATAAAGGAATATATTGACCCGTTTACGGGAGAGCCAGTGGAAAAAACAAAGAAATAGTAGCTGCTTTAGCAGCAGTTGAGTAAGTAGTGCGGTTGGCGGCCGCTTTCATGCACCCTCACGGGTGCAGCTGGTGAAAGACCCTTATAGGGTCAGTGGAAACCGCCGGCTAAGCCGGCGGTTTTGATT
>NZ_JAFNJU010000030.1 GCF_017368455.1 Proteiniclasticum aestuarii | reverse complement strand
CATATATGTGGGTTTACACCACAAGTCGTCACTCAGAACGGCCCATTAGAGTCTTTGATTACCGCACCGGTCGCGCAGGGGCTCACGCCTCCGAGTTTCTGTCAGGTTTTCGTGGCTATCTGCATACGGATGCCTATTCCGGTTATGAAAAGGTGAAGGATGTCACCCGGTGCCTCTGCTGGAGTCACAACCGGCGTTATTTCCACGATGCACTTCCCAAAGATCTTAAGAGCGCGGAAGCCACATTGCCTCGTAGAGGAGTCCGCTTCTGTAATGATCTGTTCAAGATTGAAGAGCTGTGCAGAGATCTTCCGCCGGAAGAACGTGAAATCAAGCGTCTTGAACTGGCCTCGCCAGTACTTGAGGCTTATTGGGCATGGGTTGAAAAGAATGCGGATAAGGTTCTGCCTAAATCGAAAATCGGGAAAGCATTCCAGTACACACTGAACCAGAAAGAAGGACTGATGAACTATCTCAAGGATGGTCACTGCGAGATTTCCAACAATATTGCAGAAAACAGCATACGTCCCTTCACCGTTGGAAGGCGCAACTGGCTCTTCTCCGGAAGCCCGAAGGGAGCTTCCGCGAGCGCCATAGTATATAGCCTGGTTGAGACGGCCAAAGCTAATGGTCTGAATCCATATAAGTATCTCAATCTTCTTCTGGAGATTCTTCCTCGATTCTCCGTGGAAGAAAGATCCGAAGGCATTGAGCAGCTGCTCCCTTGGAATCCTCAGGTCAAAAAAGAATGCTCAACATAATAGTCATTTCGGCGACCGTGAGGTCGCCTTCTCTATTTCCATCATAGATTATCTCATACC
>NZ_JAFNJU010000029.1 GCF_017368455.1 Proteiniclasticum aestuarii | reverse complement strand
CCTGTGATCGTTTTTCGAATACTCATGTGTCCAGCCTGACAAACATACATGCCAGCATCTTTGTTGAACAAGAATCTTGTGGAGTTTTTATTTGGGCTATGGGTGACTGTCTCACTAAGTTTTGCAACGAGCTTGATATTCCTTTCCTTCGCCATAAGGATATTACCACTTTCAGAATAAGCAGCATCACCAACTACAACATCCACTTTAATCCCATTTTCTTCGGTCAGCTGAATAAGTCCTGGAAGTTCTTTGCCGTCATGCTTCTCTCCGGAAGTTACGGCGTACGCCGTGATAATGCGTTCCGGTGTAAGGGCCAGATGTGTCTTATATCCGAAGAATGCGGTATCTGCTGTCTTGTGTCCAATTCGAGCATCTGTGTCAGCGGAATATTGCAGATGTTCTTTATTGTCTATGATTACTTCCTCCAGATAGTTCAGTGCTTCCTTTACCGTAGGGTTTAACAGTAGGTTCTCTTCATTTTTCACGAATTCCACAAGTTTCGAAGCATACCCGATCTGGTCCTCATACATCCCGGAGGTGGTTTTTTCAGGCATCTTCTCTTTATGTCCTTCGTCAATCCGATAGATTGCCTTTCGCAAGTTCTTAGAACTATCTACAAGGATTTCTCTTTGTGACTTGAGATTATATCTGCTTTTGCTATGTGTTGAGTCTACAATGATTGTGCCTGTCTTGATCACGTTTCTTTTTATGGCATATCCTACGCTGAGATTTACAAGCTTTGTAAGAATATCCGTATCTTTTAGTCTCAGCTTTCGAAATTTCGTTAACGTACTCGGATTGATGACTGGATCCTCTGGGGCTAGCCCCAGGAAGAACTTGAA
>NZ_JAFNJU010000028.1 GCF_017368455.1 Proteiniclasticum aestuarii | reverse complement strand
CTATGAGACAGTACATGGCTGATATGGCCTTCTGCGCTGCATTCCAGATAACCTTCTTTGTTCCGGTTCTGTATACTCTCCCAGTTTCCCAGAATATACGTCTTGCAGCTGGCAAACCGCTTCAGTTCCAACTGGGTATGCTCATTGGATTCTATAGTCTCGAAATAAGCCTCTACAAAGTCCTTCATGCCCCTATATACATAGTTCTTTAGCTTTTTTTCATAGGCTGGATAGGGTCCTGTAGCGCTCTTGATGTACTTGGACAGATGATATCCGTCGATGACGAAACTGCATTTTGGCAGGATGTCTTCTCCAGCCTGAATCCACGGAGCACCGTCTCCGGAAAGGAAAATCCTTTCCACGTAATCCAGGTCATACTGAGCTTCTATATAGTCTAGAACTTCGAACCAGAAATCATCGTTGTTTGGATAAAGCCCAGTGATGTATTTCGCACCGATGAGCTCGTTACGCTTATGCTTGGACTTGCAGGCTGGATTCACTAGGTGCTTGCCTTCATGGACATAGCCGAGCTTCATGATCATCCCTTTGCCTCTCTGTTGATGCACATGATCCTCGTCGGCCTCGACGTAGAGGAATCGAACCTTGCGCTTCTCATCCTCAAGGTTCGGCCAGTTCGTATTCTCCATGGATGTCCTGTGGACCAGATTCTTGACCGTTGATCGGCTTCTGATGCTGATATCGTCATAGCTTTGAACAACCTGCTCGTAGGAGATCTCCTTGGCTTTTGTGAGCATGTCGGACTGAAGTCCGGTGTCCATTCTTGCATGAGGTTCCAGTTCCAGGAGATCATCGGTCAGGTGCCTGAAGGCCCCGCTTTCTCTGTTCTTGTAGTAAGTCCTCTGATAGCAGATATCTCCCAGAAGTGTGGAAACAGTCTTCTCCCTATTTCTGCTCTGTACAACCCACTCCATTGATCTTTC
>NZ_JAFNJU010000026.1 GCF_017368455.1 Proteiniclasticum aestuarii | reverse complement strand
TTTTCGTAACTTATTTTCTGATTAAGCCCTCGATCTATTAGTATGAGTAAGCTGAATACATTGCTGCACTTACACCTCTCACCTATCAACCTCGTGTTCTTCAAGGGATCTTACTGACTTACGTCATGGGAAATCTTATCTTAGGGTAGGCTTCACGCTTAGATGCTTTCAGCGTTTATCCTGTCCCAACGTAGCTACCCAGCTATGCTCCTGGCGGAACAACTGGTGCACCAGAGGTTGGTCCATCCCGGTCCTCTCGTACTAAGGACAGCTCCCTTCAAATTTCCTACGCCCGCGACGGATAGGGACCGAACTGTCTCACGACGTTCTGAACCCAGCTCGCGTGCCGCTTTAATGGGCGAACAGCCCAACCCTTGGGACCTACTTCAGCCCCAGGATGCGACGAGCCGACATCGAGGTGCCAAACCTCCCCGTCGATGTGGACTCTTGGGGGAGATTAGCCTGTTATCCCCGAGGTAGCTTTTATCCGTTGAGCGATGGCCCTCCCACGAGGTACCACCGGATCACTAAGCCCGACTTTCGTCCCTGCTCCACCTGTATGTGTCGCAGTCAGGCTCCCTTCTGCCTTTGCACTCTACGAACGATTTCCGACCGTTCTGAGGGAACCTTTGGGCGCCTCCGTTACTTTTTAGGAGGCGACCGCCCCAGTCAAACTGCCCACCTAACAATGTCCCGTGACCAGATCATGGTCTCCGGTTAGAACCTCAATACTGCCAGGGTGGTATCCCAAGGATGACTCCGGAGGACCTGACGATCCTCTTTCCCAGTCTCCCACCTATCCTGTACAGACAATATCGAAATTCAATGCTAAGCTACAGTAAAGCTCTACGGGGTCTTTCCGTCCAATCGCGGGTAGCAAGCATCTTCACTTGCACTACAATTTCGCCGGATTTGTTGTTGAGACAGTGCCCAAGTCATTACGCCATTCGTGCGGGTCAGAACTTACCTGACAAGGAATTTCGCTACCTTAGGACCGTTATAGTTACGGCCGCCGTTTACTGGGGCTTAAGTTCACACCTTCGCTTGCGCTAAGTGATCCCCTTAACCTTCCAGCACCGGGCAGGCGTCAGCCCCTATACTTCAGCTTACGCTTTAGCAGAGACCTGTGTTTTTGCTAAACAGTTGCTTGGGCCATTTCACTGCGGCCGGAGATTCCTCTCCGGCACCCCTTCTCCCGAAGTTACGGGGTTAATTTGCCGAGTTCCTTAACAACAATTCTTCCGATGGTCTTAGGATTCTCTCCTCATCTACCTGTGTCGGTTTGCGGTACGGGCACTATGTCACTCCCTAGAGGCTTTTCTTGGCAGCGTGAAATCAGATACTCGAGGCCCGTGGGCCTCTCCCCGTAACACCTTGAAAGTAGCGGACAGAGGGATTTGCCTCCCTGTCCTTTCTCAGTGCTTGGACGTACAATCCAATCGTACGCACATCTTATCCTCCTGCGTCACCCCTTCGGTCAAACGCTTCATAGTGGTATCGGAATATCAACCGATTGTCCATCACCTACGCCTCTCGGCCTCGGCTTAGGACCCGACTAACCCTGAGCGGACGAACCTTCCTCAGGAAACCTTAGATTTTCGACCTGCGGGATTCTCACCCGCATCTCGCTACTTATGCCAACATTCTCACTTCTGTACCGTCCACCACTCCTTACGGTATGGCTTCAGCCAGTACAGAACGCTCCTCTACCGCGGCACCATGAAGGTGCCACCCGTAGCTTCGGTGATAGATTTTAGCCCCGGACATTTTCGGCGCGGGATCTCTCGACTAGTGAGCTATTACGCACTCTTTTAATGAGTGGCTGCTTCTAAGCCAACATCCTAGTTGTCTTGGAAATCCCACATCCTTTTCCACTTAATCTATACTTGGGGACCTTAGCTGACGGTCTGGGCTTTTTCCCTTTCGACTATGAAACTTATCTTACACAGTCTGACTGCCGGACTAATAGTATATGGCATTCGGAGTTTGATAAGGTTCGGTAAGCGATATGCCCCCTAGCCCATTCAGTGCTCTACCTCCATAACTCATATATCCGACGCTAGCCCTAAAGCTATTTCGAGGAGAACCAGCTATCTCCGGGTTCGATTGGAATTTCTCCGCTATCCACAGCTCATCCCATGATTTTTCAACATCAATTTGGTTCGGTCCTCCACGAGATTTTACTCTCGCTTCAACCTGGCCATGGATAGGTCACCCGGTTTCGGGTCTACGACATGCAACTTGTTGCCCTATTAAGACTCGGTTTCCCTTCGGCTCCGTACCTGAAGTACTTAACCTTGCTACATATCGTAACTCGTTGGCTCGTTCTACAAAAAGCACGCTATCACACTTTCTAATAGTGCTCTAGCCGTTTGTAAGTGCACGGTTTCAGGTTCTGTTTCACTCCCCTCCCGGGGTTCTTTTCACCTTTCCCTCACGGTACTGCTTCACTATCGGTCATCAGGTAGTATTTAGCCTTGGGGGGTGGTCCCCCCTGCTTCCCACAAGGTTTCACGTGTCTCGTGGTACTCTGGATCAGTCATTTCCGGTTCATCTCTTTCGCATACGGGACTATTACCCCCTGTGGTCCAGCTTTCCAGCTGTGCTCTGCTAAAGACGTCTCGTACTTCATAGACTGTCCGCAACCCCGGAAACAAGTTTCCGGTTTGGGCTCTTTCCCGTTCGCTCGCCGCTACTAGGGAAATCGATGTTTCTTTCTCTTCCTCCAGGTACTTAGATGTTTCAGTTCCCTGGGTCTGTCCTCCTATAGACTATGTATTCATCTATGGATACTGGGGGTTACCCCAGTGAGTTGCCTCATTCGGTGATCTCGGGTTCACAGACTATGTGCGTCTACCCCGAGCTTATCGCAGCTTATCACGACCTTCTTCGACTCCTGATGCCAAGGCATTCGCCATGCACTCTTTATAGCTTAATCTTTTAAGTTACTCTT
>NZ_JAFNJU010000025.1 GCF_017368455.1 Proteiniclasticum aestuarii | reverse complement strand
ACTGACTTCTTAAGACTTCGAACTGATTTTTGATCATAAAGCACCTCACAAGGGTATACTTTTCCATATGCTAATTATACTATATATTTATAATATATTCAATAGATATGTGATAAATAATAAGAATAAAAAAAGACCTGAGATGATTTCTCAGATCTGATTTATTAGACTTTTTCAGTGGCCTCCGAAAACGCTTCCTTCCTTTCAGCTGAGTCTATTTACTTACTGCCTCACTTAGCAGCTTCTTCACGTAGTTTGGCAGCGCAAAGCAAGCCTTATGAATTTCCGTGTTGTAGTATCCTGTTTCAAGCCCCAGGGCATTCCATCTGTCTGCATCAAGATCCTTGACCGGATCGAAGGACTTGGATGCGAATCCGAAGAGCCAGTGACCGGATGCGTAGGTTGGTATATGAACCTGATACACTTTAGCCACAGGGAAGAATTCGTGGATTCTCTGATGAGCTCTCTGCATGGCTTTCTGATATTCCTCGTAAAAAGGACTTTCATGCTGATTCACAAGAATACCTTTATCCGTCAGCGCTTTATGACAGTTTTCATAGAACACTCTGGTGAAGAGGCCTTCTCCTGGGCCGATGGGGTCTGTACTGTCCACGATGATCAGGTCATATTCATTCACCTTCTCGCTGACAAACTTCAGTCCGTCTTCAAAATACAGGTTAACTCTCTCATCATCCAGGCCGCTGGTGGAATGGGGGAAATATTCTCTGCACACATCCACCACAAGCTGATCGATTTCAACCATGTCGATTTTCTCAATGCTTTCATATCGGACCAGTTCTCTTACTGTCCCACCGTCTCCGGCACCGATGACCAGCACCTTTTTGATGGCAGGATTCGTCGCCATGGGCACGTGAACAATCATGTCATGGTAGATGAACTCATCTTTTTCCGTGATCATCACCAGTCCGTCCAAAGTGAAGAACTTACCGAATTCATTGCTTTCAAATACATCTATCCTCTGAAAATCACTTTTTCCTGAATACAGCTGTTTTTCCACCTTGATGGAAAACTTCGCTTCCTTGCTGTGATTTTCTGTATACCAAAGTTCCATATTATTCCCTCCGTTTCAAGTATTAATCGTATATATTTCTGCCGCTGTAGATCTCAATCATTTCTCTTCTCAGATTATTTGAAATCTCCAGACGCTCTTTCGGCGTGAACTCTCTTATATCGTTTCTGAAAAGATAGTTCTGCAGATTCAGTTCCTTGATCAGCATTTTCGTGTGAAAGAGGTTTGCCTGATATACATTGATATCCTGGGCGTCATAAGCCTCTAATGTCTTTTCATCGATATATTCCTGAATGGACCTGATGTCATGGTCCATGAAGAACTTGCGTCCATCTTCCCCTCTGGTGAACCCACGTACTCTGTAATCTATGGTGATGATATCAGAATCAAAGCTTCCGATGAGATAATCCAGAGCATTCAGCGGTGAGATCTTACCGCAGGTGGATACCTCGATGTCTACTCTGAAGCTGGCAATGGATTTATCCGGATGATATTCAGGATAGGTATGAACCGTCAGATGGCTCTTGTCCAGATGTCCTACTACACTGTCTCTTTTCTCATATAGGCTTTCTCCCAGATTACAGGAAGGGTCTACACTGGACATGAGCAGGGGTTCTTCTGAAATCAGAATGGTGACACTTGCTCCTTGCGGATCATAATCCTGTTTCGAGATATTCAGTACATGTGCTCCGATCATATCTGTTACGTCGCAGAGTATCTTTGTGAGTCTCTCGGAATTATACATCTCATCAATGTAATCTACGTATTCGCTCTGTTCTTTCTCGGTCTTTGCATAACAGATATCATAGATATTAAAGCTTAAGGTCTTCGTCAAATTGTTAAAGCCGTATAGTTTCAGTTTTTCTGCCATTTTTTGGCGCTCCTTCTCTTTAAATTGATCGGTATTTTCATGTTACAAAGGTCATTATCTGTTATTTCATGTCTGTTTACTCTATGAAATCCCATCTCTGTAAAACTCTATCCCAAGTGAGTTTACAGAAAAATAAGCGTCGTGTCAATAATTTTATATAAAGTTTTATAAATAATAAGTTTAGTATTACTAAACTTATTCTCTCATTTTCATCTAGCATCAGTACTGGAATAAAAACAGTGTGCGCTATCCATATTTCCGTTCCCTGCAAACACTCTTCTTCAGGACTTCATTAGAATATATCATGAAGAAACAAACCGTAATCTCCTAGGAAAAACACTCGATTACGCGCAAGAAAAAAAGCCGAAAGATTTCTCTTCCAGCTACTGACTTCTATGAATGATCTCTTATTTCTGTTTCAGATCCTTCTCTTTTTCTTTCTTTTTCTTCTCCAACACTGCGTCAAACTCTTCCAGTACTTCTTCCAGCTTTTCTTTGGGTAGTACTTTTCTGGCCAGTGTGATGAATTCGTCTTCCTCTTCCTTCATATGATGTTCCAGCACTTCCTTCAGCACACTGAACTTCGCATCCCATGTTTCATTATCCACAAAGGTTTTCTCAATGACGCTGAACTGATAGTTTCCTAAACTGTGCTCTTCAATCATCTCTCGAACCACTTCTTTGTCTTCCTCAGCGACTTTTTTCTTCACCAGCGGAAACACAACATGTTCCTCTGCTTCATGGTGTCCATGCAGCTGTGCGTAAAGTTCTCTGAAAAGCTCTTTCTTCTTTTCACCTGCAGCATTTTCAATTTCCTTCATCAGGTTTCTAAACTGTTCGTGTTCTTCCTTGATGTGGGTCAATACGTCCATTTTGTATCTCCTGAATTTATTTTTCACACTTCGATTGTATAGTATTTTCAGTTTCCGCGTCAACGATTACATTGCACTGTTTATCTTCCATTTATAACTGAGCTGCATAGATTTGCGAGATTCGCAGTCTTAACTATGCATAAATGACCGTAAAAAAAAGACTACATCGTCATGATGTAGTCTTTTATGGTGGCTTCACTCGGAATCGAACCAAGGACACGTAGATTTTCAGTCTACTGCTCTACCGACTGAGCTATGAAGCCATCTAAGATCTGGCGACGACCTACTTTCCCACAGGGCCTCCCCTGCAGTATCATGGGCTCTAAAAGGCTTAACCGTCGTGTTCGGAATGGGAACGGGTGTAACCCTTATAGATATAGACACCAGATTGAAGAAAAC
>NZ_JAFNJU010000024.1 GCF_017368455.1 Proteiniclasticum aestuarii | reverse complement strand
CACGCCGCCAGCGTTCGTCCTGAGCCAGGATCAAACTCTCAATTTTAAAGTTTGAACTAGCTATTCATTACACTAGCTTTGAATTCAATTGCTTGAATTCCACTTCCGTGATGGAAGTGTTTTTGCACCCGGTCACCCGGCTGCCCATCTTCTAATTGCTCGAAGATGTTTTTCTCGATTACTCGAAAAGGTACTTTGGTTTTTTACCTATATTCTGTTTAATTTTCAAAGAACTGTGTGTGTTGTTTTCATCACTTGTCTCAAGCGACTTGTCTATAATATCATGCTCTGGAAGAACATGTCAACAGGTTTTTTCTAAAATATTTCAAAATCCAGCCCTGATAAATACCCCATCTTCGTTATCATATGGCACTCAAGAACATAGGATGAAAAAGAAATCCATGCATGAATCTGAAATCCGAAATAAACCCTGCATTCTTGATTCTCTTTCCGCACTATTCCACCCTATGCACTCCTTGTCCAATGGATACCACATAGAAATCCGCATCATAGCCGATCCGATTTCTGTATTTTTCTCCCACTGTCCTGATGAAATTATCCACAGAATTATTCTCCACGATAGACACGCTGCACCCTCCGAATCCTGCCCCTGTCATTCGAGATCCGATGGTTCCATCCACTTCAGCAGCAGCCTCCACCAGTGCATCCAGCTCATCTCCTGTCACTTCATAATCATCTCTGAGAGACGCATGGGATGCATACATCAGTTTTCCGAAGGCTTCAATATCATCTGATTCAAGAGCTTTTACCGCAAGAAGTGTTCTTTCATTTTCCGTCACTGCGTGCAGCGCTCTCTTGATGAGAACCGGATCTTCGATCAGATACTTATACTGATTGAATTCTTCCGATGTAAGTTCCCCGAGTGCATGGATCGGAAGCTTCTTCTGAAGTCTTCGGAGCGCTTCCTCACATTCTGCTCTACGCTCATTGTACTTGGAGTCCTTCAGCCCTCTCTTCTTGTTCGTATTAGCTACAATGATGGATGCATCCTTCAACCGGATATCAGCATATCTGTACTGCAGAGAATTCGTATCAAGCAGAATGGCTTTATCTTTTTCACCCATAGCCACTGCAAACTGGTCCATGATTCCAGAGTTCACGCCGATAAACGCATTTTCCGCTTTCTGACATAACTTGACCAGTTCAATCATTTCAACAGAAAACTGGAAAAGCTCCTTCAGGATCAATGCGGTGACCACTTCTATGGATGCGGATGAAGAAAGCCCGGCTCCATTGGGAATGTTTCCGCTGTAATAGAAATCCATTCCGCAAGGGATGATGTAACCTGATTCCATAAAGACCTTGATGACTCCTTTCGGATAATTGGCCCAGTCATGACTTCTGTCATAGACCAGTTCATCCAGAGAAAACTGGATCACGCCGTTCTGCGGGAAGTTCTCCGAGAAAAGTCTGATCAGCCGGTCTTCTCTCTTTTTCACTGCAGCATAGGTTCCGATGGTCAGTGCGCAGGGAAAGACGTTTCCTCCGTTATAATCCGTGTGTTCGCCAATGAGATTCACTCTTCCCGGCGCAAAATAAATCCCTTCCGGGTTTTCCTGATAGGTTCTTCTGAAACCAGTCTTCACTTCCATAATTAACTCCTTTTACTCACTACCCATCCATCTGTCCGCTCTGCTTTCTCTGCAACATGGCTGTACCTATATTATAGCCGTTTATCCTGTTTTTCACCTGACATTTTAGCGATTGCTTCGTCTTCTTCCTCATATCATAGAAGCTGTCCTCATCATATTGATAACTTACTGTAAAGATAACCTCGCCATGAGAATATATATTATAATAGACAATATAGGCAACGAAATCTGATTGGAGGATAATCTTTTGAGTTTCTATAATGTAGCATCGGTCCTTGTTATCATCATCAATTTTCTTATTTCATTAACGATTATTTTCAGAAACAGAGAAAAGCCAGAGAAATCCATCGGTTGGCTTCTCATTTTCATGCTGGTTCCTTTTCTGGGTCTTATACTATACTTCCTTGTTGGAAGAAACTGGAAGTCAAAAAACCTGAAAGAAAGACTATCCCCTGAAATGGTGGATTTCGTCAAGACCAGTCTCGAAGAATATGCCGGGCCCCATCTGGAAATGGCAAAAATGGTCACCATGGGCAACGGCAGCCCGATGTTTCTCTATAATGACATAAAAATCTATAAAGATGGCGTTGAAAAATTCGAGGATCTTCTTAAAGATCTTGCTTCTGCCAAACATCACATCCATATGGAGTATTATATCGTGAAATCGGATAAGATCGGTAGACAGATCTTCGATCTTCTCATAAGAAAATCCGAAGAAGGAGTCAAGGTTCGTTTCATCATGGATAAAATAGGCGGACGTACCTTTGATAAGGAATATCTGAAGAAAATCAGGGAGAGTGGTATTGAGCTGGTTACTTACAGTGCTCAGTTTGCCAGTATCAGTAAATTCGTCGATACCTCCATCAACTATCGCAATCATAGAAAGATCGTCATCATAGATGGAAAAACAGGCTATCTGGGGGGAAACAATATCGGTGATGAATACAGAGGCGAATCCAAATTCGGATACTGGCGAGATACCCATGCAAGAGTCGAAGGGGAATTTGTTCTCGGACTGCAGGCATTGTTCTTCGATGATTTCTTTTCTGTCCTATCCATCAATGAGGAAGCAAAGAAGTGGGAGTATGACAAGAAAAGACAGACTTACAAGCGTGAAGGCGACTTAAGCAATTATTTCCCTACAAACACCGTGACGAACTATCTGCCCATGCAGCTGATCTACAATGGACCCGGATCCCCTTACTCAACCATAGAGCAGCTGTTTCTGAAGATGATCACTTCCGCAAAGGAGAAGATCTATATCAGTACGCCCTACTTCATTCCATCAGACTCCCTTATGCAGGCTCTGAAGATGGCCATCTTATCTGGAATCGATGTTAAGATCGTATTCCCTGAACAGTATGACCACCCTCCCGTTGGCCATGCTTCCATGACTTACATCAAGGAACTGCTGGATGTGGGGGGAGAATTTTATTTCTATGACAAGACCGCATTCTATCACAACAAGGCCATCGTTGTAGATACCAATATCTGCACGCTGGGAACAGCGAACTTCGATGTGCGCAGCCTTTATTACAACTACGAAGTCAATGCTGTAATTTATGATGAACTGACTTCAGCGAAAATGGAAGGTCTTTTCTACGATGACATGGCTGTCAGCAGGATGCTCACCCTGGATGAATACAACCAGGGCAGTATCTTCACCCATTTAAAAGAAAGCTTCTTCCGGATCTTCTCGCTTTTATTCTGATATGAAGAAGAGACTACATTCTGTGAGGAGTGTAGTCTCTTTTCATGTTCTATAAATCCAGAAGCTTCTTGGCATCTACATAAGCTGCAATACCTTCTGCCACTTTCTTGGCTTCCTTCATTGCCAGCACAACTGTAGCGGGCTGATGCACCACATCTCCTCCGGCAAACACCCCTTTCAGTGTACACATGCCGTAAGGCTTCTCCCTCGTGATAACGTATCCTTTCTCGTCCACTTCGATCCCTTCCGTTGTGGATACGATTCGTCTGGCAGGCTTGCTGCCTATGGCTACAAGAACAACATCTGTTTCAAGAATTTCCTCTCCAGCATCCGTCTTCACTTTCAGCCCCGTCACCTTGCCTTCTCTACCGATGTATTCCACGGGTGTGTTTCTGAAACGGAATCTGACATTTTCACTGCGCGCATCTTCGTATTCCAGTTTGGAGGCAGGCATATCTTCCTCATCTCTTCTATATACTACGCTGACTTCCTTCGCTCCGATTCTGACAGCAGTTCTTGCCGCATCCATGGCGACATTCCCGCCGCCGATGACGATAACGCGATTGCCTTCCTTGACGATGACCTCTTCACCATTGAGCTTACCTTCGTTGGCCAGCATGGAGGTCCTTAGAAAATAGGAGGATAGTTCTATTCCATGAAGTTCCTTCCCAGGGATATCCAGATTATTGGAGACATTGGTACCCGTTCCTATGAATACGGCATCAAATTCTCTCTCAAAAAGAGTATCTACGGTGAAGTCTTCCCCACCAACCATGTTATTCATGAAGGTTACACCATAGGAGGCAATTTTCGCAATCTCTCTTCTAACAACATCCTTCTGAAGGCGGAAGTCAGGAATTCCATAAAGCAGTATTCCACCTGGCTCCGGCAGAGCTTCGTAAACCACCACATTAAATCCGTCTTTTGCCAGATCTCCTGCTATGGTCAGTCCTGCTGGACCTGACCCTATGACGGCAACCTTCCCCCTTGTCTTTCTCGGAATCTTCTCATTGATCAGTCCCATAGAGTGATCGAAATCCGCAACAAACCTTTCCAGTTTACCAATCTTGATTTCCTTGCCCGCTTTGGCCAGAATACAGTGCCCCTCACATTGCAGATCATGAGGACATACTCTTCCGCAGATTGCAGGCAGATTGGTCTTCCTAGCAAGAATCTCCCGTGCTTCCCCGAAATTCCCCTTGGAGACTTCCTTAATGAATTCAGGAATATGATTTTCAATAGGACACCCTGTAATACAGGTTGGATTTTTACAGTTCAGACACCTCTTTGCTTCTGCCACCGCCTGTTCCATGGTATATCCCTGGTCGACATCAATTAAATATAATCCTTCTGATTCCATCTTACTATCCCTCACATCTCATTATTCTTACTTATATACTGAATAATCTTGTCACACTTGTTATTTTTTGTCAAGGATATCATAAACATTTAAACTTCCAGACAACAAAAAAGCCCCAAGCTTGCGCTTGGAGCCATGTAACTGGCGACGACCTACTTTCCCACAGGGCCTCCCCTGCAGTATCATGGGCTCTAAAAGGCTTAACCGTCGTGTTCGGAATGGGAACGGGTGTA
>NZ_JAFNJU010000023.1 GCF_017368455.1 Proteiniclasticum aestuarii | reverse complement strand
ATATACTGACCAGGATAGCAAGGACAATACCTACTCCCTGTCAAGCACTCTGGCCCTGACCGCTAGCGAGTATAACCAGCACGAACGGTACACCTGCGAAGTGAGCCACGCAGGTCTGACAAGCCCAGCAGCAAAAACCATCAATAGAAGCGAATGTTGATAACTCGAGTCTAGAGGGCCCGTTTAAACCCGCTGATCAGCCTCGACTGTGCCTTCTAGTTGCCAGCCATCTGTTGTTTGCCCCTCCCCCGTGCCTTCCTTGACCCTGGAAGGTGCCACTCCCACTGTCCTTTCCTAATAAAATGAGGAAATTGCATCGCATTGTCTGAGTAGGTGTCATTCTATTCTGGGGGGTGGGGTGGGGCAGGACAGCAAGGGGGAGGATTGGGAAGACAATAGCAGGCATGCTGGGGATGCGGTGGGCTCTATGGCTTCTACTGGGCGGTTTTATGGACAGCAAGCGAACCGGAATTGCCAGCTGGGGCGCCCTCTGGTAAGGTTGGGAAGCCCTGCAAAGTAAACTGGATGGCTTTCTTGCCGCCAAGGATCTGATGGCGCAGGGGATCAAGCTCTGATCAAGAGACAGGATGAGGATCGTTTCGCATGATTGAACAAGATGGATTGCACGCAGGTTCTCCGGCCGCTTGGGTGGAGAGGCTATTCGGCTATGACTGGGCACAACAGACAATCGGCTGCTCTGATGCCGCCGTGTTCCGGCTGTCAGCGCAGGGGCGCCCGGTTCTTTTTGTCAAGACCGACCTGTCCGGTGCCCTGAATGAACTGCAAGACGAGGCAGCGCGGCTATCGTGGCTGGCCACGACGGGCGTTCCTTGCGCAGCTGTGCTCGACGTTGTCACTGAAGCGGGAAGGGACTGGCTGCTATTGGGCGAAGTGCCGGGGCAGGATCTCCTGTCATCTCACCTTGCTCCTGCCGAGAAAGTATCCATCATGGCTGATGCAATGCGGCGGCTGCATACGCTTGATCCGGCTACCTGCCCATTCGACCACCAAGCGAAACATCGCATCGAGCGAGCACGTACTCGGATGGAAGCCGGTCTTGTCGATCAGGATGATCTGGACGAAGAGCATCAGGGGCTCGCGCCAGCCGAACTGTTCGCCAGGCTCAAGGCGAGCATGCCCGACGGCGAGGATCTCGTCGTGACCCATGGCGATGCCTGCTTGCCGAATATCATGGTGGAAAATGGCCGCTTTTCTGGATTCATCGACTGTGGCCGGCTGGGTGTGGCGGACCGCTATCAGGACATAGCGTTGGCTACCCGTGATATTGCTGAAGAGCTTGGCGGCGAATGGGCTGACCGCTTCCTCGTGCTTTACGGTATCGCCGCTCCCGATTCGCAGCGCATCGCCTTCTATCGCCTTCTTGACGAGTTCTTCTGAATTATTAACGCTTACAATTTCCTGATGCGGTATTTTCTCCTTACGCATCTGTGCGGTATTTCACACCGCATCAGGTGGCACTTTTCGGGGAAATGTGCGCGGAACCCCTATTTGTTTATTTTTCTAAATACATTCAAATATGTATCCGCTCATGAGACAATAACCCTGATAAATGCTTCAATAATAGCACGTGCTAAAACTTCATTTTTAATTTAAAAGGATCTAGGTGAAGATCCTTTTTGATAATCTCATGACCAAAATCCCTTAACGTGAGTTTTCGTTCCACTGAGCGTCAGACCCCGTAGAAAAGATCAAAGGATCTTCTTGAGATCCTTTTTTTCTGCGCGTAATCTGCTGCTTGCAAACAAAAAAACCACCGCTACCAGCGGTGGTTTGTTTGCCGGATCAAGAGCTACCAACTCTTTTTCCGAAGGTAACTGGCTTCAGCAGAGCGCAGATACCAAATACTGTTCTTCTAGTGTAGCCGTAGTTAGGCCACCACTTCAAGAACTCTGTAGCACCGCCTACATACCTCGCTCTGCTAATCCTGTTACCAGTGGCTGCTGCCAGTGGCGATAAGTCGTGTCTTACCGGGTTGGACTCAAGACGATAGTTACCGGATAAGGCGCAGCGGTCGGGCTGAACGGGGGGTTCGTGCACACAGCCCAGCTTGGAGCGAACGACCTACACCGAACTGAGATACCTACAGCGTGAGCTATGAGAAAGCGCCACGCTTCCCGAAGGGAGAAAGGCGGACAGGTATCCGGTAAGCGGCAGGGTCGGAACAGGAGAGCGCACGAGGGAGCTTCCAGGGGGAAACGCCTGGTATCTTTATAGTCCTGTCGGGTTTCGCCACCTCTGACTTGAGCGTCGATTTTTGTGATGCTCGTCAGGGGGGCGGAGCCTATGGAAAAACGCCAGCAACGCGGCCTTTTTACGGTTCCTGGCCTTTTGCTGGCCTTTTGCTCACATGTTCTTGCTGCTTCGCGATGTACGGGCCAGATATACGCGTTGACATTGATTATTGACTAGTTATTAATAGTAATCAATTACGGGGTCATTAGTTCATAGCCCATATATGGAGTTCCGCGTTACATAACTTACGGTAAATGGCCCGCCTGGCTGACCGCCCAACGACCCCCGCCCATTGACGTCAATAATGACGTATGTTCCCATAGTAACGCCAATAGGGACTTTCCATTGACGTCAATGGGTGGAGTATTTACGGTAAACTGCCCACTTGGCAGTACATCAAGTGTATCATATGCCAAGTACGCCCCCTATTGACGTCAATGACGGTAAATGGCCCGCCTGGCATTATGCCCAGTACATGACCTTATGGGACTTTCCTACTTGGCAGTACATCTACGTATTAGTCATCGCTATTACCATGGTGATGCGGTTTTGGCAGTACATCAATGGGCGTGGATAGCGGTTTGACTCACGGGGATTTCCAAGTCTCCACCCCATTGACGTCAATGGGAGTTTGTTTTGGCACCAAAATCAACGGGACTTTCCAAAATGTCGTAACAACTCCGCCCCATTGACGCAAATGGGCGGTAGGCGTGTACGGTGGGAGGTCTATATAAGCAGAGCTCTCTGGCTAACTAGAGAACCCACTGCTTACTGGCTTATCGAAATTAATACGACTCACTATAGGGAGACCCAAGCTGGCTAGCGTTTAAACTTAAGCTTGGTACCGAGCTCGGATCCGCCACCATGGACTGGACATGGAGAATCCTGTTTCTGGTCGCCGCCGCCACCGGAACCCACGCCGAAGTGCAGCTGCTGGAATCTGGAGGGGGCCTGGTGCAGCCCGGCGGCAGCCTGAGGCTGTCCTGCGCCGCCAGCGGCTTCACCTTCTCCAGCTACGCCATGAACTGGGTGCGCCAGGCCCCAGGCAAGGGACTGGAGTGGGTGTCCGCCATCACCATGAGCGGCATCACCGCCTACTACACCGACGACGTGAAGGGCCGCTTCACCATCTCCCGGGACAACAGCAAGAACACCCTGTACCTGCAGATGAACTCCCTGAGGGCCGAGGACACCGCCGTGTACTACTGCGCCAAGGAGGAGTTCCTGCCAGGAACCCACTACTACTACGGAATGGACGTGTGGGGACAGGGAACCACCGTGACCGTGTCCAGCGGCCAGCCCAAGGCCCCCAGCGTGTTCCCACTGGCCCCATGCTGCGGCGACACCCCCTCCAGCACCGTGACCCTGGGATGCCTGGTGAAGGGATACCTGCCAGAGCCAGTGACCGTGACCTGGAACTCCGGCACCCTGACCAACGGCGTGAGGACCTTCCCAAGCGTGCGCCAGTCCAGCGGACTGTACTCCCTGTCCAGCGTGGTGAGCGTGACCTCCAGCTCCCAGCCAGTGACCTGCAACGTGGCCCACCCAGCCACCAACACCAAGGTGGACAAGACCGTGGCCCCAAGCACCTGCTCCAAGCCAACCTGCCCTCCTCCCGAGCTGCTGGGCGGCCCCTCCGTGTTCATCTTCCCTCCCAAGCCCAAGGACACCCTGATGATCTCCAGGACCCCAGAGGTGACCTGCGTGGTGGTGGACGTGAGCCAGGACGACCCCGAGGTGCAGTTCACCTGGTACATCAACAACGAGCAGGTGCGGACCGCCCGCCCTCCCCTGCGCGAGCAGCAGTTCAACTCCACCATCCGGGTGGTGAGCACCCTGCCAATCACCCACCAGGACTGGCTGAGGGGCAAGGAGTTCAAGTGCAAGGTGCACAACAAGGCCCTGCCCGCCCCCATCGAGAAGACCATCAGCAAGGCCAGGGGCCAGCCACTGGAGCCCAAGGTGTACACCATGGGCCCTCCCCGCGAGGAGCTGAGCTCCAGGAGCGTGTCCCTGACCTGCATGATCAACGGCTTCTACCCCAGCGACATCTCCGTGGAGTGGGAGAAGAACGGCAAGGCCGAGGACAACTACAAGACCACCCCAGCCGTGCTGGACAGCGACGGCTCCTACTTCCTGTACAACAAGCTGTCCGTGCCCACCAGCGAGTGGCAGCGGGGCGACGTGTTCACCTGCTCCGTGATGCACGAGGCCCTGCACAACCACTACACCCAGAAGAGCATCTCCAGGAGCCCCGGCAAGAGGGGAAGGAAGCGCCGGTCCGGCAGCGGAGCCACCAACTTCAGCCTGCTGAAGCAGGCCGGCGACGTGGAGGAGAACCCAGGACCAATGGTGCTGCAGACCCAGGTGTTCATCTCCCTGCTGCTGTGGATCAGCGGAGCCTACGGAGCCATCCAGATGACCCAGTCCCCCAGCTCCCTGTCCGCCAGCGTGGGCGACAGGGTGACCATCACCTGCAGGGCCAGCCAGGGCATCAGGAACGACCTGGGCTGGTACCAGCAGAAGCCCGGCAAGGCCCCCAAGCTGCTGATCTACTCCGCCAGCACCCTGCAGTCCGGAGTGCCCAGCCGGTTCTCCGGCAGCGGCTCCGGAGCCGACTTCACCCTGACCATCAGCTCCCTGCAGCCCGAGGACTTCGCCACCTACTACTGCCTGCAGGACTACAACTACCCCTGGACCTTCGGCCAGGGCACCAAGGTGGAGATCAAGAGGCAGCCAGCCGTGACCCCATCCGTGATCCTGTTCCCTCCCTCCTCCGAGGAGCTGAAGGACAACAAGGCCACCCTGGTGTGCCTGATCTCCGACTTCTACCCCCGCACCGTGAAGGTGAACTGGAAGGCCGACGGAAACAGCGTGACCCAGGGAGTGGACACCACCCAGCCAAGCAAGCAGTCCAACAACAAGTACGCCGCCAGCTCCTTCCTGCACCTGACCGCCAACCAGTGGAAGAGCTACCAGTCCGTGACCTGTCAGGTCACCCACGAAGGGCACACCGTCGAAAAATCTCTGGCCCCCGCCGAATGTTCTTGATAGCTCGAGTCTAGAGGGCCCGTTTAAACCCGCTGATCAGCCTCGACTGTGCCTTCTAGTTGCCAGCCATCTGTTGTTTG
>NZ_JAFNJU010000022.1 GCF_017368455.1 Proteiniclasticum aestuarii | reverse complement strand
CTTCAATCTGGTGTCTATATCTATAAGGGTTACACCCGTTCCCATTCCGAACACGACGGTTAAGCCTTTTAGAGCCCATGATACTGCAGGGGAGGCCCTGTGGGAAAGTAGGTCGTCGCCAGTTACATGGCTCCAAGCGCAAGCTTGGGGCTTTTTTATTATGTGGAATTAAATAAGCGTATGCTATATAATAGATGAAATATCACTTTTCTGGTGCTATCTGAGAATAGGAGGAGAAAAAAATGCCGATAAAAAGACTGACTCTGATTCTATCTGGTTTGGCAGTTCTCTTTCTGACTGCAGGATGCGACGTGAAAACGGAGCCGACTCTCTCCGTCGAAGATCCTCTTGAATCAGTGGTGGAGGAAGAGAAGCCGGATATCTTTCAAGAGGAGGAGGAAGAAGTTGCATCAGATCTGTCCGCTGAAGAAGAGGAAGAAATGGATCCAGAAGATACGATGACCGAGGAGGAGCAAATTCAGCTGCTGAAGAATACATACGGTGATCGGGAGGTAACAGTCTTTGGGGAGAATATCGATGGCGTAATGACCGGTATCAGGACGGATGAGAAAATTGCGGCACTGACCTTTGATGCCTGTGGTGGTCCACATGGCAGTGCTTTTGATGAGGACCTCATAACCTATCTCATGGAAGAGCGGATCCCTGCGACGCTCTTCATCAACGGCAGATGGATCGAAGAGAACAGGGAAACCATGGAGATGCTGTCTCAGCATGAACTTTTTGACATCGAGAACCACGGCTATGGCCATAAACCTCTGTCCATGGATGGACGATCCGCCTATGGTATCAGAGGAACGGAAGGAATCGAGGAGGTTTTTCAGGAGATCATGAAGAACCAGCAGCTGATTCTCTCCTATACAGGAAGAACACCCCGATATTTCAGATCCGGTACCGCCTTCTATGATGATGTGACCCTGGAAATCCTGGAGGAACTGAATCTCAAGGCTGTCAACTACGATGTCCTGGGGGATGCTGGTGCAACTTTTAACAAGGAGCAGATGGTTCGCTCTGCTCGCGGCGTAAAGCCGGGATCCATCTTTCTATACCATATGAATCATCCGAGCAAAGAAATTGCAGCAGGTGTAAAACAAGTGATTCCAATGCTTATAGGAATGGGATATGACTTTGTGAAGCTGTCAGACTATGACGATTATTTAAAATAATGAGGATGAAATCTTCTTTCTGATGATGGAAAGGAGATTTTTTTATGGAAAAAAAGGTTTGAAAAATGCTTATTATGATATAAAATTAACAATAAATATGGTATGATGAAAAAGGTGCGAAGCGAGGGTTTCCTTTCTTTAAACCTTAAGGTAGAACTGGTACTCATCCAAAGGGAAATCCCGATGGAAAAGGCGCAGGATTGCAGGATGAATTTTGTGCGCCTTGTGGCGCATTTTTTTATGGAGGAAAAGATGGAGAAACGAGTTGCACTTATTGGAATTGTCGTGGAGCAGTATGAATCCGCCGAGAAACTGAACCGGATTCTCCATGAATATGGAGAATATGTCATCGGCAGGATGGGCATTCCCTATCGTGAAAAGAATATGAATATCATCTCTGTAGCCGTGGATGCACCCATGGATATCATCAGTACCTTATCAGGAAAACTGGGGATGCTTCCGGGTGTTTCTTCCAAGACCATTTATGCGAAAAGCAAAAAGGAGTCCTTATGACCAGAAATGAAATACTCATCAGAAAACTTGCACGCGACCATAGTCTCAGTGAGAAGGAGTTCAGAGAGCTCATTGAAAGCTATACCGAAGGTGAATTCCTGTACGCCAGATCTCTTGCAGGAGACCTTCTGGAAGAAACTTATGGAAAGAGAATCTACATCAGAGGACTGATTGAACTCACAAGCTACTGCATGAGAGACTGTCACTACTGTGGTATAAGAAGAGGAAATCAGAAGGCGGAAAGGTATCGTCTCACGGAGGAAGAGGTTCTTTCCTGCTGTAGTACAGGATATGAGCTGGGATTCAGAACCTTTGTCCTTCAAGGGGGAGAAGACCCTTATTTCACCGATGAGCGTCTGGTGAAGATGATCGGCAGAATCAGACAGTCCTATCCAGACTGTGCCATCACCCTGTCTCTGGGGGAAAGAAGCAGGGAAAGCTACCAGAAGCTATATAATGCCGGCGCCAACAGATATCTTCTTCGTCATGAGACGGCAGAAGATAAGCATTTCGAGAAGCTTCATCCGGTCGGAGAGAAGCTGGCTGCAAGAACTGCCCATCTCTATGCACTGAAGGAAATCGGATATCAGGTGGGCACAGGCTTCATGGTGGGTTCGCCTTATCAGAGCAGTATATCTCTTGCGAAGGATCTGTGTCTGATTCATGAGATACAGCCTGAGATGGTTGGGATAGGACCTTTCGTACCACATAAGGAGTCGATCTTCAGAGATTTCCCCAGCGGTTCGGTGGAACTGACCCTCTTTCTGCTCGCCCTGATCAGAATCATGCTGCCCGATGCTCTTATTCCAGCCACCACTTCTCTTGGGACTGTGGATGGAAAAGGCAGAGAGAAAGGGGTTCTATCCGGAGCCAATGTGGTGATGCCAAACCTTTCTCCCATGAGTGTAAGAAAGAAGTATATCCTATATGACAATAAAGCCTATACAGGCTCAGAAGCTGCTGAAAGTCTCCATCTTCTAAAAGAGTCCATGGGTAAAATCGGATTTGAAGTGGTGGTGAATCGAGGCGATCATAGTTCCAGACAGAATATCATGGAAACAGATGCCTCACGAATCAGGAAGGAAGGGAACTTGAATGTATAATGTGAAATCGAGAAAAGCGGAAGAATTCATCTGTCATGAGGAGATCCTCGAGACGCTGGACTATGCAGCGTCGCAGGCAAAGGACCGAGCTAGGGTGAAGGAAATCATAGAAAAGGCAAGAACCGGCAAAGGACTGCATCATAGAGAAGCGGCGATTCTTCTGGAATGCGCCTTTGAAGATCTCAACGAGGAGATCTTCGCACTGGCGGAAGAGATCAAGGAAAGATTCTATGGAAACAGAATCGTCATGTTCGCGCCCCTCTATCTGTCCAACTACTGCGTCAACGGATGTGTATACTGTCCGTATCATCTGAAGAACAAGCATATTGCAAGAAAGAAGCTCTCCCAGGAGGAAATCAGAAGAGAGGTCATGGCCCTTCAGGACATGGGACACAAGCGACTCGCCCTTGAGACAGGAGAAGATCCGGTGAACAGTCCCATTGAATATGTGCTGGAAAGCATTAAGACCATCTACGATGTGAAGCACAAGAACGGTGCCATACGAAGAGTGAATGTGAACATTGCGGCCACGACGGTGGAGAACTACAGGAAGCTTGCGGAAGCAGGCATCGGAACCTACATCCTCTTCCAGGAGACCTATCACAAGGAAAGCTACGAAGCGCTTCATCCAACGGGTCCGAAACACAACTACAAATACCATACAGAAGCCATGGACCGTGCCATGGAAGGCGGCATCGATGATGTGGGACTTGGTGTTCTCTTCGGACTGGAACGGTTTAAATACGAGTTTACGGGGCTTCTCATGCATGCGGAACATCTGGAGGAAACATTTGGTGTGGGACCGCATACATTAAGTGTGCCAAGAATCAGACATGCGGATGATATCGATGCGGATGCCTTTAAAAACGGCATCGATGATGAAACCTTCGCCAAGATTGTAGCCTGCATCCGAATCGCCGTTCCCTATACGGGCATGATCATTTCCACCAGAGAAAGCCAGTCCTGCAGGGAAAAGGTGCTTAAGCTCGGGGTCTCTCAGATCAGCGGAGGCTCCAGAACCAGTGTGGGGGGATATGTCCTGCCGGAACTGGATGAAAACAAATCCGAACAGTTTGATGTGAGCGACAAAAGAACACTGGATGAGATCGTGAAATGGCTCATGGAAATGGGACATATCCCAAGTTTCTGCACCGCCTGCTACAGGGAGGGAAGAACCGGCGACCGCTTCATGATGCTTCTGAAAAGCGGACAGATCATCAACTGCTGTCATCCCAATGCCCTGATCACGCTGAAGGAATACCTCATGGATTACGCCAGCGAAGAAACGAGAATTCTTGGTGAGAAGATGATTGAGAAAGAAGTGCATAAAATCACGAATCCAAGAGTGAAGGAAAGAGCGATACAGAATCTCATGGAAACCGGTGCGGGTAAAAGAGATTTCAGATTTTAAGAAGGAAGGGTGAAATACAATGGGCTTTCAGAGCACCCCCAGAGGGGAAAGACTCCACATCGGCATATTCGGTCGGATCAATTCAGGAAAATCAAGCATCATTAATGCCATCACCGGGCAGGAACTGTCCATCGTATCAGAAATCAGAGGAACCACCACGGATCCGGTCTTTAAAGCCATGGAACTGCTCCCTCTGGGACCAGTGGTCATGATGGATACCCCTGGTCTGGATGATCAGGGAGAACTTGGGAAAATGAGAATCGAGAAAACCCGCCAGGTCATGGAGAAGTCCGATCTGGCACTGGTGGTGATCAGTGCATGTGAAGGGATTGAGAAGGAAGACGAGGAACTGATCGATGCACTGAAAGAAAAGGGGATTCCGTACATCATCGTTCTGAACAAAACAGATCTTCTGAAGGAACCTATATCTCTTCACGAAGACAGAAAGACTGAATGGGTCCTGCCTGTCAGTGCCAGAACTCAGGAAAACATCCACGAACTGAAGGAGCTCATGGGAAAAATCATGTCCACAGGAAAGAAGGAAAAAAGGATTCTGGCGGATCTCATTTCACCCAAGGATATCATCATACTGGTTGTCCCCATAGACTCCGCAGCACCCAAAGGAAGAATCATCCTTCCTCAGCAGCAGGTGTTAAGAGAAATTCTGGATGCCAGAGCTCAGGCCATTGTAGTTCAGGTGGAGGAGCTGAAGGATGCTCTGGAAAGCGTCAGAAGGAAACCAAGGCTTGTGATCACGGATAGTCAGGCCTTTTCTCAGGTGAAGGACATGGTCCCGGATGACATCCAGCTGACCAGCTTCTCCATCCTGATGGCCCGGTATAAGGGAGATCTTCATGAGGCGGTTAAAGGTGCTCATCTCATTTCCAGGCTGAAGGAGAATGCGTCCATTCTTATCTCGGAAGGGTGTACGCATCACAGGCAGTGCGATGATATCGGAACAGTGAAGTTACCTGAATGGATTCAGAAGTATACAGGAAAAAAATTCAGATTCACCCATTCTTCCGGGACGGAGTTCCAGATCCAGGAGGATGCCTTTGATCTTGTGATCCACTGTGGAGGGTGCATGCTCAGTGAAAGGGAAATGAGAAGTCGTATAGAGAAGAGCCTGAAGAAAAGTATTCCGGTGACCAATTACGGAATAGCCATCGCCCATATGAATGGTATACTGGACAGAAGTATCCGTTTTTTCCTGAAGAATCAGGGTTGAAGTAAAATTGTGGAGACAGGTAGAGAGGGAATCCCCAGCAGAAGATTCCCTCTCTGAAATAAAAGGTTAAATTCAAAAGTAAGTTCCGTTTGATTTACTGAGTAAGAGAAGAGCTAAAAGTGCAAGAGTAACTTCCGGTTTGGGAGTTGATTCTTGTACTTTTTGTTTGATTTAAGGCTGTTTCTCTGGTA
>NZ_JAFNJU010000021.1 GCF_017368455.1 Proteiniclasticum aestuarii | reverse complement strand
TGAACTAGCTATTCATTACACTAGCTTTGAATTCAATTGCTTGAATTCCACTTCCGTGATGGAAGTGTTTTTGCATCCGGTCACCCGGCTGCTCATCTTCTAATTGCTCGAAGATGTTTTCTCGATTACTCGAAAAGGTACTTTGGTTTTTTACCTATATTCTGTTTAATTTTCAAAGAACTCTGATGTAATCGCTCCCACTAGGCGAGCTCTTATATCTTATCATTTTCAAGCAGGTTCTGTCAATGAAGGACCGCTTGAATCGCTGACTTAAATATAATACCACAGGGTCAAAATCAGTGCAACGGAAAAATGAAGTTTTTTCCACAGAAAAGGCGTTCTCAGGGGTTTTATCCACAGGGGAAAATCAGTTATCTGTTGATAATCAATCAGAAAATCAGAAACCGGTGGATAAAAATTAATTTACCGCCCACCGGTTTCTTCCTAAAATCATCAGTGAAACAGATACATTCCTGTAACAGATGCCGGATTTCTCATCACATCGAGGGGCGTCCCTTCCGCAATGACTTCTCCCCCATGGATTCCACCTTCCGGTCCCAGATCGATGACCCAGTCAGAAGCTTCAATGATCTGCTGGTTATGTTCCACAACTACCACTGTATTTCCCGCATCCACCATCTTGTTCAGGAGAACGAGGAATTTCTCCACATCTATGGGATGAAGCCCCGTGGTGGGTTCATCGATGAGATAGAGATTCCTCTTCCCTTCACTCTGGATGAGATCCTTGGCAAGCTTCATCCTTTGTGCCTCTCCGCCCGATAGGGTTCTTAGCGTCTGCCCCAGCTGCAGATAGGAAAGTCCCACATCCATAAGAAGCTTCAGGATCTTTGTCATGTTCCTCTTCTCCATAAACAGATCCTGTGCCTCGAAAACAGACAGCTGCAGAACCTCATGGATGGAATGTTCTTTATACTTCACGGAAAGCACTTCCTCATTGAACTGCTTCCCTCCGCATTCAGGACAGACCACATCCACATCTTCAAAGAACAGCATGTTACTGGTCACGTAGCCAAGACCCTCACACCGCTCACATCGTCCTCCCTTTGTATTGAAGGAGAAGTCCTTCGCAGTAAGATCCAGCGCCTTCGCTTCTTTCAGGCTTCCGAAGACCTTTCTGATTTCACTGTATAGTCCCGAATAGGTGGCCACATTGGATCTCTTCATTCTGGATACAGCGGACTGCTCCACGGTGATGATCTCATCAAAGTCATCCGTTCCTTTTACAATATTTCTTCCCGCACGTTCTTTCGCATCAGCCCCGGCAAGAACTTCCATAACCAGAGTGGATTTCCCTGAACCGGAAACGCCCGTCACGGATGTCATGCATCCTTTCGGAATATCCACATCAATGGATCGGAGATTGAACCGGTCCGCGTTTCTCACTTCTATGAACCCCTGCAGCCTCATCCTAGGATGGCTTCTGATCCTCTTCTCCCTGCTGAGATAGGTTCCGGTGACAGAGTCAGGATCCTTCAGAATTTCTTCGTAGGTCCCTTCGAAAATGACTTCTCCACCGAAGCTTCCTCCACCAGGCCCCATATCTATGACATGGTCCGCTTCTTTCATCACCTCAGGATCATGCTCGATGACAAGGACCGTATTCCCGAGGTCTCTAAGTTCTTTTAGAATCTTCATGATCCCTGCCGTATCCTTGGGGTGAAGACCCACCGTAGGTTCATCCATGATGTAGATGATTCCTGTGAGTGTGGAATCCAATGTGGCCGCAAGCTTCATACGCTGCGCTTCCCCAGCGGAGAGCGTCATGGTCTGGCGGTTCAGAGACAAATACCCGATTCCTCCCCGAATGAGTCTTTTGAGCTTTGTCTTCATATCCTGCAGGTAGACCTCCACCATGGCCTTTTCATCCATCTCCAGATTCTTTTCAATATCCTCCACCCACAGGAGGAGTTCAGCAAGGGACAATCCCGACAGCTCCGTGATGGGTCTGCCTTCCACAAGAGCGCTTCTAGGCAGCTCTTCCAGCTTGTCACCATGACACTTGTCGCAGGGACCAGTTCTGAAATAGGGCTCCAGCTGGGCAGTGATGCCCCCTTTTTCATGGAGTCTTCTCCACAGCGTCGTAAGAACACCTTCAAATTTCCCATCCGCCACCTTCTTCGGTACTTTCACACCTTTGAAGAAACTCTCCGCCTCTTCACTTTCCGCACCATATAACAGAAGAATTCTTTCTCCTTCGCTGAAGTCTTTCACGAGGCGGTGGTCCGACTGCTTCAGGCCATAATGCCTGAAAGCGGCATTGACCGTGCCGATGGAATAGTCCTTATAGGCATGATCCCAGTAGGCCACCGCTCCTTCTTCTAGCGAAAGGTCTTCATTTATGACGCGCTCAAGATCAATCTTCATGACTTCCCCCAGACCATGGCAGGCCTTGCAGGCTCCTTCTCTGGTGTTGAAGGAAAAGTGACTTCTTGTAAGCTTTTCCATCCGATATCCGCAGTGACTGCAGAACATGTAGACTTTGAAATCCCCTTCCACTTTCTCCGTTTCTTCTCTGCAAAGGGATGCACGGATCTTCTTCTGACAGGAAGGGCAGATTCTTTCATGGAGCTTTTCATAGATCATGCGCAGCTCCGTATAGATGTTGGTCACGGTACCCACAGAAGATCTGGGATTTCTTCCGTACTCACTCTGTGTGATTTTGATGGCCGGGGAGAGATTGCGAATGGACTGTACCTTCGGTTTCGGAATCCCCTGGTATCCGATGGCTTCCAGATACTGCCGCTGGCACTCCTGATAGATGGTGTCCACAGCCAGAGTGGATTTTCCCGACCCCGAAAGACCGGTGAGTACCACCAGTCTGTTTTTCGGTATCTTCAGAGAAATGTCCTTCAGATTTCCTTCCGTGGCATGACTTACATAGATAAATGCTGAAGACAGATTGCTCTCTTCCACTTCTTCCCCTCCTTTGTTCCATTTCCTATCACGACCTGAGAAAATCCAGCGCAAACTGAACATGAAGCGCTACTCCATACTTCATGTAGTCCTCATCGATCTTGAATTTCTCATGATGGGGGAAATAGATGGCTTCCTTCTCCTCGTTCCTGTATCCGAGAAAGGCGTAGACGCCCTTGGTATACTGGAAATAGAATGGCATGTCTTCGGAGCCCATGAGTCTTGGCGTGGTGATGATGTTCTGTTTACCGAACACTTTTTCAGCACTTTCAGATGCGATCTTCGTCACCTCTTCCTCATTGTAGAGACTTAATGCACTTTCCTCGATCTCCACGTCCACCTTCACCTCATAGGCCTCCCCGATGGCCTTCGCATGCCTTCTGATTCCTTCATGCACTCTCTTTCTGGCCTCGGGACTGAAGTATCTCATGGATATTTCAAGCTCCGTGTATTTTGAAATGATGTTGGCTTTGGTTCCACCCATAAATTTACCTACGGAAAGCACCACCGGATCCTGGGCATTCAGATTCTTGGTGATGATGTCCTGGAGTCCTGTGACGAAAACACAGGCAGGATGAATGGTGTCTCTGGCCAGATGGGGCATGGAGCTGTGCCCTGATACGCCTTCCAGCTTCACATAGATGGTGTCGCAACCAGCCATGCGATAGCCTGGGGTGATGTCCACCTGCCCTGTGGGCAGACTTGGCATGCCATGCATGCCAAAACAGGCATCCACACCATCCATCCCTCCCGCTTCTATGATCTTCTTCGCTCCGGTGAACGTCTCTTCTCCTTCCTGAAAGAAAAACCGGACCTCTCCAGTAAGCTCCTCCTTCATTTCAGACAGAATCCGTGCAGCCCCCAGCAGCATGGCTGCGTGGGCATCATGTCCGCAGGCGTGCATTTTCCCTTCCATTATGGATCTGAAGGGAACATCCGCCTCTTCCACGATGGGCAACGCATCTATATCTCCTCGCAGCGCCACGGTCTTTCCCTTCCTGCCGCCAGTCAAAGTGGCGATGATGGAAGTCGACCCCGCTTTTCTATAGGGAATACCCAGTTTCTCCAGTTCTCTTATGATCTTCTTCTGGGTTTCCACCTCTTCCCCGCTGAGCTCAGGATGGGCATGAAGGTCTCTTCTGAAGGACAGCACATAGTCTTCAATCTCAACAGCTTTTCTCATTACTTCATTTTGCATAGAAAATTCTCCTTTCACTTCACTTTGTAATCTACTTTCATTTTACCACCTGAATCCCGTATTTCCTATGGAAGTCCATAATACCCCAACGCATCAGCACTGCAGCATCACGGATAAAACCCTCTCCCCCTTATGCTGCAGTGCAGGTTCTCTCTTGCGGATTGGAAAGCAAGTGAAATGGACTGACTTCACTACAGAAAGCCTTCCTCCCTCAAAAAATAAGCAATGAATGCAGCATGTCTTTATCCTTTCCGACTATTTATGTTTTCCATTCTTTTTTACTACGTACTGTGTAGCTCCTATGCTTTTTATGTATCTCCCTCCCTATTATTCAGATATTTTACAGGAAAAATGCTATACTGGAATTAGGAATTTTCAAAAAAAAGGAGCGATTTATATGGACAAGAAGCGTCTTATTATTTACCCGCTATTATTTATCATAACCCTGGCAATCTCGACCCTCGGTTTTACACGTTGGGGATCAGACGGGCTCATTCTGCCTATGATTGTCACATTTGTCTATTTCACTGTGATTTTCTTCATCGCGACGGCGATCAAAAACAACTCCATTGTTGATATCGGATGGGGCATGGGCTTTGTGATCGGCAGCTGGGTCACGCTTTTCACCACAAGTGAGCCCACAGTCTTATCCTATCTTGTCGTAGGCTTCATCACGTTCTGGGGACTACGGCTAAGCATTCGCCTGTTCAGACGGAATCACGGCAAACCGGAAGACTTTCGCTATCGTCAGTGGCGCGAGGAATGGGGGGACAATGTTGTCCTGATTGCTTTCTTCCGCGTGTTCATGGTGCAGGGAATCATCAACTTTGTCGTCGGTTCGGCCGGTTATGCGATCATTAAATTCAACGCCTTTGACTTTACCGGTGTAAGCCAGTGGGTTGTCTACATCGGCCTCTTCATTTCCTTCACCGGCTTATTCTTTGAAGTCGTCGGAGATGAGCAGCTGCGTCAGCATATTCAAAAAGGCACACGTACGTTACTCCAGTCCGGTCTATGGTCCGTCACGCGTCACCCGAACTATTTCGGTGAGATCATGATCTGGGTCGGGCTCTATATCGCCGGTTTGTCGATGCTGTTTAATGGTGACATTCCGGTCCTTTATTATCTCGTCCTCCTCTTATCTCCAGTGATCATGAGTACAGTCCTGATTAAGATCTCAACCCCAATGCTGGAGAAAAACATGGAGAAATACGATGGCTGGGAAGACTATAAAAAGCGCGTCCCCATGATTTTTCCTTGGGCAAAGTAATATTAGAAAAAAAGCTGAATAAAATAATACCTTAAAGAAAAGCTCGACTGATTCCTCGCCCTTCTAGGGACAGAGAACAGTCGAGCTTTTTAAATTCCGGATTTTTCAAATGATGACAGGAAGCCCTCACTACGTGCAAAGAACCATGCTCGAAAGCATGGTTCTTTGTAAATTTCTGTTAGTCTCCGAAGGAGATTCCGATGGATCTTGCTGTTTCAACCAGTTCTCCATTGGGATTCACGTTCTTTGATTTCTGTCCGATGACATTCTCCAGAGAGTCATAGGACATGTGGCTGCCCTTGAGAGTAACCATGTTTCCGAATTTCCCTTCTGCTGCCAGCTTCACTGCTGCCACACCATATCTGGTGGAAAGGATTCTGTCTGATGAGGAGGGACTTCCGCCTCTCTGCAGATGACCAAGAATGGTGGCTCTTGTCTCATTTCCGCATAGCTTTTCCAGATCGTGTGCAACCTTGATGCCGATACCACCCAGTCTGATCGGATCTGGTGAATCTTCAATCACATCTCTTACGACGACTTCCCCGTCCAGAGGTTTTGCACCTTCTCCTACGACTACGATGGAGAAGTTCTTTCCATGTTTCTTTCTTTCTTCAATCTTCTCTGCCACCTTATGGATATCATAAGGAATCTCAGGAAGAAGGATTACATCCGCACCACCGGCGATGCCCGCATGAAGTGCAATCCAGCCTGCGTATCTTCCCATGACTTCAAGAACCATGATTCTGTGATGGGACTGCGCTGTAGTATGCAGACGGTCCAGTGCTTCTGTTGCCACGTTGACCGCTGTGGAAAAACCGAAGGTACGGTCGGTGGAAGCCAGGTCATTGTCGATGGTCTTTGGAATGGCCACGACGTTAACCCCTTTTCTCGCAAAGTCTCTGGCGGAAGTCAGCGTACCGTCACCGCCCACGATGAACATGACGTCAATGCCCAGGTTTCTGATGTTCTCGACACCCACATCGGAAACATCCTTATACACCATTTCTCCGTTTTCCTCTACCAGGTAATGGAACAGATTGTCTTTGTTGGAGCTGTAAAGGATGGTACCACCCTTATGAAGAAGGCCCGATGTGATATCTCCCTCAAGCTTCACCCAGTCGTTTTCATAGAGACCCTTATACCCGTTTCTGATCCCGATGACTTCCCAGCCGTATTCCTTTGTTGCCATCTTTGTCACCGCTCTGATGACGGGGTTCAGCCCAGGACAGTCTCCGCCACCAGTCATGATCCCGATTCTTTTGATGTTGCTTTTGTTGTTCATTTTACCCTCCTATAGCTTTAAAAGCCACTTTATACCCGATTTCTTTTGTTTGTGTTTCTAGTAAATTTTACCCCAAAGTTCACAATGATACAATTGGAACCCTTAAAAAAACCTCATTGTTCCACAGATATTCAGAATTCATTCACAAGTTTCACGAATCTGTCCCCACGTTCCTCGAAGTTTCTGAACAGATCAAAGCTCGCACAGGCAGGTGAAAGGATGGCGGCATCGCCCTCCTTGCTGAGAGATTTCAGGATCTTCACGGCATCTTCGAAGCTTTCCGCCATGTGAAGAGGCACATATTTTCCTGTTTTATTCTCCGCCTTTCTGAAGGCCTCCTGGATCTTGTATTTCGTTGCACCCACCAGAACCGCATTTCTGATGTACTTGTAGCCCTCTTCCGCCAAGGGAGCAAAATCAAGCTGCTTGTCATATCCGCCGAGAATGACATTGACCTTTCGATCAAAGGATCGCAGACTTGCCAGGGTCCTTGTGGGACTGGATGCGATGGAATCGTTGTAGTACTTCACACCCTTATGCTCTCTGATGAACTGGCAGCGATGCTTCACCCCGGGAAAGGTCAGCGCCGTTTCTCTCATGATGGGTTTCACCACGAAGTCCTCCACCGCCAGAAAAGCCGCCAGAAAATTCTCCGCATTGTGGATGCCTTTGACTTTCATTTCGGAGAGATCCACGATGCGTTCATCTCTGAGATACAGACTTCCATCTTTGAAGTAGGCATCTTCATTTTCATTTTTCGAAGAGAAGAATTCCACCTTCCCCTTGGCAAGAGGAGCGAAGGATTTCGTGATCTCATTGTCCTCATTGAGAATCAGAAGATCCGATGCCTTCTGATACCGGAAGATGTTCTTCTTCGCTTCGATGTATTCCTCCATGTCTTTGTGCACATCCAGATGATTCGGAGAAAGATTGGTCACAATGGCGATTTCAGGAGAGGTGGTCATGGTCATGAGCTGAAAGCTCGACAGTTCCAATACCACCATATCCTGCGCTCTTATGCTCTCCACCTGCGTGAAGAGCGGTGTACCGATGTTCCCGCCGACAAAGACCTTGTAGCCCGCTTTCCTGAGGATTTCCCCCACCACGGTGGTGGTGGTGGTCTTCCCGTCACTGCCGGTGATGCCGATGGTTTTCGCCCTGCAGTATTTCAGAAACTCCTCCATTTCAGAAGTGATTCTCGCCCCTTCCTCCATGGCCTTCACAAGAGCCGGGTGATCAAAGCGCATGCCCGGTGTCTTGAAAATCATATGAAGCCCCGTGAGATGATCCAGATAATCCTCTCCCAGATGAAGCCGTACGCGGTCCTTGAAATCGTGGACTTCACCGGAAAGCGCATCCAGGTTCCGCTTGTCATAGCCGACCACCTCCGCACCGAGGGAAAGAAGAAACTCCATGAGCGGGATGTTGCTGACACCCAGGCCAACCACACCGACTCGTTTCCCCTTGACTTCCTGTTTGAATTCATTAAAATCTTTACTCATAAAATCCATCCTTATTTCTTTTTATCAGGCTGCCCGAGCAGCCTCAAATACAGCGTCTTCTGGGCTATGGCCGCCAGCGCAAACCCGAAGATCAGCGTCACGATGACGATGCGGCCAAGGTACACAGTGAGAAGAAGTATCAGAACCGCTGCAGTGGCGGTGAGCATCAGCTTGAAAAATCTTTTGAAGGTCTTGGATAACACTTCTCTAAGGGCCCCTTCTTCATAAATCATCACCGGTACCGTGGCCATTACAGCAATGAGAAGGAAGAACACCTGAAACTGCAGGACAGCAAAAATCACTTCCATTTCACTGATGAAGAAGAACAGGGCATTATACATGGTGAAGGTAATCAGTACAGCACCTAAAAGCCCTATGATAAAGCTACTTTTAAAATGCTTCCTGTAACCTTTCACGAAATCGCTGAAAATCCCCTTCCCTCCTTCTCTCTTTCTGCTCACCGCATAAACAAGCGCTGAGTAGGAAGGGAGAAGATTCAGGCTCAGCAGCGCCATGTACAGATAATACAGGACGATGTTCGCGGGATTGTAGAAGAGAAGAAACAGCAGGATATGAAGATTGAACATCATGAAGAGGGCATTGGCCATGATGAGATCATAGACCCCATCCACTGCCTTCTTCACGGAATTCATAGCCAGCTGTTCGTTTGTTTTCCTGTTTCTGTTATTGTCTTTCATTTTTCCTCCAACATAGAACTATTCCTATACTCATTCTAACTTCTTTCCGCCAAATCACCAAATGATTTATGGTCTCTTTTCATCCGAAAAAGAAGGATGGAGACATCTTCTGCTCCATCCTGCTCTCATCTAAAATTCCAGATTCTTCTTCACGTAATCCACCAGGTCAAATACGGATAACCGGATCTGCTCCATGGTGTCACGGTCTCTCACAGTGACACTCTGGTCTTCCAGTGTGTCAAAGTCTATGGTGATACAGTAAGGTGTTCCGATTTCATCCTGTCTTCTGTATCTCTTACCGATACTTCCCGCATCGTCATATTCCACATTGAAGTGCTTCGCCAGCTGCTCGTAGACTTCCTGCGCCTTATCGGAAAGTTTCTTCGACAGAGGAAGAATCGCCGCCTTCACTGGCGCAATGGCAGGATGGAACTTCAGCACCGTTCTCACATCACCGTTTTCCAGTTCCTCTTCCTCATAGGCATCGGACAGGAAGGACAGGAACATTCTGTCCACACCCACGGATGGCTCGATGCAGTATGGGATGTACTTTTCGTTGGTTACAGGATCCAGATAATTCATATCCGCCTTGGCATGCTCTGCATGCTGCTTGAGATCGTAATCCGTTCTGTCCGCGATGCCCCACAGTTCTCCCCAGCCGAATGGGAATCTGTACTCGATGTCCGCAGTTCCCACACTGTAGAAGGATAGCTCCTCTTCGGAATGATCTCTCATTCTCAAGTTCTCTTCTGTCAGTCCAAGATCCGTGAGGAAGCTCCAGCAGTATTTCTTCCAGTACTCGAACCATTCCAGGTCCGTTCCCGGCTTACAGAAGAACTCCAGCTCCATCTGCTCGAATTCTCTCGTTCTGAATATGAAGTTACCAGGTGTGATCTCATTACGGAAGGACTTTCCGATCTGTCCGATACCAAAAGGCACTTTCTTTCTGGAGGTTCTCTGGATGTTCCTGAAATTCACGAAAATTCCCTGAGCTGTTTCCGGTCTCAGATAGATTTCCGTCTTGGAATCATCTGTGATGCCAAGAAATGTCTTGAACATCAGGTTGAACTTTCTGATCTCCGTGAAGTTCTTCTTTCCGCATTTCGGGCACTCGATGCCGTTCTCATCGATGTAGTTTTTGAGCTCTTCTTCGCTCAGTCCATCTGCAGATGCATACTCTGCGCCCTGCTCGGTCATGTGGTCCTCCACCAGCTTGTCCGCTCTGAATCTCGCCTTGCACTCCCTGCAGTCCATGAGAGGATCTGAGAAGCCGCCTACGTGACCTGAAGCCACCCACACTTCCGGATTCATCAGTATGGAGGAATCCAGTCCTACATTGTAGGGACTCTCCTGAATGAATCTCTTCCACCAGGCCTGCTTCAGATTATTTTTAAGTTCAACGCCCAGAGGGCCGTAATCCCAGGAATTCGCCAGTCCGCCGTAGATATCTGAGCCTGGATACACAAATCCTCTCCCTTTACTTAAAGCGACAATTTTGTCCATGGTCTTTTCCATTATCATCATCCTCCGATTTTTTCTAGTATAAACAAAAAGAGCATACACCATGAAGGGACGGAAATAAATCCGCGGTTCCACCCTTCTTGGCATAAGCCCTGCTCTTACAACATGATTGCTCCAAAGCGCCCTTCATCCTTCCTGACTATATCCTTTCACCCGCCGGATACTCTCTACAAGTTCAGAAGGGATTACTCCTCTTTCTCAACGCAAATATTAAATAAAAAAAATGGCTCCGCGAAGAGGACTCGAACCTCCAACCTATCGGTTAACAGCCGAGTGCTCCACCATTGAGCTATCGCGGAACGTCATTACAAAGACTATTATACCAAGGATATAGAGAAATGCAAGGCCTATTTTGAAAAAATATTGGAATCTGCCGCTTAATTTCTTCTGCACCGCTCAGCATCGAGGGACCCAGTCTTCGATGCCCATAGCATCTGAGCTTTAATCCATATGGACTTCTTCTGGCTTCTCTGATACTGATCTTTTTCCACCCTCCGACGTTCTGTTCACTCTCCTTCAGAAGTGTCTTGGTTAAATTCAAAAGTAAGTTCCGTTTGATTTACTGAGTAAGAGAAGAGCTAAAAGTGCAAGAGTAACTTCCGGTTTGGGAGTTGATTCTTGTACTTTTTGTTTGATTTAAGGCTGTTTCTCTGGT
>NZ_JAFNJU010000020.1 GCF_017368455.1 Proteiniclasticum aestuarii | reverse complement strand
GCTGCTTTAGCAGCAGTTGAGTAAGTAGTGCGGTTGGCGGCCGCTTTCATGCACCCTCACGGGTGCAGCTGGTGAAAGACCCTTATAGGGTCAGTGGAAACCGCCGGCTAAGCCGGCGGTTTTGATTCACAGGTAAGATGCTGCACAAAACAGATGGACCTGTTATACAGACAAAGTAAAAAGAGCGTATGACTTCAACGATGAAGCCGTACGCTCTTTTAGGAGGACTCTGAATGAAGACGGCGTGGATTCTGGGCAGAATCCGAAGGAACTCGTTAGAAAGTTCTCTGGATACACACATCAAGCATATTCAGTACTAGGATGTTCTATATCATTCAGAATATCGTCCTATTCTATTGGTATGTAGCCAATCACTTCGTAGGTATCACTATCACAGACAATACGTGCAAAGTCGTGGCCTGACCGATCACCTATAGTGATAATCCAGTCAGTAGCGTCAACTGCATGTTTATCCACTTGAGCAACCATGGACCATACATTCTCCCATGTTCTTTCATCTGCATTCTGTATTGTTACTATGTTTGTATCTATACGGTCTTTTGAATCAAACTCCGAGCTTTCAATAAAGTCTATACTGTTATCGACAGCCTTTTGCTGCTCAGGGGATAATGAAATCTCAATATTTGAATCAGCTGTGACAGCTGGAACGTCGTTGTTGTCAACGGATGAGCAGCCCACTGTAAATAACAGCGCACAAAGGCTGAGGGGTATAAATTTTATAATCTGCATTTTTTTGCCTCCTCGTAGATTATGATTCATGAAGATTTTCGATTATTTCCTAGTCTCTGATTTCAAATTCGGCGCTGAGGTAATAGGCTTCGTCTCCTGGCCTGTCTTTTCCGGTGATGTCCGTTTCAGTGAGGTTGAATGCCATGATCACACGGTAGCTTCCTTCCCCCATGTCGACCCGATTGTCTCTACGGATCCAGAACTTCTCATCCTGTCCAGGCTCCAGCATGAACCCTATGGCAGGAGCTTCGGCCATGGCCGCGATCCTTTTCCAGCCATCAGAGCTCTTCAGCTCGATTCTGTCGTTGGCGCCAAACCAGATGACCTGGTCACTTTCATTTCTGATGAGGTAGCTTTCTGGATTGATCTCTTTCTCTGGAATCAGAAAAATGTCAGGAAGGATATTGATGCGGTCTTCAGGAATCACAAAGCCCTCGCTATACCAGACGGGTTCCACATCGGGGCTTTGCTCCTCTGGGGTGGAATCAGGGGATGGCTCTTGCGTGTCAGGCGCAGTGATGGATGTTTCTGGTTGCGGAGCCTTTTCGGTTTCCGGTATGGCTTCACTGCTGCAGGCTGCTGTCAGAGATAGGATAAAGATACTGAGCAGAATAAGAACTTTCTTCATTGCGTTCCCCCTTGGCATACATTATTCATGTGTATATTATATGCTTTAAATTCATGGAAATAGTTACAAAAAAAACAGTATAGTCATCGTCTAATTTTTTATAGATATAATTAAGAAGGATGAGTTCCTTCTGCGTGATAACACTAGAATGTTCAGTGGTTTCCGTGATGTCCGAATGAAGCGGAATAGTAGAACAGATAAGATATAGTTCAGGTGATTGTATTATAATAGAAGAAAATGATGAACTGGAGGATGTATTATGGAAGGTTACGCATTGGTCACGGGCGCCACATCGGGAATCGGACTTGAAATCGCACTGAATTTCGCAAGGGATGGTATTCATCTCATACTTGTGGCGCGAAGAGAAGAGAAGCTCAATGAAATCAGAGATAGAATTGAAGCCCAGTACGGGGTGAAGGTGCTGGTTCTGGCAAAGGACCTGACCCGGGAAGAAGCGCCGGATGAAATCCATGAGGAAGTGGAAAAAAGAGGCATCCGAGTGGATTACCTCATAAACAACGCAGGATTCGGTAGCTTCGGAAGGCTCAAGGATACGGACTACGAAAAGGAAAAGGATCTGGTGAAGCTCAATGTGCTTTCCCTGCTCCAGATGAACAAGCTGTTCATACCCGCCATGGTGGAAAGGCACTTCGGCTATGTGATGAATGTAGCCTCGCTTGCGGCGTTTATGCCTGGTCCTGTCATGGCCAACTATTATGCGTCAAAAGCCTATGTGCTGAGCCTCTCAGAAGCCATGCATGAAGAGCTGAAGGAAGAAGGCGTGAAAGTATCCGCTTTATGTCCGGGTCCAGTGAGAACCGAATTTCAGGAACGTGCAGAGATGAAGAAGACAGATACGGCAAAAGCCTTCATCATGGAGGCAAAGAAAGTGGCGGATGCAGGTTATCTCGGCCTCTGGAGAGGAAAAGCCGTGGTGATTCCAGGAACATTTGAAAAGATGGTTCCGGTTCTTACAAAGCTCATGCCCAGATGTCTCGTAAGAAAAGCGGCTTTCCTGTCACAAAAAGAATAACTATTGCTATAAATTTGGTATAATAGAAGTAACAAAGAGTGAACCGAAACGGATGTGAGAGGTGCTGGGTATGGCCAATAAAGACTGGAAAACATTCATGATTCCCTATGAGCAGGCTGTGGAAGAACTGAAGGTCAAGCTGAGGGCAATCAGAACGGAATATCGAAGGAAAAATGATTATTCGCCCATTGAGTTCATCACGGGCAGAGTGAAGGAAATTTCCTCCATGCTGGAAAAAGCCAACAAGTTTGAGATTCCCCATGATCGTCTGGCCATGGAGCTGGAAGATATCGCGGGCATCCGAATCATGTGCCAGTTTGTGGATGACATTGAAACGGTGGTGAATATTCTTCGCAGCAGGCAGGATATGAAGATTCTCTATGAGAAGGATTATATCACCAATGTGAAACCCAGCGGCTACAGAAGCTATCATATGATCATTCAGTATCCTGTGAATATGGCCTCTGGAGTAGTCAACATCATCGCCGAAATTCAGATTCGAACCCTTGCCATGAATTTCTGGGCGGTGACCGAGCACAGCCTGAACTACAAATACAAGCAGAGCATACCGGAAAATATCAAGAGCAAGCTGAAGGAAGCGGCAGAATCGGCCTATCAGCTGGATCAGACCATGCTGGACATCAAGGATGAAATCAAGGATGCCCAAAAGCTCTTCGAAGTGAAATCGGCCATCGTATCATCCATCATGAATGATATTCTTTATCTCATGTCTCTGAACAAGATTCAGGAAGCATCCAGATTTCAGAGTCAGCTGAACAAACTCATCGAGTACGGAGATGTATCGGATCTCAATCAGCTGCATCTTCTGGTGAAAAAGGAAATCAATCGGTTCAGATAGCATTTCGGGCAGTCAGATCACGTATCTGGCTGCCTGTTTAAACGGTGCTTTGATTTTGTAAAATTTAATAGTATAATGGTTATTGAAAAAAGAGAAATAAACTGCAGAAAATGATGTGAGGAAGAAATGGAACAGGAAAAAGAAATTCAACTGGTGAAAAGAAACGGAAATGAAATCAGGCATATGGTGAGTCCATCCTTTGACGTGATGATGGAGGCGGTGAAAAAGACGCCCTCTTCCATTCAGCATATCAAGAATCCTCCGGTTTCTGTCATGCTGACAGCGGTGACTGGAGGATGGAACAGTCTGAGATTCATAAAGGATGCACCCTATGAGGTGCAGCTTGCTGCGGTGAAGAACAAAGGCTGGGCCATCCAGTATGTCATAGACCAGACTCTGGAGCTTCAGATGGAAGCGGTGAAAAGAGACTTTGATTCGATTCAGTACATCAAAGACCCGGGCTGCGAAGTGCAGCTGGCAGCGGTGAATACCTTCTGGAGCGCACTGAAATATGTGAAAAAGCCATGCCTGGAGGCAAAGGTGGCCGCCATCGGAAGAAGCGAGCAGGCCATCACCTATGTGGGTGACTACACGGAAGAGGAGCTGAAGAAGTATCTTCTGGCCAACATCAAAATCGTGAAATACATCTATGATTCCCTGGACTTGGACATGCTCTACGAGGTGCTTGAAGAGAAGTTCAGTGGTGAAAATGTGACGCCGGAGTATATCAGGGACTTCATGGAGCTTCAGATTCTGGACATCAATAAAGTGAACTATATCAGAGACCACGGGTCAAGAAGCACGAAACAGAAACTCATTGATTATGTGCTGGCAAGATAGGAGAGGGAGACAGAAATGAATTACAAAGAAACACTGGAAGCTGTGGAACTGTCGCTTCTTAGCCGCGCAGTGCCACTGATCATAGGAGAGAGCGGTATCGGAAAGACATCGCTCATCAAGGATTTTGCGAAAAGAAATGATATGTATCTGGTGAACATCGATGCAAATCTTCTGAAGGAAGGAGAGATTGGAGGTCTGCCCATGGTGGTCGGAGGAAAGACCTACTATGCGACCCATCATAAGCTCATGGAGATTGATGCCTGGCTGCAGAACAATCCAGGCAGGGTGATGCTCTTCATCGACGAAATCAACCGCTGTGACCACAGCGTGCAGCAGGAGCTCATGAACCTGATTCTCAACAGAGAAATCAACGGATACAAGCTTTCCCACAGAGTGCTTGTGGCGGCGGCCATGAATCCCACAAACAAGATGGATTCTTTCCGGGAAACGGACTATCAGGTGGTGGATATGGACCCCGCCCAGGAGGACCGTTTCATCTGGTTCAATATGGATTCGGACCCCAAGGAATGGATCCGCTGGGGCATGGAGGAAGGACAGATCCACGAACAGGTCCTTCAGTTCATCTCCAATTTCAGAGAGTATCTGAGCTACAACAGCGAGGATGAGTATATCCAGGCTACACCCAGAAGCTGGGAGAGGGTCTCCAATGCACTGAAGGTGTTCGAGAAGAGAAACTATGAACCTAAAACGCTGTATCATCTGGTCAAAGGGAATGTGGGCACCAGGCTTGCTCAGGAGTTCACGGCATTTCTGGAGGAGAACAGAAATCCGCTGATTTCACCGGATGATCTCTATGAGATGGATGTGCTGGGGCAGTTTGTGCGGGATGAGATCAGTCAGGCAAGCCATTCCAGGCTGTACATCCTGGCAAAGAATATGATTCTGAAGCTGAGAGACCGCATGACGGAGAAACATGGAGACCGATTTTCGGAGGTGCTCAATCTCATGCCCAAGGACCTGAGAATCTCAGTGATGAAAGAGCTGAAAAGTGACTATCCCGATGTCTATCCGCTGCTGCTCAACTCAGATACATTCATAGAGGGGTTCTTCGATTGTTATGGTAGATCTTAATTTCAATAAGGAATTTCAGGAGCAGGATGAACTGATGAAGAAAAGAAGATCGCTTCTTTTCGATCTTCAGAAGTATATGGAGGGGGAACGTCTGCGTCAAGGCTTCAACAAGGATTTCTTCGATTATCTCAATGAGATTTCCTTCAAGATGCTCAACGGTGGAGAGGACTACTATGCCCTTTTTCTGGGAGATACCATTCGTGAGATTGACTTTAATCTGGCATTCCCCACTGCAAGTGTACTGAAAGGAAACAAGATCCATTTCCTGTTTAATCCGCTCTCCTTTCTGTTTCTTTCGGAGCGGGAAGCTGTGGCACTGATCAAACATGAGATCCTTCATATTCTGCTCAAACATCATGGAAGGGAAAGGATTCTGAAAAACAAGTATCGGAAACTGGCCATCAATCTGGCCATGGATATCTCCGTGAATCAGTATATCAATCATCTCCCGGCATTTGTGGAGAGAATCAACACCGTGAATATGCGCTTTGATCTCAATCTGAAGACCAATGAGACGCTGGAATTCTATACAGAGGAGATTCATAGGGCCATCCTGGAACATCCCAAGGAAGCCAAGGAGCTTTCGGAATCGGATAAAGCCAACTATGAAGAGGTCCATGACCAGTGGGTGGAATCCGAGGAAGAAGATACCGACGAGGTGAAGGACAAGTTGAAATCAACTCTCAAACTTGCTTCACGAAACGGGATTCCTGATGAAGTTCTGCGTATCGTGAAGGATAATCTGAAAGGTGAGGTCCACTGGACACAGATCATCAGAAAAGCCATGAGAACACTGCCCAAGGGAAAAAAGAAAACCGTAACCAGGGTGAACAGAAGACAGCCTGAAAGGCTGGATTTAAGAGGTGAACTGAAAAATCACATTCCGGATGTCACCGTGGCCATCGATATCTCAGGAAGCATTGACGACAGATCCATGAGAGAATTTCTGAAAGAGATCATTACCCTGAGCCATGCATACAGTGAGTCCATCCGAGTCATCGAATGTGATGATGCAGTGAGGCGTGACTATAAGATCCGATCCTACCAGGACATCAAACCTTTGCTGAAAAGAAGGGGCGGTACAAAGTTTTCTCCGGTGTTTCAGCACATCAAGGAATTGAATCTGAGAAATACGCTGCTGATTTATTTCACGGACGGCTTAGGCGAGGACAAGCTGGAGACTAGACCCTCCCATTACAGAACCATATGGGTGGTGAAGGGAGAAAAGCTGTCACTGAGAGATCCCTTCGGTGAGGTGATTCATCTGAAGAACACTGTGAAGGAAAATGAGCCGGCCTATGGAATCCAGGTCATGAGAGCGCTTCTTCATGACTGGGCGAGGTAGGATCCGATAGAAGAAAGGAGCAGAAGATGAAAAGGATGAAAGAAGATTCAGGCAAAAAGAAGAAACAGGAAGGTATTTCATATCTAGTCATTGGTATCGGTGTAGGGGTGGCCTTGGGTGCTGCTATGAATAATCTAGCCATTGGCATCGCCTTAGGTGTGGCCATCGGAGCCGGCCTTGATCAGCAAAACAGAAAGAAAAATGAAAACAAGTAGAATCGCACGTGAAAAACCGGACTCCATGGAGCCCGGTTTTTTCATGACAAGGATAATTTTAATATTAAAAAGGACGGATGTTTCCATCCGCCCTTGAAGATCGTATTAACTGCAGCTGCTGCAGGAACCACAGTCAGATTCAGTGACCTTATTTGGCCTCAGAACCATACCCTGTCCCATGTTCTCTTCTGTGGAGAGAATCTGGAAGCCTTCGAACTCCTTGTACAGTCCGGTTTCCACATAGAAAGTGAGATCCTTGATGGTTGTTTCCATATCTCCATCCTTGCGATCATCCACCTGAAGTCCGAATCTTGGACCGCTGCAGGCGTAGCCTGCAAGGCTGATTCTGATATTGTTCTTTTCAACGTTGTTTGATCTTAGAAAGTTCAGGAATTCATCATAGGCAGAATCGCTCATGGTAAGCAGTTCTTTGTTTAGTGTCTCCATGTATTACTCTCCTTATCGTTTGTTATACAGCGCAGCCTGTAGCACAGGTTGAGCATCCGGCAGCATCGTCAACCTTCTTCGGTCTTAGTGACATACCACCACCGAAGTTTTCTTCATCAGAAAGGATGACGAAGCCTTCATATTCGTTGTAAAGATCCTTCGAAACGATGAAAGTGATGTCTTTTACGACTTCTACCACGTCACTGTCTGTAGGATCGTCTACCATGAGACCGAATCTTGGTCCGCTGCATCCGAAGCCTGCCAGTGCCAGTCTGACTACCTTAGGTTCGATTTCGTTGGCTTCCAGCAGGTCGTTGAACTCCTGGTAGCCTTCTTCTGAAATGTCTATCATTTTGATCTGTGTATCATTCATTTATTCTACTCCCCTTTAATTCATATCATTATACTCTGAATTTCCATTCCATTATATAACATCGCGGATAAATCTTCAAATCATTTCTCGTTTATTGAAATATCCGGATAGTTTCTATATTTATATTATCAGAAAATCATTAAATCAAGCTGAAACTGAAAGGTTTTCCGGTAAAATAGCCATTAGAACCTGTTACATATTCAAAGATGGAAATCAATAATCATTCTGGAAAGAATAGGATTCAAACATTCAATGGTGTAAAATAGTATCAAGAAGAGATGTCTGAAATTACTGGCAGAACTCATTTCGTCGATAAAAGGGGAAAACCCTTGAGTCGGGGAAACTCAAGGGTCATACACTATTGTATACATAATCGTATAAAAGGGGGAAATATGAAATACTTTTACGTTTTTCGTATTTCGAAATATGTTGTGTGTGTTATGAATTCATATTAACATAGATTGTGTAAAATTGAAAGTCATTCTCAATTAATTTTTTAAAACAATTTGTAAACAAAGGGGTGTGATTATGAACAAGGATAAATTCTATGAGAAAGAGGAGTTATTAAGAGTCATTTTTATGCCTATCAATAACAGGTTGAAATCTGAAGTGGGGTCCTCCCTGGTGGAAGTCAAAGAAGGAGAATGGCTCTATGTGACGTTTATAACAGGAAGCGGGGCCATAAGGATCAAGTGCAGCACCAAGAGATTCATGATCACGGAGTTCAGTGTGAAGATCAGTTCCATGACCATTGATTTCATTCTGCTCCGATTTGCACTGTTTCTTCGGAGAAATGAGATACAGATCATCAGCGTGGTCATCAGAAAGGAGACGAGAATCCTTCAGGACTTTCTTGAGGATTCCTACCAGGAGAGCATTTTTGAGTCCTATGGTGAAGAAAGCTATATAGAACTGAAGGTCGGAGATTATATCGACAGATTCTACAAAAAGTACAGAAATGGTTCCTTCTAGAATATCTCAGGATTTGTTACATCTTCATTAACTTTGGTATTTGAGTCTAAAATACAGATGTTTTTGGGGTAAAATAGAACCAAATGAACAAACAGGAGGAATCGTCAAATGAAAATACTGACTTTTGTAGCTGATATTTTTGAAGATCTGGAACTCTGGTATCCCATCATCAGGCTGAAGGAAGAAGGATGGGAAGTGGATGTGGTTGCTCTGGACAAGAACAAGACCTACACCGGAAAATACGGACTGAAAGCGGAAGCCAATAAAACCTATGATGAAGTGAAGGCGGAAGATTATGATGGACTGCTCATTCCTGGCGGATATGCACCTGACATCCTGAGAGTGGAAGAAGGTTGCATTCAGCTGACGAAGGACTTCAACGATCAGAATAAGCCGATCGGCATGATCTGTCATGCAGGATGGGTACCCGTTACTGCGGGAATCCTCAAAGGGAAAACTGGAACCAGCACGAAGAAAATCAGAGCGGATCTTGAAGGAGCAGGTCTCACATGGGTGGATAAGGAAGTGGTTGTTTCGGAAAACATCATTTCATCCAGATCTCCTAAAGATCTTCATGTGTACATGACTTCTTTCATTGATGAAGTGAAGAAATTCAAAGAAAAGAATAAATAGGCTGCAAAAAAGGAATCTACCCAAAAGGCAGATTCCTTTTACAATGCTTCCGTCAAAGAATATGTGAAAAGACCACTCAGATTTTTCTGAGTGGTCTTTAGGCATAAATTCTTCACGGATTTTTTTCGTAATCTTCTGTAGTCTGAAGCTCGGGAATGAATCAGCTCTATTATCCCTTGACCACGATATTCACAAGTCTTCCCTTGATGACGATGACTTTGACGATATTCTTTCCTTCGGTTTCTTTTCTGATGGTAGCATCGGCCAGAGCCAGTTCTTGGATTTCAACATCAGTTGCGGAGGAAGGAATCATGATTCTTTCCTTGATCTTCCCGTTGATCTGGATGGCGATTTCCACTTCATCCTTCACAAGAGCCTTTTCGTCATAACCTGGCCAGGCTTCATCAAATACGGATCCTTCGTTGCCGAAGAGATGCCAGATTTCTTCTCCGAAATGGGGTGCAAAGGGAGCAAGAAGGCGGATGAAATCCGCATTGACCTTCTCCAGAACCTTATGGTTGTGGGCTTTCAGCGGAATGTATTTGGTCAGGGCATTGGTCAGCTCCATCATTCTTGCGATGGCTGTATTGAACTGCATCTTCTCCGCATCTTCGGAGACGCCCTTGATGGTGTTGGCATTCCAGTACAGAAGGTCCTTGTCCTCTGTTCGCAGTTCATCTGTGTTGCTTGAGCTCTGAAGGATATCCTTGATGTTATGGAAGTTTCTTTCTACTCGATCCACGAATCTTGCCACGGAGCGGATGCCTTCATCTGACCATGCGCCACCTTCCGCATAGGAGAATCCGAACATGAGATACATTCTGAATACATCGGAGCCGTACTGGTTGATGTATTCATCCGGAGAAATGGTGTTTCCTTTGGACTTGCTCATCTTCTGTCCATCGGGTCCCAGAATCAGTCCCTGATGGGTCAGAGATTTGAAAGGCTCATCGAAGGACAGGAAGCCCATGTCTCTTAACGCCTTGGTGACAAATCTGGCGTAAAGCAGATGCATCACTGCATGCTCTGGTCCACCTACATATTTGTCCACAGGAAGCATCTTGTTGATTTTTTCCTTATCGAAGGCTTCCTCTTCGTTCTTGTTGTCCACATATCTTAAATAGTACCAGGAGGAGCAGACGAAGGTATCTAAAGTATCCGCTTCTCTTGTGGCATGTCCACCGCATTTCGGACAGGTTGTATTCAGGAATTCCTCACTTTTTGCCAGAGGGCTCTTGCCGTCTGGAGCAAATTCCACGTCATAAGGAAGTGTCACAGGAAGATCCTTTTCTTCCACCACCACTTCACCGCAGTGATTGCAGTAGACGATGGGAATCGGCGCACCCCAGTATCTCTGCCTGGAGACCAGCCAGTCTCTTAGTCTGTAGTTGACCTTCAGCGATCCGCTGTTTCTCTCTTCCAGCCACAGGGTGACCTTCTCTTTGGCTTCTTCACCCATGAGGCCATCAAATTCTCCGGAGTTCATCATTTTACCGATTTCGGTGTAGGGAAGGCTCTCGCCCCCTTCAATGACTCTCTCGATGGGCAGGTCGTATTTCTTTGCGAATTCAAAGTCTCTTTCATCATGGGCTGGAACAGCCATGACGATACCGGTACCGTAGGTGTTCAGGACATAATCACCGACCCAGATGGGGATGATTCTACCGTTAATGGGGTTCACTGCATAGGAACCTGTGAAGACTCCGGTCTTTTCTCTGGACAGAGACTGACGATCGATGTCGCTCTGCATTTTCGCCTGCTCTATATAGGCTTCCACTTCCGCTCTCTGCGCTTCAGTTGTAAGGGTGGGAACCATGGCATTCTCAGGAGCGAATACCACATAGGATGCTCCGTAAAGGGTATCCACTCTTGTGGTGAAGACTTCGAATTCCAGGTCCTTCTGATCCACCTTGAATTTCACAGAGGAGCCGTAGGATCTCCCAATCCAGTGTCTTTGCATGGATTTGGTCTTCTCCGGCCAGTCCAGACCCTCCAGGTCTTCCAGAAGCTCATCGGCATACTTGGTGATGCTGAAGAACCACTGGGTCAGGTCCTTCTTGATGACGGGCGTTCCGCATCGTTCGCAGGCACCGTCCAGAACCTGCTCGTTGGCAAGAACCGTGTTACAGCTTGGACACCAGTTTACAGGAGCATTTTTTCTGTAAGCCAGACCATTCTTGTACAGCTGCACAAACAGCCACTGGGTCCATTTATAGTAGTCCGGTGCGCAGGTCACCACTTCGTGGTCCCAGTTGAACATGGCACCCATGGCTTTCAGCTGCACTTCCATGGTCTCGATGTTTTTCAGTGTGGAGTCCATAGGATGGATGCCGGTCTTGATGGCGAAGTTTTCAGCAGGTAGACCGAAGGCATCAAAGCCCATGGGCTGGAATACATTGTATCCCTGCATCTTTTTCATTCTTGCCCAGGAATCAGTAGGTCCGTAGTTGAACCAGTGTCCTGCGTGGAGCTTGCTCCCTGAAGGATAGGAGAACATCTCAAGCACATAGAGTTTTTCTTTATCCTTATCTTCTCTGAATTTGAAGACACCTGAATCCTCCCAGATTTTCTGCCATTTCTGATCTGTTTGTTTGCCGTAAATTGCCATTTTCTTCCTCCTTTAAAATAAAAATACTTCGTCTCTACACTAAGAGACGAAGTATATCCGTGGTACCACTCTAATTAAGCTTCCGCTTCACTTTGGCTGAATATAACGGTTCATACCGTGGCCTGTTAAGCCAATGCTCCCTAGACGAGTTCGCAGGATCTCCATATCTCTTTACACCAGCCAGAGACTCTCTATGATGGTTTCCCATGCTACTACTTCTGTTCATCGCATATATATCGAGATTATACCTAGGGAGAGGATAAAAGTCAACTGTTCTTCCTGAATTACAGACCCTCCGGTGTTTCATGTTAATTGTAATAGTAAGTTCCGTTTAGAAAAGAAAAAAAGAGAGAAACAGAACTTAGTGTTGCAAAGAGAATAAACAAGCCATTATGATGAACAGGATATCCGACCCCAGGACATCAGGAGGA
>NZ_JAFNJU010000019.1 GCF_017368455.1 Proteiniclasticum aestuarii | reverse complement strand
TACCAGAGAAACAGCCTTAAATCAAACAAAAAGTACAAGAATCAACTCCCAAACCGGAAGTTACTCTTGCACTTTTAGCTCTTCTCTTACTCAGTAAATCAAACGGAACTTACTTTTGAATTTAACCACTTATGGGTGCATTGAAGCTGATATTTCACTGCAGTGGTGTATAATTAATGAAAATTTAATCATCATATTACTTAATACTATATAAACTAGGGTATAATGAGTACAAATGACCATGGAGGAGATGAATGTTTAAATTAGTTGCGATCGATATGGATGGAACCCTCTTAAATTCCAGTCATGAGATCAGTGAAAGAAATAAGGAAGCCATAAGAAGGGCCTTGGAGAAGGGCGTCAAGATTGTTCTCTGCAGTGGCCGCACCATCAGTAACCTTCTGGAGTTTACCAGAGGTTTGGGCCTCACAGGTGCAGAGGAGTATGTGGTGGGACACAATGGAGCAGCAGCTCTGAGAATCATTGATGAGAACTATGTGTATGAGAATTCCCTCACAGGGAAAGAGGCGAAGGAGATCGCAAAGGTCTGCGACAGCGTGGATGCCAACTACACCATCTACACATTTCATGAGGCCATGACACCAAGAGACAATGCCCACGGAAGATATGAGGCGGAGCTGAACAGCATGAACCTGAAAGTCTGTCATCCTCGCGTACTGGGTGATGAGGAGAAGATCACAAAGGTGCTGATTCTCGATGATGAAGAGGTCCTTGATTCCTACATCGGGGAAATACGCAAGCATTTCGATGACCAGTATAATCTGGTCCGGTCCATGCCGGTGTATCTGGAGATCATGAGGAAGGAAGTCAACAAGATGAGCGGCATCATGGCGGTGGCGAAGCTTCATGGCATAGAAGAAAGTGCGATCATGGCCATTGGTGATGCGCCAAACGATCTTGAAATGATAGAGGGCGCAGGGCTTGGGGTTGCCATGGGCAATGCCCATGAAATCATAAGAGAAGCCAGCGACTACATCACTAGAACCAATGATGAAGATGGCGTGGCTTATGTGCTGAACCGATATCTTCATCTCGGCATGGAAGAGAACCATGCAGACTAGCAGGAACCAGAAGATCGTGTGAGGTATAGAAGAATGACAGAAAGACATCATTTGGGAAGAAGCAGAGAGAAAGGGGAGGTGGCATATGAAACGGCATACTACATTTAAAATCATCATCGGGGTTTTCCTCATGATGTTCATCCTGCCGGTCCAGAAGACCTTGGGTTCAGAAGGATATTATGAGGTGACACAATTCAACATTGATGTTCAGATTCAGGAAAACGGCGATGCAGTGGTGCTGGAAGAAATCACTTACGATTTCGACGGGAATTTCAACGGAATCCTGAGAGACATCGACTATACACGAACCGATGGCCTGAAAGATCTGTCGGTGGGTGTGCTGGAAGGCGGAAATATCACTTATTTCAATGAGAGCACTGGTTCAGGTGCCTATGCATACGAACTGGATGATACAGGAGAGCTGGCAAAGCTTACGATCTATGAGCCATCAGACTATGAACAGAAGACCTTCTACATCGGCTATACGCTGGTCAATGTGGCAGAACGATACAATGACATCGGAATCTTCAACAGGAAGATCATCGATGCAGGATGGTCTGTACCGCTCAGTGACATCACCATTGAGATCACCATTCCTGAAGGAGCAGCCAAGGAAGACCTGAAGGTCTATGCCCATGGCCCTCTGACGGGAGAAAGTACTATTGTGGATAATCGTACATTCCGGTTCACGGTGCCAAGTGTTAACAATGAGTTTGTGGAAACCCTGGCGATTTTTCCACCGGAGCTGATTCCCGCATCCACCAATGTGTTCCAGAGGGATGAGCTTCAGAACATACTGGAGAATGAGCAGAGATTGGCGGATGAAGCCAATGAAAGAAGAGAAGAAGCCATAAGGGAGCTGGAAGCGCAGGAAAAGAGGGAGGCGCGTGAAAAAGCGTCGAGACCCGTGTTTCTGGGAGCCATTGCAGCAGCCGTAGGTGCAGTCCTCTTCATGTTCAGGAAATTCACAAGAGAGCTGAAGCCCCAGTTCATGGGAGACTATTACAGAGAACTGCCAGAAGACTATACGCCTGCTGTGATGACCTATCTTCTGACCAAGGGAAGAACCAAGGATGATGATATCATCGCGACCCTACTTGACCTTGCCAGAAAGAAAGTGATCAAGCTGACCCCCATGAAGGTGGAAAGCGGACTGATCTTCAAGAAGGAAGAGGATACTTTTGAAATCACCTGGCTCAACAAGGAGAAGCTTTCGGGCCTGATGCCCCATGAGCAGTTCCTGGCCACCTGGTTCATTGATGAAATCGGTGGTGGGAGAGGGCTGGTCATGGACGATCTGGAAACCATCGTGAAGAAGCAGAAAGCTGCACTTCAGTTCCAGAAGGACTATGAGTACTTCAAGGCGAAAGTGAAAGACACTGCCGAGAAGCAGCAGTTTTTCGCACCTAATACCCTGCAGGGAGCCAAAGTCTTTGTGCTTATGGGCATCGCCCTGATTCTCGCGGGACTTGGTGGACTGTTTCTTCTGGGAAGCTTCATCGCCATCGGTCTCATCGTACTCGGCGGCGTGATGGTTTTCGGACTGATTGCCCTGAACTTCGTCAGAAAATATTCCAGACGTGGCGTGGAGCACAAAGCCATGTGGGAAGCCTTCAGGAAATTTCTCCAGGACTTCTCCAACATGAAGGAAGCGGAGATTCCTTCCCTTGTCATCTGGGAGCATTACCTGGTGTATGCGACTTCGCTGGGGGTTGCGGAAGATGTGCTGGATCAGCTGCCGAAGGTGTTCACCGATGCGGATCTCAGTAATCCGGATCTGACCTATATGGGCGGATACCGATCCTTCAACAGTTTCTACATCATGAATCATGGATTCTCCAATACCATGTCGAAGGTAAGCTCCGCTGTGAACACAGCGCAGATTGCCAACTCGGCCAAGTCATCGGGCGGCGGATTCGGAGGAGGTTTCTCCGGTGGAAGCTCAGGCGGTGGCGGCGGCGGTGGCGGCGGCGGTGCTTTCTAGCCTAGCAGTTCAAGTTTAAAAATAAATATTTGGAAGGAAGATGAATATGGAAACAGGAACAATCATACTTTTAGTCGTTCTCGGACTCGTCGTATTACTGGTCATTTATGGAGTCTCTGTCTACAACAGCCTGGTTGTCTTAAAGAACAGAGTGAAAAATGCATGGGCACAGATCGAGGTTCAGCTGAAAAACAGAGCAGACCTCATTCCGAATCTGGTGGAGACCGTGAAGGGCTACGCCACCCATGAGAAGGAAGTCTTTGAAAATGTCACCAAGGCCAGAAGCCAGGTGCTGAACGCCAAAGGCGTGGAAGAAACAGCCAAGGCCGATGCGGAGCTTTCCTCAGCCATCAGCAGACTCCTTGTGACAGTGGAAGCCTATCCACAGCTGAAAGCCGATCAGAACTTCCTGTCCCTGCAGGCGGAACTGAAGGATGCGGAAGAGAAGATCCGTTACGCAAGACAGTTCTACAATGACACCACCATGAAGTACAATACAGCCATTCAGGTGTTCCCCAAGAACATCTTTGCTGGAATCTTCAACTTCACCCAGGAACCTCTGTTTGAAGCATCTGAAGCCGATAGAGCTGTACCTAGAGTACAGTTCTAGCAGAACTGAATACTGTTTGATCAAGAGTCCTGAAGCAGGGCTCTTTTTCATTGAGACGCAAGGTCGATAAAAGAATAGCTTTTGGTTGCAAATGGATGAAGAAAAGGTGTTGTTTACGTATTATTTACTTTTATGCTGTGACAACTTGTTGACAATTGTGGTTCAATCCCTTAAGATGAAAACAAATACATGGATTGTTACTGGGAACCAGGCAAGACCGAGATGCATGCAACGCTGTTGCTTTGTTTCTTCGGTCTTTTTTTCTTATAACCGTGGCCACGGTGCCTGTCTTTCTGGAAAGAGTCCGTGCATTGAACTTATTCATCTATTTTCAAAGGAGGAATTATCATTATGATGAAGTATCTACAGAAACTCGGTAGATCACTCATGCTTCCTGTTGCCGTACTGCCTGTCGCATCCATACTCATGGGTATCGGATACTGGATCGACCCAGCTGGCTGGGGTGGTGGAAGCCCAATCGCCGCATTCCTGATCAGCGCTGGTGGCGCAATCATCGATAACATGTCCATTCTTTTTGCTGTAGGTGTCGCTTTAGGTATGTCCAAGGATAAGGACGGATCCGCAGCCCTTGCTGGTCTAGTCGCTTTCCTGGTGGTGACCAAGCTTCTATCCACAGGAACCGTTGCACAGCTTACTTCTGTCGATGTCGGTGAGGTCAATGCGGCATTTGGTAAAATCAACAACCAGTTTGTGGGTATCATCTCCGGTCTGGTGGCTGCGGGAATGTACAACAGATTCTCCCATGTACAGCTGACGCCGGCGCTGTCGTTCTTCAGCGGTAAGAGACTGGTGCCGATCATGACGTCCTTTGCCATGATCCTGGTTTCAGCAGTGCTCTTCTTCGTATGGCCAGTGGTTTATTCAGGACTTGTATCCTTCGGTACAGGAATCTCCGAACTGGGTGCTGTGGGAGCCGGTATTTACGGTTTCTTCAACAGACTGCTCATTCCTACAGGTCTCCATCATGCGCTGAACTCCGTATTCTGGTTTGATGCCATCAGCATCAATGACATCGGAAACTTCTGGGCAAGCACAGGAGAACCTGGTATTGTTGGTAGATATCAGGCAGGTTTCTTCCCAGTGATGATGTTCGGTCTTCCAGCAGCAGCACTTGCCATGTATCATACAGCGAAGGATAATAAGAGAAAGGTTGCAGGAGGTCTTCTTCTGGCAGCGGCGATTTCTTCCTTCTTCACTGGTGTAACAGAACCAATGGAATTCGCATTCGTATTCCTTGCTCCTGGACTATACCTGGTACATGCTCTTCTTACTGGTATTTCAGTATTCATCGCAGCGCAGTTCCAGTGGATCGCAGGTTTCGGATTCAGCGCAGGTTTCGTAGACTTCTTCTTAAGTCTTAGAATGCCTCTGGCTGTCAACATCTGGATGCTGATTCCACTTGGTCTGGTCATGGGTGCCATCTACTACTTCCTGTTCAGATTCCTTATCGTAAAGATGGATCTCAAGACACCTGGAAGAGAAGATGACGAAGCTGTGGAAGGCGAAGGCGTGAAGCTCGGCAAGGACACAAACTTCAACGCTCTTGCTGCACAGGTTCTTGAAGGACTGGGCGGAAAAGAAAATATCGCTTCTCTTGACTACTGCATCACCAGACTGAGAATGGAAGTGAAAGACCATCTCCTGGTGGATGAAACCAAGATCAAGAAAGCAGGCGTTGCAGGCGTCATCAGACCATCCAAGACCAACGTGCAGGTGGTCATAGGGCCACAGGTTCAGTTTGTTGCAGATGAGATGAAAAAGCTTCTGTAAACAGAATCCAACAGAAAAGAAACGGTCATCGAAAGATGGCCGTTTTGTTTGCCGTGGTTTCCAAGCTCTCTGGAAAACACGACGAGGACTGGAGAATCAGATGGAGTTTCGATAAATCTAGGAAAAATGGAAAATTCAATCTATAATGGATGTAAGAGTTTTTTTGGAGGTTGTAGATGCGAATCATCAAGGTGTTTAATAACAATATCGTTGCAACCCGATCCGATCAGGGGGAAGAAATGATTCTGACCGGTACAGGGCTGGGATTTCAGAAGAAGCCCGGGGATCTGGTCAATGAATCGAAAATCGAAAAGATCTATGAGGTTCTGGATGACAGCAGAGATCGGTTCTACAGGCTTCTTGGGGATACACCCATGAAGCTTATTGATGCTACCCAGAAGATCCGAGACCGGGCCAAGGAAGAACTGGGCATTGAGATGACCGTCAATGCGCTGGTGGGGATGATCGATCATATCACCTATGCGGTGGAAAGGAAGAAGCAGGGGCTCGAGATTCCCAATCTGATGCTCCACGAAATCAGAAGCCTGTATGCAGAGGAATTCCAAATCGGTCTGAAGGGCTTAGACTATATTGAAGAAGCAACGGGCGTTCGTCTGTCCGAGCATGAGGCAGGCTACATCACCATGCATATGGTCAATGCTTCCTTAGGGGAGAACAAGGAAAGCATTTCAAAAATCTTTCTTTTCACCAGTGGCATCGTGGAAATCATCGAACAGGTCTTCGACATCGATTTTCATGAGGATGAGATTTCCCTTGCAAGGCTCAATGCCCATCTTAAATTTCTGGCGAAGAGAATCCTCCTGAAGCAGCCCAGTACGGAAGACCACGTGGAGGAATTCTATGATATGTTCCTGAAAAAGGATCGAAGGTTCAAGACTGTGGAAAAGAAAATCAAAGCTTTCGTGAAGAAGAACTTTCAGCATGAACTGAGTCTGCAGGAAATGGTCTACCTCATGGTGCATATGAATAAGGCGATCAGTTAGATGTTTAGATTAAGAAGAGCAAGAAACAGAATGCTAAATGCCAGTCAGAGACTGGGGAAATCCCTCATGCTTCCAGTGTCCGTGCTGCCGGCGGCAGCGATCCTTGTGGGCATCGGATACTGGATCGAGACCACGGGTTTTGGATACAGCACCATACTATCTCGGGTGCTTCTTCAGGTGGGGCTTATCATCATGGACAATGTTCCGATTCTTTTTGCAGCGGGTGTGGCCCTTGGCATGGCCAAAGAAAGAGACGGTTCGGCGGCGCTGTCGGGTATCCTTTGTTACCTCACAGTTACTAATATGCTTTCTCCCGTATCCGTTTCCCAGTATGAGCGCATACCCCTGGCTGAAGTCAGCGCTGCTTTTTACAGCATAGGAAACCAGTTTACAGGGATTCTTTCCGGCCTGGTCGCAGCCTATATGTTCAACCGGTTCAGAAATCTGAGGCTTCCTGAAGGCCTTAATTTTTTCGGGGGAAAAAGATTTGTGCCCATCATTAGCACCTTCACCATGGTTTTTGTCAGTGTGATCCTCTATTTTCTGTGGCCTCTTCTTTATGAGCTCCTTATTGTCTTTGGCGGAAGGATCAGTTCATTAGGTGCTTTGGGCGCTGGAATCTACGGTTTTCTCAACAGACTGCTCATTCCACTGGGACTTCATCATCCGCTGAACTCCGTGTTCTGGTTCGATGTCATCGGAATCAATGATATCGGGAATTTCTGGCAGTCCATGGGTGTATACGGATCAACGGGGATGTATCTGGCGGGATTCTTTCCCATCATGATGTTTGGTCTTCCTGGTGCAGCCCTTGCCATGGCAAGAGCCGCAACGAAGGGTCAGATCCGGAAAACGAAATCCTTCATGGGTACCTCTTCCATCGCCTCCTTTCTCACAGGCATCACGGAGCCCCTGGAGTTTTCCTTCATGTTTGTGGCACCCCCCCTTTATCTGCTTCATGCGCTTTTCACGGGGCTCTCCCTGTATCTTGCGGCTGAATTTCAGTGGATTGCGGGATTCAGTTTCAGTGCAGGCCTTACGGATTTTCTCCTCAGTACCAGGATGCCCATGGCGAAGAACATGGGGATGCTGCTGGTGATGGGTATCCTCTTCTTTTTCCTTTACTATTTTTCCTTCTCCTTCTGCATCAGACGGTTCAACCTCATGACGCCGGGAAGGGAAGTGAAGAAGGTCCGGGAGGAAGAGGAAAGCAGCCTCTACACGGCAAACTACAGGAAGCTGGCAAAGAGCCTTCTGAAAGCCTGCGGAGGGCGAGATAATGTGCTTACCGCAGACGCCTGCATCACCAGGCTGAGACTGGAAGTGAAGGATCCGCATCAGGTGGACAATGACAGACTGAAGGAAATGGGGGTCATGGGCATCGTTCAGCAGGAAGAGGACTTTCAGATCATCATCGGTCCTCAGGTGCATTTCCTGCTGGAAGAGATCAGGAAACTGCTGTAATGCAAGTGGCTGAATTTGATTGGAGGATGGCATGAAGACAAACACAAAAATAAGGATCTGGATTCTTGTTCTGGCGCTGCTGGCAGTTTGGCTGCTGCCAAAGATGCCCTTCAATGAAGAAATCGAAAGAAAGATAGAGGCACAGGTGTATGTGGAAGGAATTCCTGTAAGAACCACGGAGGTGGTCATAGAAGGGGAGCGAAGCCGCTATCTGTTCTCGGACAGGCAGATGTTTTTCGGCGATTTTCAGGTGGAGGAGTATCCGAGAACCCAAAGAGAGGATATGATGGCCGAAATCTCCTGGCATGAGCGGTTCGATGTAGAGCAGATCCTCTATGCGCAGAACGCCACTTTTCCGGACCTTGAAATGGAAAGAGACCTCATCATAGATGGGACCATGAAGCATTTCGCTCTGGGTTTCAAGGATGGGCGCATTGTGGCCACTTCCTCGGAGCTCATGGAAGAATATCGGGTGAGATACGGGATAGAGAACTGATTTAGAGGAACAGGAAAGGCAGCTGAAGAAGATTCAGCTGCCTTTCCTGATGGCTCGGATTCTGTTTTTACTTTCTCACTGGAGGGAGCAGACCCACTTTCTTCTGCATTTTTCTCAGTACTTTCGTGGCTGCATAACTGGCTTTCATGGCCCCTTCAGTATAGATCTCCTCAAGCTTCGACTTATCTGTCAGCAGCTCGTTGGCCTTCTTCTGGACAGGTTCCAGTTCTTCGATGATAACCTCCGCCACGTACTCCTTGAACTCCTTGTAGCCTTTTCCTTCAAAGGAAGCCACCACTTCATCCGGCTTCACATTCTTTATGGCACAGATGATGTTGATGAGATTCTTCACTCCTGGCTGCTCGTCGGTATAATTGACCACACCCACGGAGTCGGTGACAGCTCTTCCAATCTTTCTGCGGATCACATCCGGTGGATCCAGAACGAGGATATAGGAGTTCTGATTGTCATCAGATTTGGACATCTTTTTTGACGGATCCTGAAGATCCATGATCTTGGCGGCATTTTCCGGAATCTTTGCTTCCGGCAGGGTGAACGTATCAGAATAGCTGGAGTTGAACCTTTGCGCGATGTCACGGGCCAGTTCCACATGCTGCTTCTGGTCGATCCCCACGGGAACGAAGTCCGCGTTGTAGATGAGGATATCCGCTGCCATGAGCACAGGATAATTGAAAAGACCTGCGGAGATGGAGGTGTTTTCCTTCAGTTTCGCTGTCTTGTCCTTATACTGGGTCATTCTGGAGAGTTCCCCCATGTTGGCATTGCAGGTGAGAATCCAGGAAGCCTCGGAGTGGGCAGGTACATGGGACTGCACAAAGAGGGTGCTCTTGGTATAGTCAAGCCCTGATGCGATATAGATTGCAAGTATTTCCAGCACTCTTTTTCTCAGCAGCCTGGGTTCCTGTCTTACGGTGATGGCGTGAAGATCCGCAATGCAGTAAAAGCATTCATATTCATCCTGAAAACCGATCCAGTTCTTGATGGCACCCAGATAATTTCCCAGGGTGATTTCTCCAGACGGTTTGATGGCGCTTAATACAATTTTCTTCTTTTCTTCCACAAGTAGATCCTCCATGTCTTCTATATTTTATACAGTAATGTAACTTATGCATTCTATTATAACTTTTTTCATTGAAAAAAGGTAGCTACAATGTAACTACCTTTAAAGGACTATCTTCTCTGATTGTTTCTTTCAGCCTTTCTTGCTCTTCTGCAGTCTGGGCATCTTACTGGCTCGTTTTCAAATCCTTTTTCTTTGTAGAATTCCTGTTCACCAACTGTGAATGTGAATTCGTTTCCGCAGTCTCTGCAGATGATTTTCTTGTCTTCCATTGTTTTTTCCTCCTTAGCAACAGTATTTTTTTAGGTTTTCTGAGGCTAAGGGCCTGGATAGCTAAGAAAATTACTGTGTCTAAAATAATATTACCTTACGGCAATTTCATTATATCAGATTATTCTCATTATGTGAACAATGCAAGGTAAAATAATTGTCAAATAAAGTATATATATTACGAATCTGTCAATGAAAACCAGAATCAGGTTGTGAATCTTTTCGGAGTCGGGAAATTTAATTCAATATGTGCCACCAAAAAGGCCTTTATGGTTTGACTAAATTTTCGGATAATTATATAATTAAGACATAGTTTAAAGGTTTTCAAGACCAAATATACAAAGGGAGTGATTGACATGATACAGGTAATTTATGGCAAGAGAGGATCAGGAAAAAGTAAGAAGATGGTATCTCTTGCCAATGAAAAAGTCAAAACAGCCAAAGGCAATGTTGTTTTTGTCGATGACGATTCTCGTGCAATCCATGAGCTGGATAGAGAAATCCGATTTATCGATGCAGACGAATACGCACTCACAGACTATAGGTCAATCTACGGATTCCTCTGTGGAATCATTTCAACAAACTATGATGTAACCACTATATTTGTGGATGGACTCTTCAATGGAATGGATAAGAAGAGTGAAACTTCCGAGAAGATTTTCGAAAAACTCCAGAATTTCTCCGAGGCCAATGACATTGATCTCTTCATTGCTATGCATGATGAGGGTGAACTGGCTGTATCTGAATTAGAAAAGTACAAGGTTCTCAGTTAACCTTTTTAAAGCTCCGATTAACATTGGAGCTTTTTGATTAGCTTTGAGCATACGAACTGGAGGGGTTTTGTATGATCTTTTTCTGGAACAGGAAGGAAGTCTATCGAGGTGTTTCTGTTCAGAAGTTCAATGAAATCCGGAACATGCTTCGCGCTCATGATATCAGATTCAAAGCGCTGGAAAAAAACGCCGGTGAAACGAAACAGAAACCAGAAACTGTGGAGAAATCTCGAAAATACTCGACAATCTATGTGGTGTATGTGAAGCGCAAGGATTATAAGCGGATCCAACCGTATATCAGATGAGCAGCATTGTAAGAAAAAAGAACTTTCTTGGCGAAAGTTCTTTTTTCGTTTCTGAAACACCATAATCGAGGGTTTACCGTTTTTTCATTTCACAAACCGTGGGAAATTAGGTATACTAAGATGTAGTAAAAATCGTCAGGAGTTGTAAAAATGAGTGTATTTGAAGAATTAACCAGAAGGGGATATATCAAGCAGCTGACCCATGAGGAAGAAATCAGGAAAGCCCTTGAAGAAGAAAGTGTAACCTTTTATATCGGCTTCGATCCCACAGCGGACAGCCTTCATGTGGGGCATTTCATCGCCATGATGTTTATGGCCCATATGCAGAGAGCCGGGCATAAGCCCATAGCCCTTGTAGGTGGTGGAACAGCCATGATCGGAGATCCTTCAGGAAAGACCGATATGAGATCCATGCTCACAAGGGAAGACATTGAACGAAACATCGTCGGCATCAAGAAGCAGATGGAGCGATTCATCGATTTCAGTGACGATAAGGCGCGTCTTCTCAATAATGCGGACTGGCTGATGAACCTCAATTATGTGGACTTTTTAAGAGATATCGGGGTGCATTTCTCTGTGAACAACATGCTTCGCGCAGAGAGCATCAAGCAGAGACTGGAAAAGGGACTCTCCTTCCTGGAGTTCAACTATATGCTGATGCAGGGATATGACTTCCTGTATCTGAACCAGAATCACGGCTGCACCATGCAGCTGGGTGGAGACGATCAGTGGTCCAACATGCTGGCAGGTATCGATCTGATCCGAAGAAAGGAAAGAAAGACTGCCTATGCCATGACCTGTACACTTCTGACCAATTCCCAGGGTCAGAAGATGGGTAAGACCGTCAACGGAGCCCTTTGGCTGGATCCGGAAAAGACTCCGGTCTATGACTTCTATCAGTACTGGAGAAACGTGGACGATCAGGACGTGGTGAAATGTCTGAAGCTGCTCACCTTCGTGGATATCAATGAGATTGAACGAATCGAATCGATGGAAGGACAGGAGATCAACGAGTCCAAAAAGCTTTTGGCTTACGAAGTGACAAAGCTTGTCCATGGGGAAGAGGAAGCAGCCAAGGCAAGAAGTGCTGCAGAGGCCCTCTTCGGTGGAGGAACAGATCTTTCCAATGTTCCTACCGTGGAAATCGTCAAGGACGATCTGGAGAAGCCCCTTCTTGAAATTCTCCTGGCAGGTGGAGTATTCCCTTCCAAATCAGAAGGCAGAAGAAATATGCAGCAGGGTGGGGTCAGCATCGACGATGTGAAGATCACCGACATCGATCATAAGTTAAAGGAAGAGGATTTTACCGAGAACTATCTCCTGGTGAAAAAAGGGAAGAAGAAAATCTACAGAATCCTCATCACGGAATAATGGCACTCTTCGCCATTGCCGACCTGCATCTTTCGATGAGCGGTGACAAGCCCATGGATGTCTTCTCCGATGAGTGGAAAGACCATGACGAGAAGATCAGAGAAAACTGGCTGAAGAGAATCACGGAAGAAGACACGGTGCTTCTGGCTGGTGATCTTTCCTGGTCCATGAATATGGCATCCAGTAAGCTGGAACTGGACTTTGTGGCGAAACTTCCCGGAAGGAAGATCCTGATCAAAGGCAATCATGATTACTGGTGGGGGAGCATTACAAAGCTCAACAGCATGTATGACAATATGGATTTCATCCAGAACAATTTTTTCGCTTATGAAGACTATGCCATCTGCGGTACCCGTGGATGGGTGCTTCCAGGAAGCGCGCTATATAAGGAAGAGGATGAGAAGATCTACAAGAGAGAACTGCTCAGAATGAGAATGTCCCTGGATAAGGCCAAGAAGGCCGGATATGAGAAGATCATCGTGATGATTCATTATCCGCCAGTCAATGAGACCTTTAAAGATTCGGAGTTTACTGATATATTTGAGGAGTATGGAGTGGAAAAGGTCATTTATGGCCATCTTCATGGTAAATCCCTTCAGAGAGTCATGACAGGCTACCGAAATGGTGTGGAATATATCCTCACTTCGTGCGATTACATCAATTTTGATCCCATAAAGATCATGGAATAAAATATAGATGCTGGTTCATTACAGTCCAGTACCGGAAACTGTTTCCGGTACCGGCAATTTTATGGAGGTAAACATGTATAATAACAACGACGTACTAACCATCAACACCATCAGAGCGTTATCCATTGATGCTGTGGAGCAGGCGAACTCAGGCCATCCCGGTCTTCCGCTGGGCGCAGCACCATTTGCCTATGTGTTATGGGCAAAGAATATGATGCACAATCCGAAGAACCCCAGCTGGTTCAATCGTGACCGATTCGTGCTTTCTGCAGGACACGGTTCCGCGCTTCTTTATTCCCTTCTTCACATGTCCGGTTACGACCTGCCGATGGAAGAGATCAAAAATTTCAGACAGTGGGGTTCCAAAACACCGGGACATCCTGAGTTCGGCCACACAGTAGGCGTGGAAGCCACCACAGGGCCTCTTGGACAGGGAATCGCCATGGCGGTTGGTATGGCCATGGCAGAAAGTCACCTGGCAGCGAAGTACAACAAGGAAGGCTTTGATGTGGTCAATCACTACACCTTCGCCTTATGCGGAGATGGAGACCTGATGGAAGGGATCTCCCATGAAGCGTCCTCACTGGCCGCGCATATGAAGCTGGGCAGACTGATCATGCTTTATGATTCCAATGACATATCCCTGGACGGCGACCTGGACAAATCATTCTCCGAAAGCGTCAAGGACAGATACGAGGCGTACGGATGGCATTATCTGAGAGTGGATGATGCGAACAATCTGGAAGCTGTGGATGAAGCCATCAGAGAAGCAAAGAAAGTCACGGACAGACCTACCATGATCGAAATCAAATCCATCATCGGCATGGGTTCACCTTTTGCAGGAACTTCAAAAGCGCATGGTGCACCGCTGGGTGCGGAAGGGGTAAAGGTCACAAAGGAATTCTTCCAGTATAACCATGAACCCTTCACGGTAGCAGAAGAAGCCTATGAAACCTTCAGAAACCATGTGGAGGAAAATGGGGTTGCCGCAAACAAGGCATGGGATGATCTTTTCGCAGCGTACAGTAGCAAGTATCCGGAACTGGCAAGAGAACTGGAAGATGCCATAGAAGGAAAGCTGCCTGCAGACCTTGCAGAAGGTATGCCAGTCTATGAAGAAGGAAAGGGTGTCGCCACAAGAAGCGCTTCAGGAGATGCCATCAACTTCTTCGCCAAGAAGCTGCCAACCATCTTCGGTGGCTCCGCAGACCTGGCTGGATCCAACAAGACAGAAATCAAGGGTGCAGGAGATTTCTCACCTGAGATGAGAGAGGGCAGAAACATCTGGTTCGGTGTCAGGGAATTCGCCATGGGTGCCATGATGAATGGAGTGCATCTGCATGGAGGCTTAAGAGTGTTCGGAGGAACCTTCTTCGTCTTCTCAGATTATGTAAGACCAGCGGTGAGACTATCCGCACTGATGGGGCTTCCAGTGGTCTATGTCTTCACCCATGACAGCGTAGCTGTGGGAGAAGACGGTCCGACTCATGAGCCCATCGAGCATCTGCCATCCTTCAGAGCCATGCCGAATCTTTCCGTCATCAGACCTGCGGACGGAAATGAAACCATGGCTGCCTGGAAAGTTGCGCTGGAATCAGAAAGCACACCAACCATACTGGCTCTTTCAAGACAGAACCTGAAGACCCTGCCCTTATCAGCAGCACTGGCTGTGGAAGGTGTCAAGAAGGGTGCCTACATTGCATCTCCTTCTGAAAAGGAAGTCAGTGATGTACTGCTCATTGCGACAGGTTCTGAGGTTTCTCTGGCTTACGAAGCCCAGCAGGAACTGAAGAAGGAAGGCATTGACGCTGCAGTCATTTCCATGCCTTCATGGGATCTCTTCGAGAAGCAGACCAAGGAGTACAAGGACAGCGTCCTGAATCCAACCGTTAAGAAGAGACTGGCACTTGAACTTGCCAATCCCCTCGGATGGGAAAGATATACTGGCGACGAAGGAAAGATTCTCGGTATCGATACCTTCGGTGCTTCCGCTCCTGGAGAAATCGTCATGGAGAAGTACGGATTCAATGTGCCAAATGTAATCAGACTGGTCAAGGAACTGATCGGATAAGAATAGGATATTGTAACGGCACCGGACAAGGCATACTTGTCCGGTGCTTATGATTGTGTCACTTTAGTGCGTTTCAAATGGTTAATTTGAAACAAATAAACCACCTGCTATGCAGGTGGACAAAATCAGCTTAAGCTTCAAGAACAAAAACTCCTATGATAAAATTTTAGTTGGCCGCT
>NZ_JAFNJU010000018.1 GCF_017368455.1 Proteiniclasticum aestuarii | reverse complement strand
CAAAACCAGCAACACTGGGAGAGGTAAGCATAGAAGGAGTTCCTGTGCTGGATATTGAGAAAGAGATAAGAGCCACGGCTGAGTCAGAAACCTTGACACTCTATCAGTTCTGGGTGAAGGATCTGAGTACGAATCTATGGACGATGATTCAGGATTACAGTGAAAAAAACACGGCAAAATGGACTCCGGAAAAAACCGGGGAGTATCTGTACGGGGTGCATGTGAAGGACAGTCTGAGCCAGGCGAGTTTTGACGCATACCAGTATAACCCCATAACAATCAGACTGCCAAAACCAGCAACGTTTGAATCACTAGTGCTTTACGGCAATGATAGTATAAGTTCAATAAAAAGAATAGAGGCGAAGGCCATTTCTGAAACTACGGCACTCTATCAGTTCTGGGTGAAGGATCTGAGCACGAATCTATGGACGATGATTCAGGGTTACAGTGAAGAAAATAGCGCGATTTGGATTCCTAAATATAAAGGAAGTTATTTATATGGAGTTCATGTTAGATCTAAAGGTAGCGAAAATGAGTATGATGAATATAAATATAACCATATAGAGATGTTTGGAGAGTACGTGTACAATAACTCATATTATCTTATTGATTTTGAAGCTGCATTAAATGAACAAATGAAAAAGAATCCACAAAAGATCGTCAATTCTGTTCAGGTTGCAGCTACACGGGAAGAAGTTGAATATCAGATGAATCCGAATAATTTCATTCCGTTTGTTGATACAACTAATAATCTATTGAAATCAAGAGTACAGATTAACACAGATTCATTAAATGTGAGGAAGGGTCCATCTTCTACAGAGCAAGTTATTGCAGTAGTGGGAAAGAATGAGATGTTTGATTTGTTGGATAAAGTAGATGGTTGGTACAAAATCAAGATAGGACTAAATGAAGGATGGATTTCTGCTAGTTATGTAATACTATTAGGTGATAAAAAGAATGTACCGATTCTTGACACTGGAATGTATCAATTCATAGTATTGTCTGGAACATCAGGAATTAGTGAAGCAAATCTAAATAGTGAACTTGTAGGTAAAGGGGTTTTACAAAACCAAGCTGAAAGTTTTATAGCTGCATCACTAAAGTGTAATATAAATGAATTATATTTAATTGCTCATTCTCGACTTGAAACAGGTAATGGTACATCAGAATTATCAAATGGTGTATTGGTCACTTCAGTTAATGGCGAACCTGTTGAACCTAGGATCGTTTACAATATGTATGGAATTGGTGCTGTAGATGGAGACGCATTAAAGAAGGGGTCAGAAACTGCCTATACTAATGGATGGTTTTCTATAGAAAGTGCGATAATAGGGGGGGCTGATTGGATTTCAAGGCAATATATTAATAATAAATATTATATGCAAAATACCTTATATAAAATGAGGTGGAATCCTGCAAATCCTTCGGGGTGGCATCAATATGCTACAGATATCGAATGGGCAACAAAACAAAACAAAATAATGACATCATTAGTAAACGCAGCTTCAAAATACAATGTAACACTCTCTTTTGATTTACCAGTATACAGATAGATGTGTCTTACTAACAAATGTATTCGATTGTATTAGTTTATGAATTCTTAGACTCGTGATAATATGGGTCTAAGTCTTCTTATTATGTTGTTAATCTAACAATTGTAATGAATTATTTTACTTGTCTGATAATAAAGCTAATAATATGAGCTAATCTAAAGGAGTTAAGGTTGAAAATGTACAAGTTAACAAACCGCTTGATTCAGTGCATGACAATTACACCATCTTGGTGATGGAGTAGAGATCACTATCATAGGCGAGTTAAGATGCTGACTTGATTCTATAACCCTGCTGTTTTGCAATTAATATGGCTTGCTCAATTGAGATCTCACGATCTATCGGGAGAATATCAGACTTCTTGTATAATTCCGCATTATAGACTTCATTGTTTTTCAGCATATTGTACAATGCGGTTAGAAGCATTCTTGCGATGGCAATGATTGCTTTCTTGTGACCGCGTCTTTTCTTGAGTCGAAGATAGCGGTTGCGAATCTCGGGGGGGGGGTTCGCTTTTCACGACAGCGGTAGCACATTGTACAAGAAGCGGCTTGATATAACACCCGGCTTTGGAAACCCGAACAGATTTTTTCTTTCCCGCACTTTCATTATTGGTCGGGGTAAGACCTGCCCAGGAGCACAAGTGCTTAGCGGAAGGGAAGACCTCCATGTTGACACCGATTTCTGAGATGATCTTGATTGCGGATAAGGTGCTTTTGATACCTGGGGTCGTTAGAATGAGATCTATTTGAGCGCTGTAGGGAACTGCGATTTGGTAGATCAGTAATTCCAATTCATCTTTTCGGGTTTTTAAGTTGTCCAGATGATTCATGATGACTCGAATTTTACCTGCTTGTTCTGGAGAAAAAATCCCATCTACTGCAAGCGACAGCTCAGGCAGTTTCTTTTTGAGAGAGCCATGAATGAGCGATTCGAGTTCAATTGGCCCGTCCGGATTTGCCAGGATCGTATTGATGATCTTCATCGAACTTATCCCCAATGTGTCCGTGAGGACATTTGCCAACTGTATATTTGAGACTGTGAGGCTGTTCTGGAAGCGGTTTTTTTCGCTGGAGACCATATTGGTGAGTTTGCTGTGATAACGCACAAGATCTCGCAGCTGACGGACGTCAGCAGGGGGCATAAAACTGCCGGAAATCAGATCATGCTTAAACAGGTCAGCAATCCATTTAGCATCTTTCTTGTCTGTTTTTTTACCTCGTATTGCTTTCACGTATTTGGGGTGAGCAAGAACCACCTTGCATTTTTCCTCAAGAATGTTAAAGACAGGAATCCAGTATTTACCGGTGGATTCCATACACACATCAGCACATTCATGATCAAGAAGCCATTGTAACAGCGATTTCAATCCGGATGTATAGGTTGAAAAGCGATGGCTTTTATAAGTGGTGATCCCTTTTTTATCAGTCTCTGCAATACAGGCGATAACGAAGGTTTTGTGGACATCCATACCACAACAGATAGGGTATACAATTTTCAAGGCCATAAGGTTCTCCTTTCTGAGCGTAAGCTCGAAATCTACAGAAGGGAGACAGTGACTGATTATCTAGTCTTAAACGAGAGTTGCTTAACAAAGATAAGGTTCCGTGCTCCTTAGCACACTTATTTGTACTTGCAAAGATAATCTACACATATAATTATTCGGGCTCTTTTGTTATCAAAAGTAACCACTCACCTCCCCGTGATTTGTAGTATGTCATCACTTCTGTGATTGCATTATAGAACTGAAATAAAAGCCAAGGCAACATTTTAATGTCGTTTTGTGCCTTGAGCGATGCGAAAGGAATGATTATAATTATGAAAATTCTAATAATCCCATCATGGTATCCTTCTCATAGAGATTCATTAGAAGGGATTTTTTTCAAGGAACAAGCAATTGCTTTAAAGAAAGATGACAATAAAGTATTTGTGGTAGTGCCGCCAAAGATATATAGCATGAAGAAAATATTTAATAGTGATGTAAACACAAAAATTGAGAATCGAACAGAAAATGGAATTGTAACAATCCGAAGTAATGATTATGCTTATATTCCAAAATCAAAATTAGCAAGCATGTTATTTATGAAGAGAAAATTTATAAAAATGATAGAATATTTATTTGATAGATATGGAAAGCCAGATATTATTCATGCTCATTCATTCATATGGGGTGGTGTATTAGGAGCATATATATCAAAGAAGTACAATATACCAATAGTATTAACAGAACATTCAACAGCTTTTTCAAGAGATATGATTACAAACATACAAAAAAAAGCAATTAGATCGGCTAATGATATAATTAATGAAATAATTGTAGTTGGACCAGGGTTGTCAAAAGATCTAAAACCTTATATAGGAGATAGATCCGTAAAGATTGTGCCCAACATTGTAAATATTAATGAATTTAAGCTAGAAGAAAATATTATTAAGAATAAGGATGGTGATGATTTTACTTTTCTTTGCATTGGTCTTTTGACATACAAGAAAAGAGTTGATTTACTCATTAGTGCTTTTTCAAAAATGAAAAACCAAAAATGCAAATTATTAATTGGAGGCGATGGTGAAGAGAAGGAGAACTTAATGAGTTTAACTCAAACATTAAAGATAGAAAATAGGGTAAGATTTTTAGGAAGACTATCTAGAGATCAAGTAAAGAAACAGATGCGCGAATGTAGTGTTTTTGTATTAGCGAGTAGACATGAAACATTTGGTATTGTTTTCATCGAGGCTCTTGCATCAGGGAAGCCTATAATAGCTACTAGATCTGGAGGGCCTAATAATATTGTTAATGATTTTAATGGAGTATTGATTGATGTTGATAATGAAGAACAATTAACAGATTCAATGGATCAAATAATCTCTAACTATTCTAAATACAATCCCATCGAGATAAGACAAGATTGTATCAATCGGTTTAGCGAGGATACGATAGTTAATAAATTAAAAAGTATTTATATGCAACATATAGCAAAAAAAAGTAAATTGGGTGGTGACAATCATGAGTAGAACTACCCATAGTATTCGCAATGCTAAATTCTCAGTTATAGCACAAGTCTTGGGATTAGCATTAAATTTTATAACAAGATCACTTTTCGTGTATCTACTCGGTGCAGAATATCTTGGTTTGAATGGATTATTCACGAATATTTTGTCGGTCCTATCTTTAGCAGAGTTAGGAGTTGGATCAGCTATCGTATATAGTATTTATAAGCCATTAGCAGATAATGATATAGATAAGTTAAAAACTTTAATGAGACTTTTTAGAAAAGCATATTTTGGAATCGGGTCTATCATATTTATTGGAGGTATGCTTGCTACTCCTCTTCTAGATTTATTCATCACTAGTGATACAGGTGTCAAAAATATAAATTTCATTTATTGGTTATTCTTATTCAATTCATCGATATCTTATTTTTTTTCATATAAAAGATCACTAATAATTGCTGATCAAAAAAAGTATATTGATATACTATATCAATATACTGGAATATTAGTTACAAAAGTTATGCAGATATTGGTTTTAGTTCTCACACGAAACTATATTGGATTTCTATTAATCCAAATTCTTGTGGTTTTCACCGAGAACTATCTTATTTCCCGAAAGGCAAATAGGATATATCCATTCTTGAGTGAAAAAAACGTTACTAAAATTGATGATTATGATAAAAAGAAGATAGTAAAGAACATCAAAGCCCTATTTTTTCATCGTGTTGGGGCTGTTGTTGTTACTGGAACTGATAATCTGCTGATTTCAAGATATGTTGGGATTATTGAAGTAGGAATTTACTCGAATTATTTACTTATTATCTCATCATTAAAAGTGATATATGATATGTTATTTCAGTCTATCACAGCTAGCGTTGGGAATCTAGGTGCTACAGAAAGTAAAAATAAGGTTTATGATATATTCAAAAAAATTGATTTTATTGGGTATTGGATTTACGGCTTCTCATCAATAGCATTACTAATATTATTAAATCCATTTATTAAACTCTGGTTAGGTTCCCAATACTTATTTTCTGATTATGTAGTCGCACTAATTGCATTAAATTTTTATATTAGAGGAATGAGACATAGTGTCCTTACTTTTCGTGATGCATTAGGTATATTCTATTATGATAGATATAAACCAATTTTTGAAGCCCTAATTAATTTAATTTTTTCTATTTTGTTAGCAATTGAGTTCGGTGTATTTGGTGTTCTTTTAGGAACACTGATCAGTTCAATTACAACTTCTCTATGGGTAGAACCTTATGTATTGTATAAATATGGATTTAATCTAAAAGTTAGAGATTATTTCGAACGATACATCAATAAATTCATTTTTGTTCTAATAACTAGTGGAGTGATGTTATATATTGTGAGCCTAATAAATACGGATGGATTTTTGAGTTTCTTTTTACGTATAATACTGGTTACAATTATACCTAATGCATTATTCTATTGTGTTTATAGATCTACTAATGAATTTGAGTATATGTTAGGCCTTGTTAAACGTGTTTTTCTTAAGAAAGACAATTAGATAACCAAAAAAGTTCTGAATGGTACTATAACAACGAAATCTCCAACAATATTATTTATAATTTTTACTAAGCCGTTGAGAGTAGAAAAAACAACTAGTTCATCTCGATAAAAATATGTGGCTTAGCAAGGGTGCTTGTATAGAAGTTAATTGTGACAGCTATTGCCAGTTAATAATCCTATTTAGGTGAACCATTAATCCTTTGCTGTCATACTGATGAGCTCTTATCTAAGATAATACTTGAAATAGCAAAAATTTCATGAATACTTAGATGGGAGTTTTTTATTATTTGTTTTAGAGCGGTTTAATAAGCAACGAACCGTGCACCGGATTCATGGTAAGCGGTCATTAAATGCATGGATTCTATGTGTAATAAAACTATGAGATAATCTTCTCAATGAATCGGTTTTATCTTCAGCTGAGCTTGCTTAGCTAGGGTTAAAACTGTGAGTGTTAATGCTGAATTTAAATGTCTGAAAACTGACGGTGTCCAGTGTCCGCAAACTGCTGGAGAAAATGGCAAGCTTTTTGGACTTGCCATTTTCATTAAGTCAACTCTCCATTGATGACCAGCTTGATCATGTGGTCATCAATAATTCTCTTCCCATTCTGGGATCCATAGATCAGAGAGCTGGTACAGACTTTATTGACCAGCCTCGCAGATCCGCTGGAGAATCTGTAGATCATTTCGATTGCTTCTGTTGTTTGTCAAGCAACAATCTAAACAAGAATATCTATATTATTTAAGTCTATTAATTAAATATGTATTCGTTTAATTCTTCTCTGGTTTTAAGCTTATCAAAAACCAGATACCAAATGCCATTCATGATTTCACCATGAGAATTCTCATCGCTTGGGAAACGGGCTTGTCTGATATCTTTTATGCCAGCATTTAAAATGCTGGTTCCAACTTTCAACATATAATTTGAAGTGATATTGGTCTGTATATTTGGTGCCAGGTCCTGGATTACACCAGGAAGTTCCACTATATTGAGGTCTGTAAGTTTTCTGATTACAGCAGACAATACGATTCGTTGTCTTTGTGTCCTCTCATAATCCCCATCTCCAACTTTTCTGATTCTTGAGTACCCCACAGCCTGAACACCGTCAAGCAGCTGATATCCGCTTTCGGTTATTGGAGTATAGGACATCCCTTCCACATAAGCGGTATCATTGGTGTATTTATTGACCATCTCTATTTCATCTTCTTTAATATTCGCATAAATTCCACCAACGGAGTCAATGACATGAATCAGTCCACCGTAGTTAATGGATGCAAAATATCTGATGTTCATTCTAAAATTGTTATTTATGGTATGAATCGCAAGTTCTGGTCCTCCATAGGCATACGCATGCCCTAATTTATCTTCACCATATCCTTTTATGCTCACTCTTGAGTCTCTCATGAGAGAGGAGAGCTTTATTGTGTTATGCACAGGGTCAATCGTCAGGATCATGATGGCGTCGGAGCGTCCGGTTTCCTCATCACTTCTTTTATCCACACCAAATAAAAGGATGTTGATGATAGATTTGTTGTTTTCGAAAATATTGATCACTTCTTCAGTCTCTTCTGTAATCCCAAGTTCTTCATCTGTTTCAGGAATTTCAATATACTCCAGTTCTTCATAGGTCTTAATATAATAAATATAAAGTCCAGTCAGCACTGCCATGATCAATGCACCTGCAATGATGATGATCTTATAGGGAGCAGCTAGACTGCTTTTTTCTTTTATATCAACTTTATTTTCAAGAGGACTCTCTCTGTTCTCACTTTTCATTTTTTCAATTCTCCCACATGTTTTCTTAAGTATAATTTATATTTCCAGAAAATCAAATATGGATTTGTGTTATGACACATTCTCTTTCTTCAGCTATATCTCAAAAAACATGTTTTCATTCACGACTTTATGGGAGTTTGCCATAAAAGTTAATAAATTCATTCATGATTTTTCAGATTCACTTCATATGTCCATGGTAATTTTGTTGTAACCCAATTAAGAGTAGGTTCCATTATACTTGGTTTATTAAAGTGAAGTGAGAAGGATATATATGAATAAATGGACACACAGCGCAGGATTTTATCGGGTTTTCAAAAGAGTCACGGATGTGACGTTGTCGCTGCTATTTCTAATTGTTTTGGCTCCACTGATGGCTCTGATATGGGTAGCTCTAATGAGTCAGGGGGACGGACCTGTGATCTTTCGTCAGGAACGGCTGGGCAGAAATGGTGCTTTGTTTCAGATTCTGAAGTTCAGAAGCATGACTACCACTGCGCCAAGTATTGCAGCGAAGGATATAGATGCTGCTACCTATGTGACTCCGCTTGGAAGAATCCTTCGGAGGACAAGTCTGGATGAACTGCCTCAGCTGATCAATATTCTGAAAGGGGAAATGTCTTTTGTAGGTCCAAGACCTCTTATTCCCAATGAAGGGTGGATCAATGAGAAAAGAAAGGAAATGGGCATAGACAAACTGAGACCAGGGCTCACAGGATGGGCACAGGTTAAGGCAAGGGATACAGAAGATCAGAATGAAAAGCTGAAACTGGATTTATATTACAAGGATCACAAGAACATTCTTCTTGATCTTAAGATTATCGGAATGACGGCGCTGGAAGTGTTTCATGGGAAGTAAGCTGAAATATGATATAGCCACGATGTGAAAGAGAATAAAGCGCTCCAAGGAGGACGTAACATTGCAGGTTCAACATAAAGTAAAAGAAGAAATCATCCATTTCAAGCTGCTGGAACCCTATACAAGAGTTCTCATCGCATTTATACTCTTAAACCCGGTCATGGATGTCATCACATCCATTGGCATCAGAGAATTCGGAATCTCATTGAGCATAGGAATCGCAGCAAAAGGGCTGTTTCTCCTATACACGCTCTATACATTTATAAGTCGAAGGAGTCTGAGTGCATCGGACAAGGCAGCCAAGGTTCTGCTTATCCTGTTTCTTGTATATGCTGTGGTGCACTCCATCTTCAGCACCCGGAATTTCGGCTTCAGCAGAATGATCACGGGAAGCATCACCATGGTGAAGACATTTTATCTACCGTTTCTTGTACTGAGCCTGAATAGGCTCATTGAAAAGAAAGACGTGCCCTATATCATAAGAATGCTGGTCTATGGGGGCATCTTTGTCGCATCCATCATGGCACTATCCATGCTGACGGACACAGACTACAATGCATACAAATACGGCAAGACCGGCTCTGTGGGCTGGTTCTTTGCCGCCAACGAGGTCAGTGCGCTTCTAGGCATTCTGACGCCTATCCTGATTTATTATGTACTGGAGAAAACAAAGCTGCATTCGATTTTCAAAGTTCTGCTCCTTGGCATTTACACATTCCTTTATTATCAGATTGGCACGAAAGTGGTGGCGCTATCCGTAATCATGACACTGCTCTATCTGATTCTGCTGCATGCAGTCAGAAAGGCAAGAAGTAGAAAGACACCGATTCTGAAACCCTTAGTCACAATTTCTCTTCTACTGCTGCTCTCTATTGGGCTTGTGCCCGTAACACCCATAGGCATTAATCTGAATCTGCATAATAATCTGCTGATTGATCAGTATAAGGATAACATCGATGAGGAGAACGCGGAAAGTGAGGAGGACATCAAAGAGGATTTCGGTATTGAAGGGCTTCTTGATAATGAGGAAGCACTGATGAGTCTTGTATTCAGCGGGCGAGATGAGTATTTCACTGTAAGAAAATTCATTTATGATCGGGCTGCTCCGGCTGAAAAGCTCTTCGGCCTCACCCAGTTTGCCCGTACTGATAAAGAGGAGATCAAGTCCTATATCATTGAGATTGATTATTTCGATATCTTCTTCAATTTCGGGATCATAGGATCGCTGTTCTACTGGTTGATCGTACTAGGCAGTCTCGGAAAGTCAATGAAAAGAATTTTTAGAGACTGGCTGGTATTAAAGCCCGGAAGCCCTCTGCCATATTATATCTGTTCTGTGATCCTGGCTTTCGGTATCGCGCTATTTGCAGGACATGTATTTGTGTCTCCTTCAGTCAGTTTCTACCTGGCAGTGATCATAGGCATACTCACTGCTGAAACAAAGGAACGGAGTAGTCACGTATCACCTGGGAGGTGAGGAAACGATGAAAAGAGAAAGTGTCATGGGCCTCCAGATTGTCGACACAACCTATGATGAACTGATTTTCCAAATAAGGGAAGATCTCGAGAATGACAGGAAGAGAGTCATTGTTGCCATCAACCCGGAAAAGATCATGAAGATCAAGGGAAATCCATTCCTTGCGGGATTCGTGAGAAAAGCCGATTACCTGATTCCGGATGGAGTCGGAATCCTCATGGCATCGAAAAAGCTGGGAGGTCATTTGCAGACCAAAATCACCGGTATTGACACCATGATCAGACTCTGTAAGATGGCTTCGGTGTATGGTTATAAAGTGTTTCTTTTAGGTGGGAAAAGCGAGGTTGTTCACTCGGCAAAGCTGCACCTGGAAGAGAGATTCCAAGGGATTCAGATTGCAGGAACCCAGGATGGGTACCATATGGAGGACGTAGACCTGATCCAAAAAATCAACGAGTCTGGAGCACAGATTCTCTTTGTAGCTCTTGGATCACCGAAACAGGAGTACTGGATCAGCGAGAACAAGGATAAGCTAAGCGTCAATATCTTTCAGGGCGTCGGAGGATCATTTGATGTGCTTGGTCAATACGTGAAAAGAGCGCCGGTATGGATGCAGGACATGGGAATCGAGTGGCTCTATAGGCTGCTGAAGAATCCAAGCAGAATTTTCAGGCAGATGAATCTGCTCCGGTTCTATCGACTGATTCGAAAGGAAAAGAAGGGAAGAGTATAAAGGGCGTAAAGAATCTTAGGAGGGTACCATGAACGAAGAGAAGAACAACTGCATACTTGTCATCACCCCGGGATATCCAAGTAGAGAGAATCCTTATAATAATTCCTTTGTGCATCAGAGGGTGCTCGGGTATCTGAAAGAGAATCTTTCTGTGGAAGTATTCTCCGTTCCTGGCAGTCCATACAGAAAAAACATGAATACACCTGAAATAAAGCACTATCGGATCGATGATGTGCCAGTACATGAAGGAACCCATGGAAACCTGAAGACCTATCTCCAGAATCACAGGTATGACAAGATTCTCATCCACTTCGCCTGGAAAGCCATCATGGAAGTGGTGTTATCCGAAACACCGGATACACCCCTCATCGTCTGGGTGCATGGGGTGGAAGCGCTCTCCTGGACGCGAAGACTCTTCAATCTTACACCAGACCCCAGAGAACTACTGAAGTTTCTAGGCTACATCCCACTGAACCGGATTCAGCTGAACTTCGTGAGGAGACTCATCATGCAGCAGAAGGTGCGAGATATAACCTTTGTCTTCGTATCCCATTGGATGAAGAAAGTGCTGGAAGAAGATACTGGAGTGCCAGCCACCATCCGAAATTATCGGGTCATCCCCAATGTGGTCAATGATGAGCTGTTTCAATACAGGGAAAAAGAGTCAGGCCTGCGCTATCATATTTTCAATGTGAGACCCTATCACTCGAGGAAATATGCCAACGATCTCATGGTGGAAACGATACTGAAGCTTCAGCAGTCTGAGCATTTCGAGAAGCTCAGATTCAGTCTGTACGGAGAGGGAAGGCTTTTCGAGAAAACTGTGGAGCCTATAAGAAGTCTGTCCAATGTGCACATTGAAAATAGAATGCTGTCACAAACTGAGATTGCTGAAAAGCACAAAGAAAACGGCATTCTTCTCATGCCCACGAGACAGGATGCACAGGGGGTGTCCATGTGCGAAGCTATGTCCAGCGGACTGGTCCCTGTGGTGTCGGATAATACTGCTATACCGGAATTTGTCTGTGATGGATGCGGATATCTCTGTGAAGGACCAGAAGAAATGGCATCAGCCATCATTGAGCTTATTGAGCATCCCATTCTTTATGCTCAGAAGTCGGAAAAAGCTTCCGCCTACATCCAAGCTAAATGTGCTGGAGCGGTTGTTCTGAAGGAGGAGCTGGAACTGATTCAGGAATCCTGATTTTACGATAGGATCTCATCTATCTGGGAGGTACCATGCGATTTACTATAGCCATACCAACCTATAACAGAAGAAATCTCATCGAAAGAACCCTACAGAGTCTGGAGAAACAGACCTATAAGGATTTCGAGGTAATCATTGCAGATGATGGTTCTACAGATGATACGGAATCATTCATCAAGGACTACAGTCATACATCTGATATGAAAATTCGTTATTTCTGGAAAGAAAACGGAGGGAAACACACCGCTTTGAATCTGGCCATCGAAAAAGCGGAAGGAGAACTCTTTCTCATAGTGGATTCGGATGACTGGATGCTTCCCCATGGGCTTGAGACACTGAATCAGACATGGGAGGGGATTCCGGAAGAAGACAGAATGTCGTTTTCCGGGGTCATGGCAAGGGCTAAGGAGCCCGATGGCACCTTCATCGGTAAGCCCTTTCCTGCGGATCCCTTCATTTCTTCCTATGTGGATTTCCATTTTATTTCGGGCATCAGTAAAGGGCCCTATAAGGACTGTGTGGATTTCATACGGACGGATCTCATCAGGAAATACCGGTATCCGGAGCTGAAGGAGGCAAAGTTTGTGCCAGAAGCCTACATCACTGATCAGATCGGCATGAATCATAAGCTCTTCTGCATTTCCGATGTCGTGGAAATCAAGGAATATCAGGAAGAGGGCATAACAAAGAATATCGATGCATTCAAGACGAAGAATGCCCATGGCATGATTGCCTATTACGGGATACTACTGAGAGAGGTGTTTCCCAAGTCTGAAGAGATAGTCCCGCTGGCATCGAAAATCTACATCTGGTATCGTTACCTGGAGTTCAGGATGCTTACAGGACAGAAGATAGATCCAGAAGAGATGAATCTTCTTGGATGGTCGGTGAAAGCATTGAGTCCCCTCATCGGAAGACTTCATCGTGCAAGAAAGAAAAGGATGGGATCTTGAAGGAAGTCAGAGCATGAAAGATATGGATGAATCAGGAAAGAGAAAGAGGAGCTGAAGGCAATGAAAGCAATAAATGTCATTGGACTAGGATATATCGGACTGCCCACTGCGCTGATTCTGGCAAAAAGCGGTCTTGAGGTGGTGGGAACGGATTATAATGAGAACCTGGTGCAGAGGCTTTCCCAGGGTGAACTCACCTTTAGGGAAGAGGGGCTGGAAGTTCTTTTTGAGAAAGCGCGGGAGAACGGCATACAGTTCAGTACAGAGTACCTGAAGACCAGTCTCTATATTCTGTCGGTCCCGACACCCTTCATAAGAAAAAGCAAGAAAATTGATACGGCCTATCTCATCAAAGCTGTGAACAATGTGCTGGATGTATGCGAAAAAGGGACCATCATGATCATGGAGTCCACGGTATCTCCAGGGACCATTGACACCTATGTGCGACCGGAGATCATGAAAAGAGACATGAACATCGGAGAGGATGTCCATCTGGTTCATGCACCGGAAAGAATCATACCTGGGAATATGATCTTTGAGCTGGAACACAATGCAAGGACCATCGGGGCAGATTCCATGGACATTGCCGAAATAGTAAAGAAAATCTACAGTAGCTTCTGCAAGGGAGAGATTGTCCTTACGGATATTCGCTCCGCGGAAATGTCTAAGGTAGTGGAAAATACCTATAGGGACATCAATATCGCTTTCGCCAACGAACTGGCACAGATCTGCAGAAATGATCATATGGATGTCTATGAGATCATAAGAATCGCCAACAAGCATCCGAGAGTGAATATCCTTCAGCCGGGACCAGGAGTGGGTGGCCACTGCATCTCAGTGGACCCATGGTTTCTTGTGGGAGATTATCCAGAGCTCACAAGCCTTGTGCACGCTGCCCGAGACATCAATGATGCCATGCCGGAGTTTGTCAGAAAAAGAATGCTCGGCATTATGAAGGAGAAGAAAATCTCCTCTCTGAAGAAAGTGGGTCTTTATGGTCTTACCTACAAGGAGAATGTGGATGATACAAGAGAAAGTCCTACATTGCAGCTGATTGAGATTCTGGAAGAAAACCTCAATCATGGCATCAGAATCTATGATCCCCATGTCAGAGATAAAATGGTGGAAGGGCAGGTCATGGATTTTGAGGCATTTCTCAGTGGGCTGGAAATGATTGTCATCATGGTAGGGCATGATCACCTCAGAAATCATCTGGACAGATTGAAGGGGCTGGTTGTTTTTGACACGAAGAATGTGACAGGACTTGAAGATGCTGAACTACTCTGATATGGAGAAAATCCATCGGGACAGGAAAGGAGCAGACAATGAAGAGGAAAATCAAGGTCATGGTGATTTTTGGTACCAGACCTGAAACCATTAAAATGGCACCATTGGTTCTGGAAATGAAGAAAAGGGAAGAAATCGAGACCGTGGTATGTGTTACAGCACAGCACAGGGAAATGCTGGATCAGGTGCTGGATGCTTTCAGGATTGTTCCTGATTATGATCTGGATATCATGAAGGCAAATCAGACGCTCACCGATCTCACAGCCAGGGTGCTCGTGAGACTGGACTCCGTCATCAAGGAAGTGAAACCGGCTCTCGTTCTGGTTCATGGCGACACCACCACCACTTTTTCCGGGGCTCTCGCCGCCTTCTATAATCAGGTGGCGGTGGGACATGTGGAAGCTGGCCTTCGGACCTATGACAAGTATTCTCCTTTTCCGGAAGAGGCCAACAGGCAGTTTGTGAGCGTTGTTTCGGATCTGAACTTTGCCCCCACAGAGAGAAGCAGGGAAAATCTCCTGGCAGAGGGCAAGAGGAAAGAGAACATCTTCGTGACAGGCAACACAGCCATCGATGCCCTGAAGACAACCGTCATGGAGGACTATGATCATGAGGTTCTTCGCTGGGCAAAGGGATCGAGACTGATTGTGCTGACAGCCCATCGAAGAGAGAACCTGGGTCAGCCCATGCGCAATATGTTCAGAGCCATCAATCGTATTGTGGAAAAGTATGAGGATGTGAAGGTTGTCTATCCCGTGCACCTTAACCCGAAAGTTCAGGAAGTGGCTGATGAAGTGCTTTCCGGAAATGATCGCGTCAGACTGATTGCACCGCTGGAAGTCATGGATTTTCACAACATTCTGGCCAGGTCCTATCTGATTGTGACAGACAGCGGGGGGATACAGGAAGAGGCACCATCCCTTAATATTCCTGTCATCGTGCTGCGTGACACTACGGAGCGTCCTGAGGGAATCGAAGCCGGTACGCTCAGACTTGCTGGTACAGAGGAAGAGCCCATCTATGAGATCCTTGACGAACTGCTGCATAATCAGGGTGCATACCAGAAGATGGCCGATGCAAGCAATCCCTATGGCGATGGGAAGGCGAGTATCATGATCGCGGATGTGATTATCGATCGATTCAGAGAGAAGATCGAGTAGGTTTTTCATAAAGCGTCAGAAAGTGAAATTTCTGTGCAATGGAGATCAAAAAAGGGGATAATGGAAACTGAGGTTGAAATGAGAGAATCACTTCTCTCATTTCCTGTAATGAGGAGAACTTCCGGATCCCTTCCTTGGCTTAGGCTAAGGGAATCCGGATCCGGAGAGGATAATGGAGGACGAAGGCAGAGCTGCTTTCAAATAGCATATATGAAGAGAAACATTGCAATCATAATGATCATCACCGTATTCACAAAACTCATCGGGTTCGGGCGGGAAATCGCTCTGACTTATTTTTTTGGTGCGTCCGCAACCAGTGACGTCTACCTTATAGCGCAGACCATACCGACCACGATTTTTGCGCTGGTGGGTACGGGACTGGCGACGACTTTTATCCCCATCTATCACAAAGTGCAGAAGGAGAATGGCGAAGAAGAGGCGCATCGCTTTTCTTCCAATATCATGAACAGCGTTGTGATTCTATCGGTTCTGATCATAGTCCTGGTTCTTGTATTCACGCCTCAGGTCGTCATGCTCTTTGCTTCCGGATTCACGGGGGAAACCATGGAGATGGCCATACGCTTCACCAGAATCAGTATTTTCGGGATCGCTTTTTCCGGAATGATATACATTCTCAATGCCTATCTGCAGCTGAAGGACAACTTCACCATTCCGGCACTGATCAGCCTTCCCATGAATATGGTCATTATTTTCTCTTTCTATCTGGCAGATCAGTTAAATGATGTGATTCTGGCCTATGGGCTTGTGGCATCGGTTCTGATTCAGCTGATTTTTATTCTTCCCTCCGTCATCAGAAACAGATTTCACTACAAGATGGTACTTGATGCAAAAGATGTCTATCTCAAGGAGATGATGATTCTGGCGGTACCGATCATCATCGGTACATCGGTGAATCAGCTCAACGTGCTGGTGGACAAGAACATTGCATCCAATGTGGCAGTTGGTGGAATCTCTGCACTGAATTATGCCAACAGGCTAAATACATTTATTCAGGGACTCTTTGTCGCTCCGGTGGTTACAGTGATTTATCCCAGCCTGTCTAAGCAGGTGCTCAGCAGGGATTTCAGCGGTCTGAAAAAGGTGATCAATGAATCCATCGTCTACATCAGTCTGCTTATTATTCCGGCAACGGTGGGGGCCATGGTGCTGGCAAGACCCATCATCGATCTTCTGTTTCTTAGAGGACAATTTGATGAGGCTGCTGCGGAGATGACAGCCCAGGCGCTCTTCTTCTATGCGCTGGGTATGATTGCCTTTGGTCTGCGGGAAGTGTTCTCCAGAGTGTTCTATGCCTATAAAGATACGAAAACACCCACTTATAACGCCATGATCGGTGTTAGTCTTAATATCGTACTTAATCTGATTCTCTCAAGATTTCTCGGAATAGGGGGCCTGGCTCTTGGAACGAGCATCTCTGCTGCTGTGACCACATACCTTCTTGTTAGAAGTCTGCGGAAGAAAATGGTGCACTTCGGATTACGAGATACGATGAGAAAAATCGTGAAGATCACTTTCGCATCCCTTGTCATGGGCGCTGCAGCCTATGGGCTTATGGAAATCCTTTCTTCTCAAATGAGCAGTAATCTGAGTCTTACCATTTCCATACTTTTATCGGGAGCATTGTACTTCGTATTGATTCTGAGCCTCAGAATCGATGAAGTCAGAAATGTCATGAGGCTCTTTCGAGAAAAGCTGCATTTCTAGTCTGGAGGAGAGTAGTATCTGGTCAGAGGGTAAAACTCACGGATTCATAGATTCTGGTATGACTCCACTCTACAATTTCATGCTATGGATTTTAAATAATATATGTATAAAATATATTTAAACAGAGTTTGATTCTTTTTAGGGATGACCCAGACTCTGTTTTGTTGTATTATGGTTTATGAGATGATAAATAAATACTGATACTTGCTTATATGGATATCCCTTCAATAAATATAGGGTTCCGAAGCATGGCAATGATCAGAATTAATAATGGAGGAACGTGGAATGAATATATTTGTCACTGGAGGAGCAGGTTACATCGGCACCCATACCTGCGTAGAACTGATCAAGGCAGGTCATGAGGTTATTGTGGCAGATAATCTTGTCAACAGCAGAAAGGAAGCTCTGGATAAGGTCACAGAGATCACCGGAAAGGAAATCACCTTTTATGAGGTGGATGTGACAGACAGGGAGGAAGTGGAGAAGATCTTTAACACGCATAAAATCGATGGAGTCATTCATTTCGCGGGTCTAAAAGCTGTGGGAGAGTCTGTGGCAAAACCTTTGGCTTATTACTACAACAACCTTGTGAGCACCATGGTGCTGGCAGACGCCTGCGTTAGACATAAGGTGAACAGGTTTGTGTTCAGCTCTTCAGCAACGGTCTATGGAGATAACATGGTTCCCTTCAAGGAAACCATGTTACTTCTTCCTACAACCAATCCCTATGGAGAAACCAAAGCCATGAGTGAAAGGATCCTTTCGGATACGGCTAGTGCCAATGAAGGCTTCGGCGTTACGCTGCTGAGGTACTTCAATCCCGTGGGTGCCCATGAGAGTGGTCTCATCGGGGAAAACCCCAATGGAATTCCCAACAACCTGATGCCTTTTGTGACCCAGGTGGCTAAAGGGAAGAGAGAAAAATTAAGCGTCTTCGGTAAAGACTACGACACCGTGGATGGAACCGGTGTAAGGGACTATATCCATGTGGTGGATCTTGCCATCGGTCATGTAAAAGCCATTGAGAAACTGGGTAAGGGTGTCCATATCTATAACCTGGGTACCGGAAGAGGTACATCGGTGCTGGAACTGGTCCATGCATTTGAAGAGGCTAATGGGGTGAAAGTGCCTTATGAGATCTGCGACAGGCGTCCAGGGGACATCGCTTCCTGCTATGCCGATGCAGAGAAGGCCAAAGTGGAACTGGGATGGACAGCACAGAAGAGCATCCATGATATGGTCAGGGACTCTTGGAGATTTGAACAGGGACTGGAAGAGTAAAACAGCGAGTTTCTGATAATTAGTACATAACACGTAATCAATACACTGCTAAATATAAGTTAGAATGGTATCTAATTGGTAATATTTACTTACTAAAATAATTATAGTAAATCAAATCAAAAATGAATCGAACGGATATCATTTTATTGAATCTTCGAATATAATCTAATTATGTTTGAAAAATCTTGATTCTTATCGTGGTAGAGCAATGCTGAGATAGAATATCAACCTATTGCTTTCTGGAAGGGAGTTTCTCATGACGTTTTTTCTTATAATTCTAATTCCGTACTTTTTAATGCTGATTATCTTCAGTTCTAATAAGATGACGGAACTACTGAAAAACCTAAAAAGAGCAGTTGTTCTTTTTCAGGTTTTTCTGATTTTAAATCTATTCATTCTCAAAACCCTTTTCAAGATTGATTTCACTTTTGTGAATCACAATTTAAATCCTGATTTTCTCAGTCTTAAAGCGATTGTATTCAGTAATCTTTTTGCTTTGTTCCTAGGGGCAATATCTAAATTTATTGCGGAACACTTTTCTCTGATCATAAGGAAGGAAGTGGACGATGAGTAATAAAAGCAAGTGGTTTTCAACACTAACTGTAACCACAGTTAGTCTAAGTGTTTTTCTTTTAAGTAGCGTATTATGGCTGATTTCTAATTTCAGTAATCTCAATATGACACAGATTATCTTTCATTTAAAGGTTCCACTGGAAGGTTCAGACACAAGTTTTATGACATCTGCCATATTCAATATAATATTCCCTTCTGCAGGTGCCATTCTTTTTACGTATTTTCTCTTAAGGTTATTTAAGAAGAAGAATCTGAAGTATTCCTTGTTATTGAAGTTCAAAAAAAGAAGAAAGACTATCACCATATTTAAACTCAGATATTCGACTATGGTGATTCTGCTAAATGTAGCAGCTGTGCTCATTTTTAGATACTCTTTCAAAATAATGGATAAACAGTTTCACTTTAAAGAATTTATATCTGTTCAATTTTCTGACTCAAATTTTATTGAAGAGAATTATGTGTTTTCTGCAGGGAAATTGAGATTTCCAGACAAGAAACGCAATCTTATTTTTCTCTACTTAGAATCAATGGAGAATACTTATAGTTCTATAGATGAAGGAGGGGCGTTCCATGAAAACTACATGCCTGAGCTTACAGAAATTGCAAAATCCAACATTTCCTTTTCCAACAACAATCAATTAGGTGGGAATTTAGGGGGAGTGGGCACAGGATGGACTATGGCATCAATGTTTGCTCATTCAACAGGACTTCCTCTTAATATTCCATTGGAGGGAAACAGTATGGGAAGCTACTCATCCTTTTTCCCAGGAGCTGAGTCTTTAGGGGATGTACTGCAAAGTAATGGGTATAAGAACTATCTTATGATAGGTTCCGAAGCTGCATTTGGTGGAAGAGAGCTTTTTTTCAGACAACATGGTGATTATGAATTATTAGACTATAACTGGGCAAAAAAAGAAAATAAAATACCAAGCGATTATAGAGTCTGGTGGGGGTTTGAAGACCAGAAACTATTTTCAATGGCCAAAGAACAGCTTACCGAGATATCAAAAAAAGAAGAACCATTTAATTTCACTATGCTTACAGTTGATACACATCATCAGGATGGCTATGTATGTGAATTATGTGAAAATAAGTTTTCAGAACAATATGCTAACGTGATTGCCTGTTCGTCAAGACAGGTATCTGATTTTATTGACTGGGTAGCGAAACAGGACTTTTATGAAAACACAACAGTTGTGATTGTTGGGGATCATTTGACGATGGATTCAGATTTTGCTCTTGATCTACCTGAAGGTTATTCAAGAACACTCTACAATGCATTTATTAATGTACCAGAAGATATAGTCCCTGAAAATACACTGAACAGAAAATTCAATTCTTATGATTACTACCCGTCGACATTAGCCAGTTTAGGAGTAACAATTGATGGTGACCGTTTAGCGCTGGGTACGAATCTGCTTTCATCTGAAAAGACACTATATGAAGTATACGGGGCTGAAATGTACTCAGAACTTAATCAGAAATCCAGTTTCTATGATAATGAGTTCCTCTATCCAAACTAAAATTTATATGGGTTTGAAAAAAACATGACGTTTTGACCACGGATATTGATTAACATAAATAAATACAATACTGAATCGGGTGTTAAGATATCGATGCTGATTATATCAATATGTATAATTTATAATTTCAAATGACCATAAATCAGCTTCGATACTGGTATGAATTTAATTTTTTGTGAGTTGGTATAGATTTTGGTCGAGAAGAGAATTGAACAACATTTTTCAGCGTGCCATATTGTGTCAATTTGTGGTAAAAGACATAACGATAATATTTTTACAACTATGCCCAAAGAAGGTGCGATAATACTTCTTGAAAATAACAGCCGAACACTATTTGGTTAATAAATCTTAAAAGGGGGATCTCATGGAGAAGAGTATTGAAAAATTCAGAAAAGGCACGAACTATGTAAAGGTAGAATCTGCAGTAACAAAAGAGCATCTGACACCCGTTACGGAAATCAGTGAGGAGTATCGGAAGCTGAAATGCGTCAAGTTCATTCCAGCCAGTGGCGTAGCCACCAGAATGTTCGAGGATTTATACAAATATAAGGTTGATCAAATTGAGACGGAGTCCATCAGACGATTTTTTGAGGAGCTGGAAGACTTCGCTTTTTATAAGGATTTAAGTGGATTCATGGAGAAGGAGCATCTCCAAAAGGATGTGCCTTCCAATCGCATCAGAATCATTGAGCATCTTCTTGGTGCCAGCGGTATGAACTATGGCAGTCTGCCGAAGGCATTGATCAAAATGAACGCCTATGAAGGCTACTCGGCCACACCCATCGAGGAGCATCTCTATGAAGGGGAAAGGTATCTTAATGAAGAAAATTCACAGTATCATTTCACCATTTCAAAAAATCATGAAGCACTCTTCAATACATTCATTGAATCTGTTCGGGTAGGAAGGGAGAACATTATAGTCACTTATTCCTTCCAGAAGCCGGAAACGGATACACTTGCGGTGGACCTGGAGAACAATCCCTTCAGGACTGAAGAGGGGCAGATTCTATACAGGCCTGGCGGCCATGGAGCCCTCATCGAAAACCTCAATGACCTGGATGGGGACATCCTGTTCATCAAGAACATTGATAATGTCTGTCATAGAGACTATGTGGAAGATACCGTAGTAGCGAAGAAAGCCCTTGCTTCCATCGGCTACAAGACCAAAAAGAGAATCGATGGAGTCATTGAAGCCATACTTCAGGAAGATTATGACAAGAGCGCTGTGGAGGATCTCATTTGTAGTGTTCTGCATATCGACTATGAAGGAGACCTGACAAGGGACAAAGCCCTGTCTTTCCTGAACAGACCCTTAAGAGTATGTGGCGTGGTAAGAAATCAAGGGGAACCCGGCGGCGGACCCTTTGTTGTGAAAAGTAAGGAGTACTCGGATCTGCAGATCTGCGAAAAGTCGGAGATCGATTTAAAGGATCCAGAGCAGATGGAACATTTCAAAAGTTCTGCCTACTTCAACCCGGTGGATCTAGTTTGTTTTGTGAGGGATCACAGGGGAAGAAAATTCAATCTGCTGGACTTCGTCAACGAAGACAGATACTTCATCAGCAGAAAAACCTATAAAGGAAAAGACATTCAGGCTCTGGAATATCCAGGACTCTGGAACGGTGCCATGGACAACTGGAATACACTCTTTGTGGAAGTGCCTTTAAGTACTTTCCATCCAGTGAAGAAGGTAAATGATCTCCTCAAGCCCTGCAGAAAGGGGAGGAGTGCTGAGTAGCATAGGGAAATCAGATCCACAGTCGGATCCCCTTCGGGGAAAATACCGTTATGGATTACTTTGAAAGATAGAAGGCATAGGAGTCCCATCATGAGACAAGCATCAAGGAGATGGCTTCCTCTCGCTCCATATAGCAATCAGCAAACAGGACCAGATTTTCAGAAGAAAAGTCTGATCCTGTTTCTTTACTTTATGTACAGCTGCAAGACTTCATAGGATTGATAGTAAGCGCTCTTTAATCGGATGTATGTATTAGAACAAGTGGGTATGAGATAATCTATGATGGAAATAGAGAAGGCGACCTCACGGTCGCCGAAATGACTATTATGTTGAGCATTCTTTTTTGACCTGAGGATTCCAAGGGAGCAGCTGCTCAATGCCTTCGGATCTT
>NZ_JAFNJU010000017.1 GCF_017368455.1 Proteiniclasticum aestuarii | reverse complement strand
AAGTGTTTTTGCATCCGGTCACCCGGCTGCCCATCTTCTAATTGCTCGAAGATGTTTTTCCGATTACTCGAAAAGGTACTTTGGTTTTTTACCTATATTCTGTTTAATTTTCAAAGAACTGTTTGTGCTTATTCTCTTTTAAGAGAACATTCTTATTATATTACCGAGGTAATATGTTGTCAATTGCCTGAAGCCTTGAAACAAGACTTGTTAAGCAACGTTCATAATCATAACATTTTATTTTTGGACCAAACCCGTCCCTCAATCAATTTGATTCAAATAAGTCCTTCATACTCTGTATTCCTATCTATTTCTTCATAATCCTTATGGTGATACACACGGTTAAGTTTTTGTTATCTTTTATAGACTTTGCACGATTTCCGCCCGCAAAATAAACTGCGCAGGATAAAAACAAGCAATATTTAGCCCATCTGTTTCCTGTTCTTTCCAGAAAACTGCTCCCAGTTTTCAACTCTTTCATCATCACACTGAGCATAGAAGTCCTCGAAACTGAGTCCAATCATGCAGAAATCCCGTTGAAGTTTATGCTCCAACGGGATTTCGATTACTGAAAATATTAAATAACACCAGTCTTTCTGTATTTCCTGATCACAAGGAAATAGAAGAAACTGAAAAGCGTAAGTCCTTTGAATATACTGGAAAGAGCTATCGCCCACCATACTCCGTTCAGTCCCATCCCCAGATCCTGAGAGAAAAAGTATGCCATCGGTATCCGCAGCAGATTGAACGTCACACCTACAAAAGATGGATATACCGTCTTTCCCAAACCATTGAAAGCTCCCTGATTGGAGATCTCCAAGGTCTGGAACCACTGGGAAACTGCAATGATCATAAGATAGGAGACACCCATCCTTAGGGTTACCGGGTCTGTAATGAACACTTTGAAGATCGGCTCCGCCAGGAAATAAAGAAGCACAGTGGCAGCAACACCGATGATGGACATGAGCCGCACACCAGATGCATACCCTTTCATGATTCTTTCGTACTTCTTCGCTCCATAGTTCTGACCCACAAATGCACTGATAGCCGTGGAATATCCACTGGCTGTCATCCAGGAGATGGATTCGATCTGCGAGCCCAGTTTCTGCGCTGCAATGGCCTCTGGACCATATACAGAAATGATTCTGGCTATGACCATGCCGATGAGTGCCATGAGGCCGTTCTGTAGTCCCACCGGGAAACCCAGTTTGAAGATATTCACGATTCTTTGAAAATCCACTTTCCTGAAAATATTGATTCTGAAAAACGTATCCTTACTTGTAACCATCATAATGATGAACAGGATCGTCACCAGCAGCTGTGCGATGATTGTTGCCAACGCGGCCCCATATACACCAAGCTCCGGAAAAACACCCCACCCTCTGATCAGCATGGGATCAAGAATCATGTTGATGCCAAGACCGGTCAGATTGATGAGAAAGGGTGTCTTGCTGTCCCCTGCCCCGTTGAAGATGGAAGTCAGCACCGGATTGATGAACATGAATAGTATTCCGGAAGCGATGATGGACAGATATCCCACAGCCATCTGGATGACTGCAGCATCCCCCAGGTTGAAGAAGGCAATGAGCTGTCTTCTGAAAATAAGAAGCATCAGTCCGTAGAATACGGCGAGCATCATATTGAAATGGATGGCACTTCTCGCGTAGCTGTCCGCCCCTTCTTCATCATTTCTGCCCAGGTGCTGTGCCACAAAGACTTCTGCACCGACCTTTGTCAGCAGAATCAGCGAGAACGCGAACCAGGAGAAGAATCCTGCAGTGCCTACTGCAGCCAGAGAACTGCTACCGAGTTTCCCCACCCAGAACATGTCCGTCAGATTATAGGTCATCTGCACAAAGGAGGTCCCCATGATCGGGAGTGCCAGCTTCGTCAGTGTCGTACTTATATTTCCATAGGTTAAATTCACTTTCTGGCCCATCAATAAGCTCCTCATCATCTTGTATTTGCATAAATCTCCAAACAATTATACCCCATGAAACTCTATTTAACTAGATTTCCATGGGGATAATTCATAAGATCTGTTCTGTTTTCTACTTAGCCTGTTCTAGTGCCAGGTTGATGGCTTCGATCAGCGCTTCTGAGGATACTGTAGCACCTGATGCTGTATCTGCACCATCTGCAGTGGTCTTTCCTTTAACGGATTCTATTACTGCTGTTTCAGCATCTCCATAGATACCATCTGTTTCAGCATGCTCATCCACAGTTACGTCTGAAATAACACCGTCAGCTACAGTCACTGTCAGCTTGATCACATCGTTGTGTCCCTGTGCTTCTGCTGAGTAGGAACCATCCTTAAGACCTGCTTCTTCTGATGCTCCGCATGCAGCAAGAACCCCGAATGATAGTAGAACGGACATTGCTAATGCAACAATCTTCTTCATATATTTCCACTCCTTGTACAATATGTATTTTATCCAGAGAAAACCCATCTGAATTATCCTGAACATCTACATTTTATCCCTATTCTTTTTGTTTTTCAACATCCAGTCAAAGATTTAAGGATTTTGCCAGAAATCATACATAGCTCTTAAGCATTCCATAAGAATCCTCATCCATAAAGATCAGCTCAAGAACTTTCCCCCGATCCTTCGGATTGCAGGCAAAAGAGAGTGTCCAAGAGTCAATGGTATTGCCTCTCCCTTCTACGGACAGTTTCTCTTTCGTCAGATTATACGCTTTCATCAGTTTTCCATCCAGCCTAAACTGGAGAGACGCCTCAGCTCCTTCAGGAGACAGATGGACTTTCCCTCTTTTCATTTTTGAAAGGGATGCCAGCTGAAAGGAACAGATATATTTCTCTCTATCCTTTGTGATGATTCTCCTGAATTGTAGGAATTCCACATCACCCACAATGATATCGATATGGTGAGGAAGATGCGTGCTTATATTGTCAAAGATGAAGGCAAGATATTCTTCTCCATAGGAATAGGTGCCCACAACCATCCCATTGGTCTTTTCACTGATCTGAAGATAATACTCTCCATCCTTGTTGCTGTAGCCGCTGGCAAGGACATTGCTTGCCCTGTCCACAAAGAGAACCTCCGCATTTTCTAGTATCTTGCCTTTATGGTCTTTCACAACCCCGTTGATTTTCGCCACTTCTCTTCACCTCTTCTCTGTTCTAACAATATACTAACACAGGAAAGGATATAATCCATACCCGTTCGATGATTCGTAAGTATCCATGCGCAGAAGAAGCCGTGAGGAGTAGATCCTCACAGCTTCAGTAATCTAGAATATTTTTCTTGTCCAGTCTTCACAGTTCCAGATATGGGTTGCGATGTCTTCATAGAACTCTCTTTCATGAGAGACGAGCAGAATCGTTCCCTTGTATTCCTTCAGTGCTCTTTTAAGTTCGTCTTTCGCATCCTGGTCCAGATGGTTGGTAGGTTCATCCAGAAGAAGCACATTGGCGTCTCTGTTCATGACCTTGGCCAGTCTCACCTTGGCCTGTTCTCCACCGGAAAGCACCACCACCTTGGATTCGATGTGCTTGGTGGTCAGCCCGCATCTGGCCAGTGCGCTTCGCACCTCATACTGATTGTACCCGGGATATTCCGCCCAGAAATCCTCGATGCAGGTATTGTAGTTGTCTCTTTCCCCTTCCTGCTGGAAATAGCCGATTTCGATGTTCTCACCGGTCTCGATGTCTCCGCTGAAAGGAGGGATCATCCCCATGAGGCTCTTTAAAAGGGTGGACTTACCAAGACCGTTTGCCCCTGTCAGGGCAACCTTCATACCCTTCTCCAGATACACATTCACAGGTTTCGTCAGCGGCTCATCATATCCGATGACAAGGTCATCTGTTCTGAAAATCAGCTTGCCTGATGTTTTGCCGATCTTGAAGTCAAAGGTCGGTTTCGGTTTGTCCTTCATCAGCTCAATCTTATCCATTTTGTCCAGTTTCTTCTGTCTGGATTTCGCCATGTTGGACGTGGCCACTCTGGCCTTGTTGCGGGCGATGAAATCCTCCAGTTTATTGATTTCCTGCTGCTGCCTTTCAAAAGCAGCTTCCACCTGCTTCTTCTTCGCTTCATAAACAGCCTGGAAATCATCGTAGTTCCCCACATATCTTGAAAGTTCTCTGTTCTCCATATGATAGATGATGTTCACCACTTCATTGATGAACGGAATATCATGGGAGATCAGCATAAAGGCATTCTGGTAGTTCTTCAGATAGACCTTCAGCCAGTCGATATGTTCTTCATCCAGATAGTTCGTGGGCTCATCCAGAAGCAGAATGTCAGGAGACTCCAGAAGAAGCTTGCCAAGAAGCACCTTGCTTCTCTGTCCCCCTGAAAGCTCATCCACCTTCTTATCCAGCCCCACATCCTTGAGGCCCAGCCCTCTTGCCACTTCTTCCACCTTTGGGTCGATGCTGTAAAACCCGCTGTTGTCCAGAATATCCTGCAGAGTGCCCATGTCATCCATGAGCTTTATGAGCTCCTCTTCTGTGCAGCTGCCCATCTTATCCCCTATGGCGAAGATCTCCTGCTCCATGTCGAAAAGGTATTTGAAGGCACTTTCCAGCACATCCCTGATGGATGCTCCTTTTTCAAGGCTTGCATGCTGGTCAAGATAACCCACACGAACTCGGTTCGCCCATTCCACTGTTCCTTCATCCGGCTGCAGCTTCCCTGTGACGATATTCATGAAGGTGGATTTTCCTTCGCCGTTGGCACCGATGATGCCCACATGCTCTCCTTTGAGGAGTCTGAAGCTCACATCTTCAAATATAGCTCTGTCTCCAAAGCCGTGACTTGCATTTTTTACCGTTAATATACTCAAATCTAATCTCTACCTCTTATTTCTTATTCTAAAGACAAAGGTTTATCCCTTTGCCAGCTCGTTCAGTTTTCTTCGCAGGATATCCAGAGAAGCGATGGTTGCTCGCACCCTGATTTTCTCTCTGCCGCCTGTGAAATAGCGCTTGTGCACTTCCACCTGACCCTTAACACCAAGTCCGATATAGACTAAGCCCACAGGCTTCTCCTCTGTTCCTCCGGTAGGACCTGCTATCCCGGTGGTCACCAGACAGATTTCAGCTCCGGTCCTCTCATGAAGTCCCTCCGCCATCTCCCTGCAGGTTTCCTCACTGACAGCGCCGTGACTTTTCAGTGTCTCTTCCTTCACCCCAAGATATTTCACCTTGGATTCATTGCTGTAGGTCACGAAGGTTTCTGCAAGCACTTTGGACATGCCGCCTTCATAGCCAAGAAGCCTGGATGCGATCATGCCGCCTGTGACGGATTCCGCTATGGCAATGGACCTATCATGTTCCACCAGTTCTCGCCCGATGACATCCTGCAGCGTATCCTCATCAGTGCCGTAGATGTACTCTCCGATCCGGTTTCTGATTTCCTCTTCCACAGGGGCGATCATAGCTCTGGCCTCAGCTTCCGTGGCTGCTTTGGCCGTGATTCTGAGGATTGCTTCTCCGTCCTTTGCATAGGGCGCCACAGTAGGGTTCTTGCTCTCATCCAGAAGGTCTTTCACCCTGGTGGCCATGTCCCACTCTCCAAGACCGATGCATCGTAAGGTTTTGGAGATGATGGTATGGTCCATGAACTGCATGAGAAAAGGCTTCACCTTGTTCTCGAACATGGGGATCATCTCCTTTGGTGGTCCTGGCAGATTGATGATGAACCTGTTGTTTTCACCAGGAATGATGCACCCAGGTGCGGTTCCATTGGGATTATCCAGCACAATGGAACCTTCGGGAAACATGGCCTGCTTCTGATTGCCATTGGCCATGGCTCTGTCATTGTGCTTGAAGTAGGACAGGATCACTTCATAGGAAGGTTCATGCAGAATCAGTTCTTTGCCAAGAACCATTCCGGATACTTCCTTTGTGATGTCATCTGGTGTGGGTCCGAGGCCTCCGGTGGTGATGATGATCTCCGATTCCTTCAGCGCCTCTGAAAGAGCCTTTTTCAGTCTCTCCTCATTGTCTCCCACGGTGGTCTGTCTGTAGATGCCGATGCCAAGCAGCGCCAGCTCCTTGGCCAGATACTGGGCATTGGTATTGACGATGTCTCCTAGTAGCAGCTCTGTTCCCACTGCCATGATTTCAGCATTCATTCTCTCATCTCCATCTCTTCAAAATGTCTGGTGTCTCCGTAAAGAAGTATTTCTCCTTTGTAAAGGTCCTCTACTCTGACCATGGAAATGCTGGCCTGCTCCACCACGGGCTTCGTCCAGAATTTGATGAATCCTTCCGAAGAGAAATGGCTCATGAGGGCTTTCAGCGTCACCCCATGGGTCACGATGAGCACATTCCCCGCCGGATTCTCCTTCACGATTCTATCCAGTGCTTTCCTGGTACGCGCGAGCATTTCATCAAAATTCTCCCCCGTGTTCTTCACAAACAGATGGGGTCTCAGCCAGTAGTTCTCGAAATTCTCCGGTTCTCTTTCTTTGATCTGATCCAGGGTTTTTCCTTCCCACTGTCCCATGTTCATTTCCTTCAGCTCATCCATGAGCTCTATTTCCACATCCATTTTCCCTTTGGCGGAAATGGCGGTCTTCAGTGCTCTCTCGCTGGGACTGGAATAGATCTTCTGGATATCATACATTTTAACAGCCTGATGCAGCTGCTGCCCCTGCCTGATTCCCTTTTCCGTCAAGGGTGAGTTCAGCCAGCCCTGCAGCCTGCCTTCCGTATTCCATTTTGTTTCTCCGTGTCTTGTTATATAGAGGTTTAGCATACTCTTTCACCTGCCTGATTTTTCTAACCAGTCTATTCTATCATAATACAAACCATTCACAAAACAATTATTCCCTTGAAACTGTTTATAATCTAGACTTCGCCAATATGTCTCCCGCAAAAAAGACCTCCGGTCATCTGGGATGACGGGAAGTCTTCTGACTGATTATCTTTTCACACCTTTATTTCTCTTCACTCTCAATGAGGGCCAGCGCCAGCGCCCCTACCACGCCTGCTTCCTGTCCCAGCTCCGCTGGTAGGATTCTGGTGGCGTCAAACATGAAGTCAAAGCTTCTCTTTCTAGCCTCTTCCTTGATCTTGTCAAAGAACAGATCGCCGATTTTCGATACACCTCCACCGATGACGATGACTTCCGGATCGAAATTGACGATAAGATTGGCAAGGCCGATGCCCATGTACATGAAGGCATTCTCCAGAATCTCCATGGCCACCACGTCCCCTTCAAGATAGGCCTGATGCACTTCATAACTTGTGATGGTATCCACATTCTTCAGAGAAGTCTCTCTGCCTTCCTGAACCGCTTCCTTGGCTCTTTTCGCAATGGCTGTACCGGAAGCCAGCGCTTCCAGATCCCCGAATTTTCCGCAGTTGCACTGATGCCTGCTGAATGGCTCGATGGTCATATGTCCTACTTCCAGAGCATTGGAAGTGTTTCCTCTGTAGGGTCTTCCATTAAGAACCGCTCCTCCGCCTACTCCTGTGGAGACAGTGACATAGAGCATGTGCTTTGTCCCCTTGCCTGCTCCGAAGGTATATTCTCCGATGGCTGCAGCATTGGCATCATTATCCAGATAAGTCTTGATCCCGAACTTTCTTTCAATGGGCTTCACTACATTATAGTTCTTGAATGGGAGGTTGGGTGTAGTGATGATTGTTCCTTTTTCAGAATCCAGAGGACCTGGTGATCCGATTCCGATGGCTCTTACTTCATCCACATTCAGCTGAGATGCTTCCAGCACCATGGAGATGGATTCGAAAATTCTTTCCATCACCACTTCTTCTCCTAAATGCGATCCAGTAGCAAGGGTTGTCTTCTCTATGATCTTTCCTGTAAGATCGCTGATGGCTGTGGTGATCTTTGTACCCCCAAGATCCACACCGATTACATATTTTTTCATGATGATCCTCCAATACACATTTTTCATTTGTCATTATTATATCATGAGTGAAGGTTCCGGCCTATTTCACACTTTAATTTCTTTTCATCAAAAAGAGCTCATTTTTATGAGCCCTTTCTTCTCTGATTGTTATTCTCTTTCTTCTCTGTATCTCTTGGTCTCTTCGATGATTTTCGGTACTTCAGTTGGAGGAACTTCCTCATATCTAGCAAATTCCATGGAGAAGTCGCCTCTGGCCTGGGTCATGGACCTTAGGTCCGTGGCATAGGTCTGCATTTCAGAAAGCGGAATTTCCGCTATAACCATCTGCTTTCCATCCACGGGCTCCATGCCCTGCACTCTTCCTCTCTTCTTGTTGATATCCCCCATGATGTCGCCCATGTAATCATCTGGAATGATGATGCTGGCTTTCATGATCGGTTCAAGAAGTACAGGAGATGCCTCTTCCATTCCCTTCTTGAAGGCCAGATTGGCTGCAACCTTGAAGGCCATTTCAGAAGAGTCCACCGCATGGAAGCTTCCATCATACAGCGTAGCCTGAAGCTTTATGACAGGATATCCTGCCACAACGCCTTCCACGATGGATTCTCTGAGACCTTTTTCCACCGCTGGAATGTAGTTTCTTGGTACAGCTCCACCTACAACCTTATCAACGAACAGTAGATCCTCTTCCCCGTCCTGACGAGGTTCGAAGATGATTTTCACATCGCCGTACTGGCCATGTCCACCGGACTGCTTTTTGTGTTTACCCTGTACATCGGATCTCTTCTTGATGGTTTCTCTATAAGGAATTCTAGGCCTCTTCAGCTCCACATCTACCCCGAACTTGGATTTCAGTCTGGATGCCAGAATGTCAAGATGGGTGTCTCCCTGTCCTGAAATCAGTATTTCAGCTGTTTCCTTGTCTCTTTCCATAGTGAAGGTGGGATCTTCTTCCACCAGTCTCTGAAGCCCTGATGAAATCTTGTCTTCGTCGCCCTTGGCCTTCGGCACCACAGCCATGGTCATGGTTGGGGTCGGGAAGTTGAACTTGTCGTAGATTACCTTGAAGGCTGGATCGCAGATGGTTTCACCTGTTTTGGTATGCTGAAGCTTTGTGACGGCTCCGATATCTCCTGCAATGACCTTGTCGGTGAGAATCTGATTCTTTCCTCTCAGGAAGATCAGTGTATTGATTTTTTCAGGTTTATCCTGATTGGTATTGAATACAGGCGTATCAGGTCTGATGTGACCTGTGATGACTCTGAAAAGGGAAATCTTGCCCACAAAGGGGTCTGCTATGGTTTTGAACACAAAGCCGGAGAAGGGTTTGTCTTCAGAAAGACTGATGAACTCGGTTTCTCCGGAGTCAACCACCACCGCTTTCTGAGGAATCGCATACTCTGGTGTAGGAAAACATTCAATCATGTCTTCCAGAAGTGTGGTCATACCGATGACCTTGGTCGCACTTCCGCAGGTTACCGGTGCGATGTCTCCGGATGCGCATCCTTTGATCAGTGCATCATAGATTTCCTGCTCCGTAAGCTCTTCTCCACCAAAATATTTCTCCAGAAGCACTTCGTCGGTCTGCGCCACGGATTCCACTATCATTTCTCTCAGTTCAGCTACTTTATCAACTAACTCCTCTGGAACAGGAGCTTCTTTCATTTCAAGGGTCTTAGGGTCATGAATTCTGGCTCTGTTGGAGATGATATTGATCACTCCACGGAAACTGTCTTCTTTTCCCACAGGATACTGTATCGGTACTACACTCATACCATATTTTTCTTTCAGCTGTGCAAAGACCTTATCAAAATCAGTGTGGTCTCTGTCCAGTTTATTGATGAAGAATGTTCTAGGAAGCTTGATCTTGTTACAGTACTCCCACGCCTTGTCTGTTCCAACTTCAATTCCAGAAGCTGCGGACACTACAATTGTCGCCACGTCAACGGCTCTCATACCCTGAATCTGTTCTCCCACGAAATCGAAGAATCCAGGAACGTCCACCAAGTTGAATTTGATGTCATTATAGGTGAAAGGAGCCACAGAAGCCTGGAGTGAAATCTGTCTCTTCTTTTCTTCAGAGTCAAAGTCTGTCGTTGTTGTTCCGTCTTCCACTCTGCCAAGTCTGTCTGTTGACTTGGTATAATAAAGAAGTGCTTCAGCCAAAGATGTCTTCCCAGTGCCACTGTGGCCGATTATTCCGACATTGCGCAAATTTTTGATACGGTACTCTTTAATATACATATCATGTCCTCCTGCTGTATGATTTGTTTTCCTTATGAAAACCTTTAACTACCCTCTCATCATATCAAATTTTCTGAGTATTTTCTATAATCAGGCTTCTCTTTTTCTAAATTTTGTAATATATTCGGTGAATTCATAGGAAGTTTTATTTCTCAAGAGATGAAATAAGTCCTATAATAGAAACAGGAGTGATAAATATGATAGTAAAGAATGAAAAAGATTTAGAGGCCCTGAAAGAGATCGGCAGGATCTGCGCCTTGGCTAGAGATGCCATGGCGAAGGAGACAAAACCGGGCATCACCACACTGGAACTGGACCTGATCGCCAAAAGGATTTTTGAAGAACATGGCGCGGAATCCGCACCCATGGGAGAATATGCTTTTCCAGGTTATACCTGCATCAGTGTCAATGATGTGGTAGCCCATGGTATCCCTTCCGAGTACGTGCTCAAGGAAGGAGATAAGGTGAACATCGATGTATCGGCTTCCAAAAACGGTTATTTTGCAGATACCGGGCTGACCATCAATATTCCGCCCGTTACCGATAAAAACCGGAAGCTGCTGGAAACAGCGAAAAATGCCATGTACAAATCCATCGAGAAAGCCATGCCGGGCACCATGTCCAACAATCTCGGCAGAGCCGTATACAACGAAGCCCAGAACCATGGATTCAATGTGATTCGAAACCTCACCGGTCACGGAGTAGGAAAAACCCTTCATGACAATCCAGAAAACATCTTCAATTACAACGAAAGAAGAGGTGCTTCTCTCATCAGAGAAGGACACGTTCTGGCCATCGAAACCTTCATCACGGAAAAGGATGATTATGTGGAGGAATATCCGGACGGGTGGACACTGAAAACCCCCAACGGGAATTACGTGTATCAGTTTGAGCACACCGTCGTTGTGACGAAAAATGGTCCCATGATTCTCACCAATGGCGAAGAACAGGACTTTTTCGATCCTTTTTCATAGCTCTTTCATTTTGTGAATATTCGGTTATTAATCCGTATAAATATTCCAATTGTCCGTGGATTCTGCTATACTGAATATAAGAAAAACACGGATGCCAGACATCCAAATAACGAAAAGGATGTGAGTCCGATGGGAACATCAGACATGGAAAACGAGTCCTTAGATACGCATAGAGCAGAAGATCTGGCCATGAAGTAAAGAAACTAGAATTCTACTATGGTATAAATTGAAATGAAACAAAATGCTCATGAGAAGTATCAGAAGACATAAGCGAAAATTGAATAAGTATACATTTACAGGCTCCTTTTATGGAGCCTGTCTTATTTTAAAGGAATAAATGACCGAAATTAAAGAGGATATCAGCTGATATCCTCTTTAACACTTGTTCAGATAAGTTCTCTCTCCATCATCTCATGAACTGCGAAAGTCGCCACATCATCCGCATATTTACCCGGTCCGAACCCGGCATCATAACCCAGTTCCTTGGCCAGTTCATGGCTGATTCTTGGTCCTCCGCAGATGAGCACAACCTTGTCTCTTAAGCCTTCCGCTTCCAGAAGCTCCACCAGATGGACGAGATTGTCGATATGCACATTCTTCTGGGTCACGGTCTGGGAAACCAGAAGCACGTCCGCCTTCATCTCCACTGCTTTCTTCAGGAACTCTTCGTTGGTGACCTGGCTGCCCATGTTGAAAGCCTCAATCATCTCGTAGCGCTCCAGACCATAATGTCCTGCGAAGCCCTTCATATTCATGATGGCGTCGATGCCGACCGTATGCGCATCTGTTCCAGTGGATGCGCCAAGAATCGTGATTTTCCTTCCGATGTTCTCTTTGATGAAATCATTGACCTCATCCATATCCATAACGTCTCCACCCACAGATTCCACATGGATTTCCTCGTAGTTGACACTGTGCATCAGGCTGCCGTAGACCACAAAATAGGTGAACTCCTTATCTAGCGCTTTATGATGCGCCACAAGCGGATCAAGAACCCCCATTTTTTTTGCCAGCTGCTTTGCCGCTTCCACGGCTCGGTCTCCATCTGGCAGTGGAAGTGTGAATGAAATCTGCACTTTTCCATCATTCAAGGTATCCCCATAAGGTTTCACCTGAGTGAGATCCAGTTTTTCATCCAGGTTGATTTTCTTCGTGTTGTATAATCCGCTGCTCATCAGTTCGCTCCCCCTTCCTGTAACAGTTCAAAGAAAGGATTATAGTATGTGCTGCTCTTTTTCACTACTCCATCCAGACCTTTTCCGCCATCCTGAGGTCTTTTGATGGCTGCGAACTTACCCATTTCAATGGTTCTGAAGAGCCCTTCCTCTTTGATGTTCTCCAGAAGCTTCACCGTTTCAGAAAGAACTTCCTCCGCTCTTTTTTCAATGATGCCGCCCTGTCTGAACTCGATCTCGTTTCCGAAATCCTCCATGGTATTGAAAATATAGGATGCATTCTCGATGGCCACAGCGCGGTCAGATAAGAATGGTGTGTGAATGGCTTCTGTCATCATGCCCAGAAGATGGAGCTTCTGCCCTGTCATGATGGTCACCATGTTGAAAAGCGCATTCTGCACCTGCCCTTTGAAGATGTCGCCCGTCATGAACTTTGTCGGAGGCATGTATTTCAGTGGTGCCTTGGGGAAGATTTCCCTGGCCATCTGCGCCTGTGCAAGCTCATAAAGGAATCCGTTCTTCATTTCCGGATCCATCTCAAAGGCATGACCCAGACCCATCTGTTCTTCCGGAAGTCCCGCCATGAGCGCAAACTGCTCATTGATAAACTGGGAAGCCAGGACCGTATGGGCTTCCTCGTAGGCATCAGCTGTGGTCAGGTAATTGTCTTCTCCCGTATTGATGATGACCCCTGCATAGCCGTTGATGGCTCTTGAGAAGTACTGGTCGATGAGCGTTCTTTTCATGTTGATGTCTCTGAAGAGAATGCCGTATAGGGCATCGTTCAGCATCACGTCCAACCTTTCCACCGCACCCATGGCCGCTATTTCAGGCATGCAGAGGCCAGAGCAGTAGTTGCAGAGCCGGATGTATCTGCCAAGCTCATCCCCTGTTTCGTCCAGCGCTTCTCTCATGAGTCTGAAATTCTCCTGGGTGGCCATGGTGCCTCCGAATCCTTCGGTAGTCGCTCCGTAGGGCACATAGTCAAGAAGAGACTGACCCGTGGTTCTTATGACGGCAATGATATCTGCTCCCTGCTTTGCAGCGGCTTTAGCCTGAACAATATCCGCATAGATGTTACCGGTGGCCACAATGACATAAAGGTACGGTCCGCTCTTATCTCCGAACTCTTCAAGCTTGGCTTCTCTATCCTTTCGATTACCTTTGATCTTCTCCACCGTTTCTCTGGCCACATCTTCCACTTTCATTTCCACTTCAAAGCGGTCATGAACCGGAAGCTTCGTAAGATCCAGTCTCTCTTGCGCGATTTCCTCCGCTATTTCCTGAGGTGACAGCGAAAGCTCCACCATGGCATTGCCCATGTAAAAGGCGGCACCGTTCTCCAGTGCTCCCTTTTCCTTCAGGTGGTCCACCACGATATTCGGCAGCGGTACGCCTTCCTCATTCACTCCATCAACGCCCAGAAGACGAAGAACCGTTCTTTCCACCGCAACGGTGGTATGTAGATCCACAAATCTCTGTGTCTCTTCCGCAATGGCGCGGGCATGGTTTCTTGCCGTGTCCACCTTATTTATATCCAATCTGATTTTGCTCATTTGTTTTCCCCTTATTCCAGTAATTTCTTTATTTCAGCAGTGAGGTCTTCCTGGAACCCCAGAAATTCGCCTATTTTCACTGCATCTCCCACAATAGGCGTTCCATCCCATTTTTCCAGTGTATAGTCCATGAGGTCCGACAGATAGGCAACCTGTTTCTGGCGGTCTTCCTTTTCCTGACTGATATGATCATCCAGATTCACCTCTCTAAGACCTCGCACCTGATACCTGTGAATCCCCGTGAGGCTCTTGATGTCGTAATGGGTGGCGACGAGAAGAAAATGCTGCCGGTCTCTGAAAAAGTTAAGCAGTCCGCCTACTATGGCCATGCCTTCCACAGGATTGGTGCCCCTGGCCGGTTCATCCAGAACCAGTAATGAGGGCATCTCATTCATTCCTTCCATGACTTCTGTGATTTTCACCACTTCTCCCCCAAAGGAGGATAGTCCCTGGTCGGGATTCTCCCGATCTACGGAAAGAAGATGCATGCTGCCAAGAACCGGAGTCTCCATTTTACTTGCAAAGGGCAGTATACCGAGCTGGACCAGCACCACATTGAGAAACAGCGTCTTCAGACTGATGCTCTTGCCCCCCATATTTGCACCGGTGATCACCGTACTTCCTCTTCTCACTTCCAGTGAGACGGGGACAAACTCCCGGCCTCTTCCTTTGAGAAGTTCCGCGAAATAAGGATGATATCCTTCCACCATATGGATGGAAGGCAAGTCACCTACTACAGGCAGGGTGGTGACGAACTTTTCAGAAAGCACCGCTTTTGCCAGAAGAAAGTCCAGCTCCCCGATGATATCCATATTGCGCAGCAGTATCCGCGCATAGGGCTTCAGCTGATCCGAAAGCTTTCTTCTCACTTCATACTCTCTCACTTCTTCTTTTGCCACGATTTTTCTTCTCATGACAAGCAGCTCATTTTTCTCTTCCGGAGTTCTGAGGGAACGGATCATTTTCTCAATCTCTTTCTTATTCCGTCTGATGACCCTTAACTCCTCATCATACTCATCATAGATATAGAATGTGTTTAGCCCTGTTCCAGCTGGATCAAGCAGATCCGCAAGCACATCCAGCCTCTCCATCTTCAGCTCCTGACTGAGGAGGAAAGATCGGACTTCTTCAATCCTGTGCATTCTTTTCAGAAAATACTTGATCTCAAAGAGATCCAGCTCGCTCAGTACCAGTCCTTCCTCTACCGCCAAAACGGTGTTTCGGATATCCCTAAGCTCATGCAGAAGGAGAAAGAGCTCCTCCGCCGATTCTCTGAGGGAAGGCAGTCTGTCTCTCAGATCTCTGGTTCTTTCAAGCTCTCTTTGAAGGGCTTCTTCCTTGTCCTTTCCATAAAAGGTCAGTTTGCCTTTATGTTCTTTTCCGTAAGGGCTTCCGGTCCTGATCAGGTCCATGACGAATTTCAGGCCCATGTCCTGCTTCTCTTTCCTGCTGAAATGCATCATTTCCCCTCCTTCCATACACGAAGACTCTTCACCGGAATCTCCGTTTCCTTCTGAATCCTTCCTATGAGTTTTTCAATATCCACTTCAAAACCGCCCTGATCGTAGGGATTGACGATGATTTCTTCCACTCTGATCTCCTCCACCACCTGCAGAGAAATCTTTCTTCTAGAAAGCCTGCTCATCATTTCAGGACTGATCAGTAAACTTGTTCCATCTGCAAGTATGAAATCCCGGTTTCTGAAATGCTCATCCGCCAGAAGCTCTGTGAACAGCTGATCTGTAGCTGCTCCTTTTATGTAGATGGCTTCCGTATCATTCGAAAGCACTTTACGTATCTCCTTCCCCAGAGAAAGCGCCAGCTCCCCCTGCACTCTCTCCCAGTTTCCGTTTTTCACAAAGGCTCTTCCAGCTTCCTTCGGAAGCGAATGCTTCGTTACAGGAAGGGTCAGAGATTTCAAAGCATTTCTCGTTTTCTCCAGAATCTTATCCTGACTCTGACTGACACTCACGCCAGTGCAGAGCACTGCTCCTTCGGTTCGTGTGGAAAAAGACATGCGGGACAATGCACCATCCACGATGAACAGACAGTGCTCTTCAATCCTTCTCATGCTCTTCTCTATTTCAAGAAGATCGCTGCTCCTTGAAGGCCCGGCTATTTCCACAAATCCGTCAGAGAGAGCACGAAAGATGATGATTCTTCCCAGTGCACTGAATATGCGGGTACTCTCCATGATTTCCTTTGTCACATCACACCTGGATAAGAGCTCCTCCGAAGTTGCTATAAGAGTTCCTTCGCTGATATAGATTTTCGGCTTGTCTCCTTTTGTGACCAGATCTCTTTCTTCCCCATCCCGTCCGATGGAAGTCAGGGCCAGCACCTTCTCTTTGTGATGCACCCGGGCTTCTTCGATGATGAGATTCAGAAAAGATGTTTTCCCCGTATTCTTTCCCATCCCCATAATGGCCAGAGAAGATAACCGAAACAGCCCTTTCATTTACGATCTGGCCTTGCGGAGTACTTCGGAATTTCCGATGTTGATGGCATCGCCCTCAAGAAGGGAGGATATGCCAATATTCTCCACTTTTCTCTTTCCCTGGCATACTTCACACTGACAGGTTTCTTCATAGGAGTCCGGTTCCGTATAGGTAGTGATGACCCCTTCAAAATTTCTGAGAATGACCTTATGGGTGCCCTGACTGATCACATAGTTCGGCATGACAGGAATCTTTCCGCCACCGCCTGGTGCATCCACCACAAAGGTCGGCACACTGAATCCTGACGTATGTCCACGAAGCCCTTCAATGATTTCGATCCCCTTGGATACGGGAGTTCTGAAGTGTTCCAGCCCCATGGAAAGATCGCACTGATAGATGTAATAAGGTCTTACTCTGATTCTCACAAGGCCATGGACAAGCTCCTTCATCACATGGACACAGTCATTGATTCCCTTGAGAAGAACGGACTGGTTCCCAAGAGGAATTCCGGCATTGGCCATTCTTTCGCAGGCGGCTTTGGATTCTTCGGTGATTTCCGAAGGATGGTTGAAGTGGGTGTTCACCCAGATGGGATGATACTTCTTCAGCATATTCACAAGATCCTCGGTGATTCTCTGAGGCATGACCACAGGCACTCTACTGCCGATTCTTATGATCTCCACATGAGGAATGGCACGCAGCTTCCTGATGATGGCTTCCAGTCTTGCATCACTCATGAGCAGAGCATCCCCGCCCGAAAGAAGCACATCACGGATGCCTGGTGTATTTCTGATATAGTCGATGGCCTTATCGATACGGTCATTACTCATGGGACTGTCCGTCTGTCCGGCAAAGCGTCTTCTTGTACAGTGTCTGCAGTACATGGAGCACTGATCTGTAATGAGAAGCAGCACACGATCCGGATATCTGTGGGTAAGCCCCGGAACCGGAGAATCTTCATCTTCATGCAGGGGATCCATAAGGTCCGCACTGGAGTTCATGATCTCCATGGCGGATGGAACTGCCTGAAGCCTTACAGGATCCCTGTGATTCTCCTTATCCATAAGTGTCAGGTAGTATGGCGTAATCGCCATTCTAAGGGATTTCGTGGCTTTCCTTGCTCCAGCCTCCTCCTCTATGGTAAGAGGCAGATATTTCTTAAGATCCTCCACCGTTTCAATTCGGTTCTGCACCTGCCACAGCCAGCTGTTCCATTTCTCCTCTGGCACATCCGGAAACATCTCTTTCCTGTTATTCTCTGCAAATCTGTTCATCACATACTTCCTTTCTATACATAGAGTTCTTCAAAGATTTTTCTCAGGGCTTCCGACTCTCTCAGTTCCTGCAGCGTGATTTCAGCATGACCTTTGGTGTAGCCGTTTCCCACAACCATGGTCACATCTTTTCCTACCCCTTCTGCGCCCAAGGCGGCCTTGGTGAAGCTGGTGGCCATGGAGAAGAAATAGACGATTCCTCCGTCTCTTACAGGGAGAATGGTACTCATTTCCGTGTTCTGCACATTCACCACATTGATGGCAATGTCATATTCTCTGCCACCATTCATCTCCAGTGCCCTGTTCATGACCTCCACTGGTTTTCTCGCATCTCCTGAGAAGGCCTTGTGACAGAATCGGTTCTTAAGAAGCAGCTCCAGCGCTTCCTCTCGAAGGTCCGTTGCCACCACATTTCCTGTGGGTCCTACTCTCTTCATGGCCTCATAGGCACACATCATTCCTGATTTCCCAGTTGCTCCCAGAATCAGAACACTGTCTCCAGGCTTCACCATTTTCGCCACCTGGGCAGGTGCTCCTGCCACATCCAGTGCTGCAAGTGCCAGATTCTCATTCATGTCCTTCGGGAGCTTCGCATAGATTCCTGATTCAAAGAGAATGGCTTTCGCTTCCACTTCCACACGGTCGATGTCTTTTTTGATGTCCATTATCTTCTCGATCTTAAGCGGTGTCAGGGACAGTGATACTAGTGTGGCAATCCTGTCTCCTGCCTTAAGATCGATCTTATCTTTCAGCGCATCCCCGATCTCTTCTACGACGCCGATGAGCATGCCACCGGAACCGGTGACGGGGTTCTGCATCTTCCCTCGATCCTCTACGATTTCCATGATCTTTCTGCCGATTTTCTCCGTATCATGTCCCGCTTCTTCTTCGATCTGCGTGAAACTTGCAGAATCGATATTCAGCGCAATGACATCCACCAGAATCTCATTGTCATAGATGTCCATATCATTATCAATTTTAAGTGCCGCCTGTGGCAGAACGCCTTCCGGGCTTATGACCCGATGGGTGCCATATCTGCATCCTGTTTTCTTCATCGTCATTTCCTCCAAATGGTAGTTATTTACTGATGCCCAGTATCTGTCTTGCTTCATGAGGTGTAGCCACTTCTCTTCCAAGAATGCCTGAAAGCTCCACCACTCTTTTCACAAAGTCTGCATTGGACTCCGCCAGCTGGCCTTTCTTTAGATAAATATTATCTTCAAATCCCACTCTCACATGGCCTCCCAGAAGAATCGCCATGGTGCTCAGCGGAAGCTGCACTCTGCCGATGCCCGAAACCGTGAAGGTGCTTCCCTCAGGGAGAGATTCGGAAAGATAGATGAGGTCTCTTGGTTCTCCTGAGATCCCGCCATTGACCCCCATGACCAGATTGAAATGCATGGGTGATTCGATGTGACCTTTTTTCATGAGTCTCACGGCCATATCGATCATACTTTTATCGAAGACTTCACATTCCGGCTTGATGCTTCGATCTTTCATTCTTTTTGCGAATTCGATGATCATGTTTTCCGTATTGACGAAGATCTCATCCCCTCCGAAATTCAGGGTTCCACAGTCAAGGGTCGCCATCTCAGGCGAAAGCTCCAGCGGCTGAAGCCTCTCGTCTGCACTCATGCCTACAGCACCACCGGTACTGGGCTGAATGATCACATCCGGGCACGCTTCTCTGATTGCCTTCATGCAGGCTGCATATCTCTCCTTGCTCTGTGTCGGCGTTCCATCATCTTCACGGACATGAAGATGAATGACGGATGCACCTGCATCATAAGCCTTTTTCGCCTCGTTTCTGATTTCCTCAATAGTATAGGGTACATTGGGGTTATGTTCCTTCGTCACTTCCGCTCCGCAGATGGCTGCGGTGATAATGAGTTTCTCCATTATTCCGATTCTCCTCTCTGCTTTTCGAGCGGGACGACACAGGTTCCCACTGCCCTGCATACGACGATGGGTTCCTTCAATACATCACAGGCGGACTCGCTAAGGTCTCCTCTTGGAACGATGACTTTTCTCGCTTCAAATTCCATTTTTCTGGAAGTCTTTCCTTCCTTGATAATTCTCCCCACTGCCTCTATATAGTCCCCGGCGTAGACAGGTGTCAGAAACTCCACTTCCTCATAAGCCCTGAAGAGCCCTTCATCCCCATCTCTCCTTATGAGAAGCTCCGTAGCCACGTCTCCGAAAAGCATCAGCATTCTGGCTCCATCCACGAGACCTCCTCCATAATGCGCATCATGGGCACTCATTCTTAACCTGATCATTGCTTCCATTATTCTTTCCCCCTTATCCTCCACTGCATCATCCTTCAAAAAAGCACAACAAAAAAGAGCACCTTTATGTTTTAAAAACATAAATAGCGCTCCATGTATACCTACATGACAGTGATAGGCTTTGTGCCTTTTCACCAGGATCTGCAGAAAAACCCTTTTGCTGCATTCCTTCGGCGGCCAGCTATTCATGGTAAAAGAAGGGTTTCATATCATTACCATTACCTTCTGGTCGCTCCTCTATTTAGAAACGATGATTATGTGCGTTATCGTATCTATTATACTCTGTAATCGTTTAATAAATCAACATCCGGATAATAAATTGTCATATTTTTTTACTATTGACATGTTCACTTTACTAAACCGTTACTATTTATGCAGAATATCTTCATATTATTAAGACTAAACGCATATTCATGCTTCTGTCCTTCCGAAGAGATGGACTCTGTTTCTTGACAGGTTTCATTGCTCTATGGGACTTCAGCTGATATACTGACAAAAAAGGGGGTGTTACGAAGTGTCAGGAAAGAGAAGAATTCTGCTGGATCTGGCTGTAACTCTTGATGGATTCATCGAGGGAACACATGGGGAAATCGACTGGTGCATCATGGAACCGGAGATGGATTTCAACAGTTTCCTGGATCAGGTCAATACAATTTTCTTCGGACGAAAGAGCTACGAATTATGGAAAGAATTACTGTCTGATGATGATATCACCATGGAAGACAGAGAAATGCTTGCACGCATCAGCAGCATGGAGAAGTACGTTTTTTCAAGAACCCTTGCGTCCACGCCCGATTTCACGGTGCTGTCGGAGCATCTGACGGATGAAGTAGAGAAGATTAAAGCGCAGCAGGGAAAGGACATCTGGCTCTATGGAGGCTCTGATCTCATCACCACCTTCATGGAGAACAATCTCATTGATGAATACAGACTCTCCGTTCATCCTGTACTTCTGGGAGAGGGAAAACCGCTTTTCACCGTTACCAGCAGGAGGAATCTTCTTTTAAAGAAAGTGAATACTTATCCATCTGGTGTTGTGCAGATGATCTACCATCCAGCTGATCGGCCTTGAGAATAAAATTTGATTTATAAGGAGATGCCTATGTTTCGTGAACCAAAACGCAAAAACAGAACCTTACCCGAAGAACACATTGAAGAGATTCTTAATGAAGGTCTCTATGGAGTGCTGGCTACCACAGGAGTAGATGGCTATCCTTACGCAACACCCCTAAGCTACATTTACCATAACGGAAAAATCTACTTCCACTGTGCTCCTTCAGGAATGAAAATGGAAAATATATCCAATTGCGATAAAGTCTCCTTCACTGTAGTCACCGATGTGGAGACACTCCCGAACCAATTTTCCACAAAATACAGAAGCGTTGTTCTATTTGGCAGAGCAAAGGTTATTGAAGGCAGTGAAAAAGATGCCGCACTGGAAGAGATCATAGAGAAGTACGCACCTGATTTCATAGATCAGGGGCAGCTGTACATCAAAGGCAAGAAAGAAATCACTTCCATTATAGGTATTGAAATTGAATATCAGACTGCCAAAGGCAGACTGGAATAAGCAGCAAAAAGAGAAAGCAATGCCAGACTTTGCTTTCTCTTTACAGGTTCTATAAAAAATACTGTGCATGCTGATAATTTTAAAGGGGTTTCAACGAACCCCTTTTGGTGTCTGATTATTTTATGCTATAGCTGATCTTACTATAGCCTGGGATTATGCGATGAAATAATGGATAAGTGGTGGCAGAATCAGTAAGAGGGCTGAGAAAGAAAGCAGCAGCCTCGTAGTCTTCTGAGACAACACTGCCTTTTCTTCCCCTTTGTACCACCCTTTAAACTGCCATCTATTTCTGTAAATCACAAACAGGATAATCAGGACACCCACAGCACCTAACCACTCAAATCGAGAAACACTCATGGACTTATAAACGATGCTAAGAACCATGGAGTAAAAACTTCCTGATATGAAAAAGATCAGAAGGATTCGCAGTACCTCTAATAACAATCTCATTGCACACTACCTTTCATGCTCGTGTTTTATCTTTAAGATTACTGAAACTTTGAAAGCAATCTATTTACGCCATAATATCCATGCAGAATCTCTTATGCAGATCCTACAATGCCTTTTTCAGAAGATCTGAAAGCTCTTCATAGGTCAACAGAATGGGATTTCCTTTCATGCTGCTGGCCTTCATGGACTTTTCGATGATTTCCTTGAAATCCTCTTCTTTCATGCCAAATTCTCTGAACCTGGGTATGGAAAGGTGTTCACACAGGTCCATGACCCATTTCATCCCGTCTTCAATGGAAGCGTCTCTGTTTCCTGTAAGAATCTCAGCTGCCTCCTTGTAACGGGCAATGGCTGGATTCTCCTTTTCTCTTTCCATCAGGGCCTTCACGTTGGTCTCTATGGAATGAGGCAAAAGCCCTGCACAGACGATTCCATGGGGGATGCCATACATGCCGCCAATGACGCCGGCAAATCCATGGACGACGCCAAGCTTCGCATTGGCCAGCGCAATTCCTCCGAAAAGACTTGCCAGAAGCATTCCTTCCCGGGCTTCCAGATTCTCGCCCTGGTCATAGGCTTTTCTGAGGGACTTTGACGCAAGCCGCATCCCATCTCTGCAGAAGGCATCCGTCATGGGATTGGCCAGATGGGAGACAAAGGGCTCAATGACCTGGGTCAGAGCGTCAAGACCTGTACTTGCTGTAACGCTCTTGGGCATGGAAACCGTGAGAAGCGGGTCAAGAAGCACCAGCTCAGGAACCATATAGGAGCTTCGTAGGCTCACCTTCACCTTGTGCTCGGATGAGCTGATGACTGCATTTTTTGTGACTTCTGCGCCTGTTCCTGAAGTGGTTGGTATGGCGATGCAAGGTGCAGAGGGATTGGAAAGGGTCTTTCCTTCTCCGATGACTTCCAGATAGGATAGAATTTCCCCTTCATTTTTCAGCATGGCGGCGATGATTTTTCCGCTGTCTATGACGCTTCCGCCTCCACAGGCGATGACCATGTCGCACTTTTCATCTCTTGCCAGATCCAGTCCTACTTTTGTGGTATCAAGGCCTGGTTCATCTGTCACTTTGAAGTGAGCGGACTTCACACCCTCTTCCTCCAGATAGCCTCTGATCTTCTCTGCGACTTCTCCTCTGCTTCCTGTCACGATGAGGGCTTTCTTCCCGAAGGGTTTTGAAAGTGCACCGATCCGGGTCAGTCCGTCTCTTTCAAAAATAATCCGATCCGATGTCATAAACTCAAATTTATTCATTCTCTTCCCTATCCTTCCATAATCTTCACAAATACGTTTCTGTTTCGTGGTCCATCAAATTCACAGAAGTAAATGCCCTGATAGCCACCGATGACCAGTTCTCCCTCATCAATGATCATTTCCAGCGAGAAATTGAACAGACTGGATTTGATATGTGCTGCGGAATTTCCTTCTTCATGCTTATAGTCGTTCTCAAAGGGTATCAGGTTGTTCATGGATGTCAGCATATCCACCATCACATTGGGGTCCTGATATTCCGTGATGGTGACAGCGCCTGTTGTATGTGGTACAAAGAGCAGACAGATCCCGGATGTTACGCCGCTTTCCTTTACCGCCTTTTTGACTGCATCGGTGATTTCAATCATATCCGTTCTTTCCCTGGAATCCACTTTCAATTTCATCATTTTGACTTCCCTCCTGGATTTATAGTTAATTATCACTCTACTCTCATGATATCATTATCCACTGTCAAATCAAATGGACAGGGGGTTTTCAGAAATGAACATTTTATGCGAATAAGAAATCGGAAGATTCCTTTTAAAAGAATTGTGCATTCTGTCAATGGATTTAAGTACGAAGATGGATTAATATGGAGACAAATGAAAGGAGCTGAAGATTTTGGCAAGTGTAGAATTACAGAATGTATGGAAAAAATATCCAGGAAATGTAGACGCAGTAAAAGATTTCAATCTTACAATAGAGGATAAGGAGTTCGTGATCTTTGTAGGGCCATCTGGATGTGGAAAATCCACAACTTTACGAATGATTGCTGGACTTGAGGAAATAAGTGAGGGTACAATAAAGATAGGGGATCGGATCATCAATGATGTGGACCCCAAAGACAGAGACATCGCCATGGTTTTCCAGAATTATGCGCTCTATCCCCATATGACAGTTTATGACAATATGGCTTTTGGTCTGAAACTGAGAAAAATCTCGAAGTCTGAGATTGACGAAAAGGTGACGGAAGCAGCCAGAATTCTGGATATTGAGCATCTTCTGAAAAGAAAACCGAAAGCTTTATCCGGTGGACAAAGGCAAAGAGTTGCATTAGGAAGAGCCATTGTAAGAGATCCCAATGTATTCCTCATGGATGAACCTCTTTCAAATCTTGATGCGAAACTGCGAGTCCAGATGAGAACCGAAATATCAAAGCTGCATAGCCGTCTGGAAACAACCTTCATCTATGTTACCCATGACCAGACCGAAGCCATGACCATGGGAACCAGAATTGTCGTCATGAAAGACGGAATCATTCAGCAGGTGGATGCACCGCAGGAAATATATGATCATCCAGCCAATATATTTGTAGCCGGATTCATCGGTTCCCCTCAGATCAATCTTCTGGAGGCACAGGTAGTTTCCCAGAACGGAAATGTCTATCTGGAGTATGATGAAACGCTCATTCCCCTTTCCAGTGAAAAAGGAAAGATCCTACTGGATAAAAACCTTGTGAACAAGCAGGTCATATTCGGTGTGAGACCTGAGCATATCAGCTATGAAGAAGAATTCATTGAGAGATTCGGTGCTCCGACTTTCAGCGCTAAAGCAGAAGTGACCGAAATCATGGGTGCTGAGTCTTATCTGTATTTTTCAAAGAATCAGGATGAAATCACAGTAAGAGTTAATGGTAATACCAAAATCAGACCTGGAGACACAGTAAAACTCGCTTTCAGAAGCGATAAGATTCATGTATTTGATAAGGAGACAGAACTCTCACTATTTTAAGGAGTCAGTTATGATGTATCCCGAAAATACGAATGAAAAAGATGCACTACTTGTTATGAATATGAATACAATCAGAAATGCTTTATCAAGAGAATCAGAGAATAAGTATGATGCTTATTCTCCTATTCTCGTGGGAACTGCGGAAATGCAGGAAGCATTTCTTTTTCTGCAAGAATATTTCGGTAAAGATACGGTAATCATCAAGCTGCAGGAAAGCCTTCTTGTTCTCCTCGATGCAGCAGAAACACAAGCGGTGGCAGAAGCACTGAATACCGCTTTTCTGGAGAACTTCTTCAATCACTTCACGCTGTTATATGTGAGAAATGACCGGAAACCAGGTCTGGAAAAGAAAGCCAGGCTTCTTCTTGAGAATTACAGCCTGATTCGCCGCACCAGAAGCGAGTATAACATCGCAGCGACGGAAGACCTGACCCTGCTTGCACTTGCTGAAGGCCTTTCGGATGAAGTCAGAAACCGGTACCTCCATGAGATTGTTCCCTATTACAAGGAGCTGTCGCCTGAACTGAGACTGACCCTTATGAGATTTTACGAGCAGAATCTTTCCATGAGCAAAACCGCAAAGAAGCTGTTCATTCATCGAAATACGCTTACTTACAGAATCGGAAAAATCCAGCAGATCACTGGGCTGGATATCCGAAACATCAATGAAGCGTTGATCCTTGTCCTATCATCCTATCTGATTGACGATTCTCCCAACAATATCCTATAATAACCAAAACCTCTTAGGTTCTTCCTAAGAGGTTTTTGGTTTCCGCTCTATCATATTTATCATATTAAAAAGCTCTCAGCATAAGCTGAGAGCTATGGCTCCGCGAAAAGGACTTGAACCTTCAACCTATCGGTTAACAGCCGAGTGCTCCACCATTGAGCTATCGCGGAATAATGAATCTGGCAACGACCTACTTTCCCACAGGGCCTCCCCTGCAGTATCATGGGCTCTAAAAGGCTTAACCGTCGTGTTCGGAATGGGAACGGGTGTAACCCTTATAGATATAGACACCAGATTGAAGAAAACATGTTC
>NZ_JAFNJU010000016.1 GCF_017368455.1 Proteiniclasticum aestuarii | reverse complement strand
AGCGGCCAACTAAAATTTTATCATAGGAGTTTTTGTTCTTGAAGCTTAAGCTGATTTTGTCCACCTGCATAGCAGGTGGTTTATTTGTTTCAAATTAACCATTTGAAACGCACTAAAGTGACACAAAAAAGCTCCTGAAACGCGAAATTCAATTCCGTTTCAGGAGCCTTTTTCTCTCTGTCTATTCAGTTCCTTGGCATTGCAGCCCTTATGATTCGATGGCGGATATCAGCTCATGCTGAACTCCGTCCCGGAGATCTTCAGATCAAACATCTTCTTTGCCACACTGGCAAGGTGTGCTCCGGCTTCAGAAGGATTGATGCCGTTTTCATGGATATTGGAAATCACGTTTCTTCCCGCTTCCGACATGCCGACCTTTCCCTTGTAGGTCATGTAGGCACTCATGGATGTATAGGTGGACAGCCCCGGTCTTTCTCCGATGAGCATGATGGTGACCTTGGGATCCAGAATCTCTGTGATCACATCCATGGCAGGTACTCTCGCATATTTGACATAGATCGGTGTGCCGCTTGACAGCCCTTCGATCTTGAGCCCCTGCATAAGAGAAGCAAGCAGGTCATTGGTATTGTAGGCCATGGCAGTACTGGAGAGTCCCTCAGAAAGTATGATCTGCACATCTGCATTCTTCTTGCAGTTGTCAGCGATCTTTTTCTTCATCTCATCGGTGAAGAGTCTTCCGATGTCCGGCCTTGATAGATATTCATCCTTGTCGATGCACTTCGTCTGGGCCATGAACATATGATTTTCTTCCGCCAGATTCTCCGGGGCTTCCGAAAGAGCCGCATCATAGGCACCTGCATGGTCCACCAGCATCCTCAGATAGGCACTGGTCTTATATCTGGGACCGCTTCTTCCAAGTCCCATTCTTGCATCGGTCTTTTTCTTGATCCGAAGAAACTCCTCGGGCTTCGCCGGATTTTCAATACCTAGATACAGCCTGTAGTCATCCTGACGGATATCCGGAATCACATCTCCCTCTGTCTCATCTTGCTTCTGATTGCCCATTTCACCTTTTTTAAGGGTTTCCGTTGCAGCGGTTCCATTTCCGATTGTTTTCTTCTCTGCGTTATCACTTTCTTTAATCGAGCTTAACACCCGCTCAATGATTACTCTCATCTGTTCATCATTCATTCTGCTTTCCCCCTCCGCTTATAAGAAAATGGAGCCGTCACCGGCCAGCGGCGTCAGCTTTCCGTTTTCATCCATGAGCCCCTTTTTCATCATCCACTGATGAAATTCAGGCGCTGGCTTTCTGTTCATGAGCTCACGCAGGCAGGCATCATCATGAAAACTGGTATCCTGATAGGCCAGCATCACATCATCTCCATGAGGGATGCCCATGAAGAAGTTTGCTCCGGCCATGGTCAGAAGCATGGTGCCGATCTGCTGATCGTCCATATTGATCGGTGTATGATTCGTGAAACAGGGCGCCATACCCATGGGCAGTCCCATGAGTTTACCCATGAAGTGGTCTTCCAGGTTTCCTCGGATCATTTCCTTTCCATCATAAATGGTCTCGGGTCCGATGAACCCGGTGACGTTATTGACCATGAAAGGATCGAAATATCTGGCGAAACCATAGGTTCTGGCCTCCAGCGTCATCTCATCCACGCCCTCGTCCGCATTGACCGATACCTCTGAACCTTGCCCGGTCTCGAAATAGAGCAGATTCGGACCCGAACTGATTCCATTCTCATAAGCCACCTGATAGGCTTCCTGAATCAGTTTCTTTGTCACACCGAAATTGTCGTTGGTCTTTTCCGTGCCCGCAATGGACTGGAAGATCATGGACAGCGGTGTCCCTTTTCTCATGGCCGCCATCTGGGTGGTGATATGAGAAAGCACAGTGATCTGGGTAGGAATTTCATGTTTCATGACAAATTCGTAAAGCTTCTGGGCAATACGATTGGTACTTTCGTAGTTGTCTTCCACCGGATTGATACCGATGCACGCATCGCCGGACCCGAAGGAGATTCCTTCCATGACCCCCATGATGATGGTTTCCGGATTGTCTGTGGTGCTGTTTGCCTGAATTCGGAAGGAAAGGGTTCCCGGATGTCCGATCTCCGTGTTGCAGCGGGTGATTTTATGAATCTTGCTGGCACCATAGACCAGGTCCATGCTGCTCATGATTTTAGCCACGGCTGCGGCTACCTCACCACTGATGCCTCGGGACATTCTTTTCAGATCCTCATTGGTGGTTCTGTGATCCAGAATATATTCTCTGAGTTCTCCGATGGTGGTGTTTCTTATACGGTCATAGGTTTTCTTGTTCATGCCGTCCAGATTCACTCTGGTGACTTCATCTTTCTCATAAGGCACGGTGGGGTTTTCCACCAGGTCTCCTATGGTCATTTCAGACAGAACGATTTTCGCTGCAACTCTTTCGGTCTCATCACTGGCGGCGATTTTCTGAAGACGGTCTCCAGACTTCGGTTCATTGGCTTTGGCTAGAACATCCTTGATATCTCTGAATTGGTGAACATTTCCATTAATGACTGTTTTCAGTTTCATAGGCTTCTCCTTGTTCGATGTATTCAATCTGACTTCTTTCTATCATCACATTTGACTGACCAGTCTTATCAGCAACCGCATCCTATCATACGAAACGCATTGCCTAGAACCGTGCATACTCCATCCACTTCTCTTATGCACCTGCGATCCCCCCCTCTTCTTTTTCTGAAAATGAAATATATCCGAGTGAGATGTTCAGTCTCCACTTGCATGATATTCCCCCTTGGTTTAGCAAGGAAAGACTCTCAAAAAAAACTCATAGAATCAATATTCTATGAGCTGCTTAGCACAAATATGTCATTTCCTATACTATGTGACATCATTGTATCAATTATTGAATTTTCTGTCAATGAATATGTAAAGGTATTCAAAGCTTTCTGAAGAAGAATCCCCTCCTATGCGATGGTCTGAAAAACACAGGGGAGAATTCTCCCATCACGCCTATCAGGGAATTTATTCTTCTTCGGGTTCATCCAGAAATGCCTTCAGATAGACCTTACTGGAACGGGTCATCTCCAGAGAAAATTCGGACATGTATTTCCGCTCACAGAACTTTCTCATGTACTCATCATAATCAAAGTCAGCCTGACCTGCACGCTTCTCAAACATTTCCCTATGATCAGAGAGTGCCAGTCTCCTATACCGGTTCTCATGGACTATATAGGCTTTCTCAAACCGTTCAGGCTTCTTCCGCACCTTCTGCTGGTCCGTCGGGTAGCCCAGAACCAGCATGGTGACCGGCACAACATAGGCATCCAGCTCCAGCAGCTTTCTGACCGCTTCCACATTCTCCAGGATGTCTCCGATGTAGCAGGAACCCAGGCCGAAAGACTCTGCGGCAACCACCGCATTCTGGGCGGCAATCACCGCATCCTGGATAGACAGAAGAAGATCCCCGGCTCCTGGCTTTCTTGCTGTAAGGCCCGCTTCCTCATAGGCATCCAGCCATCTTCTGCTGTCCGCAAGAAAGATCAGTGCAATAGGCGCTTCAGCTATGAAGTTCTGATTGTCGCAGGTCACAGACAGCTTCTTCTTGAGGTTCTCCTCTGTAACATCGATGATGCTGTAGAGCATCTGATTTCCAGCTGTTGGCGCCTGAAATGCGGCATTGAGCACAGCTTCTTTGATGGAGTCCGGCACAGCTCTCTTCTCAAAGACCCGCACGGATTTACGGCTGAGCAGTGATTCATAGATCGGATTCATCTCTTCTCCCCCATTTTCATTTAATTAATGACTCTTTCATTCTGGCAGGTTCACTTCATACTTCCGGTTTCAGGGCATCCAGAATGGACTTTCTGAAAAATCCCTGATCCATGTCGTAGAAGACCCTGCAGTTGGGCTTCTTTTCCTGGCTTTTTCTGCTGTCCACATAGCTCATCCCCCGGGTGATGCCTTCTCTTGTATCGATTTCCACATACTGATCTTCATAGACGAACTTTTCCGGCTCTGTCAGAGCAAGGATCGCGCAGGGATCATGGATTGCCGTATCCTTTGAGGTATAGGAAGAGAGAATCTTCATGCTGAACTCAGAGAATTCGCTCTGATATGCCTTCATGGTGTTTATCTCTTTTTCCGTCAACGTGGCACGGAGCGTCACATCAAGCCCGCAGAGAAGAAGCTTCACACCGCTTTTCATGACGATGTCTGCAGCCTCCGGATCCTTGTGAAAATTGAACTCACTGTAGGGTGTGATGTTTCCCCTTCGAATTCCGCCTCCCATGATGCTCACAGCTGCAATCTTTGATTTCAATTCCGGATAGGCTAGAAAAAGAATCGCCAGATTCGTCAGCGGTCCCACAGCTGCGATATATACGGGCTCTTCGCTTTCCAGTAGGATCTTTCTATAGACATCCAGTGCCTTCAGTGCGCTTAAAGTATGCAGTCTGTCCTCCCCGAATTCATGGGCATATCCACCCAGTCCATCTCTTCCGTGCACTGTGCCCAGCGGTGGCGGTTCTCGGAGTAGCGGCCTGGATGCGCCTTCCGCCACGATGCAGGGAGCATCCAGCAGTCCTGCGATGAGCCGTGCATTATAGGTGGTCTTTAGAATGTCCACATTGCCAGAAACACTGCAGATGGCTTTCAGGTCGATTTCCGGTGTGACATGGGCCAGAAGTATGGCAAACACATCATCCACCCCTGGGTCGCAGTCCAGAATCAGCGGGTATTTCTTCAAATTTCTTCCCTCCTAATATAATATTATCGCTAGATAGAATATTCTGAGACAATTACTGGATCTCATTCAGATGAAACTCCTTAGGATTTTCTTCCACAGCAGTTTTTATGTTTCTTCCCGCTTCCACAAAGGCAGGGTTCATTTCTGCCAGTCTTACTGTTTTTCTGTTTCACTTTTGAACCCATGACGGGTACAGCGCTGACTGTGAGGGGAGGTCTGTACGAACTTCTCGTCTTCTTCTTCTTTTTTCCAGATAGTTCCACAGGTGCATAGCCACGCAGCTCCCATTGGGATGCATGATCATAAAGATTCATGACCAGCCCTGAAATCATCTGAAACCAGTTTTGATCAGGAATCACAAACCTCTTTTCCAGATGCTTCATGACTTCCATAGGATCTCCTGTCTGATTGATGATTCGAGTCACCTCTCGTCCGATTGCTTCTGCCTGAGAGGAAGTCAATACATAGGCATCCCGGATGGTCTCTAGAAATACTCTCATTTCGGGTGTCTTCTCTATGTATCCGGGCTTTCCTGCTTTTCGCAGTTTTGCAATGGTAAAAGGATAGGGTGGTAGCTCCTTCCTCTTATTCTGCTCCGCCATCACTTTGGACAGATTGCGGACATCCTTATGAAAAACCAGTGCTCCGCTCTTTTCAATTTCCCCGTAATAAACTGCTGCCTCACCAATGACTGCTGAATAGTCCATGGGGTCCACTTTCACCCCGGTGAGTCCGGAAATCCTTGTCAACACATTCCAGTATTCATCCACGCCAATGTAGTAGAGCATCCCCTGGGTCAGAAGCACCCAATCAGAATTTCGCTTCAGAATTTGAGACAGTTCCTCTCCCTCAATGGCTCTTAGCGAATACGCCAGGTCTTCTGGTATGAAAAGTACTTTCTTACCTTCATAAATCCCATGAAAAAGAAGTCCATACCTGGAAAGTGTTCCCACCTCCCTTGGCGTCATCTGCTCATAAGGAACGATTCCGCCATGAGAAAGAACTCTGCCAAGCACCTGATATCTTTCTTCATCCCATCTGTAAAGAAGTGTACGCACAATCATCGGTATGAACTCTGACAATTCTTTGGCCAGGTCTGCCTTCTTCAGCGCGCTCATGCCAGGAATTCCAGAGGCCTTTCGAATTTCATCCAGTTCCTGTTTGGTTAGCCTTGACAATGCTTCATAGAAGAGGCATGGCGCTCCTGCCCTCTTCCATAACTCAACTTCCGCTTTCTTCCTCCGTACCTCTTCCTGCGCCATCATGCCTTTCAGCATTCTCTGGATATCCTTGTTCAGTTTTTTCTCTTTCTTCTCTCCCATATCCTGCTCCTCTAAAAAGGAATATCCGGATCATCAATCTCCACATCACGTATTTCAAAAGAGATGTCCGTCTCGATCTCCATTTCCATCTGCTCTGGCATCTCACCGAAAATACAGTCGAGTTCATCCTCTGTCACCTCGTATTCAAAGTCCTGGTTCATCAGAAAGTCCAATTCCAGGTCAAATTCATCCAGTAACTCCTCGCTCTTCCTCTTCTTCCTTCCCGATTTTCCAGAACAGTCCTTACAGATGTGTTTCTTATGTCCTTTGCCGGAGAACTTTTCATTGGATCTTGTTCTCCCGCATATTCTGCAGTAGTGCCCCATATATTCAACTACACTCCTTCCATGATTGGTATCAACTATTCCATGACTTCCTTCACTCTTCCTACTATGCCCCCTTCCAGCATGACTTTGATGCCATGGGGATGTGAGGGAGAATTGGTGAGGATTTTCATGACCACGCCTTCCGTCAGGTTTCCTGATTTCTGATCCTGCTTCTGCACGACCTTCACTTTTTTTCCGATGGTAATATCATTTCTTACTGTCCCACTCATTTCCTGTTCTCCTTTGTTCTGATGCTCAGAATCATTTTCTATCTTCTCTTTCTAACTCATTCTATCATCTTTTCACCTGTCACTGCCACGTTCCGTGAAAGAACCCTGCTTATTTTGTGTACGTTATAAGCATAGCCACTTCCAGTTCTGATGAAAATGAAGAAAGACTGAAACCTACCACCGCAGTAGATTTCAGTCTTGCCTGATTCCTTGTGGATTCTCTGGAAGCATCCCTCCATGATGAGGAGATCCTATGATCTGATGCTTCAGCTGGAACTTAAGCCCAAAGCTTCTGAACGATTATCTATAGGCTGCTGTTCTAGCTCCCCTGCCCATTCGAAGGCTTTCTTCGCAATGATGACGGCTATGATCTCATTGATGATGGCAGCTGCAGCGATGGTTCCCTGAAGAATCACTGCGGATTCAGGATCAAAGGTATTCAGGGTAGTGGCTGCAATGGCGGTGAACACAAGGGAGACACCGGAATGGGGTAACAGTGTCAGTCCCAGATATTTCTTCACGGTTTCCGGTAAACCTGTCCGCGCTGCCCCCAGATAGGAACCGGAGTACTTGCCCAGCGCTCTGGAGCCGATGTAGACCGCTGTGAAGATCCCAGCATCCAGAATCAGGTGATAATCCAGTGGAGCACCCAGATTCAGAATGACCACCATGAGGGAGAGCATCAGTAAGGGATTGAACGCAGTCATGATCTCTTCCAGTCTCTTTTCCGTAACCATATTCGCGAAGGTGGCGGAGAAAGCCATGCCGATGAGCATGAAATTCAGAGCAGGCTCGTCGAGAATCACATGATTGAAGAGAAAACCAGTTCCTGCTGCCATAAGAATCAGGGCTATGGTGCGGATTCTCGTAATATTTCTCGACGCTTCCTGCTTCAGGATCATACCACCGAAGAATCCTGTCCCCATGCCGATGGCAATGGGCAGTAGTATCATCAGTGCCAGCGTCATGGAGAGTGGTGCTCCATGACCGGCATTCGCTGCGGTGATCAGAGAATTGATGCTGAAGAACACGATGATGGCCACAATGTCATCCAGTGCAGCCATGGGAATCAGGGTTCTGGTCACAGGACCCTCTGTCCGGAATTCTCTGACTATGGATAAGGCGGGTGCTGGTGCTGTGGCCAAGGCGATTCCTCCGAAAATAAGTGCAAGATATAGAGGGATCCCTGAAAAATAGAAGATGACTCCGAAAAACAGAGTCACCACGAAAAATGTGGAGAGAGACTGAAAAACAGTGGTCACCATGATCTGCTTTCCGGACTGCTTCAGATTCTTTAGAACCAGCTCACTGCCGATCATCAGCCCCATGCCGCATTCCAGCACACTTAATACTGTATGATACCATCTGGCGTGAATAAGCTCATCACTAAGAAGACCGAAGGCATGGGGACCTAAAATCATGCCAGCCAGAAGCCAGCCTAAAATAGCGGGAAGCCGTAGTCTTGAAATCAGCTTTCCGGAAAAATACGCTAGGATGACTCCCAAGAGGAGTCGTAGTATAAGGTTTGTCATTTATCTTAGTCCTCCTTGATGATTCCATAAAACATCAGTTTCAGAAGCCTCTTCAGCTTAAGCTCATGCTCCTGAAACAGCTGACCAATGTCTTCATACTCCTTTTTCTGAAAGTGATGGTTGAAGGATTCCTGAAAGAGCATGAAGTATTCCACTGCCTCCTGGCGCGTTACGTCTTCCTTCAGTTCCACATGATCCAGAATCCGTTCATAAAATTCAATATTGAAATTCTCCAGTTCCGCTGTAATGTCTCGGATCTCATCTCGTAGATGTTTCGGGGGCTGGAGCAGAGCATTGGTGAAAATCGTGCTATAGTAAGGATTTTCCTTGAAGAACTCCTGACGTGATGACAGGTATTTCTCCATGCTTTTCTCCACATGAGAAAAAGAGAGTTCAATGCCACCGAGAAAATCCAGGAGACTCATAAAGCATGCTCTTACACACACAAGATAGAGCTCATCCTTGTCTTTGAAGTAGTGATAGATGATTCCTTTGGATAGGGCGCCTCTTTTCGAGATTTCGTTTAAAGAGGCTTCACTGTAGCTGTGCATGCCGAATTCCTTCACTGCAGCGCTTACAATCTGCTCCCTGGTCAGTCTGTTCTTCTCTTCCCGGTTCATGGTCTCGCCTCCTCATTATTGACCGACTGGTCAATAATATGATTCTATCACGAATTGACCGATCGGTCAATAATGCAGATATTCACCAGGCACACCTCCTAGGAGCGTCATTTCCTGGTTAGGCACCTCACCATACGATTTCTGTTTTCCCCTTATGGAACTGCACTGCTGCTGCACCTTTTCGTTTTTACTATGGCTTTTATGCTGATCTGGTGTAAAATAGAACTATTATTTTTAAACGAAAGAAGGTGCAGAGTATGATTGCAGTGCTGGCTGGAACCCCTGTTGATACTGCTATGGGCGTAGCGTATCTTAAGAAGAACGGACTGGCATCCAGAGGATACCACGTATCGGACACTCCGAAAGAGCAGAGTCTGCTTCAGGTGGTCTATCCTCTAAAACTGGTTCAGATGGTAAAGGAAATTCTCATGGGAATACGAGAAGAAGGAATGGACACTGTTTATGTCTACTGCAACTCCATTGCCGCTGCAGTGGATCTGGAAAGTCTTGCCAGTGAACTTTCCCTCCAGATCATCACGCCTCTCATGATCTATGTGGAAATGGGCAGAAGGTCAACGTGCCTTGGCGTACTGGCTGCCAACAACCAGAGTACCCATGGTATTGAACGATCCATTCAGAAGCATAACGAGGATGTTCATGTCATCGGCACCGGTATGCTGAAGCTGGTGGATGCAGTGGAGGAAGGACTGTCTCCTGAGGAGATCATCCATAAATTCAGGCTTGTAGATCTTCTCAAGTTCTACGGGAATGCAGGGTGTGAAGCTGTGATTCTCGGTTGTACCCACTTCTCCTATTTTTATGAAGCGCTATCAGAGAGGAGTCCCCTTCCTCTGGTGGACCCCGCTGAATCCATGCTTTTGAAGATCGCAAAGAAGTCCTGACAGGCAGAGCAGAAATATCATCAGGCCGGTCCTTTCAAGTAAAGAAGGATCGGCCTTTTTTTGCAATTTGGTTTTACCACGGAAATATCCTCCGGACGGTTTACCTGTTACAAAATCCGCTCTTCCGTGTATAATGGTAGAAGCACACAATTTACAGGAGGAAATTCAAAATGAAAATCGGATCACATGTATCCATCAAAGATGGACTGCTTGGCGCTGCAAAAGAATCCCATTCTTACGGCAGCAGCACTTTTATGATTTATACTGGAGCCCCTCAGAATACAAGGCGCTCTCCCATAGAAAACATGAAAATAGAGGAAGGACAGAAGTATATGGAGGCGCATGGTCTAACAGACTTTGTCGTTCATGCTCCCTACATCATAAACCTGGCTTCCTACAAGCCTGAGATCTTCAATCTGGCCACGGACTTTCTGAAAGTCGAACTGGACCGCACCACCGCTCTGGGATCAGAGTACCTGGTGCTTCATCCAGGCGCCTTCACAGACAAGGATGCGGAATATGGCATGAAGCGTATCGCAGAAGGTCTCAATATGGTTCTGGAGGACGGCACCCGTCCCTTCGTATGCCTGGAGACCATGGCCGGAAAGGGAACGGAAATCGGCAGAAGCTTTGAGGAACTGGCGGCAATCATTAAAATGGTGGACCACAAGGACAAAATCGGAATCTGTTTCGATACCTGCCATACCCATGACAGCGGATATGACATCATCCATGATTTTGACGGTGTCATCAGGGAATTTGATTCCATCATCGGACTGGACCGTCTGAAGGTCATCCATGTGAATGGATCCCTGAACCCCAGAGGCGCAAAGAAGGATCGTCACGCGAACATCGGTGCGACAGAAGACAATCCCAGAGGCCGGGATCAGATCGGTGCTGACGCACTGAAATACATCGTGCATCATGAAGCGGTGAAAAACAGACCCATCATTCTGGAAACGCCGTGGCTGGACAAGAAAACGAATCTCTATAAAGAAGAAATCGCCTTCCTGCGAGGCGACAGCAATCTATAACACTTCTTCATATGAAAAAAAACAGTGATCAGGGTCTGAGCTAAGCTGCTCTTCCCTGATCACTGATTTTCTTTTCTGGTGCGTTCATATCTTTTTCAATAAAGTAGTGAGCTCCTGTGACAATAAGTGCTCCACCGATGAAGTTTCCGATGGTGACCACCACAAAACTCACAAGAATGGACGCGATGGTGATTTCTGCTCCATTGATGAAGCCCATGACCAGATAGAACATGTTCGCCACGATATGCTCCGTGCCGCTTAATACAAATACCGCAATGGGGAACCAGACTGCAATAAGCTTACCCGCAACAGTCTTTGCACTATAGGCCATCATGACTCCACTGCACACGATGATGTTGCACAGAACTGCGCTGATGAGCATCTGACTGATGGGCATGGCTGTTTTCGCCACCGCACTGCCTGTTACGGCTTCGACCATGGCTTCACTGAAGATACCTGCTCCGGTGCTTAAAAGGGCCATGATCACTGCACCTGCCAGATTGGATAATAGTACGATTGTCAGCATTCTCATGAAACTGCCCAGCTTTACCCTGTTTCTGAACACACTCATGATGCCCATACAGTCACTGGTGAAAAGCTCTGCACCAACCAGAAGAATCGCCATGATGCCAGCTGGAAAGATCAGCGCGCCTAGAAACTTGCCGATGCCTGGATCCGCCGTATAGGCTACCAGTCTGAAGTAGGCTATGGCACCCATGGCAATGAACATGCCTGCCAGTACGCCCTGAATGATCAGTGCTCTTTCATTTCTTTCCGTCTTGCTTTTTCCTGCTGCGGTTATATAGTCGATGATTTCGTTATACGTTTTCATGAATTCCTCCAATATAATGTCTTATAATTGCCAAACGCTATGATATCATAATTTCAGGCAATGTACAATCAGGAATTGAATCGTTTTTCTTTCATTGTCAGGAAGAATGGAAAATGTCTCAAAACAGAAAGAGAATCCGCATGAGATTCTCTTTTCTTATATGGTATGTCTGATTTGCTTTCCACTTCCCTGTTCAGTGTATGCGGCTGAAGTCTTTCTCTACTTCTTCTTTCTGACCGGTATCCAGATTTCACTTCTGTAATTCGGATTCTGTGTATCTGGACTTTCATTCCAGAGAATTTCCGGACCTTCTGCTGCCTCGTACCCTGAAGATGGGAACCACTCGGAGTAGACTCTACCCCACACATTCTGAAGGGTTTCCGGAAATGGTCCTACTGCTTCAAAGACAGCCCAGGTGCCCGCACTGACCCGAAGTTCCTCAAAATTATGGTTATCCTCGCCAATGGTCGCTACACCTAAATAATGATCCAGTTCTCCCTGTTCTTCCATTCGCCCTTCTGAAAAACTGATGGAAGCACTGATGATGCCTTTAGGCTCCACATCTGACATGTATTTCAGCTGTCTGATGATATCCGGTGTCAGCAGCTTCGTCATTTCAGCGATGTCCGGATTGACGCCTGTAAAAACCATAGGTACTCTCTTCTTGAAACCCACGATCTGAAACGACTCTTTTTCTACTATGCGATACTTCATTTCATATCCTCCTCCTATCGATAACTGAAAGGTCATTTTAGGAAAAGCTTTCATCACAGCCAGTTCGCTTTTCGCTTCAGAAGGAAGGATACCGTGCATGGCCTGAAAAGCACGAGAGAAAGCATCAGCTGAATGATATCCGTATTTCACTGCCACATCAAGGATTCTCAGATCCGATTCTCTCAGATCCGCTGCTGCCAGAGTCATCCTTCTTTTTCGTATGTATTCCGACAGACTCAGACCTGCCAGGTAAGAGAACATTCGCTTGAAATGATACTCGGAACAGAGTGCAATTTTCGAAACCGCACTGTAGTCAATTTCCTCAGTGATGTTTTTTTCAATGTAATCCATGGCCTGATTCATACTATGTAGCGAATCCATAAAACGCCTCCTTTCAGCCTCCATATTACCAGAGAGGCCTTCAGTGCATCCGATAATCTGTGCACAGATTTATCGGTTCTTCAGCCTTATGAGTCAGATCCTCGTGAACGGTTCATCAGCCTCACACTCTCTTTTCTGACTTATTCTGTATGCCTTCTTCCATGCTTCTATCGGCGTCATAAATAAGAGCTCGAACTCACATGGTTCCGTTTCTTAGCTGACACCATAAATACTGACCTCTTTCCATTTCCCTCTTTTAAATACTGCATAGGACCAGATTCCCGAAATGATATTGGTGGCACTGATGGCAATCCAGACCCCTGTGGAGTCCAGGCCCAGCAGCAGTCCCAGTATAAGAGCCAGCAGCACTCTGATCACTACCCAGCTTACAAATGTAATCTGAAAGGGCTTCTTCGTATACCCTGCACCCTGCATGGTTCTGGACAGAATAATCGATGCCGCATGAAGGGGCTCCGATATACCGATGATGATGAGAAACATGGTTCCGATCCTAACCACTGCCTGATTGGCATCATCCAGGAAGAAGTTGATGAGGGAACCGGAAAACAGAACAAAGACCAGCGATATGCCAAACATCACAATCGCCCCCAGAATCGCTGTGGCTTTTCCGCTGGCTTCCGCTCTGTCATACTGCTTTGCACCCAGGTTCATGCCTGAAAGGGTCGCTGCCGCTGTACCAATGGCTAGGCCAGGCATCAGCGCATACTGATTGAGATTGGTTCCGATGACAAAGGCAGGCACGGCAAACTCCGCATCCAGGGTTCTTGCCAGAATGGCGAACATCACGAAGGTCGTGGCGTTTCTGGATAACCCCTGTAGACCAGATGGAATCCCGATGTCCATGATCTGCCTGGATGCCTCCCAGACGGGCTTGAACATATGACGGAGCCTCACCTTCACATCAAACTTTCCGCTTAAGAGCAGTCCCCAGGACACCAGTACACTGATGAATCGAGAAAGGGCTGTACCCATGGCGGCTCCAGCCACTCCATAGGCAGGAACTCCGAACATACCGAAAATGAATATATAATTGCCGATGACATTGACGATGTTCATCATGATGTCGATAAAAAGAGGCGTCTTGGTATCTCCTGCACCCTGGAAGATGGACCTGGCCATGAAGTGCAGAAGAAAGAGGGGTACAGCCAGAAAGAAGACCTCCATGTACTCCATGGCATAGCTGAGCACACCATCGTGGACGCCCAGAATCTTCAGGCTGAACTCGTTCGTCAGAAGGCCCAGCGGTACAATAAAAGCCGACAGCAGCAGTGACAGCATGAAGGCCTGGCCTGCGGCAATGCTGGCGCCTTCCCGGTCTCCTCGGCCCACAAATCTTGCCACCATGGCCGTGGTCCCTGTTGAAATGGCGATGACCAGCACCATGAACACCATGATGATGTTTCGGCTGGTGCCCACAGCAGATATGGCATCCACGCCTAAGGTTCCCACCATCTTCATATCGATGGTTCCCACAGACACCTGAAGCAGGGACTGTATGATCACCGGCCATGCCAGATACAATGCTGTTTTATATAGATTCTTGTTGCTTAGTAAATATTCTCTTCTCTTTTCATAATTCTCACTTGCCATATCACTCCTCCTATTCATCTAGTATACCATCTGCATCCATCCGTATTACCTGGAAGCGATACAGAAATCCGGCGCTCTGGTTCTGTTCTGCTTATTCTGATTCGAATTCTTTCTCTATAAATGAAAGACAAGGCCCTTCACCCGTATCCGTTGGTGAAGGGTCTTGTCTATAGGATTCGCTTATCCTTTCTGCCTTCTTTCAGGAAATCCTTCAGATCACTTTCTGGAATTTTCCATCCGCATCATGCACCATGACTTTCATGCTTTTTTCTTTTCTCAGCGTCTCTATTTCCTTCATGGCTTCCTCTTTGGTGCTGAACGTTCTCTGCTCGTCGCCGTCAGCAGTCTTCAGAATCCACTTGCTCCCTTCTGATACCAGATGGTGCGTGATATGGGACACGGTTTCTTCTCCCCTGTTTTCATACCACTCTTTCGCCTGAGAGATTGCAATGGATAGGGCGCGACCTTCCTCATAGTCTTCTTCCATAAGGCTGTTGGCAATCTCGATCGCTTTGTTTCTCACGGGTTCATCCAGATTCTTCATGGATTCCGGATAATCCTTTCTACTCCAGGCCATAACTCCTTCTCCTTTCTTCGTGCTGTGTGCTCATTACCCGTAACCAGAACAATATTTTCCTATCGCATCTGACTGGTACTTAGCAGAACACCCGGAAAAAGCTCATTAATGATGTCAGTACAAGAATCACCATCGTAATGGTCCTTGCATGATATCTGAATGAAAAGATGTCTACGGAGATCAGAGCAGCCGCAATGGTATAGATGATCCACCAGGTCTGGGTATCTTTCAGTGCAGTGCATAGTGTCACGCCATCACCTGAAAGATTAGATCCTGTTCGGATTCAGGCAGGGAAATCTGCCCTTCCACCATATGATTCCTATCCACCGTTAATCTTCCGCCTTTCTTTCCCTCATCTTTCTCCATGGCGATCTCTTTGTGGTGTACTTATAGTATACCTCTCATTTTAACAGTACTTTTTAACAGCACTGTGAATGGTATTCTTCTATTTGATGAATAACGCAAAAAGATACTATAGAGATGGTCTATGGCCAACAGTGACTCATGAGCATGTAGCTTACATTAGAATGACTTTTTCCTAAAGAAAGGCAGATGCGCTTCCAGTTCAATGATTCTCAGGGAACCATGTCCTAAAAAGAATGGATCCTCTTCTTGAAGTTCTTTAATCTCTGATAAACTGAATCAGACAGAAGTCCAATCAGAAGTGCTGAAAAAGCCAACCCTGCTAGAATACCCAGAGCGAAATGTACTGCCCTGATTTCTTCCCCCAGCTGCATGGAAATGAAATACACAACCTGAAACAACGCGAATAGCATCACAGCAGTCTGTATCTCTTTCCTGCTTTTTTTCATCTTCTTCAGACCTCCTCATTCCTTGTACTCGACAGAACACTCTTTTTCTTGTGTTTTGCAGTGAAATAGGATAGATAGACCAGATCAGCCATCATGATGATGCCTGCAGTTCTGACCATCGCATCGGATAATGCAGCAAGAAATGTGTTCATCCCTAGTACCAGTAATGCTGCGACCATACTCCCTAGTGCTATTAGATATGGAACCCTGCTTTTCATGGCCCTCTCCCCCTCTACATTGTTTTCATGTGATACAGTTTCACAGATACGCCTAATAATAACTGCACCACGGCAGCAGCGGTTAATGTATAAAATACGACGATATTGAAATATCCTGCAATGATTGCTGCAATAATCATCAGAACAGAAGTGATGAGAAGCATCGGCATTCCAGCCTTGGCCCGTATAGCTTTCATTCTTTCATCGTTTTCCCTGTTATAGGCCAGTTTCAGCTTTCTTTCATCTTTTACAGCCATGCTTAACTTAAACAGCTGTGTCAGAGCCAGAACACCTAATCCTACGATCAGTCCCATCTGGAATCCGGACAGAGCTCCATCTGAAATCCCTGTATTCTCGGGGTTCCCCATTGCTATACTACTGTAAACTCCAAGCACGGCTGTCAGCAGAATCAAACCTGTAAACAATCCTATTCTGTGTCTGATGGTTCTTTTATAGTTCTCCATTTCCTATTCCCCCCTATTCAACATCTGAAAAATCAAAAACCTCTTCAATGGTCAGATCGAAAAAATGTGCAATCTTGTAGGACAGTACCAGAGAAGCTGTGTACTTCTCCACTTCTATTGATGTGATGGTCTGCCTGGTTGTCCCCACTTCCATGGCGAGCTCTTCCTGAGACAATTTTCTTTCTTTTCTCAGTTCTCTTATTCTCGTTTTAATTTTTATCACCTTCCACTTTTCGCATAGTCTGCTTTGCAATTTAAGTATAGTAAGCTTTGCATAAATTGTCAAGTTTGCTTTGCAGAATATTTTATCCAAAGAATTATATTCGTATGAAACTACTCCATCAAAGAATCATTCGCAGCAATATGATTAAATCCCTCACTACTTGCTTTAAAAATCAAAAAGCGACCTTTCCCTATGGAAATAGTCGCCTGATTTAATCACTATGGTTGATCTGATATTTAACGCACATGCAAGCTTTTTCGGAATCACCAGAACAGTATCATCTGAAGTCCTACTCCTGCTGCAGTGAGAACCGAAAGGATCCCGATTATAAGAAGCGGCTTGTCCTTGAATCTACTCAAAGGAGAAATATTGTTCCTGCTTTTTGTAGCCTGATGAAGAAATACAAAAAACAGAATCATGAGCATGACATCTTTCACAAAGTCCGCTGCAGGTTTTAGAGGAAAAAATGTAGCCTGTATGGGTCCGCCTGTTCCTATGGCCAGTATCAGAAAAAATATTGATTTATACTTGATCACGCTGTCTCCTCCATTTCATTCTTTCCGTTCACATCTGCTGATTTCAGCTGAGCCTGCTGTTCCATTCCGTCAAGGATGTATTTGAGCTCTTCCAGGATCCTCTTGTCTCTAGGTTCATCAATTTCGCCAAAAACAAACCCTGTAATCTCATACGCATATCCATCCTCCAGAAAGGTTCCGATATATCTCGTGTAAACTCCATCCGGATAATTTTCTACTGAATTGAAGTCAGATGTCACATTTTTCTTCTCCCACATCAGTTCAGCAGGTACATTCTGCTCTGAACCTCTGCTTGATATTGAAATACTGAAAAACTCTGAATCAGATAACTTGTTCGGAGTGATATAAATGTAGTAACCGTCCCACTTCCCAAACTGCCGGCTCCTTTCCAGAGATATGGCTTGACCTGACACATGCAGATAGGGATTGTCTGAAGCCGTGTCATATGTTGGAACCAGCACCTCAGGATCCTTCATGTAATGATCGATTTGAAAAATCATGGTCAGCTCCTTTGTCATAGAAAAATACTTATCATAGAGCATGGGTGTATAGAGTAAGGATGTGAGCAAAAAGAGAACCAGGAAGATTGCTGCTGGAATATACTTCTTCATACAAAGCCCCTTATGAGAATATCCATTTCACATACTTTTGTTGTTGTAAACTTCTATTCTTTCAATATTCATGAGCCTATCATACCATGAAACTCACGCAAGAAACCCCGAACTTCTTCGGGATAATGAAGCTTTCGGTGAAGAATAAAGAAGCACCTAGTATAAGCCCTCTTCATTTCATCTGATAGCCCATGGCTTCATCGGTGGAGCAGCATTTCCTGCGGAAAGAAGCCGTATAAGCATCAGAGCTCATACGGCTTTCTCTTGAAAAGTACTGGATTCACCTATGCTGATCCACTAAAATCGGATTACCATCCGGATCGATAAGCATAAAACTGCCCGGACCTTCTGTATGCTCTTCCACCATACTTTCAAAGACTATTCCCTTCTTTCTCAACTCTTCCTGAATTTCTCGAATATCCTTGAAAGACGCTACATTTTCAGCCTGATCATTCCAGCCCGGATTAAACGTCATCATGTTTCTCTCGAACATCCCTTCAAATAATCCGATGGTCACATCACCGTTCTGCATGATAATCCATTTATCCTCCAGTACGCCTGCAAAGCTCCTGAAACCCAATGTCTCATAGAACTTCTTCGAAACTTCAATATCTTTCACGGACAAACTTAATGAAAATGCGCCAATGCTCATACCGGACTCCTCTCACTTTTTGATTCCATTTCAGCAAACTTCTTAAATGCATACATGTCTTTCGTTGTCTGTTTCACAAACATTCCTTTCAGCAGCCCCATGACCTTCATCACTCCGGAAAACCTGAACTCATGCTCTGCAATCCATAGCACTTCATCGCCTTGGTCAATGAATCTGTTCCTCGCCCAGTTCTTTACTCCCTTTGCTTCATACAGAAAGTCAAACCGGTCTGGCAGATCCTTTGAGACAATCGTTTCAATGATTTCAGAAGGTTTTCCCTTGGACAGATAGGTCAGTCTGCTTTTTGAACCGACCTCTCCAGGATTTCCTTCCAAGACTTCCAGAGTCTGGAATCCCGGCTGCCATTTTTTCATGAAAGCCATGTCCTGAAACAGAACCAGCATTTCTTCTCTGGGTCTTCCAATCATGACTTCAACTTTATATTTCAAACTGCACCTCCCTTGCGGATGCCATAGGGCTTCCTTTTCCGATCATCATGCCAGATCGGCTCTCATCTTGATTCCGATCAATGAAAGAAGTATTTTATTTATTCTACCATGTTTTCCTGCAACTTTCCGATCCTTCTGAAATGGTTTACACATTTGTCACAAAAGATTCCCGCCACCATGACCGTTTTTTCATGCCGATTTCATGTATTCTATCCCCTCATTCAGCATCAGCCTACCCTGGTGAACTGTGCTGCTTCATGATGATGAAAGTAAGCCAACTGTCCTATGAAAGGAATACCTACTTCCTGCGCATAATTCTGAGGATGCGATTATAGACGATTTCCGATACAGTCCAGGTATATCCGTCAAAATCTGTGGTGTTCACAAATTGAATGACCACGGCATCGATGTCCTCATGGTACTTTGCGATGCTCTGATATCCAGGTATTAGCCCTGTATGTCCATATTCGTAAAGAGATGCATAGATCTCTTCTTCTCCTTCATCAAACAGTGTCCCGTCATTCAGTGCACGGAGAAAAACTCCCACATCCTCCGCTGTGGCAATCATGGAACCATAGTCACTCATCTTGATGTCTTCTTCGACCCCTTCATAGTAGCCACTCATCAGATCGTCACTGTTCACATCAGCCAACGAGGCGAAGGTATGCTCGAGTCCCAGAGGACACAGAATCTCTTCCTCGATATATTGAAATTTACTGTAACCCAGTACTTTCTCCATGATATTCGTCAGCAGCAGATAATTGGTGTTTGAGTACCCGTATCCTTCCCCCGGCTGGAATTCCGATGGCCGATCCAGCACCAGTGAAAGGGTTTCTTCACTGGTTTTCGGCGGGCTTACCCAGTAATCCTGAACATCGGTGTAATTCGGAATCCCGCTCTGATGCTGCACCAGCATTCTAACTGTGATGTTCTCAGCATGTTCAATCCTATCAGTAAGCTCTGGAAAGAATTCCCCCAGAGTCTGATCTAGTGACAGGTCTTTGCTTTTCACCAGTTTTGTCACAGCAACTGCATCGTATAGTTTTCCAATGCTTGCAATCTTGAATAAGGAATGTGGATCCGCAGGAATTTTCTCCTCTCTGTTCTTCCACCCCGCAGAATGGAAACCAGGCTCTTCCCCTTTCTGGTCCACATAGACGATCATGCCGTCAAATCCATAGTCCATGGCCTGATTCATCTGCTCCTCCACGGTATCGGGCAGCGGCATGATCCACACTCGTATGAGGATCCAAGGTACAAAGTACAGTGATATCAGGGTTGCAGCCGGCAAGAGGACCTGCAGGATTCTTTTATGCTTGCTCACTTTTTTCATCGGTATCTCCTTTCATTCATCGGTTCCTTTGGTGCTGTTATTCTCTGCATGTTTCTCTTTCTCTTACCCTCATTTCACAAGAATTCTTCCTATGAGGATCCTCATGCGCAGTCTGCGCGAAGCGTAACCACTCTATGAATATAGGGGAGGAGAAAATGAAAGGCATTGACTTAAATCAATGCCGATTCTGATTCTATTGTCATAATAAGAGTATAACCATTACGAAAGGAGCACCCATCATGAAAACTTTAAAAATGAATCCCATACGTTTCTTTAGCATCCTCACCGGAACTGCCCTGCTGATCATGGCTCTCGCTGCAGGGTATGCCTACGGCATCTCCTTCACTCAGATCCATGTGGAGAATGATCCGATTCAGACCATGACCAACATCCAGTCAAAGAGCACTCTTTTTTACTCCGGTGCTGCCGCCTGGATTCTTATTCTTGCCGCCGACCTTATTGTCGCCTACGGTCTTTACAGGTATTTGAAGTCATCTCATCTTACCCTAGCCATAGTCTCAGGTACACTGCGCCTTCTGTACTGCCTCTTTCTTGCCATCGGCATTGTATTTCTATTCAGGCAGGACACCCAGCTATTTGAGAGAATCTGGTCCTTGGGACTGTTCATTTTCGGTTTTCACCTGATTGTGACCGGTATCGGTGTTCTGAAAAACGAACGGACACCTTCCATCTTCGCATCCCTGCTTGTCCTAGCAGGGATCGGCTACAGCCTGATCCATGGTCTTGAGAACTTCATGCCTCAGGCAGCAGCTGCTGCCGCTTTTCTCGATACGTATCTCTCCATCCCCATGGCGGTGGGCGAGCTCTCCTTTGCAGTATGGCTGATCGCTAAAGGAGGCAAGTCCGTCAGTCCACAGCCTTCAGTGGTCCCTGACCAAGACGCCCTTTGATCCTGCTCAGGGATTCCGGGGTCAGGCCCAGATAACTGGCCAGCTGATGCTGGGGCACCCTGGTGAAGAGTTCCGGCCTTTTACCCATCATGTGCCGGACTCTCTCTTCAGGTGTCATGCGGATGAAGGAGGCAAAGGTGTCCTGAAGCTCTCCCATACCTGCCTGCATCATTTTCAATATGATGCTTTCAAACTCAGGATACATTTCCAGTTCATTCTGTTCTTCTTCCAGATCCCCCACAATCATGATGGAGTTTTCCAGGCAGACCACAGAATAAGGAGACTCCGCTTTTGGATTGTCCGTGAACACATTGATGCTCTGCTCTTCCGTGTAAAAGTCCGATGTCACTTCCTTCCCGTCTTCATCCACCGAGAATTTCCTGGCACAGCCCTCTATGACGAAATAGCAGCGCCTGGGAACTTCTCCCTGCTCGATGAGCACCTCCCCTTTTCGGAAGGTCTGTACGGGGATATGATCCACCAGAGCTCTAAGCGTCTTTTGATCCAGCTCACTGTAATGACGGATCACCTCAGTCAGTTTATCAAGGGCCGCACCGCCCAGTCTCTCTTCCTTCATTTCCTCCATCCTTTCTTTCATCCCTCTCTCTGCATGAGTCCTGCAGAGTTTGATCCAATCTCTTATTTAAACAGGCAGTTTGTCAAAGGCTGCAATCTCTTCCAGATGCTCATCCCAGTTCGCCTTCCGGGCCGTGTAGATATGTCCCTGGGGCCTTACAGGAATATCACTGTCCAGGCTTCCTGCGGGGACCACCAGAAGCTTTCCTTCCATCTGTAAATTGGGCAGAGCGGACCCGCAATGGGTGCAGAAGCTCTTAATATGCCCCTCTCCTCGAAAGTTGAACGTCCTCACCAGGTCTTCTCCGGAGAGCCAGACCAGTCTGGCGGTGGAGGAAAAGAGATTCGCTGCATGAGCAGATCCGGTGTCCTTTCGGCAACGCTCACAATGACACAGATAAAAATTCTCAAAGTCCCCTTCCACTTCAAATTTCACCTGTCCGCACAGACAGGATCCTTCATATTTCATAGGCATTCTCCTCCTGTTCCTCTGAGTTCAATAGACTCAGAGCCGAAATGTAAGTGCTGTTCCTTTTCACATTATTCTGAGTATTCACCCTTGAAAAAAGTATATCTTTAATTGGAATGAAAAACAACCGCACCGGTCTTCCTTCTCCTTCCCCATGCCTGCCTGGCACTCAGAAGTCCGAAACCACTGCGGTTGTTCTGCTGTACGTCTTTCTCAAAGGAAAACCCTTCATGACAAATCACTCTATTAAACTCTGCTGACTCAGATTCCGGATTCAGACACCTCTGGCATGATCCTGTACTTGTTCTTGTAGAACTGAATCGCTGCCAGTCCGATCAGAAGCGCCATGCCAAGGAGGGCGACATTCTGGAGCATGGTATACGCTCCGTCAAAGCCTTCCGGTGAACCCAGGAAATTATAGATTCCGAAATAGGCCCAGGCAATGGGGAGTGGTAAGATCGCATTTTTCGTATCCTGAAGCACCAGAAGCGTCAGACCCACGGCAACCAGAAGAATCACAATGCTCCAGATTTCTTCCGAAACCCCGAACCTTCCCCACTGGATCTTCACCAGCCAGGCCGCAGTATTCACCACCGTGGCGATGAAAAGCCATCCTGCATATAAGCCGAAGGCTACAGGCAGCAAGAAACGGTTCTTCTCCTGAATCCTCCCAAGGCGCTTGACAATGAGGACCATGACGATGAGAAACGCGAATATGAAGAGGGTGGACAGCCCGATGAGCTCATAGGAGAACGTGACGATCCATACGATGTTTAGTGCACAGGATGCCCAGAAGAGAGGGCTGATCTCGTCCAGGACTTTCCCATAATAGTTGTCTTTGGCCTTGATGACCAGAACAACAATGGAAATAATGAGGAAGGTATAGATGACGCTCCAGATGCTGAAAGTGGATGGGGCTGGCGTGATCAGGGTCTGATATCTGTCTGAAATCTCCTTTTGAGAAAGACCATTGATGATGCCTGCTGCACCCAGGGCATTGACGATGAGGGTTGCCACCAGAAGGGCTGCATTGATCCAGGATTTTGTTTTACGATCCATTTACGATTCCTCCATTTCATTCTTCTTTCATGTTCTGACTCTATCTATTTTCCGGGCAAGAGAAGCAACATCTACAGGATTCTCTTCACAGGATGATTCTGAAATGCGAATCTTCCCTTTCCGGTTCTCTTCACCTCATACATGACAGTATCCGCATATCTCAACAGCGCTTCCCTGTGGCTGCCGTCATGGGGATAGACCGCAACGCCGATGGAGGAGTTGATTCTGCACTCACTGCTTCCGATGAACATCGTTTCCTTGAGCGAGTGATGAATCTTTTCGACCACCACCGCTACGTTATCCTGATCTCCAGCGCTATGGATCAGCACGGCGTATTCATCTCCACCCATTCTGGCTGCCGTATCGGCTTTTCCGATGCACCGCTGAATTCTTTTTCCTGCCGTGATGAGCACCTGATCTCCTGCTTCGTGTCCGTAGGTGTCGTTGATGCTTTTGAATCCGTCCAGATCCAGGAAGAGCAGTGCAAAGGAGGTATTCTTCTCTTCACTTTCAGCAAGCAGTGTCTCCAGCCGTTCAAAAAAGAGCTTTCGGTTGGGTAAACCGGTGAGATTGTCATAATTCGCCTGCTTTTTAAGCTCCTCTTCCAGTTGCTTCCGCTCTGTGATGTCCATGGCAGACCCTACAATGTGCGATACACAATGATCTTCGATGATGGGGGTCAGGGTGGTCAGCCAGATCCGCTTTCCGCCGGGCAGGTTCAGTGTTTCTTCATAGACAATGCTTCTGCCTTCTGAGACACATCGACTGTAATTTTCTGAGACCAGATTGCCCATTTCGGCTCCCAGCAGTTCCTGAGGGGTCTTGCTTCGAATCTGCTCCAGAGCGATCCCGGTCTTGTTCTGATGGGCAAGGTTGTTTCTCACATATCGGAAGGCACCGTTTCCTACAACCTTTATGAGAAACATGGCATCCTGGGTGCCGTGAAACACCTTCTCATATTCCCTGGTCAATCTCGACATCTCTTTCTCCGTTTCTTTCAGATCGGTGATGTCCGTATGGGCTCCGAGCATACGGATGGCTCTCCCGCTATGATCTCTGATGGCAAGGCCTCTGCATCGTATCCATACCGTAGAATTGTTTTTATGTCTGTACCGCACAACCTGATCATAGGGATGACTGGGGTCGGCGCAGTGTTTCTCAAAATTCTCTATAGCTAATTTCAGATCCTCCTGAAAAATAATATCCTGCCACTCGCTGGACAGGTGTTTTTTCTCCTCTGGATCATATCCAAGGGTTTCCCAGAACTTCGGGCTCATCCATTCCATTTCGGGATGTTCCAGATCCCAGTACCAGATTCCGTCCAATGAGCCGGATTGTATGAACTCAAAGATACTTGTGTCTTTATTAATCAGGTCATACAGCTCGTTTTTCAAGTAGATTCCTTCCATATACAGTAATTCCTCTCTTCGTGTAATACTTTCATAGTCATTGAGTATCTTTAGCTTTACCTGCTTTTCAGCGCTGCTGTCATAAGCGATACTGGAGCTATAGTCTATTATAACCATATTACAGGTATTCTGAAAAGAAATCTTGCGCATCATGCGTTTGTTCTCTGAGAAACTATACCGATCGTCCCACCCATTCAGATTAAATGGCATAGCCCTACCGGATCTTCCGAAAAAGATAGTTTTCAGCTTTCTTGCTGTATTTCGGCCCCTTCATCGCTTCTCTTACTATCGCCACGTCAGCATCCTGATCTCCAGACAGCCTGAAATAGGCATCCAGTCCCTTTTCGATGATTCTGCTGCTGCCTGAAACGACTCCTATGAACTCGAAATCCTCATCGAAAGCGGCTAAGGTGGCATCTCCATGGCTGTCGTTGCAAAGTAGAATCCCACCTGTTTTCAGGTATTTCTTCGTTGCCTGTCCCACAAAGCCTGCATACTGGGAGATGATCAGATCCACCGGTTCCAGATCCAGATCTTCTGCATAGTCCTCTCCCTTAAAGTCCACCTCGGATTCCCCTTCATAGTCTTTGTTTTCTTCGATATAGTCTCTGATGGATTCCAGATCTTTGAAAAACTGAACGGCTCCTCTGAAGTTGTCGACGTAGGTCACTTTCGGAATGACCAAGGATGGTGCAATATCGATATGGCTTCCCGGATACAAAGCGCTATGGATTCCATACTTTCGTGCGACGGCTTTATAGAGTTCTTTTCTGTTTCCGATTTTGTCTCTATAATCATGATATTTCTCTGCAATGGTGCCTTTTTTCATTTCTCACTCTCCTATCTGTCATCATCATGAATGAATAATCTCTTCTATCGTTCCTGACCTTACAGAAACTGGATGCCTGATATTAAGGTTCAATTATCAATCCGTTCATACACAAGAAAAGAGTCATTAAAATCTGCATAGATGATTTCCTCTGAACGTTCATTCCCATATATTTCGGTCTCCACAGGTAGTGTGTTTGAAACAAAATAAGCTCTTCCTTTTACCATAGGTTCTGTCTGAGAAACTTTACGCTCTGTTTTCCCCAAAAGAACAATCCCTTCAGGCAAAGCCTGGATTGTCTTCCCGGTATCGCCGTACACAAGATTCTCCTTTGTGATCATAGGCCTGTAGTCCCATTTCTGATTGGTATCGTCCAGGTCCTCTGATTGACTGGTGCAGCCTGCAATCACAATAGATAGTATCATCATGAGCGCCATCAGATGGAACAATGCTTTTCTGCTTTTCATCACAACTATCTCCTCCATTCGGTATGTCATCCGATCGAACAAACAGAATATGGCTTTTCTTCACTCTACTTCGAAACTTTATTCTTATTGTACCACAGAGATATGAAAGGAGAGGGTTCAGAGGCCAGTCTGAGTTGTGCCGATCAGATGGATTTTTCCTAACCTGCTGAACTTTGACAGCAAACCTGCATTCCCATAAATAAGTTCAATCGGGGGCTCTTCCTCATACACAAAAACACACAGGAAATCTGCCCCTGTTACGCCATCAGAAAATGAAAAAACCCTGAGAACTTCGTAAACACATCGTTCTCAAGGATTCATGCATCTATTGCTTTGGTAGCGGACAAGTGGTCTCTTAATGTCTTAAAACCTCAGCTGAAATAGTATTGTTCTGAATGATGCCCTATTTCAATAAATCAGCAGTAGTTTTCCCCGGGGCAGATCTGTCAGACAACCTCTTTTCAATACGATCCTTGTACGCTGACATTTTTCACATTTCCGTTCATCTCTTTTCAGGTACAATAGCAATGCAAATTCTCAAGCATCAGTAAAGCATCAGACAGCCTCCTGTTTCTGAAGTCCTGAGCGTTGATTAGTAGTCCATTTACCTTATCACTGGAGAATGCGGGAAGAACCAGTCCTGGCAAAGCACTTTCAGGTGTGTTGGGTGCATGAGGACCGCCCAGATCCGTCTGGCACCAGCTTGGATTGACCAGGTTCAGCGTCACTCCGGTTCCTGTAAGTTTTCCCGCAAGGTCCACCGTCAGTTTGTCTAGTGCCGCTTTACTGGCAGAATATCCTGCCTGCTGAGGTTCATTGGCGATGTCGCTTGTTGTATTGATGATTCTTCCAAACCCCTTTTCAATCATTTTGGGCAGAAAATGATAGCATATTTTTATCGGAGCCACTGTATTGGCCTTGTAACTGATTAAGAAATCATCATCCGGCGTTTTATAGTAGTCTTCATGATAGCCGATCTGAAATCCTGCATTGTTGAAAACAAGTTCCACATCAACACCTAGTGTGTCGATTGCTTGAAGCATACCATCGACAGCATGCAGGTCTGATAGCTCGCACGTAACCATGTGGACTTTCACGTTATGTTTCTTAACCATTTCCGCGGTCTGCTCCAGATTCTTCAGGTTTCTCCCATGAAGTATCATGTGACATCCCTGCTCTGCCATAAAAGCAGCTATCAGTTGTCCTAGTCCCCTGCTGGCACCCGTGACCAATACCCATTTATCTTTCAGGTTATTCATATTCCCTCACCTTTCTAAACAATATTCCTATCAGTAGATGATATTGTCGTTATTACTATATTCAAGAATCTATAAGACATAATGATTCACGCATGATCAATCATGTGTTGAATACATCCTTTCTTTAAGTAAGTCGAACCCAATCCACTGCCGCTTCTCCACGCATCACTTCAATTTTCAGTCTACGGACACCCCAGTGATCCAGTTTCACACTAGGAACTGAAAAGGTACTAAAATCAGGTTCTTTCATGAACTGGATTTTTTCGATGACTTCATCGTTCTCATATACAATCAGCTCTCCATTTTCCAGGCCTCGTATGCTTACTTGCCATACACCCTCACTTTGATCTCCGGCGAAAGTGTAGCAGGCAAACTCTCCTTTTTCCAAGGCGAGAGAATTGAAATCCCACTGATTATAAAAACCGATTTTGGACTGGACGGGCCTAATATGCGAGATGAGTTTCATGCCGGTATTGCATCTATGATTATGCTCATTTTCATGATGTCGATTGCTCAAGTAGGAATGGCCACTTCCCGGAAATTCATCGAAATCAATCCCCATGACTCTAGCGCCTGACTGTCTGAACACTGCATCTGTAACATGTTCATTCTTTACACAGTGCTCAAATCCGATGTTATGAAGCAGCTCATCAAAGATTGTTCTGGCCTTCTGGTAACCTGGGTGCCTGCCCCCTTCCAGATAGGATAAAATCTCATGCCAGCCTTCTGGCTCTTTTATCGAATACGGAGAATTCATCGCTTCCATTTTCTTTGCCGGCCATAAGTTGTAACCAATGTTCAGTTCAAGAGAAAGAGGATACATGGCAGAAAACCACTCCAGTATGTTTTCGCCGGTTTCACCCAGCCATAAGGGCAGATTCATTTTCAAGGACAAATCCACAAACTCTTCAAACGCCTGATAATCCGGATTGCAGCCATAGCGGTGGAAATGGATGACCATGTTGGGATCATACACCCGGTCAAACACTTCAGTGCTGGTGGACCAGTGATGCCCTTCAATGGATAGCATATGCTGATCATCGATTTTTCTTATTTCATGAATGACATCTTCATAGAACGCGATCAGTTGGGGCAGCAGATGATCGTAACTCTTCATTTCTGAGCTTCCTGGTCGAATGGGCTCGTTGAGAAGATCATACCCACCAACGATGGATCTGTCTTTGTATCTTCTGGCTATTTCCTTCCAGAGCTCTATACACTGTCTATAGCTGTGTTCATCGATAAACAGTCTGGGCACATCATCTATGCTGTCATCGATATTCGCACCGGTCTGCCCGCCTGGTGCTCCATGCATATCAATAAAAGCATACATCGAATATTTTTCGCACCAATCCAGGCACTGATCAATGAGCCTGAAACCCGATTCAATGAATGTGATTTCCTCACCCTCTTCCATCAGCAGGCGCCAATGAATAGGAATGCGCACTGAATTATACCCTGATTCTGCCAGATCTCTTATTTCCGCTTCTGTAATGTAAAGGCTTCTGAACACTTCAAAAAAATGCTGCGTGTAAGCCTTACCGGTCAATTCTTCCACGACCCGTTCTATTCGTCTTGGTCGATCAAAACGGCTGTTATGAAACGACTTCCACATGTAGCCTTCATTAAGGAACCAGTTTCCAAGTCCCCATCCGGTCAGCAGAATCTCATCGCCATTGCCATTCACAATGGATGTCCCCTTTGCCTTGAGATACCCACACACCCTACTTTTACTGGTTTTCTCCTTTATATCCAACTGGGAATTAATCGTTTCTGGTATTGGTTTCATTATGTATCACTCACTTTCTGGCATACTATTCAGCGCTTCTTATTTACAATGATATCACAATTCACACATTCACGAAACCGGTTTCTTTATCATTTGATTCCACGATATTTGAATAGCTGTAACTCATCCTTTTCTTCTGGATCGTTTCCAAAATAAACTATCAATAATACTTTCTAAAACTCTCTCCCATCTTTTGAAACGGTGATGGTATTACGTTCAAATTTTAAAATCGACTAACCCTGAAAACAGCTTCTGCAGCTCATTTCAAGGGTTATATCAATCTGTTTTTCCAGCGTACGACAGTATCACGCAGACAAAAGAAGTGAAGAGAGTAAGCCTCCTCTCACCGCCCCTTATAACGTATTGATATTTTGTTCTACGAAAAAATACCGACACCTTGCTCCTTAAGTTCTCTACCAACTTCTAGAACGGTGACGGTATTATGTATATATCCTGGAACCGACTTTATAATGATGTGTTCAATCTCTCCATCTTATACTTTCTCAATGTTAGCTTTAGAAGAATTAGATGAATCTTTTCCAGCTACGTCTTGCATATAGAATTCTTTCAATATCCACTACTCTCTCTTTTTCATTAATCGATAAAATAATATAGTTCTTTACCATCAGTTTTCTATATTTCAAATGTGCCAATGGCTTATCTGCAATAAGAGTACATCTCTCAGTTGATTCAGCGAGACTAAGAATGGCCTCTTCGAATATCTCCATCATCTGCGCCGCAGACATGAGCAATGAAAGCCGGAATGCGATATATTTGACGATGTCCAGAAGATCTTTTTCAGCAGGTTCTGAAACATCCAATCTATACATGATCGTCAGTTATACTCGCTTTAATATCCTTCATCACCTCATGCATCGGGCGTTTCTTTCCTTCTTTCACAGCAGTTCTACCCTCATCAAGCAGTTGGTATAGTTCAACTTTACCACTAAGCAGCTCAAAGGTTTCGATACTCATTACCGCTAAGTCACCTCGACCATTCTTCGTAATAAATACAGGCTCTTGAGTTTCATGACAAAAACTTGAGATTTCATTATAATTGTTGCGTAAGTCTGTACTGGACTTGATATTAGGCATCATCAATCCCTCCTTATTTATCTAAAGAAATTGACTTTTTTTTAGATTTACAATTTCCCCAGGATTTAATCAATCTTTTTTCTTTCCAGCATTTCTAACGTCTCCACGTTTGTCTGACCGCGGTCAGACACTGTAAATCAATAGGACCTGACAAAAAAGCCTTTATAAAAGTATCCCTAGGATAACTTCAGTTAGAAATAATTTACTAAAAGATATCTTAGTGTAGAATATTTGTTGGATGAATAGAAAAAGAGAATAGCTCAAACCGTGTTATGATAAAAATACGACCTAATAACACAACCGGAAGGAGCTACCCTCATGAACATTATAACCGAGCTGAACA
>NZ_JAFNJU010000015.1 GCF_017368455.1 Proteiniclasticum aestuarii | reverse complement strand
CTTTAGCAGCAGTTGAGTAAGTAGTGCGGTTGGCGGCCGCTTTCATGCACCCTCACGGGTGCAGCTGGTGAAAGACCCTTATAGGGTCAGTGGAAACCGCCGGCTAAGCCGGCGGTTTTGATTTTCAAGGTCTGCAATCTGTGTTATCATAGGAAAGTCGGGAATGAAGATCTCCCGTAGCCTTAATGGCTAAAACCGCTTTTTAAGGCTGATGACTTCTGCATTTCCTGCAGAAACCATCAGTCTTTTTATTATGAAAGAATAGTATGGAGGAGAAAACATGCTGCTTAGTTTAGCACTGATTCTGATTATCGGATTTTCCTTAAGCGGAATTCTGAACCGATTCAGAATCCCAGGACTCATCGGACTAATTTTTACAGGAATTCTACTTGGACCACAGGGATTGGACCTGATCTCCGCGGACATTCTCAACATTTCCAGAGACCTGCGAGAGATCGCCTTGATTGTGATTCTTCTGCGTGCAGGCCTGACGCTGGAGCTTCGCGATCTGAAGAAGGTCGGAAGACCCGCTGTGCTTATGAGCTTTGTTCCCGCCACCTTTGAAATTCTGGCCATATCCTTCATCGCACCCCCGCTTCTTGGCATCAGCTACATCGAAGCACTGATTCTTGGCAGTGTACTCAGTGCGGTATCGCCTGCAGTGGTCGTACCGCGCATGATTCATCTCATGGAAAGCGGATATGGAAGAAAAAAGCGGATTCCTCAGCTGGTTCTGGCGGGTGCTTCAGTGGATGACATCTATGTCATAGTGTTATTCACAGCATTTCTTGGGGTCTATGCAGGAAATCAGCTGAGGGCGGGTGTTTTTCTTTCCGTTCCCGTTTCGGTTCTGTCCGGCATGGCACTGGGCATTGTTGCAGGGTTGGTTATGATCAGCCTGTTCAGAAAGATTCATGTAAGAGATACCATCAAGGTGCTGATCATATTGAGTGTATCTTTCCTGTTTATGAGCGTTGAAGATCTCATTGCCCCCTATTTCCCTCTTTCCGGACTTCTCGCTGTCATGGCGCTGGGCGGCACCATCCTGAAAGGGTATGAGAAGCTGGCAAGAAGAATCATCGGTAAATTCTCCAAAATCTGGGTTGGTGCAGAAATCCTTCTGTTTGTACTGGTCGGTGCTGCAGTGGAGGTCGAGGCGCTTTCAGGTGCTGGTTTTAAAAGTGTGCTTCTCATCGGATGCGCCCTGCTGTTTAGAATGATCGGTGTCTTCATCAGTCTCATCAGGACCAGTCTGAGCAGAAAAGAGAGACTTTTCACAGCCATAGCCTATCTGCCCAAAGCAACGGTGCAGGCTGCCATAGGAACCATTCCTCTGTCCCAGGGAGTAGCAGCCGGAGACACGATTCTCAGTCTGGCTGTCCTTGCCATCATCCTTACGGCGCCACTGGGCGCTTTCGGCATCGACCATCTTCATGAAAAACTGCTGGAAAGAGATGCCTGAAGATCAGGCAATCAGATGTAGGGTGACAGTTCCGCATTCCATTTATCCACGAGCTTCTCAAGAGACCAGGAGGCGTTGGCAGGGCTTGTGGAAGGAAGGATCTTTGCGGGGATGCCGGTTGACTGTTCACAGTATTTTTCATAGAGTCTGAAGGAGGTGTTTCCATTGCAGAAAACGGCACGGATCTCTCCTGCCTTCAGTATTTCCGATAAGTCGTTGGCCACCACGTTTCTGATGCTGGAATCACTGGAGCCTTCAATATCGCAGGAAGCTATGGTGTCCCAGAGGGCGATGTGATGCTTCTTCAGCATCTCCTTTTTGTCTTCAATGGTTTCCAGCTCTCCCGGGTATCCGGTTACGGCTTTCAGGACTTTCCAGAATCTGTTCTGGGGATGTCCGTAAAAGAAGCTTTCTTCTCTGGATTTCACCGAAGGAAAGCTTCCCAGAATCAGAATGCGGGAGGATTTATCATAGAGGGGGCCGAAAGGATGCTCCTCTCTTTTTGACATAGACGTTCACCTCTTTTTGAATAAGTATAGCATAATGGTCTGGCTGCATCGGTAGCGTTGTCCTTTCAAATAGTGTGCAATGCTGATATAATAATGAAATCAACGATGTGAGGAGTAGTTTTATGGAAAAGACATTGATACTGATCAAACCGGATGCCGTGGAAAGAAAACTCATTGGAAAAATCATCAGTCTCTATGAAGAGAGAGAGCTCAAGGTGATCGCGATGAGAATGCTGCGTGCAGATCAAGAAAGAGTAATGAGACATTATGAAGAACATATAGGAAGATCCTATTTTGATAATCTCATGAACTACATCACGAGAAGTCCCCTGGTGGCGCTGGTGCTCGAAGGTGAGAATGCCATTGCCCTTGTTCGCGAGATCAATGGAAAGACCGATCCGGCGGAGGCCGCTGAGGGAACCATCCGGAGACTGTATGGTCAGACGAAGACATTCAACACCGTTCATGCATCCGATTCAAAGGAAAGTGCAGCTCGGGAAATAGCGATATGGTTCAGCTGATCATAGGAAAAGACCAGGCATTTTGATTGCCTGGTCTTTTCCTATGAATCTTTTTGACGGAATCATATATATCTTCATTATTTTGCTTCTTTCTTTCGATGCAATACCTTCGAAAGCCTGGTCTCCTGGCCATTCTGAATTCTTCTGAAGTTCGGAAGATGAAGCCAGATGCTTAAGAGTCCTCCTGCTAAGGTGAACATGACCGGCCATAAGCCGAGATCTTTAAAGATGGTCATGAAGAGTATGTAGAAGAGGAGTGACAAGGTGCCGATGGCGATATAGTCCGTTGCAAAGGTCACCCCGGCAAGGATGAACATGGCGATGATTCCATAGACCGGATTCATGCCCAGAAGGATCCCGATCAGTGTCGCAGTCCCCTTCCCTCCTTTGAACTTCATGTAGAAAGGATAGATATGCCCGAGGATGGCAAAATAGCCAGCGGTATACAAGAGCAGAGCCCCTTCTTTATTGAATCCGACGGAGAACATGGATTTTACAAGAAGGATTGCCGCTACACCTTTCAGAATATCGATCAGTGCCACAAGGACACCGAACTTCCAGCCCAGGGATTCCACTGCATTGGATGCACCGGCGTTCCCCTGTCCTAAGGTTCTGATATCCACTTTCTTCAGCAGTTTTCCAAGCAGATAACCTGCCTGAATATTTCCAAGTAAATAACCGATCAGTGCTGCAATAAAAATATCTCTCATGTTGCTCCCTCTGGAATTCTTCCATTACTACATATTGTCTGAAAAACCATCGCGCTTGGGTTGCAGGGACCTCACATCCTCTACCAGTTCACGGATCAGTTTACGATCGGTGAAATCCACTTTCCGGTGGAATACGGCAAGCATCCCTTTTTCATCGGACGATAAAGGGCCTTTATTCTTTTTCCACTCGATCTTCAACTTCAGTATGCGCATGAGCAGCCGATCCATCAGGTTCAGTTTCTGATAATCGAATCCGCCTCTATAATAGTATAGTCTGACATTGATTTTTTCAACATCTTTCAGGTTGTTCTCGAAGATTTCTCTCTGTACCTCTTCGGAGCGAAGAGACAGTCCTGTACAGAACACGAAAATATTGCTTATGGATCCTGTCTGATTATCATCGAGCAGTTTTTTCAATCCGTTTATGCCTATGGCATAAAGCCCCCCTCCAAAGATCAGCGTGTCCACGCCACTTAGGACTTCTTTCAGGTGATCTGATGTCTGGAGATCATGGGCTTCCAGAGAAAGATCTTCTGCAATCCACTCAGCATATTTCTTAGTGAATCCTGTTTTGGATGAATATACTACTGCTGCTTTCAACTAAATCACCTCTACATCATAACTTACTATTTAAAATATAGCACTATCACAATGATAGTCAAGGGTTTTCAAAAAAAAGAAAGACCTGCTATCAGGTCTCTCTTAGGAAGTCAAGGATTTTGCATCACTCCATGGAATCCAGGAAATCTTCTTCGTCAATCAGCTGATGGCCGCTCATGAGAAAATCGATGATGTCGATTCTGCGATAGCCTTCCTTGTATCTTTTGAGTGTCTTTACAAGTGTTCTTAATAGGCTGTTGGATAATTCGGCTTTTTTCCGGATCTCTTCTTTTCTGTAGAACTCCTCTGAGAAGAGACTCTGCAGCTTGTTCTGCAATGTCCGCTTATACCGAAGATCTATTTCTGGATCTCTATGAGGTCCAGACTGACCTCTATGATGGTGATCACAGAGGCAGATCCGATTCAGCGGATATTCCAGTCCTCCCTCATCTTTATGAATGACATGATGTGTGTCTCCTGGTTTACCGCATACAACACATTTACTCAAATCATCGCCTCAACTTTTATTCTTCTGTGCTTTTTGGAGCAAAATGGTAATTATATCGGGTCTCATTCTCCTGAAGCACTCTCTTGATGAATTCATCAAGATCTGCCGAACCTTCGTTGCCCTTTTCACGGCTGGTGACGGCCAGGGTTCCGGTGTCCTTTTCCTGTTCTCCAATCACCACGAAGTATGGAATTCTCTCATTTCTTGCCTCACGGATCTTGTAACCGATCTTCTCGTTTCTGTCATCCATTTCAGCGCGGATGCCCATCTTCTTCATCTTAGCCAGGACCTCTTCCACATAATCATGGAATTTTTCGGAAATCGGAAGCAGCTTCACCTGGACTGGTGCCAGCCACAGAGGCATAGCGCCTGCATATTTTTCAATGAGGATGGCGAGGGTTCTTTCATAGCAGCCGATGCTTGTTCTATGAATGACAATCGGATGTTTCTTCTGTCCGTCTTTATCCACATAGGTCATGTTGAATCTTTCAGGAAGCGCAAAGTCGATCTGCACAGTGATGATGGTGTCTTCTTTACCATGAACGTTCTTCATCTGAAGGTCAAGTTTCGGACCGTAGAAGGCTGCTTCTCCATCGGCTTCCACATAATTGAGCCCCGCATGGTCGAGGATTTCTCTCATGGTGTTCTGTGTGCTTTCCCATGCCTCAGGGTTGTTGATGTATTTATGTGTATCCTTAGGATCCCACTTCGAAAATCTGTAGGTGATGTCCTCTTTGATGCCCAGGGTTTCCATGACGTAATTCGTCAGGTCCAGTACACCTCTGAATTCCTCTTCCAGCTGATCCGGTCTTACGATCAGATGACCTTCTGAGATGGTGAACTGTCTGACTCTTGTGAGACCGTGCATTTCTCCGGAAGATTCATTTCTGAAGAGTGTGGAGGTTTCCCCCATCTTCACTGGCAGATCCCTGTAGCTGTGCTGATCGGAATTGTAGATGGCGAACTGGAACGGACAGGTCATGGGTCTTAGGGCCATGACTTCGCCTTCCACGTCATCACCGAAGAGATCTCCGTGACCATGAGGGTCCTGACACATGATGAACATGCCGTCCTTGTAGTGATCCCAGTGACCTGAAACCTTAAACAGATCGGATTTGGACATCAGTGGGGTCTGCGTGAACTCGTAACCACGGCTCTCCTCCTCATCTTCGATGAAACGCTTCATCACCTGAAGGATTTTGGTTCCGTTCTTCTTGAATAATGGAAGACCCTGACCGATCATGTCAGAGGATGTGAATATGTTCAGCTCTCTGCCGAGCTTGTTGTGATCACGCTTCTTTGCTTCTTCCACCATGGCAAGGTACTCATCCAGCTCGTTCTTCTTCGGGAAGGATGTGCCGTAGATTCTGGACAGCATTTTGTTCTTTTCAGAACCTCTCCAGTACGCACCGGCGACCTGTGTGAGCTTGAAGGCCTTCACTGCCTTTGTGGATGCGAGGTGCGGGCCAGCGCAGAGATCGGTGAATTCGCCCATCTTGTAGAAGGATAATATCTCATCTTCTGGAAGATCGTTGATCAGCTCCACTTTGTAAGGTTCTCCCATCTCTTCCATAAGTTTCAATGCTTCGCTTCTGGAAAGTGTATATCTTTCCAGCTTCAGATCCTCTTTCACGATTTTCTTCATTTCCGCTTCGATCTTTGTAAGGTCTTCTGCGGAAAAGCTGCCTTCCTTATCAAAATCGTAGTAGTATCCATTTTCTATGGCAGGTCCTATGGCAAGCTTCACACCAGGGAAAAGCCTCTTCACTGCCAGGGCCAGTATGTGGGAGGAAGTATGTCTAAAGGCATGCTTCCCGTCTTCATCATCGAAGGTTTTGATTTCAAGTTCGCAGTCCTCATTCAGTTCATGACGGATGTCGACCCGCTCCCCATTGACACGTCCTGCCATTGCAGCACGTCCGAGTCCTGATGATATGGCATAGGCGGCATCCAGCACCGTGGATCCCTTTTCCATCTGAATCACATTTCCGTCTTTCAGTTTTACATTAATCATGTTCATTCCTCCTAATACATTAAAATAAAAAAGACCCGTCCCGGAAAGGGACGAGTCATCGTGGTTCCACCCTAATTAAAAGCAACAGAGAGTCGCTTTCGCTTAATACCTTAACGCGGCAAACGCAGATCCTTATACTTTCGTCTTCGTACTGCACTCCCAGGTGGTTTTCGCGAATCTCCTCTTAGGTTGCTTCCAGCCATGGCTACCCTCTCTTTAAAGAATCCTGTCGGTACTCTTCCTGTTCAAAGTGTTTTGATTTTTGATTGACTTTATTATATCCAATTGCACCTGTTCCGTCAACTTCGACAGGATATTTATCCGTCTTCATCCTTGGAAAGTTCCAATAATCAGTATGACCGGAAAGCGGAATAAGATATAATAGTAATAACAGGTGTAGGAGGTAATCGGATGTTGACAATAAAGCTTCATTTTCCCAGATGCAGTGGACATGAGAGAAAGAATCGACTGATCCAGAGCATCGTATATCGCGTAGGTGGCAGATTCTCTCTGGAGGACCGGTCGATCAGAGTCATGTTCTATGAGTCTGAATTCCGATCAGACATGGGCTCGGATTTCGGGGACTTCATTCATATTGATGTAGTATCCTGCCCTCCTCTGGAACTGGAGGACAAGAAAGCCCTTGCAGAGATTCTCAAGGATGAAATCAATATTTTTTCAGGAACAAGAATGGATGATGTATCCATCTTCATCATCAATACAGACTGTACGTCCTATTTCAGATAAGTCAGTAACTTTCATCATGATTCAGTATTATTTTCCATAAGGAGGGAGCTTAATCCACTGGTTTGTCCTCCTTTCCATACTTTCTTGTTGCAGCTTACGTATCGCTTCGGTATACTGCATTGTCTGGTCTTCTGAAACGCGTTCTTTCTGCGTTCGCGCCACGTTTCCTCACAACTTCGCAAATCATACCATTTTGGTCTGTAAAATACCGCTCAGAGAAACCAGAATGAAATGAACAATCGGAAATTTAAATGATAAATATTTATCATTTAATGAAAAGAATTCGTAATGGACTGAAATTTGTTGATAATAAATGGGGTTGTCTATATAATTAAGGGTGTTTGGCAAATATTTAACAAGGGGTGAGATAAAATGTGTGTATTATCACAAAATCCTAAAATTCAAGAGCTGGATGAATTTATCGAAAAAATCAATGCGAAGGAATCGGACCTCATAGAAGTACTGCATCATGCGCAGAATTCGTTCGGGTATATATCCGAAGAGCTTGTGGGTCATATCAGTCAGAAAATCGGGGTTCCTAAATCGAAAATCTTCGGAGTGGTCAGCTTCTACTCCTACTTCACCACAGAACCTAGAGGTAAGAATGTAATCAATGTCTGTATGGGAACCGCATGCTTTGTGCGTGGAGCGGATAAGATTCTAAGAGAGTTCGAGTCGCAGCTCAGGATGAAATCGGGCGAAACTTCCATAGACGGAATTTTCACCATCGATTCCCTAAGATGTGTGGGTGCCTGCGGCCTGGCCCCTGTCGTCATGGTCAATGACAAGGTGTACGGCAGAGTGGAAGCGAAAGATGTCAATAAAATCATCAGCGAATGTGAGGTGTAATATGTTAAGCAGTATAGAGGATCTGAAAAAAATCAGAGAAAAGAGTCAGGGACTTCTGTTTCTGAGAAAGAATGCAGCACCAGCTGGCACAAAGAGAGAAATACTGGTCTGTGCCGGAACGGGCTGTCACAGTGCAAAAAGCAAGGAAATCGTCGAGAATTTCAATGAAGAACTGAAGAAACGAAACCTCACCGAGCAGGCCTCCTGTCATATTACCGGATGTTTCGGATTCTGTGAAAAAGGTCCCATCGTAAAGGTCTTCCCTGACGATGTCTTTTATACGGAAGTGACTGAGGATGATGTGGATGAAATCATATCCAGCCATCTTGTGGAAGGACAGATGGTGGAGCGTCTTCTCTATATCGACCCCAAAACCAGAGAGAAGATCGATACCCAGAATCATATGAATTTCTACAGAAAACAGAATCGTATTGCACTGAGAAACTGCGGACTCATCGACCCTGAAAAAATCGAAGAATATATTGCTAATGATGGTTACATGGCCTTAGCCGAAATCATCACAACAAAGGAGCCTATTGATGTTGTCGATACACTGAAAGCATCCGGTCTTCGTGGTCGTGGAGGCGGCGGCTATCCAACGGGATCCAAATGGGGCATGACGCTGCGCAGCAAGGGCTCTGAAAAATACATGATCTGCAATGCCGACGAAGGAGACCCGGGTGCATTCATGGACCGTTCCATACTGGAGGGAGATCCTCACAGCATCATCGAAGCCATGGCCATCGGCGGATTTGCCATCGGGGCGAATAAGGGTGTTGTCTATATCAGAGCGGAGTACCCTCTTGCCATCAAGCGTCTGAAGATTGCCATAGAGCAGGCGAAGGAATACAACCTATTAGGAAAAAACATACTGAATTCAGGTTTCGATTTCGACCTGGTCATCAAGTACGGTGCTGGAGCTTTTGTATGCGGTGAAGAGACTGCGCTGATCCAGAGTATCGAAGGACACAGAGGTGAACCTGTATCCAAGCCACCCTACCCTTCAGAATCAGGTCTGTTCGGTAAGCCTACCTGCGTGAACAACGTGGAAACCCTTGCGAACATTCCGATCATCTTCCAGAAAGGACCAGAATGGTACGCTTCCATCGGAACGGAGTTCTCGAAAGGAACTAAGGTGTTTGCTCTGGCTGGCAAAATCAATAATGTGGGACTCGTGGAAGTGCCCATGGGTATTACGCTCAGAGAAATCATTTATGAAATCGGAGGCGGAATCAAAGGTGGACATGCGTTCAAAGCGGTTCAGACCGGTGGTCCTTCAGGTGGATGCATCACAGAAAAGGATCTGGACACCCCCATTGATTACGAATCCCTGAGCAGAATCGGCTCCATGATGGGTTCCGGCGGAATGATCGTCATGGACGAAGAAAACTGTATGGTGGACATCGCAAAATTCTATCTGGATTTCACAGTGGAGGAATCCTGCGGAAAATGTACGGCGTGCAGAGTCGGAAATAAGAGACTCCTTGAAATTCTGAACAAGATCACCGCTGGAAAAGGAGAGCCCGAGGATCTGGACAAACTACGCATTCTGTCTGAAACGATCAAGGACACATCCCTATGCGGACTGGGACAGACTGCACCGAACCCTGTATTAAGCACCATGAAGTATTTCGAAGAGGAATATCGTGCTCATATTGAAGATAAGAGATGCCCATCAGGTGTATGTAGAGATCTGACGAGATATGTCATCACTGATGCATGCATCGGCTGTACCAAATGTGCGAGAGCATGTCCAGTGGATGCGATTTCCGGCAAGGTTCGAGAAAAACATGAGATCGATCAGGAAATATGCATCAAGTGCGGAGCATGTTATACTGCATGCCCAGTGAAGCCGATTAAGGCTGTACAGATTGTATAGGAGGAAGAATAATGGTAAATATAACCATCAACAATAAAGAAATCCAGGTTCCTGAGAATTTCACGATTCTTCAGGCTGCGGAAACACTGAATATCAATATCCCTACCCTTTGCCATCTTGACCTCCATAACATCAAAATGGTCAACAAAGTGGCATCCTGCAGAGCCTGTGTAGTGGAAGTGGAAGGAAGAAGGAATCTTGCGCCATCCTGCTCCACCCCGGTCTATGAAGGAATGAAGATCAAGACGGACAGTCTCCGAGCCATCAGAGCCAGAAGAACCATGGTGGAACTACTGATATCGGATCATCCGAAGGATTGTCTGGTCTGCCTGAAGAATCAGGAATGCGAGCTGCAGCAGATTTCTCATGATTTGGGTGTCAAGCAGATCCGATTCGAAGGAGAGATGTCCACCTTCCCAGTGGATACGTCCTCGAAAGCCATCTACAGGGATTCTAGCAAATGCATTCTCTGCAGAAGATGTGAAACCATGTGCAACGAAGTCCAGACGGTATATGCCCTATCCGGACTTGACAGAGGATTCGATACCGTTGTCGGACCGGCATTTCACAATCCGCTGGGAGAAACCTCCTGTACCTTCTGTGGTCAGTGTGTAGCCGTCTGCCCAACCGGAGCGCTGGTTGAAATCGATAATGTACCTAAAGTCTGGCGAGCCCTGGAGAAGAAGGATAAAACTGTCGTCGTTCAGGTGGCGCCTGCAGTCAGAGTAGCCCTGGGTGAACTTTTCGGACTGGAACCTGGAACGGTTGTCACCGGTAAAATGGTTTCAGCGCTGAAGCATCTTGGATTTGACTATGTGTTTGACACCAACTTCGCAGCGGATCTGACCATCATGGAAGAAGCCCATGAAATGATTGATCGAATCACGAAAAACGAAAATCTTCCGATTCTTACCAGCTGCTGCCCTGCATGGGTTAAATTCTTCGAGCATCAGTTCCCGGACCTGCTGGATATTCCATCCACCTGCAAATCTCCTCATGAGATGTTCGGTGCCATCACCAAGCACTATTTTGCGGAAAAGATGGGCATCAAGGAAGAAGATATGATCGTCGTCTCCGTCATGCCCTGTGTTGCGAAGAAATACGAGGCGGAAAGACCAGAACTGGAATATCACGGCGTCAAGGATGTGGACATCGTCATCACCACCAGAGAGCTGGGACGTATGATCAAGGAAGCCGGTATCAATTTCCTTCTACTGGATGACGAGGAATATGACAACCCACTTGGAGAATCTACTGGGGCAGCCCAGATTTTCGGAACAACCGGTGGTGTCATAGAAGCGGCATTAAGAACCGCAGCTGTACAGCTCACTGGAGGAGCCATTGATAAAGTGGACTTCACGGAAGTGAGAGGTATGGCTGGATTAAGAGAAGCTTCAGTCACCATTGGCGACCTGACGCTGAACCTTGCCATCGCAAATGGCCTGGGTAACGCCAGAACGCTCCTGGAAAGCATCAGAGATGGAAAAAGCAACTACCATGCCATTGAGATCATGGCCTGCCCTGGCGGCTGTATAGGCGGCGGTGGACAGCCTTATCATCATGGCGATCTGGAAATACTGAAAAAGAGAGCGGCTGGTGTTTATGCCATCGATACGGAGCATGAAGTGAGAATGTCTCATGAAAACAAAGCCATTCAGGAGCTTTATGAAAACTTCCTGGGAACACCAGGTGGCGAGAAAGCCCATAAACTGCTGCATACGAGCTATTTCAAGAGAGATCTGTAAGCTGAATACATTTAAAGACATAAAGAAAGAACAGCCGAAGCTGTTCTTTTCTTTATATTCTTTAAATTAAAACTATTCGTTAATGATTTCCTTCAGGTCTTTTCCTGCTCTGAAAGCGGGCTGCTTGAATTCAGGAATCTGAATTTCCTCGTTGGTCTTAGGATTTCTTCCTACTCTTGCTTTTCTGTTCTTCACTTCAAAGGTACCGAAGCCTGAAAGCTGAACCTTGTCTCCTTCTGTGAGCGCTTCAACAATGGATTCGATGGTTGCCTTTAATACTTTTTCTGAGTCCTTCTTTGTGAAGTTTGTTTTTTCTGCGATCTTTGTAACTAACTGTGCTTTATTCATTATATTAGTCCTCCTTATTTATGAACACAAAGATTATTAAAACAGAATTCGCCTTATAAATCAAGTGTTACCGTCAATTTTGTGTATATTTTCATCGTATTTTCGATTCAAACGATTTCATGAATGAACCTGATGGAGATCATCACTCCATCAGGTTTCAAATGGGCTGGATTACTGCAGCTCGTCCAGCAGTCGTCCGATATCTTCATGGGAAAAATGATACTTCTTGTTGCAGAAGTGGCAGACGAGCTCTTCGGATGCATTGTCTTCATAAATCTCCTTCAGATCCTCTTTTCCAATGGAAATCAGTGCTTTCTCCACCCTTTCCTTTGAACAGTCACAGTAAAGTTCTGGTGTGCCTTCACTGAGAATATTCAGACCCATACCATCAAATATATACTGGATGATTTCCACGATGGTGTTCCCATCCCTTTGAAGGGTTGTAAGGCTCGGAATCTCTTCCAGTCGATACATGATAAGATCGGCCAGCATTTCGTCTGCACCAGGCATCATCTGGATGATGAAGCCCCCGGCATTCATGACGGAACCGTCCACATCGACCAGGACACCTAAAGCCACTGCTGAGGGAGTCTGTTCGGAGACCGTATAGAAATAGGCCAGATCTTCGGCGATTTCACCGGTGAAAATAGGAACGGAACTGACATAGGGTTCTTTCATGCCTAAATCAGTAATCACAGTGAATTTACCATCTATCCCGATGATGCCGGAAACATCAAGTTTTCCTTTCTCGTTTACGGGAAGGTCCGCATCAGGATTTACAATATACCCTTTGACTCTGCCGTCTGCTCTTCCTGTGGCCAGGACGCCCCCTGAGATTCCTCCTCCGTTGATCTGAATCGTGACGGAATCCTGCTTTCCTTTCAGCATGGAACCCATGAGCGCTCCTGCTGTGAGCATCCTGCCGTATGCGGCCGATGCTGTAGGCATGGTGTTGTGATTTTTCACAGCCTCATTGACCAGTGACGTCGTATCCGCTGCGATGATTCTTACGCTGCCGCTCTGGGCTGTAGCGTGTATTATTTTATCCATTTTACTACCTCTTTCTGACAATGAATGTTATTCTTTCTGAAACATCCGTAATAGAATTCCTACTATAATCTTCACAGATTATAATTTCCTTAAATCCTGCCTTTTCAAGCATTTTAGTTAGGGTATCGACTTCATAGGCTCTTTCCTCATGGATTTCCTCTATACGTTCATAGAAGTCTCCCCTTTTTATGAAGAAATTGAGCACCATTTCCACGATGTCACCTTCATAGTAGTTTTCCCAGGTGTAGGCAAGGTCCTCTCTTGTGTATACATAGTCTCTTGAACCCAGGATTTCACGTATCTTATAAGCGGAATTCACATCAAAGATGAAAACTCCATTTTCTTCCAGGTGCTTGTAGACTTTCGTGAAAAGCGTCTCTACTTCCTGCGCCTCCAGTATGTAGTTGATGGCATCGATGGAGGATGTGATGAGACTGAACTTCACCGGAAAGGAAATCTCATTCATAGATAAGGCAAATGCCTTATGTGGAACATTCCCCTCAGTGAACTTATCCACTGCCAGTGTGAGCATATCGGAAGATAGATCCACAAGATAGGTTTCCCGGAAATGTTCACCTACAATCAAGGAGAGTGTTCCTGTGCCGCAGCCCAGATCCAGATACAGGTTTCGCTGCGGGGTTTCTGAAAGAATGAAGGATGCGATGCGTCTATAATCGATGTCCTCACCAATCAGCTCATCGTAGATTTCGGAAAAACCCAGATAACTTTCCATTGATACCCTCCAATTCAGTATATTTCGCTGCTTCAGTCATAAATGACATTAGTATTTTATCATGAAATTTGATTTTATCATAGCTAATCCGGACGAAAAGAAACGGTTGCCCTGTAAGACAACCGTTCATGGTTCATTCCGGTTTATGTTTTCGATTTGACAGTACATAACCAGTAAATAATGCTCCAAAAGCCAGATAAAGAATGCTCTGAATAAATTGACCCTGAATGATAAACATCACAGCTGCAAGAAACATGAGCAATATGATAAGGCTTTGGAATATCAGTAAACCTTTGAGCATAAATATCCCTACTCTCTCGTAATATGAATTAATTATATACTGATTTTTACTGCTGTCAACAAAAATCACGAGATATTCAGCTTTTTATCAAAATCCGACAGGGCTTCATCCTCCTGGGGTGTATCGTTTACAGATTCCACCAGGTGAACCATTGAGGATGACACTTCGTATGCCACCTTTTCTTCCACATGACCATCAGGATAGGTTTTAGTGTAACTGCGTGACTGCAGTCTGCCATCAATCTGAATTTTGTCACCAATAGACATGGATTTTGTGTACTTGGCATTTCTGCCCCAGGCGATGACTGGTATGTAATCCGTTTTATTGAAATGACGATTGACAGCCAGGAGCAGATCGGTGATCTCTCTTCCAAATGGCGTCATTCTGTAGACAGGCTCTTTGCAGATGTACCCCGTGAGCATGATCGAATTGGGTTCTTCTGCTCTTTCGTCCGGAAAATCAATTTCCCTGACAAAAACCGTAAGAAGAAGTTTGTTCTTTGAACCTACAATTTTATTATAGCTTCTTAGCTGGCCAGAGACCCTGGTATATCTGTCTTTGAAAACAGTTCCGGGCTCAAAGAGTTTTCCGGAGATTGTCAGGTTCAGAATATCTTTTGAATCGCTTAAGCGATTGACGCAGAATCTGGCATTGTAGAACTCTTCCCCATAGAGTTCATGACTGAATTCCGGCTCATCCAGAAAATGTCCTTCCAGCCTGATCAGGTTATCATTTGTTGCTTCCAAGTTGTGTTCCCCCCATTTGTGTTGCATCACATTGCATTTTCGAGTAAAACGTACTACCATTTATTATAGCAAAGATGAAGTCGATTACAAGCCTTCATTTCAGGTATATCACAATAATATGATGATACTTATCATTCTTCTAGGATGAATCTATTGGATTTTCATATTGTAATAAATATAATTTTTCGGTATGATTGTTGTAGTCTCCAAGGAGGATGTAAGAAGGATGAATAATGCATTAGCTGAAAACAAATTACTGATTTTATATACCCTTTCCCAGTCCAAACTGAATCTGACGAAAACACAGTTTTCGAACATTATATTGGAATGTGTTTATATCAATTATTTCGAACTGCAGCAGTACATTGATGAACTCATCAAGACCGGACTGGTGGAACTGGATGTGGTCAATGAGAAGGAAGCCATCGTCATCTCTGCCCAGGGCAGATCGGTTCTGGACATGTTTAAAGACAGGATTCACGACAGAAAGAGAAAAGAGATCGACAAGTATCTTGTGGAGAACATCAATCACCTGATCAAGGAAACTACCATCACTCATGAAATCAGCGAAGGCCCCCATGGCACCATTCAGGTTACATTGTCTGCCTTTGAAAACAAGGATGAGCTCATCAAGATCAGCATGAACTTCCCCACAAAAGAAACCGCAGACAAATCGGTACAGAACTGGAAAGATCATTCCACGAAGATCTATGAACTACTCTATAAAGAACTGATCAAATAATGACAATAAGAGAAATCCGCTGAGGTGCTTCACTTCAGCGGATTTTCTGCAATATTACGGATTTTCATGGATCCTGTGCTTTTCAAATGCATGCTCCAGATCGCCAATGGTGTAGAGGGAACCCGCAGATAGGATCAGGTCTCCCTCTGCATAGACTTCCAGGGCTTTTTCCATGGCTTCATCTATGGAAGGTGCAGTCATTCCCACTGCACTTTCATGAAGCAGAGGAAGCAGTTTCTCTGCCTCCAGTGCCCGGAAATCATTTGGCGTGAAAAGAATCACCTTCTTTGTGTCCTGGGAAAGCACTTTCGTGACGGGCGTCACATCTTTATCCCGAAGCATACCCAGAAGCAGGATGACATTTTTCTCAGGGAAATAGAAATTGATGCTCTCCTTCAGATTGATGGCTCCATCCATATTGTGCGCGCCATCCAGAATGAGAAGCGGCTTCCTGCTGATGACTTCCATACGACCTGGCCAGCGAACTTTTTCAAGAGCACGGATAATAGAAGGATCACTGATCTTATCATATCCCATCTCTTTCAGCATTTCTGCTGCATGGAGAACGACTCCCGCATTGAGCATCTGATGGATGCCAAGCAGGGATAGTCGTAGTGTGAGCGATCTGCCGGACTTCAGATCATATCTGATTTTCTGATGCAGGCCATCTATTTCAAGAAACTTCATTTCCCGGCTGCTGGTGAATTGAAGTCTGGAGGAGACTTCCTCCGCTCTTTTCCTGAGCACTCTTCGCACCTCAGGCTGCTGCGAGGTTGAAATGGAAGGGTTTCCCTTCATGATGCCTGCCTTATGCCATGCGATGGACGACAGTGTAGTCCCTAGAACGGCAGTATGATCAAAGTTTATGGATGCGATCAGCGACAGAATCGGTGTAATGACATTGGTCGCATCATACATTCCGCCAATACCCACTTCTATGATGGCCAAGTCCACTTTCTGATCTCTGAAATAGAGCAGTGCCATGGCGGTGACCACTTCAAACTCCGAAGGATAGGTGTAGCCCTCGGCTTCCAGTTTTCTCCCTGCTTCATCAACGATCTTGAAGTAGTGGATCACATCCTCTTCAGAAATCATCTGATTGCCGATCTGGATGCGCTCACGGAAATCAAAGATATAGGGCGAAGTGAAAAGCCCTGTTTTATAACCGCTCTCCATGAGCACCTCTTCCAGCATTCTGGAGATGGACCCTTTTCCGTTGGTCCCAGCCACATGGATATACTGCTGTCCTTCCTGTGGATTCGAAAGAAGGGCCATCAGCCGAGTCATGCGGTGAAGGTTCTCTTCCTTTCTGATTCTTGGAATGCTGTGGAGCTGTTTCAGTGTCTCATTATAATTCAAATCAAGTTCACCTGTTCTTTCTTTCTCTCAATAGCTTTATTATACGTTTCAAGAAAAGAATATCAAGAAAAAAGTATAAGCAGGAAAACCCGCTTATACTTTTTCATTCTAGTATTACTTCAGTGCTTGGATTCTGTCATCAACAGCATCCAGCATGGACTGGTATTTTTCGCCTTTGGCTCTTTCCTCGGAAACGACCGCATCCTTTGCATTGGCCAGGAACTTCTCGTTCCCCAGCTTTCTGTTTACACGTTCGATTTCAGATTCCAGTTTCTTCTTCTCTTTTTCAAGTCGATCCAGTTCCTTATCACGATCCACCAGATCCAGCAGCGGAATATAAATTCTGGCTGTTGAAGTCACAAGGGATACGTGATTCTCATCCGTGCTGTCTTTCTCCAGAAGGACCACGTCTTCGGCGTAAGCCAGTTTAATGAGATAGTCCGTTGCATTTTCGAAGATGCTCTTCTTTCCTTCATTGGGGAAGATATAAAGAGTGGACTTCTTTTTGTTTGGTACATTCATTTCCTGTCTCAGATTTCGGATGCTCTTGATGGCTTCAATGATGCCACCCATCTGCTCTTCGATGTGGGCATCGATGAAAGAAGTATCCGCCAGAGGCCAGGAAGCCATCATAATGGTTTCTTCATCGTTCAGGAAGGAATAGATCTCTTCCGTGATGAACGGCATGGTCGGATGCAGAAGCTTCAGGGACTTGATGAGCACATCTTTGATGATTCTGTAGCTTACACCCTTCTCTTCATCGGTTCCGTTGTAGAATACAGGCTTGATCAGCTCGATGTACCAGTCGCAGAGCTCATTCCAGATGAATTCATAGACCTTGGAAAGCGCGATGCCAAGTTCGAATTTCTCCAGATTCTCCGTGACTTCCGCGATGAGATTATTGATTTTTGACAGAATCCACTGATCCGCCATGGAATAATTCGTACTGTCCTTGTATTGTTCAATAAGCGTGTCGTCTATGTTCATAAGCACAAATCGGGAAGCATTCCAGAGCTTATTGGCAAAGTTTCTTGCCGCTTCCACTCTTTCTGGATAGAAACGGATATCACTTCCTGGCGCATTTCCTGAAATCAGCATGAATCTCAACGCATCTGCACCATACTCATCGATGGTTTCCAGTGGATCCACACCGTTGCCTAAGGATTTGCTCATTTTTCTGCCCTGGGAGTCTCTTACGATTCCGTGGATGAATACCTTGTCAAAAGGCACCTCGCCCATGTTGTAGAGTCCGGAGAACATCATTCTCATGACCCAGAACGGGATGATGTCATATCCTGTGACCAGTGTCGATGTGGGATAGAAATACTTCAGATCCTCTGTTTCATTTGGCCAGCCCAAGGTGGAGAATGGCCATAAGGCGGAGCTGAACCAGGTGTCCAGCACGTCTTCTTCTTCTGTCAGACTGCTGCTGCCGCACTTGCTGCAGGTTTCTGGCGCATCTGTGGATACATTCACTTCACCGCAGTCATCGCAGTACCAGACAGGTATTCTATGCCCCCACCAGAGCTGTCTGGAGATGCACCAGTCCTGAATGTTTTCCAACCAGTGGAAATAGGTCTTTTCGAATCTTTCCGGCACGAAGTCTGTTCTGCCGCTCTTTACCGCTTCAATGGCAGGCCCTGCCAGAGGCTTCATTTCAACATACCACTGTTTGGAGATGATGGGTTCAATGACGGTTCCGCAGCGGTCATGGGTGTTCACATTATGAACGTGGGGCTCGATCTTCTCCAGAAGACCCAGCTCTTCCATATCTCTGATGATGGCTTTTCTGGCCTCGTATCGGTCCATGCCCTGGTATTTTCCGCCATGCTCATTGATGATGCCTTTATCATCCAGTACACGGATGGCTTCCAGATGATGTCTTTCCCCTACATGGAAGTCGTTGGGATCATGGGCTGGAGTAATCTTCACGCATCCTGTGCCGAAATCCTTATCCACATAGTCATCGGCTACGATGGGAATTTCACGGTTCATGAGCGGCAGCGTCAGGGTCTTTCCAACCATATCCCTGAACCGGTCATCTTCCGGATGGACAGCTACCGCGGTATCACCAAGCATGGTTTCCGGTCTTGTTGTGGCAATGATCATATATCCGGATCCGTCGGAATAGGGATACCTGAAATGCCAGAAATTGCCGCTGTGCTCTACGTATTCGATCTCCGCATCGGATAATGCGGTTTCACACTTTGGGCACCAGTTGGTGATGCGGTTCCCTCTGTAGATGAGACCGTCGTGATAAAGTTTCACGAAGAATTCCTTTACGGCTCTGCTGAGATTCTCGTCCATGGTGAAGGCTTCTCTTGTGAAGTCACAGGAGGAACCCATCTTTGTGATCTGATCTCTGATTTTTCCTCTGTACTCTTCAGACCATTCATAAACTTTTTCAAGGAAAGCTTCTCTGCCCATTTCCTTTTTCACCAGTCCCTGCTTCAGCAGTTCGTTTTCCACTCTGACTTCCGTGGCAATGGACGCATGGTCTTCTCCAGGAAGCCACAGCGCTTCATAACCCTGCATTCTTCTGAATCGGATCAGGATATCCTGAAGGGTCAGATCCAGGGCATGTCCCATATGAAGTTTACCGGTGATGTTTGGGGGTGGCATCACGATGGTGTAGGGTTTCTTGTCTTTGTTCACCTCAGGGGTGAAATAACCTTTGCTTAGCCAGTTTTCATAGATTCTTTTTTCGAAGTCCTTTGGACTGTAGGTTGTTTCGAGATTCTTCTTTTCCATATTCTTCCTCCCTCTTATTGCTTCAATCTAACTGTTCATACCTCAAAGGCGTGCGTCGGTCTGCTTTTTCCGTATAAAAAAAGAGCCTTCATCCTAAAAGGACGAAGACTCGCGGTACCACCTTTATTCCCACTGACATGGGCTCTCATACGTTAACGATTTGGATAAACCGTCCAAGCTTACTATCAGTTCAGCCTGGAAGCTCAAAAGCTACCTTCTCCATGTGTCTCGCGAGAAAACCTTGCAGCCTGCGGGTTTTCCTCTCTTTGCACGTCTTCATGGATACTCCTCTTTTTCAGCGCCTTTTCAAATATATTTCCATTATATCTGTCTATTCATGATTGTCAAGGCCTTTTCCTCATCGCTGAGGTCCAGATTTCTCTGATTCTTTTCCAGATTCCTGAAAGCGATGGAGATCATCAGCTTGATTCTGTTCAGCTGATTCACTTCGCTGGCACCAGGATCATAGTCGATGGCCGTGATGTTCACATCCTTGTTCTCTTCACGCAGCTTCTTGATGACGCCTTTTCCGGTGATGTGATTCGGTAGACAGGCGAAGGGCTGCATGCAGATGATATTCTCCACACCTTCCTCGATGAGCTCCAGCATTTCTCCGGTGAGGAACCATCCTTCTCCCGTCTGATTTCCGATCTGGACCACATCCTTCGTGATCTCAGCCAGATGTTCTATTCGTGCGGGTGGATGGAATCGCACTGATTTTTCCAGTGCTGTACGCATGGTTTTTCTATAGGCTTCGATAATCCCGATGGCAGCTCTGCTGCCCAGGGCTTTTCCAAGGCTTCCGCCCAGATCCTCTCGTTTTGCCACATTGTTATAAGAGCAGTAGAGGAAGAAATCCACCAGGTCCGGCATCACGGCTTCACAACCGTTTTCTTCAATGACGTTGACCACAGAGTTGTTGGCGGTGGGATGGAACTTCACGAGAATTTCTCCTACAAGACCTACCTTGGGTTTGACCACGTCCACAGTTTCCAGTTCATCAAACTGTTTTATGATGAGCCGGATGTTGTCGTTGAAGGATTTGATGGTCGGATCCTTAAGATCCTTTATGATCTTCTCCGTCAGGGATTCATATAGCGCATTGGCGGAGCCTTTGATGGCTTCATAGGGTCTTACCCGATAGAGCACTCTCATGAGCACATCTCCATAGAGAAGCGCCTGAAGTGCACCATTCAGGGTTTTCACATCCAGATCCATGCCGGGATGCTTCTCGAATCTCTGCACGGAAAGCGGAATCACGGGCACCTGACCGAATCCGGATTCTTTCAGCGCTTTACGCAGGAAGCCCACGTAGTTCGTGGCTCTGCAGCCTCCGCCTGTCTGCGTGATGAGACAGGAAGTGTTCTGCGGATCGTATTGTCCGCTCTTCAGTGCCTTGATGACCTGCCCTACAACCAGTATGGAGGGATAACAGGCGTCGTTGTTCACATATTTAAGGCCTTCATCCACGGCTTTGAAATCCGTATCCGGAAGGACGACCACATTAAAGCCCGAATAGCGCAGAGCAGCTTCCACAAATCTGAAATGAATCGGCGACATCTGAGGACTCAGAAGTGTGTGTGTCTTCTTCATTTCCTTTGTGAAAATCGGACGCTCATAGGTGATGGGTGTGTCCTTGATCTCCACATGATGCCGTTCTCTTTCTCCCATGGTTGCGAGAAGGCTTCTGACTCTGATTCTCGCTGCCCCCAGGTTGTTTCCTTCATCGATCTTCAGCAGTGTGAAGAGTTTGTTTTTACTACGGAGTATCTCTTCCACCTGATCGCTGGTGACGGCATCCAGACCACATCCGAAGCTGTTCAGCTGAACGAGTTCCAGATTCTTTTCCTTCGCCACAAAGGAGGCGGCTCTATACAGTCTGTTGTGATAGGTCCACTGGTCTATGACGCGGAGCGGTCTCTCCACGGTGCCAAGATGGGCCACAGAGTCTTCAGTGAGCACAGCCATGCCGTATTCGGTGATGAGATTGGGAATGCCATGGTTGATTTCAGGGTCGATGTGATAGGGTCTTCCTGCCAGCACAATACCCTTGATTCCATTTTCAGCAATATACTGGAGGGTCTCTTCTCCCTTTTTCTGAACATCGGATTTATAGCGGTCAATTTCATCATACGCCTTTCTGACGGCTTCTCTGACTTCAGACAGCGTGAGGCTGTAGTGCTTCGAAAGAACCTCATGGAGCTTCTTGTAGAGGTTTTTCCTGTCATAGAAGTTCAGGAACGGATTGAGAAACTTCACTTTATTCAGTGCCAGCACATCCATATTGTTCTTGATGACTTCTGGATAAGAGGTGACCACTGGGCAGTTGAAGTGATTGTTGGCATGATCATCTTCCTTCTCTTCATAAGGAAGACAGGGATAGAAGATGAGATCCACGTCTTTTGCCGCCAGATATTCGATATGGCCATGAACCAGCTTTCCCGGATAGCATACGGATTCAGATGGGATGCTGCTCATGCCTTTTTCATACAGAGGCTTGGAAGACTTCGGAGACAGAAGCACTTTGAAGTCCAGACTGTCGAAGAAAGTGAACCAGAACGGATAGTTCTCGTAAAGATTCAGCACTCTCGGGATACCGATGGTTCCCCTTCTATTCTCTTCCGTCACAGTGCTCTTATAACCGAAGGTTCGCTTATACTTGTAATCATAAAGATTGGGCAGAGCTTCCTTTTTCTGGATCTTCAGCGGTCTTTCACATCGGTTTCCCGTGATGTATTCGTCGGCACCGTCCTTGAAAATATTGATGGTCAGTGGACAGCGGTTGTTGCAGAGACTACATCGTCTCATTTCAGTTTTTGGGTGCAGCGCTCTGATTTCTTCCAGAGAAAGAAGAGAGGTTTCCTTCCCTTCATGTCTGTCTCGGGCGATTTTTGCCGCGCCGAAAGCACCCATAAGCCCGGCGATGTCAGGACGTACTGCTTCACGTTCCGAGATGAGTTCGAAGGCTCTGAGCACACTGTCATTGTAGAAGGTTCCACCCTGCACGATGATTTTCTCGCCCATTTCCTTGGGATCTCTCACTTTGATGACCTTGAACAGGGCGTTCTTGATGACGGAATAGGAAAGGCCGGAGCTGATTTCCGAAACAGATGCTCCTTCCTTCTGGGCCTGCTTGACTCTGGAGTTCATGAACACGGTGCATCTGGAGCCCAGGTCCACGGGTTCTCTGGCTTCCAGGGCGGAAACTGCGAAGTCTTTCACCTCATAGCCAAGAGAACTGGAAAAGCTCTCGATGAAGGAACCGCAGCCTGATGAGCAGGCTTCGTTCAGCATGATGGAATCGATGGATCCGTCTTTGATGCGCAGGCACTTCATGTCCTGTCCGCCGATGTCCAGAATGAAGTCCACGCCCTCCAGGAAGTAATTGGCGGCTTCATAATGGGCAATGGTTTCGATCTCTCCAATATCAATCCCCAGAGCTGCTTTAATAAGTCCTTCGCCATACCCTGTCACAGTACTTTGAGCGATTCGGACACCTTCCGGCAGGGACCCCAGAAGCTCGGTGAGGACTTCTGTTATGAGCTGCAGTGGATCACCCTGGTTACTGCCATAATAGGAGTAGAGAATATTCAGGTCCCTGTCCAGAAGCACCACCTTTGATGTAGTGGAACCGGAATCAATACCCAGATAGGCATCACCCTTATATTCGGATAAGGGTTTTCGAGGTGCCACTGCCTTGCTGTGGCGCTCTTTGAAGGCCTGGAATTCCTCCGGTGTCTTAAAGAGAGGATCGAGCCTGTTCACTTCCTTGCTGAATACATCTTTCAGTTTTCCTGCACGATGCATCAGTACTTCCAGCTGGTGAGGGTAGTTTTCAAAAGAGGACAGCGCAGCGCCAAGAGCCACATAAAGCTCGGCGTTTTCCGGAATGATGATTTCATCTTCCTTCAGTTCCAATGTTTCTATGAATCTTTTTCTCAGCTCCGGAAGAAAATGCAGCGGGCCCCCAAGAAAAGCGATTTTTCCCTTTATAGGCCTTCCGCAGGCCAGACCTGCAATGGTCTGGTTGACGACAGCCTGGAAGATGGAAGCGGAAATGTCTTCTTTCTTCGCCCCCTCATTGATGAGTGGCTGAATATCTGTCTTGGCAAATACGCCGCATCTTGCGGCAATAGGATAGATATAGCTTGAACCCTGTGCCAGAGTATTTACACCTGAAGCATCTGTTTTCAAAAGCGATGCCATCTGATCGATGAAAGCACCGGTGCCTCCTGCACAGGTACCGTTCATTCTCTGCTCGATGGAGCCGTCGAAATAGGTGATTTTCGCGTCCTCTCCACCCAGTTCGATGGCGACCTCCGTCTCAGGAATGAAGGTTTCCACAGCTCTGGTGGATGCGATGACTTCCTGTATGAAACGGATATCCAGCCAGGATGCAACGGATAGTCCTCCAGAGCCAGTGACAGCTACATGGATTTCCCTGTTGCCGAAGGAATCGTGGATTTTCTTCATGACACTGACCACCGTACTGCGTATATCTGAAAAATGACGCTCGTAGGTGCTGTATATGATTTTTCTGTTTTTATTCACGACTACAGCTTTTACTGTAGTGGAACCGACATCCAATCCCAAATAAATTTTATCAAGCATTTTATCATGTCTCCTATCATGCACGAAGCAGGTTGATAATAATATAGAATCAATTATATCATTTTTAAATTTTTATTAAAGATAGAGAATGTTATATTTTAACAGCAAAATATAAGAATATGTGTTAATCATCCTACTATAATCATAAGTCTTCTGGGGATCCACATCTATTTTTCGACTGAAAATTCAGTTATTCTTAAGAACAGAAAGAACGCAGCCTCCTGAGACTGCATTCTCGAATGTCTGCAGCTACTCGCTGCTTTCCATAACCTTTCTGAGTGTGCTGCTGATGAGCTCATAGTCATATCCTTTTCCCATGAGGAACGTATAGAGCTTGTTTTTCAGTTTGTAAGGGTCTGTCTCTCTTTTCACCAGCTGAGCATATTTCTTCTCTGCAAGATTGAGACAGGAATCCTCCTCCACCGAGGAGGTGCTCAGCGCGTCCAGTGCTTTTTCCATGATGTCCTTGGGGATTCCTTTATTGGATAACTCGAATCGGGCTTTTTTCACCCCTCGTGTCCGAAGTTTCTCCTTGAAGAATGTTTCGGCATACTTATAGTCATCGATGAGCCTGTATTCCTCCATAAACTGAATCACCCGCTGAATGGTGTCTTCCGTGTACTCCTTATCCCTCAGCTTCTTTTCGATTTCATGGACGGTTTTCAGGCTGCGTTCGATAGAGCGCAGTGCCACATCCTTGGCTTTCATGTACTCATCTTCTCTTGCAAGTTCCAGGAGAAGGTCCGGATCCACTTTGTCCCCTTTTCGGAGAGATTTCTTGTAGATGAGTTCCTTGTGGCAGGATATGAGGAATTCATCATCCGCGAAGATGCTGACCCGATCCTTATTTTTCTTGTTCTCACTGATCATCGTGATGGTCTTCATCGTTTTCCCCCCTTAATCGGTAGATTGTAGGACCGTCAAAGACTTTTCTGCTCACTGCTATGATATCTTCCAGTGTGACGTTTTCCAGTTTGTCCAGATCATTCTGAAATGCCATGGGCTCCTCTTCATTGAGCAGCTCATCCAGTATGAAGGAAGAGAGGTCATGGATATTATCCAAAGTTCCGTAAATACTTGTTTTCAGGACTTTCTTCATGATCAGGAGATCTTCCTGATGGAAATAGGCACCTTCTTTGATCTCCTCAAGAATCTTCAGAATGAGCTCTTCTGCTTCGTCGATGCTTTCATCCGGCACCTGGGTGTAGATGAGCAGATTCTGCATCTTCTCTGTGAGCTCCAGATCAGAATACACATCATAGGCCAGCCCTCTGTTTTCTCGGAGCTCCCTGAATAGAATGGAGTTTCCGCTGACGCCCAGCTTGTAGTTCAGCACGCGCAGAGGAAGCTTCTCTTCTTCTGATATGGAGAAGGAATACAGGATGCCAAGGGTGGACTGTTCCATGTCTTTGTAGGCGGTATGTCTGCCTGGAATGTTCTTTTCAAACTTCAGACTCAGAGGCTTCACCTTTCCGTTTTTCCAGGAATGGAAGCAGGTTTCCACCAGCCTTCTGATTTCTGCATGATCACTGTCGCTGATGAGAACCACAATGGTATTCTCGGGAAGATAGTGTGCTTTGTGAAAGGCTTCCAGTCTGTCCCTGGTGAAGGAGTTGATGGTTTCCTCGCTTCCGATGACATCGTATTTCAGAGGACTCTTCTCGTAGGCGTTATAATACAGGTTCTTGTGTGTGGTCTCTTCCGCATCGTCATTGGAGGCTCTCAACTCAGAAATGATGACCCCTTTCTCCTTCTCAAGTTCATGCCCATCAAAGCTCGGATAGAGAAGCATATCCCGCAGCAGGGCAAGGCTGTTCTCCAGTTCCTCGGATAAGGCGGAAATGGAGAAAACAGTGGAGATATAGTCCGTATAGGCATTGAAATCTCCACCCAGATGTTCAATTCTGCTGTTCAGGGATACATTGTCATCAAATGCAGTCCCTTTGAAGAGCATATGCTCGATGAAATGGGAAATTCCCTTTTCTTCCAGGGTTTCCTGAAGAGATCCCACTTTCACAGCCAGATTCAGGGAGAACAGTTTTCCGGGCTTCTTCACTGTGACAAGGGTGATTCCGTTCTCAAGAACGGTCTTATTGTAATCAATCATTAATATGAATCTCCATTCATCAGGTATTTTTCTTCGCTTTCAGAACCAGTGGAACGGAGTCTTCGGTGAAGGGATCCTTGCTGAAGTTTCCGTAGACCTCAATCTCCTTGAATCCTGTTTTCGTAAGCTCTGTCACCAGCTCGTCCTTGAGTAGCGGAAGTAAATAGACCGAGGATTCCCGGCTTTCGTCCTGTGTGCTCAGGATGGAGGCGAACTCTATGGTGCTGGATGAAGGATCGTAGCTGTAATTTCTTTCAAACTGGATTCCTTTTTCAGGCACCTGTATGGTGGGCAGATGGTCGATGCCCTGAGAGAGAATCCGCTCGTAGTTGATGATCTGGATGATGAGATCTCCTTCATCGGAGAGAAGATCATAAGCGCTTTTAAGGAATGCTCTCACTTCATCCTTGGATTTCAGGTGGACCAGAGAATTTCCGATGATATAGATTCTTCTGAGTCCTCCATCACTGACCAGTTCGATATTCAGCATGTCGGATACGACAAAATCGGGTGAAACCCCTTCTCTTGCCGCTTTTTTGTCTGCTTTTTCGATCATGGCTTCTTCCAGATCCAGTCCGCAGGCTGCAATGCCATCTCTGATCAGATGAATCGTATAGCTGCCTGTGCCGCAGGCCACATCAAGAACCTTGTCTCCTGGCTCCAGTCCTTCTCTCAGAAAAGAGTAGGTATTCTGGTTTTCAGGAAAGATGTCATCATAATATTTTACCAGTATTTCATAAAACTTCACTTAAGGTACACTCCTTTGAACAATCGTCGATTTACAAGCTGCCTGTCACAGTCGTGACATACTCTCAATCTATAATAATACATACAATAATATAACACAAAATCTGCTGGTGTTGTATCAGCATTACCGAACACCTGTAGCATAAAAAGGCTCGATGATGGTATAATAAGAGAAAACTGATATGGTACAAAAGGGTGATGAAATGAATTATAAATATACAGAAATCATGGATTATCTGAGATCCGAGATCGAGAAGGATGTCTATACAGACAAACTACCCTCCATCCGTGGTCTTGCAATCAAGTTCGCCTGTTCAAACTCTACGGTCATCAAAGCGTATAATGAGCTGGAAGCCTTGTCTCTGGTCTTCTCCGCCCCTAAGAGCGGATATTATATCAACAGAAACAAGAAACGTGGAACCAGCGACTTTGATTTTTATTCGGGTGTTCCGAGTAATCGCAATCTGCCGATGGAATCGCTCAGAAAGATCTACGATCAGCTTCTTGAAGACAAGAGCAGAAGTCTTCTGAACTACAGCTATCCCATGGGATACAACCTTCTGAGGGAGCATCTGCTCATGGAGATGCACAGCCCGGACATCAGTCTGGAATCTGTGCTCATAACAGAAGGTGCACAAGGAGCCATAGACCTGATTCTAGGCACAAATATTCTGGAGAAGAAAGTTCTGGTGGAAGACCCCACTTACAATATTCTCCTCTCCTATATGGACATCAAGAATATTCCCCATGACACCGTAGACAGAAATCAGAACGGTATCGATCTGGACAGCTTTGAGGAGAAAGTCAGGAGCGGGGAATTTCAGTTTTTCTTCACCATCAGCAGAAACCACAACCCTCTCGGCACGGATCTGAAGGAAGACCAGATGAAAAAGATTGTTGCGCTGGCGGAAAAATATGATTTCCACATCATTGAAGATGACTATCTGAATGAATTGTCTAAAGGACCCACCTTCTTTTCGCTGGCACCAGAAAGAACCCTATACATTAGAAGCTTCAGCAAAACCATAGGTCCCTACTTTCGAAGCGCCTGCGTGGTGGCTCCTCCTGGAATAGCCAAGAAACTTTCCTATAACATCACGTATCTGAATGGCGGTGCACCGCTGCTCAATCAGGCTGTGCTGCTGAAGTATCTGAAATCTGATCATTACTCCAAGGATATGGCGAATCTCAGAGATAAAGTGAAGCAGAATATCATGATCTTCAAGAATGCGCTGCAGGGATTCCCCTTCCCTGTTCATATTCCTGAAGCCGGCTTTTTTGCAAGTTTGTATTTCCCCAAAGACTTCAAGCTGAAAACCCTTCTTGAGGGGCTACAGGTGAAAGGATACAGATTCAGAGACATCACCGGATTCACAAAGGTGGAGGACAAAAAGATTCTGAGAATCAGCCTGACCAGAGTGGAACCCAATGCCATGAACGCCGCAATCCGTGAGCTGGTGAAAGAAGTTCTTCTCATGAAGGGCGACAAGGATGACAAGAACAGAATCTATATCTAGCTTCTGCTTAGCAAAAAATTCTTACAAAACAAGGTGGTAGAATGGAGAAGAAAATACTTATTGTGGAAGATGAAAAAAGATTAAGAGATCTGCTGAGGGATTATCTCCTGAAAGAGCAGTATACTGTCGACCTGGCCTCAAATGGTGAGGAAGGACTGGAGAAATCTCTGGAGATGGACTACGATCTCATTCTTCTGGATGTGATGATGCCCTTTATGGACGGATTCGACATGCTGAAGGAGCTCAGAAAGAAGAAGGATACCCGAGTGTTCATCATCACCGCAAAGGCCATGGATGACGACTTCGTGGAAGCCTATTCCATCGGTGCGGATGATTTCATCGCAAAACCCTTCTCCCCGAAAATTCTGGTGCTGAAGATCAATAACCTGTTTTCCAGACTGGAATACGAAAAGGACGATCTGAAAGATCATGTCTATGGAAGACTTCGGGTGAACGAAAAATCCCAGCGGGTATTTGTGGATGAGGAGGAACTCTCTTTAAGCAAGAAGGAATTCGAGCTCCTTCTGCTCTTCACGTCCAATGAGGACATCGTGCTTTCCAGAGACACCATTATTGAAAAGGTCTGGGGATACGATTACGAAGGAGATCTTCGCACCATAGACACCAGCATAAAGAGACTTCGCGAAAAGCTGGGTGAAGTATTCACCTATATCGAAACGGTTCGGGGTTACGGATACAGATTCAAGGTGAAAGAACATGTTTAGATCGATTTCCAATAAGCTCACCTTCATCATGGTCCTGCTTGTTACAGCCCTGCTTCTGGGCTCCATGCTTTTCATGTCCTATTCCTTCGAAACCTATTACACGCGAACGAAAAAGACTGCGCTTTCGGAAAATCTAGAGTCCTTCAGAAATCGAGCCCTCTCCCCTGGAGAGACGCTGATTCAGTCCATCAATGACTTTGAAGCCAGCAATAATACACGCCTGTTCATCTTCGGCCAGAACGGTACGCTGCAGTACATGGCCTATGGTGGAAACAGAATCGATGGAGATTACATCGAAATCATCAATCGATTCTTCGGGGATCTCGTTACAGACAAGACCCTGGTCGATGCGCTTCTTGTAAACAGGAGCATCATCAGCAGAGAATATGAAAGAGCAGATGGGAGCATACGGTATTTTCTCACCGCCAGTTCCATCAATGTACTAGATGCGGATTCCTTCGCCATCTCCATCAGCTCCATGGTGCCCATCAATGAATCTGCAAGAACCATCAAGAATTTCTTCGTGTACGTCTTCGCCGGCGGGTTCATTGTGGTGGTTATCCTTGCTTTTCTGATTTCCCATACGGTGACCAGACCCATCCGAAAGCTTACCAGCTCGTCCAAGGAACTGGCCAGACTGAATTTTGACACCCAGATCGATCGGACGCAGAAGGACGAAATCGGAGAGCTGGCAGAAAGTCTCTCGACCCTTGCAGCGAATCTGAAAACCGCATTAAGCGAACTGAATGAGAAAAACAGACTGCTGGAAGAAGATGTGCTGAAGGGCCAGAAACTGGAGAACCAGAGGAAGGACTTCATAAGAGATATCTCCCATGAACTGAAGACACCCATTACCCTGATTCAGGGTTACACGGAAGGTCTCATTGATGGCATCAGTGAAGAAAGCAGAGACGAATATCTGTCCGTCATACTGGATGAGTCGAAGAACATGGAAAAACTGGTGAAAGATATGATTGAGCTTTCCTATACCGAATCCGATGCCTTCAATCTGAACAAAACGGAATTCAATCTGAGTACTGTTCTGGTCAACTCCGCGGCTCCATTTCTGGATTATCCGAGCGAGAAGCTGTCTTTCAATTTCAGCATCGGAAGTCAGTACTATATTGAAGCGGATCTGGAAAAGCTCAGTACAGCCATCAGAAATATCATCAAGAATGCCATGACTTATACGGATCTTCATCAGGAGGGACAAGTGAACATTTCCTTATATGAGGAACACCAGGAGCTGATTCTGAAGATTTTCAATACGCCTGCTCACATCGATGAGACGGAGCTGGAAAACATCTGGGTTCAGTTCTATAAAAAAGACAGGTCCCGCCAGAGAAAAGATGGAAGTTCCGGTCTGGGGCTATCCATCATCCGCAACATTCTGGAAAAACATGAGCTGGATTATGATCTCAGAAACGAAGGAAACGGAGTTGCATTTGTGATCCGGTTCAAGGAGTACAAGCGCAAAGACCAGTAGCTGCATGCAGACGGAAGAAAGACTCTCACAATGGAATTGAGCCATTGTGAGAGTCTATTTGATTATAGGGTGAATCCCCCGTCCATGGTGAGCACCTGACCGGTGATGTAGGTGCCTTTTTCGATGAGAAATGCTGCAAGTTCAGCCACTTCTTCCGGCTTGGCCAGTCTCTTGAACGGAATGTCATCAATGAAATCCCTTTTTTCCTGGTCGTTAAGATTTGCCAGTAGTTTTGTATCCACTCCACCTGGTGCGATGGCGTTTACCCGGATGTTCATGTGAGAAAGTTCAGAAGCAAGACTTCTGGTGAACTGCTCTAAAGCCCCTTTGGTCATGGCGTAGGCGACTTCCATGGAAGCGGGTCTGGATCCCCAGATGGAAGAAATACTGATGATGCTGCCTTTTCCCCCTTCGATCATGCATGGGATGATCTCCCTGGTGACGTAGTAGAGAGGCTTGAGGTTGATGCTGAGAAGCTCTTCAAACTGCAGTTCAGTCATTTCATGGAAGAGATCCCGATAGGATACGCCTGCTCCATGGACAAGAACCTCAAAGGCTCCAAAGTCCTTGAGAATGCTCTTCAATGTGGAGGTATATCCGTTACCACCTGAGAAATCCATAGAGTAGGCTTTCACTCTCGTGAGTGCAGATAACTCTTCCACTAAGGCATCGGCCTGCTGGTGGTTGTTGCCGTAGATCAGTGCCAGATTGTACCCCATTGAAGAGAGTTTTCTCGAGATTTCCATACCGATTCCACCTGTGGCACCTGTGATGATTGCGTTTTTCATTTCGATCCTCCATCTGCTTTTCATGTACAATCATTATATCAAATTCCAGCGGATATGGTGAGAACCACGAAAATAAGGACCGTGTCAATTTACTGTTGGTTAATATTTAGAAAATAGACGCCGTGATAATCAGGCTGTTCTCAGTTTCTTAAGAAGCTTGAACATGTTGGTTCGTTTACCCATATCGAGTATGGTGATATTGCTTGAGAATTCTTCATATATCTTCTTTTTTCTTTTTATCGTTTTTCTGTCCAAGACTT
>NZ_JAFNJU010000014.1 GCF_017368455.1 Proteiniclasticum aestuarii | reverse complement strand
CCACTAAAGATCAGATCGCTCTGCTGGACGAACTGCTGACTCCTCTCATCAAAAAGAGTCAATCCGTCAACCATATCTACGGTACGCACAGAAAGACGCTAAGGATTTCCAAGAGCACCTTCTACACTTACTGCAATCTTTCCTTGTTCACCTTCAGAAACATCGACCTTCCGCGTAAGGTCCGCTATAAGCAACGTAAGAAAAGACCTAAGGATAGGATTGATCAAAGCTATCGTGTGGGACGGACCTATGATGATTTCACGGCCTACATGGAAGCTAATGCAGACACGTCCGTAGTGGAGATGGATGTCGTTGAGACGGTCAAAGGGGGGCGAGTCTTTCTGACATTCTATTTCCGGCAGACCAAGCTGATGCTGGCATTCCTTATGGAAAGTCAGACTCAGCATTGTGTGACAGAAGTCATTGACTATCTTGAGAACCTCTTGGGGCTAAGTGTTTTCATGAAGATCTTCCCACTTATCCTTACGGATAACGGATCGGAGTTCAAGCATGCAGAAACTATGGAATACTCTATAACAGGTGCAAAAAGATGCAGCGTCTATTACTGTGATCCCATGGCTTCTCATCAGAAAGGAGGCATCGAGAAGAATCATGAGTTCATACGTGAGTATATTCCGAAATACACGAGCATAGGCTTCATGAATCAGGGACTGACGCTTCTCATGATCAACCATATCAACAGTATCATCAGGGAGTCCATAAACGAGAAAACGCCGTATGACCTAGCTGAACTCCTAATGCCACCCACAGCATTGGAATTACTAGGACTACGGCGAATCAAACCCGACTCGGTTATAAGAAACCCAACCATTTTCAACCACTAAAAATATTGGGGTCGGATTGTTCATACCAGACCTAGCCAAACGGAAGTTAGTCTTGCAAAGAAATTCCTGATGGCTTGTTTCCTGTAGAAAAAATTAAATCCAGTATCAACAATGATGTAAGAATACCAGAGAAACAGCCTTAAATCAAACAAAAAGTACAAGAATCAACTCCCAAACCGGAAGTTACTCTTGCACTTTTAGCTCTTCTCTTACTCAGTAAATCAAACGGAACTTACTTTTGAATTTAACCCTCCGGTGTTTCAGCTGAGAGGCCTCTTTCCTTCAGAATTTCATGGATGCTTAAGGAGGAGGTGTCTTCCATGGTGTATCCTAGAAGTTTCACCACTTCCTCCAGTTCCTCTTCCGAAGGGCTTTCCACTTCAAGGTAGGGGAAAGGGACGAAGGACTTGTCGTTGACATCAATCTCCACCAGCGTATTTTTATACTGATAGCTTTCCCGGGACTTTCTGATGTTTTCAATGAGCTCCAGTCCCAGGGAGCGGAAGATGCCAAGGCCTGCATCCTTGTTTTCGATGACAGTCTCGTATTCTTCCATTTTTTTGTAGACTTCCCTCGACAGGAGCTTCTTGGTGGTCATAAATACTGTTTCCTCTCCGGTCTCCTGGTCCTTTACAACGCGTATTCTGGCATAACCTTTCTTATCCAGCAGCCTTCGGTCAGGAAAATCATGAATGTAGTTCTCCTGCATTTCGTTCTTCACAAGCACAGCACCATTTTCATTCATGATTCTTCTGATGTTGTCGATACTGATATCGAGAATCTTCACTTCCAGTTCCATATCATCGCTCCTCAAATATTATTTATGAAATCATTACATTATTGTCGTATCAACTGATTTCTCATTCTGGTTTTATGATTCTCATGACGTTTTTCGCCTTGAGAAATCGCGAAAATCAGGTAAAATGATTACCTTTACTGTAACGATTTCGAAGTATTGAAACAGTTTCATAACCTAATGTCATAAACTTATGTAAACAGCCTTGACTGTTTACATGACCAGGTCTACAATGCAGTTGTACAGGAAAAAAGAAATCCTGTGATGATGTAATTATACATTTATTCCTTTAAGAGGTACAGGCGTACCAGATCTAAAAAATCTCCCACGGGACCTTAGAAGAAAATGTCATTAAGTGAGGTGTAGAATATGAATGCATATGATGCTACAAAAAGGATTTATGCGATTAGCGAAGAGCTGAGTATATTATCCAAGGAACTTGGTGCTGCAGTTAAGGAAACCAACAGGAATCTGATTGAACAGAAGATCAATATTCTAGAAAATGAGTTTTTTAATATAAAGCACAAGTTGGAGAAGATCAGTCTTCCCGCAGGAAGTTTATAGGACTTCGAACAAAAGAGAAGCAGCTTAGGCTGAAGACAGCATAAGATAAACCACGTGATAGTGGGCAGAAACAAAAGACAAGACCATGTACGAACAGATTAAGGTACCATGGTGAAGAAATGAGAGAAGGAGCTGAATTTCAGCTTCTTTTCTTTTGTCTAAAAATGGCAATCCCATGGATTCTATACGCGCAATGGGAAAGGCACTGCAGAAGCAGTGCCTTTAAGATGGGAATCTATCTAGTTCATGGAGTTTTCTGAACCAAGAACTTCTTCGATCTTCTTTTCAACCAGTGACTGGATTTCATTTCTTGCTGCACCAAGATATCCTCTTGGGTCAAAAGCTTCTGGCTTGTCAGCGAAAGCCTTTCTGATGGCAGCAGTCATAGCCAGTCTGATGTCGGTGTCCATGTTGATCTTGCATACAGCCATGGCAGATGCCTTTCTCAGCATATCCGTTGGGATACCCTGTGCTCCCTTGATGTTTCCGCCAAACTCATTGCACATGGCAATGTGATCCTGGCTTACAGCAGATGCTCCATGAAGAACGATTGGGAAACCAGGCATTTTCTTCTGAATTTCTTCTAGAATATGGAACTTCAGATCAGGTTCTCCAGCGAACTTGAATGCACCATGGGATGTACCGATGGCAATGGCCAGAGAGTCTACCCCTGTTCTTTCAACGAACTCCACTGCCTGGTCGGGGTCTGTATAAACATGCTCTTCTGCATGAACATCATCTTCCACACCTGCAAGGATTCCGAGTTCCGCTTCAACTACGACACCCTTTGAGTGTGCGTATTCCACGACTTCCTTTGTGATCTTCACATTCTCTTCAAACTCCAGATGGGATCCGTCGATCATGACGGAAGTGAATCCTGCATCGATTGCTTCCTTCACTGTAGCAAGGTCTGGACCATGATCCAGATGAAGAGCGATGTCCAGGCCAGTTTCTTCCACTGCCGCGTCCACCATTGCCTTCAGATATCTTGGACCGGCATATTTCATTGCTCCCTTGGATACCTGCAGAATCACTGCGGAATTCTTCACCTTACAAGCATTGACGATTCCCTGAATAATCTCCATGTTGTTGATGTTGAATGCTCCGATTGCATATTTGCCCTCATAGGCTTTCTTGAACATTTCTGTTGTTGTGACTAATGCCATTAATGTAAACCACCTTTCAATTTATCTTTTGAAACTTCTGTTTAGCGATTTCCAGATTAAACTCTATGGAACCCACCTAAACTCTTCTTTTATTATATAGCATTTCTTTCTATGAAACCATATCATAGGAGAGTTTAAATTACGGTTAACATTTGATTTCCATGATGTAATGGGTTTCTGCGATAGGGGGATCTCTTAATGTGCAACAATCAAGTGCTATTTTCACGGATTCTCGTTATAATAAAGAAAAGAACAAAAAATGAATGAAAGATGTTGTCTGATGGTTAGATATTGGGGGTATATGATGGATACGAAAGCGGAGAGAATAAATGCGGAAAGAGTCATGAGCTATGAAGAAATCAGAAGTCTTCGAAGGGGAAGTCTAAGGCCCATACTCGCACGAGACAAAGGGGAATACTTCGAGCTCAATGGAGAACTGAAAGGCAGGAAGAATCTCATACCGGTCTATACGGATGATTATGTGGGACACAAAGCCTATGAAAGAACCTTATCCTTTATTCTGGTTACGGCCTTTCACAGAGTATTCAACGGACTGGATCTCATCATCGACCACTCCATCAGTCTTGGACTGTACTGCTGGATCCGGGACCGGATCCTCACGGAAGAAGAGCTTCTTATGCTTGAAGTGGAGATGAGAAGAATCGTAAGTGAAGACTATCCCATCACCAAGGAATGCATGTGTCTAAACCATGCTCTTGAAATGTTTCAGAAGAGTGGGGATATGGACAATTATCTTCTTCTGAAGCATATGGACTACAGCGAAATCAAAATGTACAGACTGCTGGACCAGTACGCCTATTTCTATGGGAAGATGGCGGTTTCCACAGGAGACATCAGTCTCTTCTCGCTGACCTCCTATAAATACGGCTTTGTCATCAGTTATCCCACAGTGAAGGAACCGGATGTTCTGAGACCTTTTCAGCCTCAGGACAAATTGTTTGAGATCTTTGAGGAGACCACCAGGTGGGATGAGCTCATCGGTGTCAGCTTCGTTGGGAATCTCAATGAGAAAATAAGAAATCATGAAGGCAGAACCCTCATCAATATCACGGAAGCCCTTCATGAGAAGAAGATCGCCTATATCGCCGATGACATCAAAGCGAGAGAAGAAGTGAAGATCATCATGATCGCAGGGCCCAGTTCCTCGGGGAAGACCTCCTTTGCCAACCGTCTGGCTGTTCAGCTTCGGGTCAACGGGCTCATGCCCTTTCCCATCAGCATGGATGATTACTTTGTGCCCAGAAGGCTGACACCGAAAAAAGTGGATGGCAGCTATGACTTTGAAAGCCTGGAGGCACTGGAGCTGGATTTATTCGAACGGGACATGGCTGCGATTTTAAGTGGACAGGAAGTGGTTCTTCCGAAATTCGATTTCAAGACCGGTACGCGAGGGGTTTCGGGAACAAGGGTCAAGCTTCCGGAAAACGGCGTGATCATCATAGAAGGAATCCATGGCCTCAATCCAAGGCTTCTTTCAGGCATTGAAGACAGGTACAAGTTCAAGATCTACATCAGCGCTCTGACGGTGCTGAATCTGGACAAGCATAACAGAATCGCCACAACGGATGTGAGAAAACTGCGCAGAATGGCCAGGGATCATATCTCCAGAGGATACAGCCCTGAAGAGACGCTGCTCATATTCCCTTCCGTCAGTGCAGGGGAAAAGGTGAACATCTTCCCTTATCAGGAGGAAGCGGATGCCATGTTCAACTCCACGCTGTTCTATGAACTCGCCGTGTTGAAGAAGCATACGTTGCCAGAGCTTATGAAGATCAGCAAGGACAGCCCTACTTATGAAGAAGCCAAAAGGCTGATCACGATTTTGAGACTGTTCGAAGATATCCCCGATGAGTATGTACCGACCAATTCGCTGCTTCGGGAGTTCATCGGAGGAAGTCAGTACTACGATTATTAGATATAAGAGAGAAACAATACAACAAAAGATAAACAGAAGGCAGGTGAAAGTTTCCTTTAGCGGAAACGTAGAAAAATGAAAAAAAAGTATGGTGTATTTGATATCATCGGACCGATTATGATCGGTCCATCCAGTTCTCACACGGCAGGTGCGGCAAAGCTTGCGAAAATAGCCAGAGGCATAGCGGGAGAAGAGCCGGTGGAAGTGATATTCTATCTGCATGGTTCTTTCTCTAAAACCTATAAGGGCCACGGAACGGACCGTGCGCTTGTGGCGGGAATCCTTGGTATGGACCCGGCGGATGAGAATCTCAAGGAATCTCTGAAGCTGGCGAAGATGAAGGGCATGAAGGTCTCTTTTGAACCCAAGGATCTGGGCGATGTCCATCCCAACACGGTTCGCGTCGATATGAAGCTGAAAGACGGAAAAGAAGTTTCCGTCACTGGATCCTCCATTGGAGGTGGCGCTGTGGAGATTTCTCAGATTGATGGGGAAGACATACAGTTTTCCGGAAATTATCCGACCCTTCTTATATCTCAGAGAGACGTGCCAGGGGTTGTGGCCAATATTTCAAAACTTCTCTACGAAAATGGAATCAACATCGCTTACATGTCCTTGTTCCGATCACAGAAAGGCCGTGACGCCATGATGATCTTCGAGCTGGATCAGAATATCGAAAGAGACATCCTGGAGAAGCTCACGGAAGTGGACTGTGTGGAGCATGTGCGCTTTGTGCCGCTGACCAGTGATGTGATCAATTATCCGGTGATGTAGGAGGAAATGAAAGATGAATATTAAAAATGGAAAAGAACTGCTGAAAAGATGCAGTGAGAACAATATGACGATCGGGGAATTCATTCTCCAGCAGGAAATGGAGGAAAGCGGCGCCAGCCGGGAAGAAATCTACAACAGAATGGTGGAGAACCTGAGGGTCATGGAATATTCCACCTCCAAAGGCGTCAATGAAAAGGTCATTTCCGTATCCGGACTCATCGGAGGCGATGCCTATCGTCTGGGGAAATATCTCAAGAACGGAAAGAGCGTTTCCGGAAATGTCATGGTGAAAGCTATGAGCTACGCCTTAAGCTGCTCCGAAGTAAACGCCTCCATGGGCAAAATCGTAGCCTGTCCCACAGCAGGTGCCAACGGCATTCTTCCTGCAGTGATGATGACCATGAAGGAGGAGCATGACATAGAAGAGCATGACCTCATCATGGGGCTCTTCGCATCGGCAGGAGTAGGGGCCATCATAGCCCAGAATGCCACTATATCCGGTGCGGAAGGAGGCTGTCAGGCGGAGTGCGGCTCAGCAGCAGCCATGGCTGCCGCTGCAGTGGTGGAAATGATGGGCGGAACACCGGAGATGTGCCTCAATGCCGGCGCCATTGTATTCAAGAATACCCTGGGCCTTGTCTGCGACCCCATCGCAGGTCTTGTAGAGGTCCCCTGCGCCAAGAGGAATGCATCGGGCGCAGTCAGTGCCATCACGGCTGCGGATATGGTGCTTGCAGGGGTCACTTCAAGAATCCCCTTCGATGATACCGTAGCTGCCATGTATTCCATCGGGAAAAGCATGCCGGAAGCCCTGAGAGAAACAGGCATCGGCGGCCTTGCTGGTACCAAGACAGGGAAGAAGCTGAAAAAGGAGATCTTCGGAAGCAAGAATGAAAAGTCTTCCAATAAGATGAATGATGATACCTTTGATGCACCAGATCAGGAATAGATGAAATGACAGATACCATGAAAAAGCCTGCAGAGTCTTCGACTTTGCAGGCTTTATTCAGGGTAAATATTCTCTTTTTCTAGATGAACAGTGTGGCATTGGAATCGTCGGATTCAGCAAGCATGTAGCCTACACCACCAAACTTCACGCCGTCCAGGAGCTCTTCTTCCTTGATGCCCAGAAGGTCCATACTCATCTGGCAGGCGACGATTTCCACACCGCTGTCCATGGCGGCCTTGATCAGTTCTTCCAGGGACTGGACGTTCTTCTTCTTCATGATGGAACGGATCATTTTAGGACCCATTCCAGCCATGTTCATGTTGGAAAGCCCCAGTTTCTTCGATCCCTTCGGCATCATGAAACCGAACATCTTTTCGATGAAGTTCTTCTGTACAGGGGCATGGGTTTCCTTTCTCAGGATATTGATGCCCCAGAAGGTGAAGAACAGCGTCACCTTTTTGTCCATGGAAGCGGCACCATTGGCGATGATGAAGGATGCGATGGCTTTGTCCAGGTCTCCGGAGAAGACCACCATGGTCATGTTCTCTTTCTGCACTGCAGGTGCATTGTTTGCACAGGATACAGCTGTATCATCTTCCTTGACGCTTATTCCTTTTCTTACGGAAGCCTTGATGAGTCCTTTGTCCTTGTTCACGGAAAGAAGCTCGTTTCCGGTTCTTCTTGCCCAGGCTCTGATGTCTTCATAGAAGCCCATATCCGATGCGGTGATGTTCACCACATCTCCGGTATTCACGGTATCCATGGTGGACTTCACTCTCATGAGAGGTCCAGGACAGCAGAGACCGGTAGCATCCAGGTCCACGATATCACCGGAAGAAAGAATCTCCTCTTTCACTGTGACCGGTTCCGTGGCGGTTTCCTCTTTGTTGACCTGTGGCTTTGTGATGGCATTGTACAGCTTGTATCCACCAGTGATGTTCTTGGTCTTGTATCCGTACTGGTTCAGAAGTCTTGAAGCGATGTAGCCTCTGAGGCCCACCTGACAGTAGATGTAGATGAGCTTATCCTTGTCTAGTTCGTTCATTCTGTCTCTGAGGCTGTTCAGTGGAATGTGCACTCTGCCTTCCATGGAACCGTTCAGAACTTCCACTTCGTCACGCACGTCCAGAAGAATCATGGATTCCTTGTCGAAGTTCTTTTCATAATCGTCAAAGGATACATTGTCCACCAGACCATCCAGGGTGTTTTCTGCTACGAATCCTGCCATGTTCACAGGGGATTTACCGCTGGAGAATGGGGGAGCATAAGCCAGTTCAAGTTCTGTAAGATCGTCGATGGTTCCTTTGTATTTGATTACGGTGGCGATGACATCGATGAATTTATCGACCCCTTCATAACCCAGTGCCTGGGCACCCAGAACTTTTCTGCTCTTGTCAAAGACAAGCTTTATGGTCATCTGGGTTGCCCCGGGATAATATCCGGCGTGGTTGTTGGGATGAATGAAGATGGACTGGACGTCCATACCATTGCGAAGCGCCATTCGTTCATTCATTCCCGTGGAGGAAGCGGTCATGTCGAAGACCTTCAGGATGGAGGTTCCGATAGCCCCTTTATAGATCCTGTCTTTTCCAGCAATGTTGTCTGCGATGATTCTACCCTGTCTGTTGGCTGGTCCTGCCAGAGGAATGGCGGTCCGTCCACCGGTGATGTAATCTGTGATTTCAGCTGCGTCACCTGCTGCGAAGATGTAGGGGTAGTTGGTTCTCAAGGATCCGTCTGTGAGGATATGACCTCTCTGTCCTAGCGCAATGCCTGAATCCTTCAGGAAAGCGGTATCGGGGGTGACACCGATGGCGGATACGACGAAATCGCCTGTCACGACTCGGCCGCTGCCGAGAACCACCTTGATTTTGTCGTCCACTTCCTTGAATTCACAGACGCCATCTTTCAGATACAGGGAGATCCCCCGATCCATGAGCTCATTCTCCACAATGATGGACATTTCGGAATCAAAAGGTGCCAGGATATGGGGAGCGGCTTCCACAAGAGATACCTTGAGACCTCTTTCCAGAAGATTCTCAGCAGTTTCCACGCCGATGAAACCACCACCGATGACAATGGCTTCGCCTTTCAGGTCCCCATCCGCTGCTTTTTTGATTCTGTCCATATCCCGGATGTCTCTCAGAGACATGACTTTCTCTGAATCAATGCCGATGATGCCAGGCTTCAGTGGCTTTGCCCCTGGGGAGATGACCAGATAGTCGAAGGATTCCTCATAGGTTCCTCTGTCTTTGGATGAGACCGTGACTGTTCTGTTTTCCGCATCCACGGAAGTGACTTCTGAAAAAACACGCACATCCAGATTGAATCTGTCTTTCATGGCCTGTGGGGTCTGAAGGATCAGTGCGTCTCTTTCCTTGATGACTTCTCCTATATGATAAGGAAGTCCGCAGTTGGCAAAGGAGATGTATTCTCCTTTTTCAAATACCACGATTTCCATGTTCTCATCCATTCTTCTGAGTCTTGCGGCAACGGTTGCGCCAACGGCAACACCACCGATGATGATTGTTTTTGACATATTACTTTTCCTCCTGTGGATACAGTGTAGTGATGATCTCAAGAACCTTCTGGTTCTTTAATGTATAGGTGATTTCAGTTCCGTTTCGAGTGCCTTCAATGATGCCTGCACTGCGCAGCTTCTGAAGATGCTGTGAAATGGTGGACTGAGGAAGTTCCAGGCAGTCCTGCATATGGGATACATTGCAGCCGCCGGTCTGGATGATGCCATTGAGAATGCATAATCTGGCGGGATGTCCCATGGCCTTCAGAATTTCTGCAACCTCATCGAATTTTTTGATATCTTTTTCCATGGATGACCTCCAGTTAATCTAACGAATCAATACATCCGTATATTACGATATAACGATTTAATTGTCAAGAATTTATCAATAGTTATTTTCTATCAATCTTTTATTCCGGTGATTGGAATTGGGGCACAATGGAAATGGCGAGAAAATGCAAGAGAGGCTCCATGCATGGCATGGAGCCTCTCAGTTCAATAGTCTGATTATCTTTTCTGAAGTTTGATGGTGCTTACCATGAGGTAGGCAAGGGCGATCATGATGAATATTATGATGAAACTGAGATTCAGACTGTTTCTCAGAAGCAGGGTGAAAAGCGCAAGTACGCATCCTGCAATAGTGATGGGAACCCCCATGAATACCCCGTTGAAGCTGGAGGAATTGTATCTGGCCAGTCTGTAAGAACCTGAAACGGGAAAAAGAATGATGGGAATAAGTCCGAGAAAACTGTATTCTGCAAGATTGAACATGAAATATGCCTGCAGAGCAGGCGCTACACCAAATGACACAAGATCTGAAAGGGAATCCAGCTCTTTCCCCAGAGGGCTTTCCGCATGAAGCAGTCTGGCGATTCTTCCGTCATAGCGGTCCACAAGACCGGCGGCCAGAATGAAGAGACCTGAATTGAGATAATCACCTTCAACTGTAGCGATAAGGGATAAAATACCTAAGGATAAGTTCAGGAAGGTCAGAATATTGGGAATAAATCCTCTTTTCATAATCTATACAGGATAATCGTCATTATTTATCCTTCTCCTTTCTACATAATTATGTCCATTATAAACTAAGTACTGCTTATGAGACAATGATTATCTCATGGTTGCACAGAAGATTGAAAAATCCTGCTTTCCGGCTAGGGATGTTGAATAACGGAAGGGTTTCCCGGAGCAGATGACAGATCGAAGAAGGAAAAGATTGTGCAAAAAAGTTCAGAACTTAGGGTATAATGGATATAAGAGCATTACTTGGAGGAAGGTTATGGAAAAGGTTAAGTTCATCTATAATCCCCATGCAGGGGACAACTACATCGTTGATAAACTGGATGAAGTCATAGAAGTGCATCAGAAAAACGGATATTTCATTGTGCCTGCAAGGCTGGATGAGAATATGGATATGGCCAGTGCAATGGAAGATATTCACGATCATTATCATCATGTGCTCATTGCCGGTGGGGATGGAACGGTGGATATCCTCATCAATTATATGATGAACCGGGGGATCAGTCTGCCTGTCGGAATCCTTCCCATGGGCACCGCCAACGATTATGCGAAGTACATCGGTATTCCGAAGGATATCTCCAAAGCCCTGGACCGGATGTTTACCCTGGAACCTCACTGGATGGACCTGGGAAAGATCAACGACAGGTATTTCCTGAATGTGGCAAGCACAGGACTGCTTACGGATGTCTCCCAGAAAACCCACAGCGAGCTGAAGAACGCCATCGGCAAACTGGCGTACTACATTAAAGGAATCGAGCAGATTCCTTCCTTCAGAAAAATTCCCGTGAAGATCACGTCTGAAGATGGGAACTATGATGGAGATATGTATGCGCTTCTGGTATTCAACGGTAGAACCGCTGGCAATCTGGATTTCGCCTACAAATCCAAGGCCGACGACGGGCTGCTGGACGTGATTCTGATCAAGGCCAATCTCAAGGAGTTCATACCGCTTCTGGGCAGACTTCTGAGAGGAGATCATCTGGAAGATCCTGTGGGCCTTCTCTACTTCCAGACCAAGGAAATCTTCATTGAAACCTCCGATGAACTCATCGTCAGTGACATCGATGGAGAAAGAGGACCGGATTTTCCGCTTCATATTCAGTGCATTCCCAAGGGGATTCAGGTCCTTGGGGTGGACAAGACGCATCTGTAACAAGAAAAGCTTGCCACGTCGGGGCAGGCTTTTTCTGCTGTAAACGGTTGATATGCACCGAAAAGGGGCAGGGCATATTGACAAAAGATTGTGCTTGATGTAATATTTACAACAGGAATTCCTAGTACTTTACTAGGATATGAAAGTGAGGTAAAATAGATGATTTATAATAATTCCATTGAAATGGTTGGAAACACACCTCTATTGAAAGTGAACGGATTTGATGCGGAAAACCGCGCAGAAGTATACATAAAACTTGAAAAAATGAATCCGGCAGGAAGCACCAAGGACCGTGCAGCCCTCGGTATGCTGGAAGATGCGGAAAAGGCGGGTGCGCTGAAGAAGGGTTCTGTCATCATAGAGCCCACCAGCGGAAACACTGGCATCGCTCTGGCTATGCTCGGCAGAGTCAAAGGATACAAAGTGATCATTGTGATGCCTGAATCCATGAGTCAGGAAAGAAGAGCTCTGATTAAAGCCTATGGAGCAGAACTGGTACTGACAGAAGCTGCCACAGGAATGAAAGGAGCCATTGCGAAAGCAGAGGAGATCCGTAATGAAATCGGAGAACTGGGCTTCATTCCACAGCAGTTTGTGAATCCTGCCAATCCTTCGAAGCACTACCAGACCACAGCAAAGGAGATCTTTGCAGATGTTCCGGATCTGGATGCCTTCGTCGTCGGTGTAGGTACCGGTGGAACCATCACAGGGTTCGGAAACTATGCAAAGGATCATGGAAAGAATGTGAAGATCGTGGCGGTGGAACCGACCACATCGGCAGTGCTGTCCGGTGAAAACCCAGGGCCTCACAAGATTCAGGGCATCGGTGCAGGATTCATTCCAGGGAACTATAAAGAGGAGAACGTGGATGAAATCATCACGGTGTCCACAGAAGATGCCTTTGCAGCAGCCAAAGCCTTTGCACAGTCGGAAGGCGTTCTCATCGGAATCTCTGCAGGAGCTAATCTCTGTGGAGCGCTGAGAATCGCAGGAAAGCTTGGCAAGGGAAAGAAAGTTGTGACGGTGGCACCAGATGGAGGAGAGAAGTACATCTCCATGGGATTGTACGATTAGGGTTTGAGGTGAATTATGTTCAGAGGGCTACACGAAGATGTCAAAAATATAATGAAGAATGATGTGGCGGCAAAATCCTATCTGGAAGTGCTGCTTCTTTACCCTACCATTCAGGCCCTCTTTGCCTACAGGATTTCGCATTTCTTCTTCAGAAAAAGGCTGTTTTTTGTAGCAAGGCTCATCAGTCAGCTTTCCAGATGGTTGACGGGAATAGAAATCCATCCAGGTGCAAAGATCGGCAGAAGACTGTTCATCGACCATGGCATGGGGGTCGTCATCGGAGAAACGGCAACCATTGGAGATGACTGCACCATCTATCATGGCGTGACCCTGGGCGCCACGGACTGTGATGCACCCAAGAGGCATCCGGATCTGGGGGATCGAGTCATGATCGGAGCGGGTGCAAAGATTCTCGGACCCATAAAAATCGGAGACGATGCAAAAGTCGGTGCGAACTCCGTTGTACTGAAAAGTGTCCCTAATGGGGCCACAGCGGTGGGAACACCTGCCAGGATCCTGGTTCGCAAAAATGAATCCTCTGATGTCAAGTTTCTGTATTACGACTATATCTGAAAAGAAAATGAACCGCTTCATGCCTCGGGAACATCCCGAGGTGTTTTTTATTTCGTAAAAGCCCTTCCTTCCCTTATAATGAATATATGGACAATGAAAATATCAGAGATAAAGAAAAGGAAGTGAAAGGATGGACAGTCAGCTGAAAGAGGATATTGAGAGAAAACTGGAAAAGATGGGCCTTACTTCCTACGGCTTCATGAAAGTCAGAACCCTTGCAGATTCACTGGCCTATTTCGAAGAAAGAAAGAGGCTGGATCTCACCACTTCATTCGAGGAGAACGATCTGATGAAGAAGATCGATCTGTCCCATGAAATGGCCCATGCGAAAACCATCATAAGCATCGCTTTTCCCTATTATTACGATTCCTACATCCATAAGGAAGGATATTTTTCCCTCTATACCCTTGGCAAGGATTATCATCTGGTGGTGAAGGATCATCTGGAAAAGATTGCTGATCTTCTCCGGGCAAAGGGATATGAGGCTAAAGTCTTTGCAGACAACAATGCCCTTCCGGAGCGTTACATCGCCCATGTGGCAGGTACGGGAGAAATCGGAAAGAACCACATGGTGATCACAAAAGAGCATGGGAGCTATGTTTTCCTGGGGGAGATTTTGACGGACCTTGAGATGGAGACCCATGAAAGAGACTGGAGAGACATCCCGGAGCATGCTGTCTGCGGAGCGTGTGTCCGGTGCATCAGAGCCTGTCCGACACAGATTCTTGGCAGAGAGCTCTACAACACCAGAAGGTGCATGTCCTACATCACCCAGAACAAGGAGATCACCGATGAAGAGATGCTTCTCTTTAAAGGCAGGCTTTTCGGTTGCGACACCTGTCAGAGAGCATGTCCTCTGAACAGGCACATCAGAATCAGTCCCCTGGAGGAGTTCAGACCGCGGGAATATATGAAGTATCCCAGCCTTATGGACCTTCTGGCGCTGACCAACAAGGAGTTTGCGAAATACAAGGAGACCAGCTCCGGATGGAGAGGCAAGAAGCTGCTTCAGAGAAATGCGCTGATCGAGCTCATGAGAAGAGGAAAAAAACCAGATGAAAAGTATATAAGCACAGATTATCTGAAAGAGTATTATCATAGACTTCAGACACTTTTCAACTTATAATGAAAAATATAATGGAAAAGGGGTTATTATTTTGAGAAAATTCTTATTGAAAGCACTGGCCAAGGCGCCTGAAGGTGTTCAGAAATTTGTGGCACATAAAGGACTGGACTATATATTCACGAAACTCGTCAAAGTGGAGCTTCAGGGGGAAGAGAATCTGCCGGAACAAGACGAGACGGTGATCTTCATCTGCAATCATCTGAGTAACATTGACGGCCCTGCGCTGAACAGAGTCATCGGAGACTATAAACCTACCTTCGTGGCAGGTCAGAAACTGACAAATGATCCTTTCACGGGACTCTTCAAGAAAGTATTCCGAAGCATCAACATCAAACCCAATTCACCGGACAAAGCGGCCATGAAGGAAATCATAGGTCTTCTCAAATCCGGACAGAATGTGATGATCTTCCCGGAAGGAACCCGTTCCAGAGCCGGTTCCATGATCGAAGGCAAAAGAGGGATACTGCTCATTGCAAGACTCGCCAAGGTCAGAATCGTTCCGCTGGCAATGACCGGGTCAGAGAAGATTCTGCCCATCGCCAAGGACGGAAACATGACAGGTGAAAAAATACATAAGGGTACCATACAGGTAAGGGTCGGAAAACCCTTCAATGTGCCTGTGAAAACAGAAGAACAGTCGAAGGAGCAATATGACCAGGACACCATGGATTTCATCATGAAACAGATTGCCGTGATGCTTCCAGAGGAGTACAGAGGGGTCTATAAATAGTCATCTTTTCTGACACATGGAGGAGTAATGAATAAAAAGAACAAGGAAGTCATTGAAATTCTCAAGGAAACCTATCCGGAAGCGAAATGCGAACTGAATCACAGAAATCCGCTGCAGCTTCTGGTGGCCACCATCTTATCGGCCCAGGCTACGGACAAGAAAGTCAATGAAGTGACAGAAGAGCTTTTCAGAGAGTACGAGACGCTGGATGATTTTCTGAGAATCACTCCGGAGGAGCTGGAAAGCCATATCAAGGTCATCGGACTCTATAAATCTAAGGGAAGGAATCTCATGAAGCTGTTTCCGATTCTTCTGGAAAGGCATAACGGTGAGGTTCCGAAAACCATGGAAGAGCTGGTGGAGCTTCCAGGTGTGGGCAGAAAGACGGCGAATGTCGTGCTGTCCACAGCATACAGAGTACCGGCCATCGCCGTGGACACACACGTGTTCAGAGTCAGTAATCGCATCGGCATTGTGAATGAGGATACCGTAGAAAAGACGGAAAAGGCGCTGATGAGAAGAATCGACAAAGATCTGTGGATTGATACGCATCATCTGCTGATTTTCCACGGCAGAAGACTCTGCTTCGCCAGAGCACCAAAATGCGGAGTCTGTCCGGTGAATCACCTGTGCACCTATTACAGGAAGAACAGGAAATCACTGACAGCGGACAAGAAAAAGTAGAACAGAAAAACTGAAAGGGGCGTGAATAGATTGAATTCAAGAAAAACACTTATGAGCTTGATCCGATCCAATGTCATGGCCCTTTCTATTCTGCTTTTTCTGGTGCTTCTGACCTTTCTTGCCGCGCATCTTCTCACCGATGGCGGAGCGACTCTGTTCCAGCTTCAGCTGGATCCGGCGAATATTGCGCTTGCCCTCCTTTCCTCCATCATGATTCTTCTTTACGGGTACTACACAAAGAAAAAATATCTGTATATTTTTGCCCTGGGACTTCTTTTCGGAGCGGTCCTTGAGTATCGGAATAATCTTTTCAACATCGATGGACAGATCGACGTGACTTTTCTCGGCTTCTATTTCCTTATTGTGGTTCTTTCAGGGTTTATTCTCACCGCAAAGCTGACCTATAGAATCATAAGAATCAACTCGGACTTTCTTGTTTTTCTATCCATCATGATTCTGGTCTTTTATCTCTATCTGAGATCCTTCGTGCTCAAGGAAACGCTGATTTTTGAGAATGAAATGACCTATGTGCTGGAGCTTATGATGCTGTCTGCCATACCGGTGCTCTTCGGATGGTATTATAATACGTTTTCCACGCTGAAGAACGCCATGAATTTTTCCATCTATCTGGGCAGTTTCACCTACAGCGCATCCATGGTCTTCTACAGCCTGTTCTCCAGCAGAAGCGACTACAGGTTCCTTTTTACAGGTACGATCATGGAAACCCTGACCTTCGGGCTATTTATCCTATTCGTTCCCCTGGCTTTTTATGAGATCGTCAGGGAAAAGGATGAGTCCATCAAGAAATCGGAAGTGCTCAAGAAAAATCTCTTCATGTTCTTCAAATCGGCGGAGTACAACGAGAACATCACTGTTTTCGTCAATTCGAAGCATCAGATTCTGTACTCGAATTCCAAATACAAGATCTTCTTCAATCACTATGGAGAATATCTGGATAAGGACATGTCCAGCTATCTGACGGAAAAATATGAAGTCATCAAATACAATATGAACTACTCGTCCTCCATGAAGTTCAACCTGGGGGACAACACCTATATACTGGATGTGGATGTGGTATACATCGAACAGGATGACGAAGAAATCTTCTGTATCACAGCCAAGGACATCACGGTGATCAGAGCCATGCAGGAATCACTGGAGCGATCCGAGTACAAGTACAGAAGCTTCTTCAACCTGATTCCGGATTTCATTTTTCTCTATGATCTTGTGCGAAAACGTGTGGTGGAAGCCAATGACATTGTCTACAACGACTTCAGAAATCTACCCAGCGTGAAGCCTGTCAATATGCCCACAGAGGAGCGTTTCATGGGGATGAGCTTCAAGGAGCTGGATGAGATCGGGGAGAGAATCTCCACCAGCGAGATTCTGAAGCTGGAAACGAGAAAAATCAAAGACCACAAGGGGCAGGACATCTATGTGGAGCCCAATGTAAGGCTCATCGGTGTGGAGAGCAACAAGAAGCAGATGCTGGTGTTTCTTAGAAATGTGACCAATTCCATCAAGCTGCACGAGCTGAGAATCGAGAATGAAGCCAACATCAGGAAACTCTATATTGCCGAAGAGAACGAAAAGATGTTCAATGAGTTCTTTGCCAACATGTCCCATGAACTGCGGACACCCATCAACATCATTCTGTCGGCTCTGGACATGATGGATATCTCCGAGTATGAGAAGGATAAATCCGAAAAATATGCGGGGCTGATCCGGCATAATTCCTATCGGCTCATGCGAATCGTCTCCAATATTCTGGACATAACGAAAGTGGACTCCGGATTCTATACACTGCATATGATCAATCAGGATATCGTCAGCTTCACGGAGGATACGGTCATGTCGGTGCTGCATTATGCGGAAGGCAAAGGCCTGAAGATCATCTTCGATACGGAAGTGGAAGAGCATCTTGTTGCTTTTGATCTGCAGTCACTGGAGAGAGTTCTTCTGAACCTCTTGAGCAACGCCATCAAGTTCACGAAAAAAGGCGGCACGATCTTTGTGAACCTCTCTCTGGATGAAGAGGAGGATAAAGTGTATATTGATGTGCAGGATACCGGAATCGGTATTTCAGAAGAGAATGTGGCACATATTTTCGACCGGTTCATTCAGGTCAACAAATCCACAACCAGAGACACGGAAGGGACGGGAATCGGACTTTCCATCGTGAAAAAGCTCATGAACCTGATGGAAGGGGACTGCATCGTATCCAGTGAACTCAATAAGGGGACCACTTTCAGACTGATTCTGAAGGATGAACTCACTCAGGAGAGCGATGAAGTGGCACTGGAGAAGGACTTTTACGACAAAACATCCAACCGGGTGGATATCGAGTTTTCCGATATTCCCAATGCATAAAAGACAGGGTGACGCCTTTAAAAGGATGCGCTCTGTCTTTCTGGTTTCAGCGGGAAAGTTCCAGAGATGAATTTACTTGTCAGAATGGTTTTTTGGTGCAATAATGTACTTTAGAATTTTAGTGAACTTATAAGTGAATCAGGAGTAGCAAATGATTCTTGAAAATATAACCAATCATGGACAAAAGTGACGCAATATACCCATGATTCATGTACGCCCTGAGTTCATACCTGTTTCTGCTAGGACAGTCCAGCTTTGGTGCAATTCAGATAGAATACTATATGTTTCATATTCAATCGTTTGAAAAGAACGTATGCGCTATAATTTTCTTAAAGAAATTCCAGAAAAATAGTGCATAAAGGTGATGATCAGGGTGCTGAAAAGTTACAAGACGGAAATACATCCGACGGAGAAGCAGAAACATAAAATAAACAGAACCATCGGTGTCTGCAGGTTCATCTACAATTTCTACATTGCTGAAAACAAAGAGATCTACAAAGCAGAGAAAAGTTTTATGTCCGGAATGGATTTCTCGAAATGGCGAAGCAATGAATTCCTGCCAGAGAATCCGGAATACCTGTGGATCAGAGAAGTCAGCAGCAAAGCTGTGAAGCAGAGCATCATGAATGGGGAGAAGGCTTTCAGGAAGTTTTTCAGGAAACAGTCCGGATTTACGAGATTCAAGAAGAAGAACAGGTCGGATGTGAAGGCATACTTCCCAAGGAACAACTCAAGCGACTGGACCATTGAAAGGCATCGCCTGAAAATACCCACACTGGGATTTGTCAGGCTGAAAGAGAAAGGATACATCCCGATGGGCTCCATGGTGAAAAGCGGGACCGTATCCATGAAGGCAGGCAGATATTACGTATCTGTGCTGATTGAAGCAGAGGAGAAGCCCTATGATGTGCCCGAAGGAAATGGCATCGGCATAGATCTGGGCATCAAAGATTTTGCGGTGGTAAGCACCATGGAGAATCCATTCGCAAACATCAACAAGACAAAATCCGTGCGTGACCTGGAAAAAAGGCTGAAACGCGAACAAAGAAGGCTTTCGAGAAAATACGAAAGCCTGAACGTCAGAAATAAAGAAACGAAAGGAGAAGCTACTAGACAGAATATCCATAAGCAGACCATAAAGGTACAGAAACTTCATCAGAGACTTTCCTGCATAAGGGAAAATCACATCAATCAGGTAATCCGTAAGGTGATCAGGCAAAAACCACGTTTCATCACCATGGAAGACCTGAACGTGAGCGGCATGATGAAGAACAGGCATTTAGCGAAGGCTGTACAAGGCCAGAACTTCCATTCCTTCAGGCTGAAACTTGCTGACAAGTGCAGGAAGAACGGAATAGAGTTGAGAATTGCTGACAGGTGGTATCCTTCAAGCAGGCTGTGCTCGGAATGTGGTTCCATCAGAAAGGATCTGAAGCTATCTGATAGAACCTACAGATGCGATGCGTGCGGCTTCGTCATAGACAGGGACAGGAATGCTAGCATAAATCTTCTGAATGCCAAAGTCTACACGGTAGCACTGTAACGCTACTGTAGATGTGTACCGATGGCTAGTCGGGAATTGACGACTGTGGACTGTACAGGAACTTGTGAGTAGCAGCTCAGGAAACTGAGGCGAAAGCATACAGGAAGAAGCAGTAAAAGTCTCGATATGGATAGTTGTCCATATTTTGAGTAGCAGTGATTTTGATTGAAGATAGGTGTAATCATGGGCGGGATTTCCAGTGAAAGAGAAGTTTCTCTTTCCTCAGGAAGAGAAATCCTGAAGAATATAAATTTCAATGGATATGAAGGTGTGGAAATCGTTCTGGACAGCAAGAAGGATATCTTCGAGAAGGTGAAGGGGATTGATTTTGCACTGCTGGCGCTGCATGGGAAATACGGCGAAGATGGAACGGTGCAGAGCATTCTGGACAGTCTGGACCTGCCTTATTCCGGATGCGGCATGGCTTCCAGCGCGGTCTGCATGGACAAGGATCTGACCAAATGTGTATTGAAGAGCAAAGGAATCCGCACAGGCGACTGGTTCATCGTCAGAAAGCCGGAAGACGTGACGGAGGAAAAGGTGAGAAACCTTGGATTTCCTGTGGTGGTGAAACCCAACAGCGGCGGGTCTTCCGTGGCCACCTTTATCTGCAGCACCATGGAAGAAGTGATGGATGGGGTCAGAGAAGGTCTTCTTGTGGATTCGGAAGTGATGATTGAAGAGTTCATCAAAGGCGATGAGATCACTGTACCGATTCTGGATGGGAAAGTTCTTCCTACGCTCATCATCAAACCCAACAAGGGCGGTTTCTTCGATTATTCCTCCAAGTACGAAGCAGGCGGTGCAGAGGAAGTGATCATAGAGTATGAAGAAGCGCTTCAGAAAGAGATCCATCAGATGGCCATTGACACCTTTCGTGTGCTGAAATGCGATGTCTATGCCAGAGTGGACTTCATCATAAGAGACGGGATTCCTTATATCCTTGAAATCAATACACTGCCGGGCATGACAAGCACCTCACTCTTTCCGAAGAGTGCGGCAGGCATCGGCATGGACTATAAGGCGCTTCTGGATGCAATCATACAGATTTCACTGAAGCTGAGAAGCCCTGAAAAAGAATAGAGAAAGCAAGAAAAAGAAGCGGTGTCGACCCTGATGCGTACAGGAGACACCGCCCTTTTCTATTGCCATATTACCTACATTCTCTATTTCTTCGCATAACTGACGATGAGGTCAAAGGTGGCTTTCATGGATTCCATATGGGTTCTCTCATAGCCGTGGGAGGCGAATACGCCTGGTCCGATGAGTGCGGTTCTGATGTCATAACCGGCACCAAGTGCCGCGGAAGCGTCGGAACCGTAGAAGGGATAGATGTCTGTGGCATAAGGAATGTTCTCTTCTTCACAGAGCATCTCCAGGCTTCTTCTCATTTCGTAGTCGTAGGGACCGGAACTGTCCTTGGCGCAGATGTTCACTTTATATTCCGAACTGTTCTGATCGTTTCCTGGAGCCCCCATATCCACCGCGATGAATTCCGTGAGGTTTTCCGGCAGAGCAGCCTTGGCACCATGGCCGACTTCTTCGTAGTTGGAGATGAAGAAATGAAGGGTCTTATGGAGCTTTTCCTTCTTCAGGGTCTTCATGGCCTCCAGCAGGATGGATACACTGGCCTTGTCATCAAGATATCTGGATTTGATGAACCCGTTTGGAAGAATTCTCAGTTTGGGTTCTATGAAGATGAAATCTCCGACACTGATGCCCAAGGCCTTGACATCATCGACACTGTGGACCTTCTCGTCGATGATCACTTCCATGGTCTGCTGTTTTCTTTCCAGAGAGCGCGCATCTCCTCCATCGATGTGGACGGAAGGCTTATTTGTCTGGACCGTTCCGCTGATGAGTTTTCCCTGAGAGGTTCTGATCCAGCAGTTCTCTGATTCCAGTGTGTTGTACATGTAACCGCCCAGCAGCATGAACTCGAGGCTTCCTTTCCCTTTTATGGATTTCACCATGGCACCCAGCGTATCCACATGGGCGGAAAAGAGTCTTCCTTCTTCACTTTCCCCCTTTATGGTGGCTAAAATGGCACCTTTGACGGTTTCCTTGTAGGAGATGCCTGATTCATCCAGTTCCTTCCTGATGTACGCCATGACTTCCTGGTGATACCCGGTGGGACTGTGAATCTCGATGAGCTCTGTAAGTGTCTTGCTTATGTTCTGTTCAAATGACATAGCTTACCTCCTTCAATAATCTGTTTTCATAGTATCGTAAAATCAGATCGATGTATAGAATGTATTGTGTTTCTTCCTCTGGATCCCACGTGAAAAAATGAAATCCAGAAACTGAAACTGAAATTGTTAATTTTCGCAATCTTCATTGCCCTTCCAGAAATTTTCAAGTATGATGGACTGGATAATGATTATTAACTGAGTCTCATGGCAAATGTGATCATGAACATCGTTCTTTGTAACATATTTGTGAGATTTTGCAGGATATCTCATGTTATAATACTTATGTTGAATAGACTGAATTTACAAACGCAATAGATATGGGAGGGCAGGGTAATTTAATTACCGGACAATATGAAGAGAAAAACAATCATCGCAATCATTCTTACCATTGCGTTATCCGGTGCAGGTGCCATCACCTACAGAGGATATGCAGTGGAAAAAGAGAAACAGCTGGCAGAGTCCATTGTTTCAGAAGCAATAGCCCAGGCTGAAATCATTCAGCAGGAGCAGGACCGGAAAATCATAGAGGCATGGAGCGACAAAGTCTATCCAGGTGTTTCCGTCATGGGAACGGATCTATCCGGAAAGACCAGAGAAGAAGCCAGAATCATTCTGGATACGGACGTGTCGGAAAAGCTCAAAGAGCATCAGCTCACGGTGAGCGCAAAGGACCAGATGTTTCCACTGACTCTTGCAGAACTTGAAATTGAAGTGGATTCTGCTACGCTAGCAGAGGAAGCTGTAAAACTGGGCAAGAGTCTACCCGACGAGGAAAAGCTGACCAGAATCAGCAGACCATCGGAAGAGGAACTGAGCCTTTCCTTCGGACACAATGAAGAAAAAATCGCTGAATTCGTCAAGAAAGTCACCAGTGAAGTGAATCAGGAAGCGAAGAATGCGACAATCAAGAGAAGCGGCGGAGAATTCATCATCGGAGAACACGCGGAGGGGCGTGTGGTGGATGAGGACAAACTCATGAAAGATCTGAAGAAAGCCATTGATGAACTCAATCCGGACCAGGTGGTTCAAGCGGATATCGTGGTATCCCAGCCTAAGATCACCACAGAAGCTCTGGCGAAGATCGACAGTCAGCTGTCCGTCTACACTACAAACTATGCTTCTTCCGCAGCAGGGAGAAAGTACAATGTAGGCTTTGCCGCTTCCAAGATCAACGGAGCGGTCATCATGCCAGGTGAGACCTTCAGCTACAATCAGGAAGTCGGTCCTGTCACGGCAGCGGCAGGATTCAGAAGTGCAGGCGTCTACATAGGCAATAAGGTGGAAGAGGGCATCGGCGGAGGACTCTGTCAGGTATCCAGCACACTTTATCAGGCAGCGCTTCACAGCAATCTTGAAATCGCGCAGAGAAGAAACCATTCCATGGCCGTATCCTACCTGAAGCCAGGAATGGATGCTGTGGTTTATGGTCCCTATCTGGATCTTCAGTTCACCAATACCTATGAGAATCCCGTATACATTTATGCCTACGGTGATGACAGGAATCTTACAGTGGCTGTCTATGGACATAAGGCGGATATGGGTGGATATACCTATAAGATCTTCAGTGAAACCACCTCTGTCATCCAGCCGAAGAGCATAGAAAAGGAAGATCCCACCATGTTTGTGGGTGAAACGGAAATCGAGTTCAAGCCTGTAACGGGTTATACGTCAAAAACCTACAAGCAGACCATCAAGGACGGCAAGGTCGTGAAGACGGAACTGATCTCCCAGGACAGCTACAAGAAGGTGGACAAGGTGGTCCTGGTGGGCACGAAACCAAAGCCGGAAGAACCAAAGCCGGAGCCACAACCAACACCAGTGGAGCCACCAGTTGAAAATCCGGTGGAACCACCAGTAGAAGAAGGCGATAATTAGGATTCCGACGCATAAGAAGCAGTAAACAGAAATGGATTCACCTATGGTGAGTCCATTTTCACTACATAGAGAGATATAACGGTAAATTCATATTCTCCTGGATGGGTATATGTTAAAATAATTCTAGATAAGAGCAGACAGGGCAGCTGAAACAGATAAATGGAGCAGAAGGAGTTTGAAGCTATGGAATATGTAAGAAAAATTGAAGAGAACATTGAAAAAGTCATCATCGGCAAGAACAGCGTCGTGAAGAATATTCTCAAGGGCATTCTGGCAGGGGGTCACATTCTCATTGAAGACATACCAGGCATCGGAAAGACGACCCTGGTGAAAGCCCTTGCCAAAAGTCTTAATCTGTCCTATTCCAGAATACAGTTCACACCGGATCTGCTTCCATCGGATATTCTTGGTGTCTCCATCTACAATCAGCGGGATATGAGTTTTGAATTCAGAAAAGGTCCGGTTTTCGCCAATATTGTTCTGGCTGATGAAATCAACAGAACCTCACCGAAGACCCAGGCAGCGCTTCTGGAAGTCATGGAGGAGTTCCAGGTTTCAGAAGGGACTCAGAGCTACAGGCTTGAGATGCCTTTCTTTGTCATGGCTACACAGAATCCCATCGAGTACGAGGGAACCTTTAATCTTCCGGAAGCTCAGCTGGACCGTTTCATGATGAGAATCAAGATCGGATATCCTTCTCAGACGGATGAGGTGAGTATTCTAAGAAATTTCAGAGAAGAGATTCCCATAGAAAAGATCAGTCCCGTGGCATCGGTGGAAGATGTGCTGATGCTTCAGCAGAAGACAAAACAGGTGAAGGTTTCAGAAGAAATCTATAAATATATTGTTGATATCGTCAAGGAGACCAGAGAAAGCAAGCTGTTCACACTGGGCGCCAGTCCAAGAGCATCCATCGCCCTCATGAGAGTGAGCCAGGCTACGGCACTTATGAAAGGGAGAAGTTATGTGATTCCGGAAGATGTGAAGGAAAACGCCGGCATGGTTCTTGCGCACAGACTGATTCTCTCCTCCTATGCAAGAGGTCAGGGAAGCAATGCCTATGAAGCGCTCCAGGTGATGATTTCCACGGTAGAGCCGCCTAGAATGGATGATTAGCCATGAGAATAGATTACAGATTCATCTTCGGGTTTCTCATTTCCATTGTTCTTTACTATACCATCGGGGGGATTGTGTTCACATCCCTCTATTTCATTTTCCTCAGCATGTTCATTCTTGCCCTTCTGACGATTCTTCTATTCTCTTTCAAGGTCTACGGAAAGCTGTCGGCCATGAAGGAGCACTATGAGGTCTTTGAGACAGCAAAGCTGAATCTCCAGATCTTCAATGACTCGCGAATCTTTCTTTCCTTTGTGACCGCAGTCAATGACTATGCGGAAATCGAAACGAGAAGTGTCAACGGCAGAAGCAAATCTCAGGTGATCTTCAATTTCTACTTTCCCAAAAGAGGGGTTTATGAATTCAGTCATCTGAGTATTGAAATCAGGGACTACTTCAATATCTTCACCATCAGAAAAGCTCTGCTGAAGGAAAGCGTTCGGGTCTATCCGAAGACAAGAATCCTGAAACCCATGGAGTTTGAAGTAGGGGTTGGTAACGAAGGCATCCGTCAGTCCTCCTCCTCCGTGGAGGATCCCTATATGACCAAGGAAATGAGAAGATATCAGACTGGGGACAGTCTGAAGAGAATCAACTGGAAAGTTTCAGCGAAGCATGGGGAGCTCTATGTGAGGCTTGGCGAACAGACCAAGGGCATAGACTACCTGCTTGTCATTGATATGAATGAAGACATCTACAAGCTGGATGATGATGGCGCGAAGGAAGAAATGCTCATCGCAGAAGCTCTGGCAGTGTCGCATCTTCTGCTTAAGGAAGGAAAAGAACACAAGGTGATCATCAATGGCCTGGAGCGCAAAGAATTCGATATGAGAAGAATGCAGCAGCATGATGCCCTGGTGGAGTTCATGGTGGAGCATGACAGTAGTGGAACCAAACCCATGCAGGACTTCATGAGCGAAAAGACAGAGGTGTTTCAGGGGGCTTCCTCCATCATTCTCTTTACAGGAAACCGCAATCCCAATCTCATGAAAGTGGTCATGAAAATGAAGGACCGCTATAACAGGATCACCTGGTTTGCAGTGGAGGATGAAAGAAGTAGAGAGTCTGAGTATGAGGGTGTTTCTCTGAAATATATAGGTGAATGATATGAGTAAAATGAAAAATCTGGTGATACCCCTGGTCATGGTCTTCATCAACATGATCATCATGGCCATGGTTATGGAAAGCGCCTATTATATCCAGGGATTCCAGTACGGAGAAATCTGGATCTATGCGATACTGCCTATTACAATCGTATTAGGCCTGATCGGCATGCTGAAAGGAGAAAATATCTGGTACAGACTGGGCTTCTTCTTTGTCATACTAGTCAGTATCTATATCCTTTATTATCGGGTGAAGACCATTGATGTCGGTGCGATTCCGGAAGATATCAGCATCATCAACAGTGCCATCATGAAAGGGGAAGACATCCAGTTCGAGAACTTTCTGAACACCATGAAGCTTCTGATGGTGGTGGGGTCGGCGATTCTTTCAGTAACGCTTTATATCTTCCCTTATAATATGGTCATTCTGGATATGGGGCTTCTGCTCTTCCTCTGGATTGTGGACTATTACAACAATTCCTATGAGTATGTCCGGTTCTTTGTGCCCATCTGGGCGTTCAGCATACTGTTTTATCGAAGCACCCTCTACGATCGGGAAGTGAAAGTGCTGAAAGTCAACCGGAACAAGAGACTGCTCCAGGGTGTGATTTTCACGCTCATCATCACCTTAGCTTCCTTCTTCATCGATATTGAGGAGAAGGGCATCTATTCAGACAGGCTTTGGAATTTCTTCAACGGCCAGGTGGTGACTCAGAACTCCATCAACGGAAGAAATATTGAGGATCCCTTCAGTATTTCCATGTCCGGATACAACAATTCCGAGAGCAAACTGGGCGGTGACATCATCATCAATGAAGAAGAGGTGCTTCATGCGGTGGGGGATGGCCCCATCTATCTCAGAGGCAGCGTGAAGGTGAACTATCTGGGAGACAGGTGGACCAAGGAGTTCAGAGACTACCTGGAGACTGGCAGCATTGTGGAGGAGAAAATATCCTATTACGAAGAGGTGGCAGGAAACGAGGAACTGAACATCCTGGAGATCAGGCCCATAAAGGAGATGACCTCCCATCTCTTCAACAGCATCTACACACGGGATATGGCCATCTCGAATAACCTGGCGCTTCTGTTCTATGATGAAAAGTATGATGTGTTCACCAGCAACAAGACGGTGACCAATGATTATTTCATCACCTATTTCGAAGAAGAACTGGTGAGAGGGTATCTTGCTGAAGTGGCAAGCCCATCGGCAAGGGATGAGGCATTTCTTGCCAATTACGAGGAATATCTTCAGATTTCAGATACCATCACCACCAGAACCATGGATCTGGTGTTTGAGATCATTGAACCCACCATGAGCAATCAGGAAAAGGCTCAGGCGCTGACCGATTATCTGAAGACCAATTACACCTATACACTGGAACCGGGGGATCTTCCAGAAGGGGAAGATTTTGTGGACTATTTCCTTTTTGAGAATCCGGAAGGGTACTGCGTCTACTTCGGTACAGCTCTGTCCAATATGCTGCGTATCGCAGGAGTCCCCACAAGATACGTGGAAGGATTCAAAATGGCCGACGAAAGAGATGGGGGCAGATTCATTGTAAGAAACAGCGATGCTCATGCCTGGACAGAAGTACTCATCGATGAGGAAAATGACATCTGGCAGATCTATGACGCTACAGGCACCCCAAGAGAACTGATTTTCAATGAAGGACCGGAAGAAACTCCGACGGAAGGAGAAGAACCTGTGGAGAATCCTGAAACACCTGTGGATGAAGAGGAAGACCCTCTGAATCCTCAGCCTGAAGACGAAGTGGAAGAAACGCCGGAAGAAAAACAGGAAAGAGTTTCAAGGAATATCATGCTCAGCGTCATTTCAGCATTGCTCATTCTGTTTGCATTGAGAGTTGCGTATAGAAAATACAAAATCCATCAGATGATGAGGAGCTCCTCTCTGAAACCATACTTCAGGGAAGTGAATCGCGGACTGAGCTTCATGTATTATTCCAGAAAACAGGGAGAAACCTATCTGGAGATGGCAGATCGCATCCGGGATGATGAACTGAGGGAAAGCTACACGAAACTTGTGGAAGAAGTATACAGGGAAGAATATAGTGGAGAAACAGGCGAATTCAGCAGAAGACAGGAGCTATACGATGATGTATACGGTATCGTAAGAGAATTCCGAGGACCAGTCTTCACGTTCATCAAAAAATTCATTGTCTGATATGCTAAGATTGAAGAAGAAGTCAAGAACCAGAAGTAAGGAGAACGATACATGTATAAAATGATTTGCATCGATATAGACGGGACGCTCATAAGACCGGACCTGACTGTATCAGAGAGAGTGGCACAGGCCATCGGAAAGGCCAAGGAAAAAGGCCTGATTATTGCACTCAGCACAGGAAGAATGCACAAAAGTGCACTGATGTACTCGGATGAACTGGGGCTTACCGATCCCATCGTTTCATCCAATGGTGCCTATGTCAGTGAAAGAGACGGAAGCAGGGTCTATTATGAGGAGAATTTAAGCGCAGAGGATATGCTGCTTATTCAGAATGTATTAGATGGGCATGATACGAAAATCAACTGGTACAATCATGGAACCATGTATGTTTCAGAATACAGAGATTATGTGGGCAGATATGAAGCTCTGGCGAAAACTCTGCCGGAGAACAGAAGAATCATCATCAAATATCTCAATGAGGAGTTCACACTGAATCATCTCATCGAGGAAACCGGTAATGCCATACAGAAGGGAATCGTCTTTCCGAAAGCGGAACGGATATCCGCCATCAGAGACCAGATTTCAGCAAATCAGAGAATCAAGGTGGTCAGTTCCGGAACTGACAATCTGGAATTCACGTCCTATCTTGCGGATAAAGGGTTAGGCGTACTTTCTCTGGCAAAGGCCAAAGGAATCCATCCTGATGAGATTATTGCCATAGGCGACAGTGAAAATGATCTTTCCATGCTGAAGGTGGTGGGGATGCCTGTAGCCATGGGCAATGCCATGCAGAGTGTACTGGATGTGGCAGAATATGTCACCGATACCAACGTCAATGACGGTGTTGCGAAAATGATTGAAAAGCTAGTGCTGAGTGAGGGATAGAAGATGATCAATATCGTTCTTTTCAGACCTGAAATACCCCAGAATACCGGAAATATCGGAAGGACCTGCGTCCTGACCAATGCGAAGCTTCATCTCATCGGTCCCATGGGGTTTTCCATAAGCGACAAGACGGTGGCAAGAGCAGGCCTTGACTACTGGGATGAACTGGATGTGACACTATATGGAAGTTATGAAGAACTCAGAGAGAAGTATAAGGACAGTAGATTCTACTTTTCCAGCACCAAGGGCGTGAAGCGTCATTCAGATATTGTATTTGAAGAAGATGTCTTCATTGTCTTCGGCAGAGAATCCAGTGGTCTTCCCGAATATATCATGGAAGATAACAGAGAGCAGCTCTTTCGCGTACCCATGGCAGAAAGCAGCACCAGAAGTCTCAATCTGTCGAATACAGTAGCCATTGTTGCCTATGAAGCCCTGAGACAGCTCGGATATCCCCATATGAAATAAATTAAGAAGAAATTGCATAAACCACTAAAAGAACTGGTTTTCAAGGAGAATTGAAAGCCAGTTCTTTTAAAGTGACTGTAAACGATGTGACAATCTCACAAAGAATCGCCTTGAGATTCAGGAAATTGCGAAAAAACACGTACAATGAGCCCTTTGCAGAGTAATAATAGTTGTGGTTTTTCGGTAAAAAAGATATAATAAATGCAACGACAAAAGTCGAACGAATTATTTGGAGGGTTTTTTAATGAAAAAAATGCTTGCTATTCTAATGTCAATCATGTTGGTTGGTATGGTACTTGCTGGTTGCGGATCCGAAACCGATGGGGAAGCGGGAGCTGACGGTTTTGAAATCGCACTGATCACAGACAAGGGTAATATCGATGACAAATCATTCAACCAGGGTGCTTGGGAAGGTGTTGTTGAATTTGCGGAAGCAGAAGACATCACACATAAGTACTATAAGCCGGAAGAAGCTTCCGACGCAGGTTACCTTGCTGCTATTGACTTAGCTGTTCAGGGTGGAGCAGAGGTTATCGTTACACCAGGATTCCTGTTTGAAGTTGCGGTATACGAAGCTCAGACAAAGTATCCTGAAGTGAAGTTCATTCTTCTTGATGGTGCTCCTCATACAGCGGATTACTCCACATTCGAAACCAAGGAAAATGTTGCCAGCATCATGTACTCTGAAGAAGAATCAGGTTACCTGGCTGGATATGCTGCTGTAATGGACGGCATGACAGATCTTGGATTCATGGGTGGTATGGCGGTTCCTGCTGTACAGGCATTCGGATACGGATATCTTCAGGGTGCTGAAGCTGCAGCTACCGAAATGGGTCTTGAAGATGGCGCAATCGAAGTGACCTATCACTACACAGGAAACTTTGAAGAGACCGACACAAACAAGGCTACTGCTAAGACCATGTATCAGGAAGGCGTAGAAGTCATCTTCGCATGCGGCGGTTCTGTTGGTAAGAGCGTAATGTCAGCTGCTGCAGAATCAGACGGAAAGGTGATCGGTGTTGACGTTGACCAGAGATATGACAGCGAAACTGTAATCACATCTGCCACAAAGGGGCTTGCAGCTTCTGTTGTTGCTGTACTGGATTCCATCTACAACTCAGACAGCTGGGCTACTTATTCAGCTAAAACCACATACTTCAACGCTGCGAACGATGGTGTTGGTCTTCCAACAACAGTAATCGGTGATGAAGGTGCGGATGCATTCGACAGATTCGAATCATTCGACAAAGCTGCATACGATGAGATTTTCGCTTCACTTGTAGACGGAAGCGTTGAACTTGTAAGAACATTTGAAGTTGCAGATGCCAATGGTTATGCTACTGCAGAAGAGCTTACATCAAATCTTGGATTAAGCAAGGTTAGTGTTTCTGTAAGATAGTTCAAGTGTGAATTTCACTGGATTATTGGATGAAACCTATACATCTAGGAGTTTTCAGTGGGGGAAGGCGAGAGTTTTCCCCCATTTTCCAACTAAAAAATAAAGTGATAAGAAGAGGTTAAAGTGGATAATTATATTATTGAAATGAGAAATATAACAAAAGAATTCCCCGGTATTATCGCGAACGACAATATTACCCTTACCTTGAAAAAAGGAGAGGTCCATGCACTGCTCGGAGAAAACGGAGCAGGAAAATCAACGCTCATGAGTGTTCTTTTCGGGCTGTATCAGGCTGAAAAAGGTGAAATCAGGAAAAACGGAGAAGTTGTGAAGATCAACAATCCAAATGATGCCAATGCGTTAGGAATCGGTATGGTGCATCAGCATTTCAAACTGGTGGAGATCTTCACGGTTCTTGAGAATATCATTTTAGGGGTAGAGCCAAATAAAATGGGCTTTCTTGAAAAGAGTGAAGCAAGAAAGAAAGTTGTCGAATTAAGCGAAAAATACGGACTGAAGGTGAATCCTGATGCAGTGATCGAGAAGATTTCTGTGGGGATGCAGCAGAGAGTTGAAATACTCAAGATGCTTTATAGAGACAATGAGATTCTGATCTTTGATGAACCTACGGCTGTCCTTACACCACAGGAAATCGAAGAGCTTCTGCAGATCATGCGTGGTTTTGCGGATGAAGGAAAGTCAATTTTATTTATTACACATAAGCTGAATGAGATCATGCAGGTGGCTGACAGGTGTACTGTTCTACGCAAAGGTAAATATATTGGTACGGTGGATGTAAAGGATACCACCAAGGAAGAGCTTTCCAAAATGATGGTAGGTAGAGACATCAATTTCTCTGTGGAGAAGGAACCTGCAGAGCCTAAGGACGTGGTTCTTTCCGTAAGAGGCGTGACGGTGCCAAGCCAGACGCACAAAAACAATGCGGTCAAGAATGTTTCCTTTGATGTGCGTGCAGGAGAGATCGTCTGTCTTGCAGGGATTGATGGAAACGGTCAGACGGAATTCGTATCAGCCCTCACAGGACTGGAAAAGATGACGTCCGGAACCATTACGCTGGCTGGAAAAGACATCACAAAAGCGTCCATCAGAGAACGATCCAAAGCTGGAATGAGTCATATTCCCGAAGACAGACATAAGCACGGACTTGTGCTGGATTATTCTCTGGAAGAAAACATGATTCTTCAGAGATACTGGGAGCCTGCTTTCCAGAAGCATGGATTTCTGAAGTTCGATGCCATGAGAAAATACACGGAAGAGCTGGTGGAGAAATTTGATGTCCGTAGCGGACAGGGCCCTGTTACCATGGCCAGAAGCATGTCTGGAGGTAACCAGCAGAAAGCCATACTTGCCAGAGAAATCGACAAGAAACATGAACTTCTGGTGGCTGTACAGCCTACAAGAGGGCTTGATGTGGGGGCCATAGAATACATCCACAAACAGCTGGTGGAAAGAAGAGACGCGGGGAAAGCGGTTCTTCTGGTTTCTCTGGAGCTGGATGAGGTCATGGATGTCAGTGACAGAATACTGGTCATGTACGAAGGCGAAATCGTCGGAGAACTTGATCCTAAAACCACGACGGTGGAAGAGCTTGGTCTATATATGTCAGGTGCGAAACGTAATACCGTAAAGGAGATTAACCATGCAGGATAACACAAATTCAAAGAAAAATGGATTTACTATAAAAAGCATTACGCATAGCAAGGGATTCTCAGCATTTACGGCAGCGCTACTAGCCATTGCTCTGGGACTGATTGTCGGATTCCTCGTTATGCTTGTTGCAGATCCGTCCAATGCACTGAAAGGCTTCAACAGTGTCCTTACCGGCGGGCTGAGAAGAATCGGAGACGTGTTCTATTTCGCCACACCGATTCTTATGACCGGTCTGGCTGTGGGCTTTGCCTTCAAAATGGGACTGTTCAACATCGGTGCTTCCGGTCAGTACACCATGGGGATGTACTTTGCTCTCTATGTTGGTTTCATGTGGGATATGCCCAAGGGAATCCACTGGGTTGCAGCGATTGTTGCAGGTATGATCGGAGGTATGCTATGGGGATTCATCCCCGGCATCTTCAAAGCACTCCTCAACGTGAATGAAGTCATCACTTCCATCATGTTCAACTACATCGGAATGTATCTGGTGGATATGCTCATTCAGGGGAACAGCAAGATGTATGTGTCTTCCATGACGAGAACTGCCTACCTTCCAAGTGAGGTTCAGATTCCTTCCCTTGGCATCTCCGGTTCCAATGTGAACTTCGGAATTGTACTGGCTATTGTCATCGGAATCATTCTGTACATCGTATTGCAGAAAACAACTTTCGGATATGAACTGAAAGCCACAGGTTTCAATAAGTTCGCCGCGGACTATGCTGGGATGAAGGGAAAGAGAAACATCATTCTGACTATGGGCATCGCGGGTGGTCTGGCAGGACTCGGTGGCGCTTTTGCCATTCTTGCACCTTCCGCCATCGCGGGCAGCAGCATGACTTATGAGCCCATCAATATCATTGCAGCCAACGGGTTCAATGGTATTGCCGTAGCTCTTCTTGGTAATGCGCACCCCATCGGTGTCATCTTCTCCTCTGTTTTCATATCCCATATCCAGAGAGGTGGTACACTTGCCAGCCTTTATGGCTACAAGCCTGAAATCATCGATATCGTCATTGCTGTCATCATCTATTTCGCAGCCTTTGCCATGATCATGAATTCGGCTGCTGCAAAATTCATCAAAGCCAGAAGAGACAAAATGCATGCGGTTTCGGAGGCCAAGAGCATCGTAGACAAGGATGCATCCAGTGATACAAAGGAGGCGAATAAGTAATGGATACTTTATATTATCTGATTCAGAATATGCTTCCTGTTGCGATTCCACTCCTTCTGGTAGCCCTGGGCGGAATGTTCAGTGAACGTAGCGGTGTCATCAATATCGGACTGGAAGGAATCATGCTCTTCGGTGCATTCTTCGGAGCGCTCTTTGTCTATTTTGTGCAGGGGTCAGAGATGGGTCCTCAGACGATCCTTCTGCTGGGGATGATCGTAGGAGCGGTTTCAGGATTCATCTATTCTCTGCTGCTGTCTTTTGCAGCGGTCACCATGAAAGCCAATCAGACCATCACTGGTACAGCGATCAACATGCTGATTCCAGCAGTCATTCTGCTGTTTTCAAAAATGTTTTTCAATTCTGACGGTATCACCACTAATATGAATTTCTATATCCGTGAAGTGCCTGTGTTGGGTCAGATACCGGTACTTGGACAAATGTTCTTCCAGAGAACCTACCTTACAGTTTATATCGGGTTCTTTCTCCTGATAGTGGCCACGGTGGTTTTCTACAAGACGCGATTCGGTCTGAGACTGAGAGCCTGCGGAGAACATCCTCATGCTGCGGATTCTGTGGGAATCAACGTCTACAGAATGAGATACGCAGGTGTCAGTATATCCGGTGTTCTGGCAGGAATAGGAGGGTTCTTCTACTCAGTCGGTGTCATGGATGGAAATGTCAATGGGCATACTGGTGTTGCCGGATTCGGATTCCTGGCTCTTGCGGTTATGATTTTCGGGCAGTGGAAGCCTTTAAGGATTTTCTGGGCAGCGCTGTTCTTCGCATTCCTGAGAACACTGGCTTATTCCGTATCGCTGATTCCATTCCTGAATAATCTGGGAATCAATCAGACCTACTACAAGATGCTGCCTTATATCGCCACAATGGTGGTACTGGCCTTCACTTCCAAGAAGTCCAGAGCGCCCAAAGCGGAAGGTATTCCATACGATAAATCTCAAAGATAAGAATAGACTGTGCAAGAGGTGCTTCAGTATTGAAGCATCTCTTTTTTAGATGAAAGGCGTTTGTACTGATTCAAGTCTTAACAGCTCGCTCTTGGCAGTCAATCATGAATCATGAATCATGTGATTTTCATGTTGAAATGATCTGGAAAATGAAGTATACTATACGAAATATCAAACTCGATGACGAGGAAGAGTAAACTTAAACGTGTTTTCAAAGAGAGTGGAAGAATGGTGGGACTTCCATATTACAGTTTTTGTTGAATGGGCCTTCGAGAGGCGGAGCGAAACCTTACAGTGAGGGAGTAGTATCTGACGGGAGCCTTCCGTGAAAAGGGATAGGATATGTTAGTATCCGAAATTGAGATACGTTTCTTGTTGAGATACGTGAAATCAGGTGGCAACGCGAGTGACTTCGCCCTGTATGGGGTGGAGTCTTTTTTACGTTAAAAATCAGGTGAAGGAGGGATCGGTATGTGGTGAAAGAATCTGAATGACGAAAAACGCTGGCAGAACACTCTTATTTTGAAAGGAATGAATGAAATGAATGTAAAGAAAATGACACTATCCGCTATACTGATCGCCGTCGGCTATATCCTTCACCAGATTGTTCCGGGGATTCCATTCTTAGGTGGAATGAAAATGGATTTTCTTCTGGTCATGATGTTCTTCTCCATATTCCTTATGGATAATTACCGGGAAGTCCTAGCTGTGGCTCTTGTCTGCGGTATCATCTCAGCGCTCACGACCACTTTTCCTGGAGGACAGATTGCAAACCTGGTGGACAAGGTCATTACAGGGTCCATCGTGTTCATCGTGTATAAAAATATGGGGCAGAGGATACCAAGGCTCATGAAAGTCAGCATTATCGCACTATTCGGGACCATCGTCAGCGGAGCGATATTTCTATCCGTGGGGCTGGCAATTAGTGGAGCACCCATTTCGTTTATGGACCTCTTCATTGGCATAGTGCTACCCACCTCTGTTCTGAACACCGTGTTGTCTGTTTTCATGGAGAAAATAATGGAACGGGCAGGCTATATGAAAGTGCTGAGTGAAGTGTAAATCTTAAAATTTTCTTAGTTTCCTGAAGCTTATTTTGATAATCAAAGTGCATCCAGTATACTTTTACATAGTATGAACTATACTGTCAGAGGGTAGCAAAATGGATCCCACTGATGGAATATAGAAAAGAAGCGAGGAAAAACATTATGGATAAAATCAAGCTCATCACAGACAGCACCTGTGACCTGACTCAGGAACTGATCGAAAAATACGACATACATGTACTTCCCTTATCTGTTCACATCGGTGACAAGTCCTATAAGGATGGTGAATCCATCACCTTGACGGAAATGTATGAGGGAGTGGAAAAGGGCAGTGCCTTTCCAACCACCAGTCAGGTGAATCCGCAGGAATTCCATGACGTCTACAAGAAGTATCTGGATGAAGGCTACAAGATCGTCTCTTTCCATATTTCTGCGCTGCTGTCTGGAACCATTCAGTCTGCTGAGATTGCCAAGGACATGCTGGAAACGGAAGACATCACCATAGTGGATTCCAAAGGAGTCTCAGGGGTTCTGTTCTTAGCCCTGGTGGAAGCGGGAGAAAAGATCAAAGCAGGCGGCACCCTGGATGAGGTCGTTGCAACACTTCAGGAAACAGCTGAAAAAGTGAAGCTTCTTGTGACCTTTGATACCATGGAGTATCTTGTCAAAGGGGGAAGAGTGCCAAAATCTGTGGGCGCCATCGGTGGATTCCTAGGCATTAAGCCGCTGATATCCATCAAAGAAGGAAAGCTTGAAATGGTGGATAAGGCAAGAGGGTCTAAGAAAGCCCTTAAATCCCTGCTGGCATTTATCGACAGCACACCCAGGAAGAAAGACTCCAAGGTCGTTGTGATCAACTCACTGGACAGTGAAGTAAACAGAGCGGTGATCAGTCATCTGGAAAAAAGCGGTATCGGTTACCACGAAATTGAAGTGGGATGCGTCCTGGGGGTCCATGCAGGACCAAAACTTGTAGGTATTTTTGTACTTACTGATTAATTTAGTGTTATTCTATTCACTCCAAATAGCGAAAAAGAGAGCATATGCTCTCTTTTTCTGCGTGGAGATGTTCCGGAGAGATGGGCTCGATTAAATTGAGTGCAATATGTTTACAAATACCCTGATTGGGTATATTATATTAAGTACGGTATGGAATTTACTTCCATTCTATATTATTATTAATCTTGAAGTAACCATGGGGAGGTAATCATGTCACATATTTATGAAACGATTATATTAGGAGGAGGTCCGGCAGGACTATCCGCAGCACTATATGCAGGAAGAGGAAAGCTGGATACGCTTCTTATAGAAAAAGCCACATACGGTGGTCAGGTGGCCACAACCTATGAAGTGGATAACTACCCTGGAACAGATCTGGGCATTACAGGGCCCGAACTTTCCGATAAGATGAGAAAGCAGGCTGAACATTTCAATACGAAGTTCACAAAAGAAGATATCGTCAGTGTGGACTTTTCCGATACCATCAAGAAAATCGTCACCAATAAGGGTGAATACCTGACGAAGACCGTCATCATCGCAACAGGTGCACAGCCAAAGATGGTCGGATTCAAGGGGGAAATCGAATTACGGGGCAGAGGCGTATCCTATTGTGCCACCTGTGATGCTGACTTCTACACGGATCTGCCTATTGCTGTCATCGGCGGAGGTGATTCAGCCCTTCAGGAAGCGCTCTATCTGACCAAATTCGCATCGAAAGTGACCATCATCCACAGACGTCAGGGATTCAGAGCAGCGCAGTATCTGGTGGACAAGACCAAGGCGAATCCGAAGATTGAGTTCCTTCTGGACACGGTTGTGGAAGAAGCCATGGAAGAAAACGGTCTGCTTACCGGCCTTAAAGTGAAGAATGTCATCACAGAAGAAGTCAGTGATTTTCCTGTAGATGGTGTGTTTGTATTCGTAGGATACGAGCCCATTTCAGAAATCTTCAAGGGGAAGGTCAATATGAACGCCTTTGGTGAAATCATTACAGATGTATACATGAAGACCGATGTTCCTGGCGTGTTTGCGGCAGGAGACATCCGAGAAACCACCATCCGACAGGTCATCACAGCAGCAGCGGATGGTGCAGTTGCCGCGATCTCATGTGAGAAGTATCTGGAAGAAATGGAATAGAACATTGGGCATGCAAGGGAGTGTTTTCTTTGGAGGCCACTGAAAAAGTGGCTCACAATAAGTCTGCCTCGAAGAAAAGAGAGAGAAGAACGCAAGTTATGCGAAACTTCTCTCTCTTTTCTTTTTTATTCGGTGCTCTTACCTGTATTATTCTTCTGTTATTTATCGACTAAAGCCAATGTTCTTTTGACATTCACTGCAAAAATTGCGAATGCACCTTGTAAGGTCATGCCAAACAGACCTCGGCT
>NZ_JAFNJU010000013.1 GCF_017368455.1 Proteiniclasticum aestuarii | reverse complement strand
ATCCTACGCTGAGATTTACAAGCTTTGTAAGAATATCCGTATCTTTTAGTCTCAGCTTTCGAAATTTCGTTAACGTACTCGGATTGATGACTGGATCCTCTGGGGCTAGCCCCAGGAAGAACTTGAAGGACATATCATACATGGAACGTTCTACGACATCGACATCTGATAACGTATAGGTTTCCTTCAGAATCAGATACCTGATCAAACGCATAGGAGGGATTGCATTTCTTCCATTATCCAAACAGTACTTATCAATAAGCTCATCTTCGATCATCGAAAAATCGATTTCCTCGTTGATTCTTCTCAACATATGGTCTTTAGGGATGATTAAATCATAGAGCGTGGTGTACTGACTTCTTAAGACTTCGAACTGATTTTTGATCATAAAGCACCTCACAAGGGTATACTTTTCCATATGCTAATTATACTATATATTTATAATATATTCAATAGATATGTGATAAATAATAAGAATGAAAAAAGACCTGAGATGATTTCTCAGATCTGATTTATTAGACTTTTTCAGTGGCCTCTTTTCTTTGCATGTCTTTTTTGTTTACAAATATGAATCTTAAGTCTAGAATGTAGATGAGAATTATTATCATAGTGTCCTAAGGGACCATAGGAGGAAATATGCAGAAAATAGCTATAATAGGTGCAACAGGAATGATCGGATCGAGAGTGCTCATGGAACTCATTGAAAGAAGTTACGTGATCACAGCCATCTCGAGACATCCTTTCGAACTTCCAGGAAGCCCTCAGATCATTGCCTGTGACGGAGATGTCATGAACGAAAAGGTGGTATCAGGTCATGTGCTGGCCCTGGAGAATGACGTATTGATCAGCGCCATCAGCCCGGATCCCAATGATCTGGAAAGCTTTCTTACAGCAACGGAGAATCTCATAAAGATTGCCGAAAAATCGGCAGTGAAGAAGCTCATAACGGTGGGGGGGGCAGGAAGTCTTCTGCTTCCAGATGGAAGAAAGCTCATGGACAGAGAGGATTTCCCGGAATCTGTAAAAGCAATCTCGAAGATTCATGAGAGAGCTCTTGACATCTACAGAAGTCTTCAGGGAAAGAAATTCAACTGGATCAACATCAGCCCAGCTGAGATCATTGAACCCGACGAGAAGAGAGGACACTACAGATTCGGTACAGAAGACAAACTGCTTCAAGACGAAGCAGGAATGTCCTATATCACTGCAGAAGATTTTGCTTCCGCTGTGGTGGATCTCATCAGTGACGAGTCCATTGAAAACCAGAGAGTGACCGTCGCGTATTAAACTTAAAATTAGCTTTGATGTCACCTGTAAATACTGTATAATCGTATATGTATAGAGAAAATATGATAGTAGAATAAAAATGACTTAATAATAACGGGGACAAGGGGGGACAGGAGAATTGAATAAGAAAGCGATGACAGTGATGTCAGTGTTTCTGTTTTTCTCCATTGTACTGAATGTTTATCTGATCTCAGAAGTGAGACAGATGAACAAAGGTATAACCAGAAATTCAAACAGACTGCAGTATCTGGAAGACAATATCGATAGCGCTGTGGAAGAGGCCGTGAAAAGCGGAGGCTTTGCAGAGTCTATTCTGGAGGATGTGAACTGGACGGTATCAGAACTCATGGACAATGACGAGAAGACGGCTATGCTGCATATTGATTTTAAACTGAAGTCCATGGACTCCACATCAAAAGTATATGCGGCTGTTGAAGCTGGCGGTGAGGAAGCGATTCTTGTGGAAGCGCATCTTCTCAATGACACGACCTATACCGTGGACCGGGAAATCAATGTGCTGGAACCCGTAAGGATCGATCTTCTGGTGGAGAAGTACGGAGAAAAGAGACTGGAAAATCTGGTGGATGAAGAGGAAATCTATAGAAAATACATTGCAGACACAGCGTTCAATCTTCTGGACTTCACATCAGCCTATAATGAGGATACCGCACAGCTGAGAGCTTCCTATGATGCGGAGGTGATATTCTCCACCAGCAAGAGCATCGATCTCATACAATCAGACATGGTGGTGGAAAAGAACGGCATCGTTTTGGAGAGAATCCCGATGAAGACTTCCGATGAGAAGTACCCTGACCAGCTGGTCTATGAAAGTCATGTTCACGACCTGAAAATCGAAGCGAATGAGCTGGATACCATTCAGTTTTCAGTGATCATGAAAGATAAGCAGGGGTTCACATACAGGTATGAGTTCGGAGCCTTCAGATACATCAACGGAGATCCGGTTGTCACAACGATCGCACTACCTGAGCTAACTTTGAAATAAAGAGCTGAAAAGAGAAGATAAGCTTATCAGAATACGCTTGTCTTCTCTTTGTGATGTTAAATTACAACTGTTGAGGTGAAATAATGAAAGTGATTATTAAAGATGAAAAAATAATGATACGGCATCTGAGAGATTGCAGGAATGATTATTCTTTATTGATGATGTGGCTTTCTGATCTGGATGTATGTGAATATTATGAAAGAAGAACAAAACCATTCAGTTATGAAATGGTGCTGGAAAAGTTTCAGGAAAGAGCGAGAGGATTAGATCCAGTTGCTGTCGGCATAATAGAATACGAGAAATATCCAATAGGATTCGTTCAGTTTTATGAAACTGAAACAGACGAATACCATGAATGTGATGTTATAGATCGAAGTAAATTCATCCGGTCCTATGGAATGGATATTGTTATTGGGGATAAGAATTACTGGAATCGGGGCATTGGTTCACATACGATAGTACTGCTGTCTGAATATCTTTTTTCAGAAAAGAAGGCGGAACTTCTGCTTATTGCTCCACAAACATGGAATAAAAGAGCGATTCGCTGCTATGAGAAATGCGGTTTCAGGAAACTGAAGATAATTAAAGATATGGAATTGCACGATGACGAGTATAGAGATGGGGTATTGATGGCTAAAACAATATAGCGGTTCATGTGGATGTCCGAATAATTACAGTAATAGCTGAAAGAGCAGAAGCGATCAACGGATCATCCGTTTGATGCTTCTGCTCTATCTTTTTTTCTAAGGAATCAGTATTCTCTGTTGAGATACCACCAGTGATTTGCACCTGAATCAATGAAGGAGGAAAGATCCTCTGGTCCGTTGGAACCTACTTCGTAGGCCTTCAGCATGGATTTCCTGCTTTCATTGACTTTCTCCAGAATGGAGTCCACATATTTCCAGGTGAGCTGGAGTTCATCCCAGCGTGTGAAAAGGGTGGAGTCTCCGTTGAGGGCGTCCAGCAGCAGCTTTTCATAGGAGTCCGGTGAATTGAAGAGGTACAGGCAGCTCTGGCAGTAGTCCATTTCCACCATGGCGATTTTATCCACCACCCCAGGTTCTTTGATGTTCAGATGGAGCGTGATGCCTTCATCAGGCTGAATCTTGATTTCAAGAATGTTGGGTTCGGATACTTTACCGTAGTTGTATCGGTTGCTCTGCTTAAACTCGATGGTGATCTGCGCGGTCTTGTTCTTAAGACCCTTTCCTGTAAGGAGATAGAAGGGGACCCCTTCCCAGCGTTCGTTCTCGATATATACTTTAGTAGCCACCAGAGTTTCAGTACCGGAATCCGGATCCACCTTCTCTTCGTCCTGGTATCCCCTGTACTGCCCGAGAATCAGCTTCTCATCAAGATGTTCACCTGTGAAAGGCTTCAGGGAGCTGAATACTTTCACCTTCTCGTTTCTTACATCATCTGTGTCGAGGCTTACTGGAGGTTCCATGGCTGTGATTGCCAGAAGCTGAAGAAGATGGTTCTGTACCATGTCTCTGAGTGCTCCTGTGCCATCGTAGTATCCCCCACGGGTGCCTACGCCTTCCTTTTCAAGAACGGTGATCTGAACGTTGCTGATATGATCCTTATTCCAGATGGAACCGAATATGGCATTCTGGAACCGCAGCATATTGATGTTCTGGATCATTTCCTTGGCCACATAATGATCGATACGATAGATGTCTTTCTCATCGAATACACTGGATATGGAATCATTGAGTCTGATTGCACTTTCCAGGTCCTGACCGAAAGGCTTTTCAATGACCAGTCTCTGCCAGAGAGAATCTTTTTCCCGTATTCCACTTGCTTTGAGATTCAGGACGATCTCACTGAAGTAGCTGGGAGATACGGCGAGATAGAACATATAGCTGTCTCTCACGCCTTCTTTATCTCGGGATTCCAGTTCCCTGCGAAGATCCTCATAGTCACTCTGATCCTCAAAGTTCAGCCTGTAATAGGTGATCATTTTGCTGAAGGATTCAAAGCTTTCTTCTTCAAAATTTCTAGAGGAGAATCGTTTGATGGATGACAACAGGTCTTCCCGATATTCCTCTGTGGTTTTATCTCTTCTTCCGATGGAGATGGCTGTGAAATCCTCTGGAAGAAAGCCGTTGATATGCAGCTGATAAAGTGCCGGGATAAGCTTTCTGTGAGTCAGGTCTCCTGTTCCACCGAAGATGACCATGGTAGTTTTTGATTTATTCGTACTGCTGTCTATGTCTGTATTCATTTCGCTGACCTCCAAATATCACTGAAAAACAGTCTCTAAGACTGTGATTTTTATTGTCTTTTCAATGATTCATTATATCATAGCAGAGAAAAAGAGATGTTAATAATATTTGAAGTCAGGATAGAGGCGGTGGGACAATTTTCAGCAGGAAAATTGGATACACTTCATATTTTCTTTTCCATTACATTGCAGTTCAAGATATTAACAACTAAGGAGTATAGTTAATAATCTGTTTACACGATATGCCTCTTTTTTTCAATAAATCTATTTTAAAATGGAAGCACATGGAGTATAATATACATGTGGGACAAATTTGAATACGGTGGGACAAAAATGGCCAAGGGGTGAAATCTAGTGAATAGCTTTTTAAAGATACAGCAGAAAATTATTCCTGAGGCAACCGCTCTTCTTGAAAGAAGGTACAACATTTTGAGAACCATCTTCAATCATCAGCCCATCGGCAGAAGGACTTTATCCCAGAAACTCGAACTGGGTGAGCGGATCGTCAGAGGAGATCTGGATTTCTTTAAATCCATGGATTTCATCGATGTTTCCATTCCGGGTGTGACGCTCACGGATAAGGGAATTGAAATGCTGAGCAATCTCAGAGAACTGGTTTCTCAGATCAAAGGTCTGGATGACATGGAAAGCATCCTGAAGAGGGAACTGGGGTACAAGAAAATCATTGTAGTCCCGGGGGACTCGGACAAGGATCCCAATGTCAAGAAAGAGCTTGGCAATGTTGCGGCGCTGTATCTGTCCAGTGTCATCAGGCACAAGGACATCATCGCTCTGACAGGCGGAAGCACCATCAAGGAAATGGTCAACAGTTTTCCGAAGATGGATTTTCGAGACAATCTCATCGTTCCTGCGAGAGGCAGTCTTGGACGGATCATAGACATTCAGTCCAATAATGTGGTAGCAGCGCTGGCGGAAAAGGTAGGTGCGAATTACAAGCTCCTGAATGTTCCGGACAATCTGAGCAACGAATCCCTGGAGGTTCTGCTGAAGGAGAAGGAAATCAGAGAGGTTGTAGATTACATACGTAATACCCAGATACTTGTACTTGGTATCGGACGTGCGGACAAAATGGCTGCAAGACGTGGATTATCAGAAGAGGAAATCACAAAGCTTCTGGAAGAAGGTGCTGTGGGCGAAGCCTTCGGAACTTATTTCGGGAAATCAGGCAAAAGCATCAGAAGGATCAATTCTGTAGGGATTTGTCTGGATGATTTCAAAGATGTGCAGCATATGATTGCTGTAACAGGCGGTTCTTCAAAGGCGGAAGCGATTGAAGCTGTAAGACTGCATAACAGAAACGCTGTACTCATCACAGATGAGGGAGCAGCAAGGAAAATCGTATCGATATTAAAATCTCAATATAATGAGTTTTAAATAAATAAACAGATTTTAGGAGGAGATTCAACAATGGCAGAAGTTTTAGTTGGAGTAAATGGTTTTGGTAGAATAGGTAGACTTGCATTCAGAGCAGCTCTGGAAAACCCAGACGTAAGAGTGGTAGGTATCAATGACCCTTTCATCGATCTTGACTACATGGTATACATGATCAAGTATGATTCCGTACATGGCGGATACAAGGGAACAGTGGAAATTGACGAAGCAAACCACAGCCTCATCGTAAACGGAGAAAAGATCAAGGTCTTCGGAGAAATGCAGGCAGGAGACATCGACTGGAAGAGCGTAGGCGCTGAGTATATTCTTGAATGTACCGGTATCAACACCACAAAGGAAAAGGCAGAAGCGCATCTTAAGGGTGGCGCAAAGAAGATTATCATTTCCGCACCATCAGCTGATGCACCAATGTTCGTAATGGGTGTAAATGAAGACAAGTACACAAGCGATATGACCGTTATCTCAAACGCTTCCTGTACAACAAACTGTCTGGCACCACTGGCTAAGGTCATCAATGACAACTTCGGAATCGTAGAAGGACTGATGACAACTGTTCACTCCACAACAGCTACACAGAAGACTGTTGACGGACCTTCCAAGAAGGACTGGAGAGGTGGAAGAGCTGCATCTGCAAACATCATTCCATCATCCACAGGTGCTGCAAAGGCAGTTGGCAAGGTTATTCCAGAACTGAACGGAAAACTTACAGGTATGGCTTTCAGAGTGCCAACCATCAACGTATCTGTTGTAGACCTGACAGTAAGACTGGAAAAGGCTGCAACCTATGAAGAAATCAAAGCTGCAGTCAAGAAGGCTTCAGAAAATGAGCTGAAGGGAATTCTTGGATACACAGAAGACGCTGTTGTTTCAACAGACTTCATCCATGATGCAAGAACATCCATCTTTGACGCAGAAGCTGGAATCTCACTGAATGACAACTTCGTGAAGCTGGTTTCCTGGTATGACAATGAATGGGGTTATTCCAACAAGCTGGTTGACCTTGTAGCATATGCTGCCAAGGTAGATGCTAAGTAGTAACATCTAATACTATAAAGGTCTGGTCTAATAGTCTTGGCTATATGGCCAGGCCTTTTCAGGATATGAAAGCAATGAGGTGAAATTAATGAGCTATAACAAAAAGACCATAGAAGACATCAAGGTTTCCGGCAAGAAAGTGCTCGTAAGATGTGATTTCAACGTTCCACTGCAGGAGGGGAAGATCACCGATGAGAACAGACTGCTGGGGGCGCTTCCAACCATCAAGTATCTCATGGAAAATGGTGCGAGAGTGATTCTCTGTTCCCACCTGGGAAAACCGAAGGGACCAGATGCGAAGTTTTCACTGGAACCTGTAGCAAAAAGACTGTCTGAACTCCTGAACAAGGAAGTAGCTTTTGCTGCAGATGACACCGTAGTCGGTGAGCATGCAAAGAAATCCGTATCGGAAATGAAAGATGGAGATGTGGTTCTGCTTCAGAACACAAGATTCAGAGCAGAAGAAACCAAAAACGGTGAAGCGTTCTCCAGAGATCTGGCAGGACTGTGTGACGTGTATGTCAACGATGCATTCGGAACAGCACATAGAGCACACTCCTCCACTGAAGGTGTCACAAAATTTGTGGACACAGCTGTGGCAGGATACCTGATCAACAAGGAACTCAAGTTCCTCGGAGAAGCGGTGAACAAGCCTGAAAGACCATTCGTTGCCATTCTCGGCGGTGCCAAAGTATCAGACAAGATCAATGTCATCAATGCACTGCTTGATAAAGTGGATACTTTAATCATCGGTGGTGGTATGAGCTACACTTTCCTGAAATCTCAGGGCTTCACAGTAGGGACATCCCTGCTGGAGGAAGATAAGATTGACTACGCCAAGGAAATGATTGAAAAGGCGAAAGAGAAGAACGTGGAGCTGCTCCTGCCAGTAGACAATGTTGTAGCAGACAAGTTCAGTGCAGATGCAGAGCCTGTGACCACAGAGGATGAAAACATCCAGGACGGTTGCATGGGACTGGACATCGGACCAAAGACCGCGAAGCTTTATGCGGATGCCATTAAGGATGCGAAGACTGTCATCTGGAATGGACCTATGGGGGTATTCGAATTTGATAACTTCGCAAAAGGAACCATTAAGGTGGCTGAGGCCATGGCTGAATCCGATGCGACGACGGTCATCGGTGGAGGAGACTCCGCTGCTGCTGTGAATATTCTCGGATTCGGGGATAAAATGACTCATATTTCAACCGGTGGAGGCGCTTCACTGGAATTCCTTGAGGGAAAGGTACTTCCTGGAATCGCTGCTTTAAATGACAAATAAGGAGGATTTTACTATGCGTAAACCAATCATCGCGGGTAACTGGAAAATGCACTACACTGTGAAGGAAGCCGTGAAAGTGGCCAATGAACTGAAGGGACTCGTAAAAGACGCAGAAGCCGATGTGGTTATCTGTGCTCCATACATACAGCTTCCCGCTTTAGTGGAAGAGCTGAAGGGAACCAACGTGAAAGTCGGCGCCCAGAACATGCATTTTGAAGAAAAGGGTGCGTTCACAGGAGAAATCGCTCCTTCCATGCTTACAGATCTTGGTGTGGAATATGTGATCATCGGTCATTCCGAGAGAAGACAGTACTTCAATGAAACGGATGAAACAGTGAACATGAAGCTGAAGGCCGCTTATCGTCATGGTCTGAAACCGATACTCTGCGTTGGAGAGTCTCTGGAGCAGAGAGAAGCAGACACAACGAAGGATGTCATCACAAACCAGATCAATAAGGCATTCCTGGATGTGGAAGCTGATCATGCACAGGATACTGTCATCGCCTACGAACCCATCTGGGCCATCGGTACCGGTAAGACAGCGACCAGTGAGCAGGCGAACGAAACCATCGGACAGATCAGAGACATGATCAGTACGCTCTATGGTGCCGGTGTGGCTTCCAAAGTACGTATTCAGTACGGCGGTTCCGTAAAACCGAACACCATCAAGGAACAGATGGCGATGTCTGATATTGACGGTGCGCTGGTTGGCGGAGCAAGTCTTCTTGCAGAGGACTTCTCAAAAATCGTCAAGTTCTAGCATCAGAACAGAAGATGCTTCCTGATGACTAAGGAAACTTAGCAGGAAATTGAAGACAAACTGGAGGAATATTCATGAAAAAACCTGTAATGCTGATGATCCTGGATGGATTCGGCTTAACAGACAACGAACTTGGTAATGCCGTCAAGGCTGCCAGAAAACCGAATTATGACTACTACTGGGAAAACTATCCTCATACAACCATTGAGGCTTCAGGACTTGCTGTAGGGCTTCCTGAAGGACAGATGGGAAACTCCGAAGTAGGGCATATGAATATCGGTGCTGGAAGAGTCATCTTCCAGGAACTTACAAAAATCACCCATGAAATAGAGACAGGCAATTTCTTCTCCAACGAGAACCTGAATCTTGCGGTGGATAATGCTTTAAAAAACGGGGGAGACCTGCATCTTCTTGGGCTGCTGTCCAATGGAGGCGTACATTCCCACATCGATCACATTAAAGCACTGGTCAAACTTGCAAAGGACAAAGGTCTGGATCGCATCTACGTTCATGGATTCATGGACGGCAGAGACGTATCACCTACATCAGGTATCGAGTTTGTCAGAGAACTGGAAGCATATTTCTCCGAGGTAGGTGCAGGGAAGATTGCATCGGTCAGCGGAAGATACTATGCCATGGACAGAGACAATCGATGGGAGAGAATTGAAAAGGCCTACGATGTTCTGGTCCACGGAAAAGGAGAATACAAGGAATCTGCAGTGGCATGCATGGAGGAAACCTATAAGAACGGGATCACGGACGAGTTCGTCCTGCCTACTGTCATAGGAAAAGAAGGTTCACCAACAGCAACCATCAAAAACGGAGACTCTGTAATCTTCTACAACTTCAGACCAGACAGAGGAAGAGAAATGACTAGAGCGCTGAATGACAAGGTCTTCAAAGGCTTTGACAGAGAGCCCCTTGACCTCACCTACGTGACACTGACCCAGTATGACAATACACTGGAAGATGTGCATGTAGCCTATGGTCCTACTGATTTCAGCAATACCCTCGGTCAGTACGTTTCCGATAAGGGCATCAAGCAGCTGAGAATTGCAGAAACGGAAAAATATGCCCACGTGACCTTCTTCTTCAATGGTGGAGTCGAAGTGCCAAACCCTGGTGAAGATCGTATTCTTGTGGCTTCTCCCAAAGTTGCCACCTATGATCTGAAACCGGAAATGAGCGCAGAAGGTATCACTGAGAAAGTCGTGGAAGCCATGGATCAGGAAGACTACGGTCTGGTGATTCTGAACTATGCGAATCCTGATATGGTGGGTCATACTGGAATCATGAAAGCCGTCGTGGAAGCCCTTGAAGACATCGACATGTATATGAAGAGAGTCATCGACAAGGTCCTGGAAAAAGACGGAACGGTCTTCATCACTGCGGATCACGGGAACGCAGAGCAGCTCATCAATTATGAAACTGGTGGTCCCATGACTGCACATACCACAAATCCGGTACCGCTGATCTATGTGACGAACAACCCTGAAAAGAAGCTCATAGAGGGTGGAAGACTTGCGGATCTGGCACCAACCATGCTGGAAGAAATGGGTCTTGAAATCCCTAAGGAAATGACCGGACACTCCCTGCTTAAGTAATCCCAAAATAAAATATATAGATATTCCAAGGAGGAATTCATTCATGAAAAATTACGTAGAAATCATTGACGTTGTCGCAAGACAGATTCTGGACTCCAGAGCTTTCCCAACCGTTGAGGTGGAAGTATACCTTGAAGACGGTACCGTGGGCAGAGCAGCTGTACCATCAGGTGCTTCAACAGGTATGTTCGAAGCCGTTGAACTGAGAGATGGAGACAAGGATGTCTTCGGCGGAAAGGGTGTTCTGAAGGCTGTAGAGCACGTGAACAATGAAATCGCTGCAGAAATCATAGGACTGAACGTATTCGACCAGATTCTCATCGACAAACTGATGATCGAGCTGGATGGAACAAAGAACAAGGGGAACCTTGGTGCCAACGCCATCTTAGGTGTATCTCTGGCAGTGGCCAAGGCAGCAGCTGGTTCAGCTGGACTTCCACTCTACCAGTATATCGGTGGCGTGAATGCGAAGACACTTCCAGCACCTATGATGAACATCATCAATGGTGGATCCCATGCAGACAACAATGTAGACCTTCAGGAATTCATGGTTATGGCACTGGGTGCTGAAACATTCTCACAGGCCATTCAGATGTGTTCCGAAACCTATCATGTTCTGAAGGGTATCCTGAAGAGCAAGGGACTGGCTACAGGTGTAGGCGATGAAGGTGGCTTTGCTCCAAACCTGAATTCCAACGAAGAAGCGATCCAGATCATCATCGAAGCCATCGAGAAGGCCGGCTTCACACCTGGTAAGGATATGTTTATCGCTCTTGACCCAGCTTCATCCGAATTCTTCGAAGACGGAATGTACAACCTGGCAGGAGAAGGCAGAAAGCTGACACCAGCAGAGATGGTGGACTACTATGCAGAACTGGTTGAAAAGTACCCAATCATTTCCATCGAAGATGGTATGGCTGAGGAAGACTGGGATGGCTGGAAGCTTATGACTGAAAAGCTTGGTGGTAAGATTCAGCTGGTTGGTGACGATCTGTTCGTTACAAACGTGGAAAGACTGAAGAGAGGTATTGATCTTGGTGTGGCAAACTCCATCCTGATCAAGCTGAACCAGATCGGTTCCCTTACAGAAACCCTGGATGCCATCGAAATGGCGAACAGAGCAGGATACACTGCGGTTATTTCACACAGATCCGGTGAAACAGAGGATGCAACCATTGCAGATCTGGCTGTAGCACTGAATGCTGGTCAGATCAAGACCGGAGCACCTGCAAGAAGTGAAAGAGTTGCCAAGTACAACCAGCTTCTCAGAATCGAAGAAGAGCTGGATGAAGTGGCTCAGTACAGAGGATTAAGCGGATTCTTCAACCTGAAGAAATAGCCGATCCGGATACTCATTTAGACAGAATAGACAAGATGGACACCTTCCTTCATGGAGGTGTCTTCTTCTTGAAAAGTATTTGGCCCCATGGCATTTATATGTTATGATGAGGAAGAATAAATTGGCCTGAATGGGTATACTTATTGTGGTGGCAGGATAAGTATGATAAAATAAGTTGTTAGATAATCAGGAGGGATAGTATGGAAACTGTTTTAATCGTAGTTGAATTTATACTTGCAATCATCATGATCGCATTGGTTCTGATGCAGCAGAGTAAATCCGATGGTCTGAAGGGACTGACCGGTGGAAGCTCACAGGAATCTTTCTTTGCAAAGAATCGTGGAAGAACCGGAGAAGCATTCCTAAAAAAACTGACTGTCATTGTAGCAGTTCTGTTTGCAATCAATACCATCGCAATGAATCTGATTTAAATTTTGCTGCCTAGTGATAGGCAGCATTTTGCTTTTTTACAGATGAATTCAGGGGGGAGAGGAGAATGAAAAAATCACTGTTCATAATCGCCGTGGCATTTCTTATGCTGACGGTATCCTGTGGCGAAAAGGAAGAGACGGTTCATCTGGTGGATGACAGATATCAGGAAGAGAACGTTTCGGTACTATTTGACGAAGGAGAACTGAAAGGCAGCCTCATGTGGCCCATGGAAGAAGGAAAGGGGAATCTTGTGGTCATCGTACCAGGCTCAGGGCCAACGGACCGCAACGGAAACAATCCCCAGGCAGGAGAAAACAACAATCTTCTGATGATCGCGGAAGCGCTTTCTGAAGCGGGGTACTACAGTCTCCGTTACGACAAAAGAGGAATCGGGGAGAGCAGGGATCTCATAAAGAAGGAAAGCGATATGGATTTTCATGACGCCATCAATGATGTGCTTTCCTGGGTCAGCAAGTTCAAGGGGGATAGCCGATTTGAGAAAATCATTCTTCTCGGACACAGTGAGGGTGCGCTCATTGCAGCAGAAGCCTGCTCCATCTCCACGGACTGCGATGCACTGATTGCGGTTTCGGGTACGGCTCAGAAAGCCCATGAGCTGCTTCTTGCGCAGCTGAAAGCCCAGTCTCAGGAAGCCTATGAGATGAGCGTACCCATAGTGGGAGAACTTGTGAAAGGGAACATGGTTCCGGAAGTTCCGGTGAGCCTTTTCAATCTCTTCAGGCCTAGCGTACAGCCTTACCTCATTTCCTGGTTCTCCTATGACCCGGTGAAGATCTTTTCAGGAATCAAGGATCCGGTTCTGATTCTTCATGGGGACAGAGACATCCAGATTCCATATGAGGAGGCCCGGATTCTCCATGAGGCAGCAACAGGGTCAAAGCTTGAAATCATTGAAGGCATGAATCATGTGCTGAAGGATGCACCGGAAGATCTGGAAGGAAACATTGCCACCTACAGCGATCCGGATCTGCCTTTAAGTGAAGAATTCATGAAGAAAGTCATTGAATTCATCGCTGGTTTATAATACCATTTAAACATGAAAGAATATTCATACAATTAAAAGGTTTTGTGAAACGCAGGGGGGTTTTTATGGAAACAGTTTTTTTTGTTACGGGATTCATCGGGGTAATTGCTGTCGGTATCGCATTTCTTCTTGCAAAGAAAATAGCAGGCTATGACAGCGGAAATGAACGCATGCGTGAGATTTCTGAGTATATTCATAAGGGAGCCCTGGCTTTCCTTAAGAGCGAGTACAAGTATCTTAGTGTGTTCATCTCCGCTGTCTTTTTCATTCTCATTTTCGCCATCAGCCTTAAAACAGCCATGGCCTTTGTTCTGGGGGCGGTTTTCTCTATTCTTGCCGGTTTTTTCGGCATGACCGTAGCCACAAAAGCCAATGTGAGAACAGCGGAAGCGGCCAGACATTCCCAGAGCAGAGCGCTGAAAATCGCTTTTTCAGGCGGTGCGGTCATGGGCCTCAGCGTCGTGGGTCTTGGGGTCATCGGTATCGGATTTCTTCTGAGCATATTTTCAGACGATACGTCCAGTCTCACAGGCTTCGCATTAGGTGCTTCTTCCATTGCGCTCTTTGCCCGTGTGGGCGGAGGAATCTTCACCAAAGCTGCGGATGTGGGCGCGGATCTGGTGGGCAAGGTGGAAGCGCATATTCCGGAAGATGATCCCAGAAACCCAGCAGTCATTGCGGATAACGTGGGCGATAATGTGGGAGATGTGGCTGGTATGGGTGCGGATCTCTTTGAATCCTATGTAGGGTCCATCATCTCTTCCGTCACCTTAGGATACATTGTTCTGGATAAGTTCGGAGCGGTTTTTCCGCTGCTGCTCACGTCCATAGGAATCATAGCCTCCATAGCGGGGATCTACATCGCTGCCAACGGCAGAGGGAATAATCCTCAGAAATCTCTCAATATGGGTACTTATACAGCCGGTATCATTGTAATCATCGGTACACTTGTTCTAAGTTATCTTGTGCTGGACTCCATCAGCGCTTTCTTTGCCGTAACTGTAGGGCTTCTGGTGGGGATTCTCATCGGTAGAATCACAGAGGTATACACTTCAGCGGATTTCAGAAGCGTCAAGAACATTGCGCTGGAATCCGTCAGCGGTTCAGCCACCAACATCATTTCTGGACTGGGTGTGGGCATGTTCTCCACCATGATTCCCACACTGCTTATTGTGACGGGGGTTCTGGTGTCCTATTTTGTCATGGGTGGAGTTGATGATCCCACCATGGGTCTTTACGGGATTTCCCTGGCTGCGGTGGGCATGCTTTCCACCACCGGTATCACAGTGGCTGTGGATGCCTATGGTCCCATAGCGGATAATGCAGGTGGGATCGCGCAGATGGCAGACCTGCCACCGGAAGTCCGAGAAATCACGGACAGGCTGGATTCTGTGGGGAATACCACAGCTGCCATCGGCAAGGGATTTGCCATCGGTTCAGCGGCCCTGACGGCGCTTTCGCTCTTCGCCTCCTATGCAGAGAGTGTGGAGCTGACCAGCATCAATCTGCTCAATCCCCTTAGCCTTGTCGGGCTTCTCATAGGGGGAATGCTGCCCTTCCTCTTTGCTGCCCTGACCATGAATTCCGTAGGAAAAGCGGCCAACGAGATGGTCACGGAGGTCAGACGACAGTTCAGAGAAATCGAAGGCATCATGGAAGGCACGGGAAAACCCGATTATGACAGGTGCGTAGCCATCTCCACCAAGGCTGCCCTACGGGAGATGATTCTTCCTGGGGTCCTGGCCGTTGTGATTCCCGTGGTGGTGGGACTTCTTTTCGGGCCTGAAACCCTGGGTGGACTCATCGCTGGCGCAGTGGTCACCGGTGTGCTTTTGGCCATCATGATGTCCAATGCAGGCGGTGCCTGGGACAATGCCAAGAAATACATTGAGTCCGGTGAGCATGGAGGAAAAGGCAGTGATGCCCATACAGCGGGCGTTGTAGGGGATACGGTTGGAGATCCCTTCAAGGATACCTCAGGTCCTTCCATGAACATTCTCATCAAGCTCATGTCCATCGTATCTCTGGTTTTTGCACCGGTGATTCTGGAATATGGCGGTATCATCATTAAACTGTTCAATTAAGGAAACAGACAGGGAGCCCTTATTTCTTGGGCTCCCTGTTGCGGCACATAGGAAAATTATAAAAAAATATACAAGTTATTATCGAAATCTCAGGATAAGTTAACACTTTTTCTGTATACTGATGGTAGAAGTAAATCAAACAGGTTTCATATTGAAGTGAATCTGACAGGGAGGTAAGTATGTTAATAGAAAAGATCATGGAAATTCTGTCCGCACACAGCTATAAGCCGATGAATACGGATGAGCTGGCTAATGTGCTGGGACTGGAAAAAAATGAGAAGAAAGAACTGAGAAAAGTCATCGATGGCCTGATGAAAGACGGCCTGGTGATCAAAATCAAGAAAGAGAAGATCGTCCTTCCTGAAGAATACGGAGTATACACAGGAAGAATTGATGTGAATAAGAGAGGATTCGGTTTTGTGGCAAGAGGAGAAGGCAAGGAGGATATCTTTGTTCCTGAGAATGCCATGAAGACCGCCATGCATGGTGATAAGGTTCAGGTGAAGGTGATGAGAGAAAATGCCGGATCCAGAAGAGCCGAAGGAGAAGTCCTTCAGATCATCGAAAGAAAGAACAATAAGATCATTGGAGTCTATGAGGAGTCCAAAGCCTTCGGCTTCGTGGTTCCTGAAGATACCAAGATGCATCATGATGTGTTCATCAACAAGAAGAACAGAAACTACGCGGAAAACGGGGACGTGGTCGTGGTGGAAATCACAAAATGGCCGGAGAAAGGAAGAAATCCGGAAGGGCTTATTACAGAAATCCTTGGCAAGAAAGGGGATAAGGGTGTAGACATTCTAACGGTGGTCAAGAAGTACAATCTGCCTGAAGAATTCTCCCCTGAGGTCATCGGATACACGGATCGGATTCCGGAAGAAGTGCCAGAGAAGGAGATCGAAAGACGAAGAGACCTGAGGCAGGAGATGATCATGACCATCGACGGAGCCGATGCCAAGGATCTGGATGATGCGGTCTCCGTATTCAGACTGGAGAATGGCAACTATAAGCTGAGCGTCCACATCGCTGATGTGACGCATTTCGTGAAGGAAGGCAGTCCCATCGACAAGGAAGCGTTTAAAAGAGCCACATCGGTATATCTTCTGGATCTGGTCATTCCCATGCTGCCCAAGAAGCTGTCCAACAATCTGTGTTCTCTGAATCCCTATGAGTCGAAGCTTACACTGAGCTGCGATATGATCATCGACCCGCAGGGGAAAGTGGTGGAGCATGACATCTATGAATCCATCATCGAGTCCAAACTGAGAGCAACCTATGCGGATGTGACCAGAGTGCTGAACGGCGAAATGGATGAGAGCCTTGAAAAATACAAAGCGTTTATACCCATGATCAGAGACATGGAAGAGCTTCAGCATATTCTGGAGAAGAAGAGAGAAAGAAGAGGAGCCATCGAGTTTGATTTCCCGGAGAGCAAGATCACGCTGGATAAACTCGGGAAGCCTGTGGATGTTTCTCTGTATCCAAGAGAGATCTCCAACAAGATGATTGAAGAGTTCATGCTGGCCTGCAATGAGACCGTGGCGGAGCATATGTTCTGGGCTCATGTTCCCTTCATCTACAGAATCCACGAAGAGCCGGATGAGGAAAAGCTGAAGGCATTCACGGAGTTCTCCTTTAATCTGGGGTATCCTGTGAAGCTTTACGCAGGTGTTCAGCCCAAAATGCTTCAGGAGATTCTGGAGAAGGTGAAAGGGGAACCTGCAGAACCAGTCCTGTCGAAACTTCTTTTAAGAAGTATGATGCAGGCCAGATATGCACCTGAAAACATCGGGCATTTCGGCCTTGCCGCCACCTATTATTCTCACTTCACATCACCCATCAGAAGATATCCCGATCTTCAGATCCATCGTATCATCAAGGAGTTCCTGAATGGGGAGCTGGATGAGAAGAGAGCGAAGAAGCTGATTCCCATCGTAGCAGAAGCTTCGAAACAGGCATCTGAAATGGAGAGAGTGGCTGTGGAGGCGGAAAGAGAACTGGATGCGCTGAAGAAGGCGGAGTTCATGAAGAACCACGTGGGAGAGACTTTCGAAGGAATCATTTCCTCCGTGACCAACTTCGGTCTATTCGTGGAACTGCCCAATACCATAGAAGGTCTGATCCACATCACATCCCTCTATGATGATTATTATGTCTATGATGATCGTTACATGACGCTCATCGGAGAACGTTCTGGAAAGAAGTTCAGTCTAGGCGAGAAAATCGAAGTCCTTGTATCCAACGTCAATCTGGATTCCAGAGAAATTTTCTTTGAAGTCAGTGATGGAGAGGATTCGGAGAAGAAGAGTTCATAGTTTAGAATGATGAAACAGAAAAAGTCCTTTCCGATCTTGCCTGATTGGAGAGGACTTTTCGAATAAAAAAGAAAATGGCGAGTTCTCGCCATTTTTCATTCTTCATCATATGGTGTCATAATTGATGATGTAGTCTGTGGGGTTTTTGTGCACAAGGATGTAGTTGTACTTATACAGGAATTTGTCCGTCATCTTTCTGTGCGCGAATTCGGTCAGATGGATGCCGTCGATATAGTATTTTTCGGGGTTCTCCTCCATGTCTGAACCTATGAATGCACGATTGAAGTCTATGGTGTCAATATGTTCGTCTATGCAGTAGTCTTCAATGAGCCTTCTGAATCGTTTCAGTGTGTTGGCTGAGGATTCGAAAGTCTCCTTCAGGGAAGGATCGTTCTTTATCGCCGTCTCCACATTCAGAAAGGGCGGAAGCAGTACGATGGGCGTAATGCCATTGTTGATGCATTGCCTGATCATTTCCTGCACATTGTTGTAGATGTAGTTTGCTGTTCTTCCAGCCAACGCATCATTGGTGCCCGCCAGAATAAACACGGTCTTTGGTGAATGCATGATGACATCCTCATGAAATCTGTTGAGGATATCTGCGGTCGTGTCACCGTTGACGCCTTTGTTTATAATATATTCACTGGATTCTTCACTTACAAGGTCCAGCCAGCTTTTTCCATCTGGAAGACCATATCCTGTTACCAGACTATCCCCGATGATTAAGAGTTTCATTTTATCACCACCTGTTTAGGGTTTTTACTACTATAATTCTACACCATTTCTTCTAAAAGTTAAATATTTATTAACAGTTTATTTCCGATTAAATGAGTAAATTTTTAGAAAATAAGACTTTTTCGATTCTGTATGGTGTTTTTTATTGATTTTTAAGAATTAGTGCGTATAATAAGGATTGTACAATACATGGGGATGTATTGGCTTCGACGGGGGTATGGAAGATCTGATAAGCGAGTAGAAGGATGCTATTGACCTGCTTTAAAAAACTATAGCAAAACATAAACGCAGAAGATAATTTTGCACTAGCAGCGTAAGCTGCTACGTTCTACCCGGGATGTCCGCTGCCTGGGATCAGAGCGCCGATTAGCGGAAAAACGAGTCTGAGTAAGCTTTGCCTCAGAAACGGAATAAATGAAGCTACCAATGGCCAAGTCTGCTTGTAAACTAAGCCAAAGGGAATGTTAATTACAAAGCTACACTCGTAGAAAGTCTTATTTTTCGACTTTCGGACAGGGGTTCGACACCCCTCATCTCCACCAGTTAAACTGACCGCTTTATGCGGTCTTTTTTCATTTTAAGACCCATTTGCGGGTAACTGACGTCCTGCTGTCGTAGACATTACAGGTCATTTCATCTATACTATGTTCAAATTACATGAAAACGAGGATGAGTGAAGTTATGAAAACTAATTCGAATAAGATTAAAGCCTTAAGGCTAGATAAGAGCTGGTCACAAGAGCAATTGAGCGAAAGAAGTGGATTAAGTCTTCGTACAATACAACGAATTGAAAATGGAAGTAATATATCAGCTGAGTCGCTTAGACTGATTGCAGAAGCTTTGAGTGCTGATCCAAGTGAACTGATCTTGCAGAAGAAGCAGAAACCACAAACACCGGTTGAGTCCATCAAAAAGAGCTTTATGGAGTATGCCAACTTTTCCGGTAAAGCAACTCGCTATGAATATTGGTGGTTTCTTCTATTTATGGTTCTTGTATTGGCTATAGCAACCATTATTCATGAACAGCTCAATCAAATAGTTGCAATCATATTCCTGGTGCCATTTCTTGCTGTAGGGTCCCGGAGATTGAATGATATCGGTCGCAGTGTCTGGTGGCAGTTATTTTTATTGGTACCATTTGGGCAGATCGTCGTATTATTTATGATGGCCGAAAAGAGTGAAATAACCAGCGTGGCACTAGAAGAATGAATCTGCTGACTTTGATATCAATATAATGCACAAAGCTTATTATAAGGAATCTATTAAGCCATATGTTTTCGATGGAACATATGGCTTAATAGATTTTTTTCTCTTTGCCTAATTGTAACTGAATGGTTGCTGCATAAGAAGCGCAATATTGACATCACAAATATACTAAGTTACTATGAAAACGTAATCATTACTTTGAAATAACAGATATACGGAGAGATGAAACTGTAAGGGTAAATAAGTGTAGAAAAAGAAAAGAGGTGAAACGTATGAATAATCGGATCAAGGGTGAAATCAGAGAACTGTTGGATTATTTTCAGGAAGGATACATACAGAGGGACATCAGTAAGGCAGATTCCTTCATGCAAAAATTATTTGATCAGAATGAAAACATCGTACTGATCGGAACAAGCAGCGGTGAATGGTGTATGGGCTATGATGAGGTGAAAGAATTATTCATCAGTGACTGGAAGTATTGGGGTGACTTGAGGATGAATACCGATGAAGCAGAGATGATTATATTTGGAGAGACTGCCATCGTCTACACAACCGGTTCTGTGAAGTATTCCTTTTCCAGTGACAAGGATGCCTATTCGGGATACCTGGGTTATATCAGAGAATGCTTTGACGGAGTATCTCTGGATAGTAAAAGGCCGGATTGGATGAAGGTTACAGACATCAACTGGGCATTGGCGCATATATTGAGCCAATGGGAGGGCAAGGTGCGAGACTATTTATGGGATCTGCGGATCTCTTTCATCTTGACACAGAATAAGGGTGTCTGGAAAATCAGGCAGCTGCAGTTTTCACTACCGGTAGTCGGTCATCTTCCTGATGTACGGCTTGATGAATACGGGTATGATCAGAAGATTTTTGATCAGGAAACGAGGAAACTGGAGAAATATGCTGAGCATAATGCATCGATGGATGAAAAGGACATACAACCCGTCATTCATGATTTCGGAGAAGATTATCTGGATAAAGAAATGGATCCAAGTTCCATAAGAGAGAAGTATTTCAGTTCAGAGGATCTGCTCGCGATTGATACAGATCAGTCTCAGTATATGGATCCAGAAGGAATAGACTCTATGATCAGAAAACATAGAAGCTGCTTTGAGGGATTTGAACTCGATCATGACAACTGTTTGGTCAATTCTTCCCATGATGCTATCTGGATTGCCACCCATGGTGTTTTCAGAAAAGTGATCACTGAAAGCGAAGCACTGGAACATCTGGTAGCGTTCATCAAAAAAACCGAAAGTTCTCAGATGGACGATAAGGATAAGCTGTTTCGCATCCGGCGGAGTATAGCAGAGATGCTCAAAGAGAACGCCAGAGGGGAAGAGTATAAATGGCCATTCAGATTTGAAGCCGTACTTGTGAAAGAGAACGGAAAATGGCTTTTCAGATATTTGCAGTTTTCACTCCCGTTCAATTATATTCTGGAAGGGAAGACAGAGGCAGTTCAGTGATGAAGAGAAAGCAATAGGAAAGAACCGGAAACTGCAGTAGAAATTCCTTGCAGCTTCCGGTTCTTTCGTCGCTTTCAATTATCTTGTACATGTATTGATGGTTAGAGCATGTCCAGAAAGACCTTTCTGGTCGGAGCAGGAAAGCTGGAATCCAGAATTCTCATTTCCTCTTCACCTAATTCTATCTGCAGTGTATCCGCATTTTCTCTGACATGCTGCGGGGAGGAAGCCTTTGGTATGGCGCAGACATTCTCCTGTGCCAGCAGAAAGGAGAGCATCAGTTGTTCTGGCGTGATGTCCAGTCTTTCAGAGAGACTCCTGATTTCAGGTTCATTTGTGATTGTTCTTCTGGTTCTGTCATCATGGGCCAAGGGGCAATAGGCCATGAGGGCAATGCCCTTGGATCTCATATAGGGAAGCAGATCATATTCCACGCCTCGTGAGCCTAGATTGTACAGCACCTGATTCACTCTGCACTGATCTCCATGGGGAAGGGAGAGGAGCTCCTTCATATCCGCTGTATCAAAATTCGAGACACCCCAGTTTTTTATGAGTCCACACGCTTTCAGCTCTTCCATGCAGTCGACGGTTTCCGACAGGGGTACGCCTCCCCGCCAATGCAGGAGGTAAAGATCCAGATATGGCGTATCGAGTCTTTCCAGACTCTTTTTCAGGGAGTGAAAGATGTTCTTTCGTCCTGCATTGTGCGGATAGACTTTGGATACGAGAAAGAGATCTTCTCGTCTGAATTCTTTGATGGCTTCTCCGACAAGAACCTCTGACAGTCCGTCTCCATACATTTCTGCCGTGTCAATAAGGGTCATGCCGCTTTGGACGCCTAGACGCAGTGCATCGATTTCTTCCTGGTGACGACTGGTGTTCTCGCCCATGTACCAGGCGCCTTGGCCCAGTTTGGGCATATCTGTACCATCATTCAGTTTCAGTTTCTTTTCCATTTTCAACCTCCATAGTAAGCGATGTATTTCTATATGTAGTATATCATATACACGGATTCAGATAGGTGCGTCTGCTTATGGAATTGAGCATAGCTCTTGTATCCAGGTCATGGAAGAATAGGCGGGAGGGATGTCAGGACTAAGGCTGGCGTGCAGCCTTAGTGAGGAGTAGTTGGAGCTGAAAGCTTTCTTTACGGAATATGATAAAAAGCTCTGGATGGGGATTCCTGTGTTTGGGATCCTGGACATGGGTCGGGATGTTTCCATGACCACTGTGCAGCAGATCATTGGAGAGCAGATAGATAGAAATGCGATTCAGACAGCCAGCACCTGGATGTACCTGGTCGATGGATCCATTCCACTGGTGGTGTTTCCAATGGAGATGCTAATCAAGAAGCTGCATATATCAAAGCTCATGGGACTGGTTTTGTTTCTTGTCCTCTTCTATACAGCTAAGTACAGGTGGGGAGCGTTTTTTCATTCCTTGGATATTCATCCATGGAACTACAACTGGTTTACACCAGAACAATACAACTCAACCACTGGTTATTTATTCTTTCACCCGGACATCCTTCATTCATGGGTCCTGGTCATTGTAATTGGAAGGGCTTTGGACAGAATGCTTCGACTGAAATTCTGAAAAGGCTTTTTCCAATCATTTGCACTACGCTGCGATTGAATCAGCAGTCCCAGCGGCACAGTGCAAGGTCCACATGAGCATCATCCTTCATGGGCACCTCCTCTTCTTCCAGAAGATACTTTTGCTCAGCCCAACCTGGCGCCAGTCTTCCATTATGGCTGACCACTCTGTGGCAGGGGTAGCTGCCGTAGAATTCCGACATGCTCAACACTTTTCCTACAAGTCTAGCGTTTTTCTCTCTGCCGATTAATCTGGCAATCTGGCCGTAGGTAGCGACTTTTCCTTCAGGAATCTCTTCAACCACAGACAGTATTTCATAAATAAGTGCCTCATCCAAAATACGCTTCATTTCTATTACCTCCAATACAGTAATCATCATTCTTTTATTATACAATACAATGATTATGACGTTACTTCAGGCATGGTTCACCGTATCCATTCTATCAATGTAATTTTTCAAAAACGAATGATTATATTAATAACATATATATTAAGAGATTATGATTATTATATTTTATATTTTGTAACATCTGATTGATTTCATAATATCTGATTGTTATAATATATATAAATAATTTCAGGAGACATAAAAATGCTAAAAACTGTAGGTATTCTTTTGGTCCATTCTTCTCAATATCATCGGGTTGCTGTAGAAGAAAGACAAAGGGGATATGGTGCACTTCGGACAGAATAACATCAAGCCTTTTTCGACAAAAGAGATGAATCTATTGAAAGATAAAATCGGCTAACTTATTAGAACTATGCTTTAGTCGAAAATGACACAATAGAGTATAACCTGAACGCTTGCCATGGAAGGTCACGACACGAGCAAAGAAAATAATCGAATAAAGGAAGTTCTGGAGGTGGTGAGACTCGACGTATATGAAAAGAAGAAGGTATATGATGATGCAGCTTTTTAAAATTATTAGACTTTATTATTTTCTAATTAAAGAAAGGGTGGTAATGATGACCAAAAATATAAAATTAGTAATCATCATAATAATGTTATGTATATCATTGTTTGCAACACAATATCTAATGAACCCCCAAAAAGAATCGCCAATTCAATACGTAAGTGGCATGAATGTTATAGATATAGAAAACCCTAGGGAAGTAGTGGGGTATGGTGATTACGTATTTGTTGCACGCGTTGATGAGGAAATCAAAAACGTGCATAGCAGTGCTGAAGACCTTGACCCTGGAATCCCAATGTCTACATATTCTATTACAGTTATTGATAATTTGAAAGGGAAAATAAAGATAAATACACCTGTAGAACTTAGTAAGATTGGTGGAATATCATCCTCAAGTAATATGGTTACCCTGCTCGAAGGTGATACAATGCTTGAAGAAGATAAATATTACATCCTAGTTGCTGCAGGAAATGATGATGGCTCAATAGTACAGGCGGCTGCAACAGGAGCGGTCAAGTTAGATGTTACAAGTGAAGAAGAAATAGTGTCATCACAAGTATACAAAGATTATGAAAAATACATTGAAGAAGAAGTAGAATATCAAAGACCTAGATATAAATCAATGTACGAAGAATAACTTGTTTCCCTATGATATATACCGTTTTGCCTATTTATGTGACTTGAAGTCCCGGTAGTTGTACCTATAAAGCCTGAAATCCATTGCGAACACTGGATTTCAGGTTTTATTTCTCTTTGTAATTACTTCTAAATAGTATGTGGTCAATAAAAGTACGGATTTAAACTCTATAGCTACTGTGAGATACTCTTCAGAAAAAATAGTCTTAGCGAAAACATGAAAATATAGAGCTCAAGTTATTGACTTTAGAGGTTAAAGTAAAAGAAGCACAATCTAAGAGGGAGTTGTGGTCAGAGTTTTCTCTATCTAAACTGTAAGTATGCCGATAGTAACGGTAAGTGACTCTCTACCATACCTATCGGCAAAATTTACGCCGTTATTTGTGGTACGGTTCGCCGTGACATATCCATCGGCGTAAACATTGCACTTTGTAATAATTCAGTTTGTACTTATGATACAATATAACTGATATAGAACATAAAATATGATTGGAAGTTATTGAAAATATACTTCGCATTGTATGAAAGAATCGCTGATGGAGGATGGTCTATTTGAAAGTTAAAGAGATTGAAATTCGTTCTGGTATGGATCGTTCTAATATCCGTTTTTATGAAAGAGAAGGGTTTATCAACCCCGAACGGTTAGAGAATGGATATCGTGAATATACCGAAGATGATTTAAATAAATTAGTATGGATCAAGCTTCTTAGAAGCCTGCAGATTTCACTAGATGAGGTAAAAAGTCTGTTTTCAGATGAAAAGTCACTGCTAGAAGTGCTTAAGAGACAGGTTTCGGATCTGGAGGAAGCAAAAGGTGATATTCTCTATGCTCAGCAGATCTGTGAGAAAATCAGACAAAGCGGAAGTCATATCAGTGAGCTGAACCCTTATGAGTATCTGGAACTTTTGGAGAAGAAAGAAGTAGTCTCTAAGCATGATTATTTTACGGTGAAGAAGGACCGGTTACCCCAAGTGTTTCTTCCATGGACTCGTTTTTTTGCAAGAAGCTTAGATCTTGCCCTGTATATTCTTTTATGGATGAGCATACAGGTATTTTATCTGCATGTTCCACTGGTGAATAAGAGTATGCGGGGTGTATTTCTAGACGTTATGATGATCGTTTTTTTTATGATGATCTTTGAACCGATCTTGATTTCGATAACTGGAAGCACCATTGGGAAGTCAGTGTTTGGATTAAATATTAAGACCTTTGAGATGACGAAACTATCTTATGGGGAAGCTTTGAGAAGAACGTATCTTGTTCTAGTGGACGGCATGGGTTTCTTGATACCCATCTATTCGATGATCAGACTCTTCAAATGCTATAAGTTATGTATCGACGAAGAGGTCCTTAATTGGGATGAAGGTCTTGCCTATGATCTTAAAGACAAAAGCAGACTTCGTTCCATTGCTGCAGGAGGAGTATCAATACTTGTACTAATACTGTTTATTCTGACTTTCAAAGCACAGGTATTTCCACCTCATAGAGGGGATTTGACGCTGAAAGAATACACTGAGAATTTCCAGTATTATCAGAAGCTGCTTGGTATTGATTTTTCCGGATATTCTTTGAGTGATACAGGACAATGGACAGAACCATCAGATAAAGAGTCTAATCTTTTTATTGGATATATGGAAAGCCCAATGATGCTGTATTCATTTGATGATGGTAAAGTAGATGCTATTTCTTTCAATATAAACATTCAGAACAAAAGGCAGACACTATATACATATAATAACCATATGCTGGTTAGCTATCTTTCGATGGCAGGTGCCCAAGAGACTATCGGGCTGTTTTCTAATAAGATGGAAGAGGTTATGACTGTAGTTTCCAAAGGCGCATCTGAAGGATTCTCCCATATCATAAATAATGTCAGTGTGTCTGCGGAAGTCGAACTGGTCGGATATCAAAATACCTCACCACAGTTTGTTGTACCTCTTGATGATGCAAAAGAATATATCTATAAAGTCAATTTTTCTGTTAAGAAGAATGATTAAGTTTGGATTTTTCCCTACAGTGTTTTATCTGTAGGGATTTTTTTATTTTCCAATGAGGAAGTATTGGGATACAAAAGCAATTTTCCTTTTTCTTTGTAGAGTCATGAATTTAAGTCTTATTTAGGCTAATTTCACATAACACATGATAAAACACAAAGAATCTGTTGACTGTGAACCGAGTGCATGGTTTATAGTTGGCCCAAAGCAGAGAAATAGAAGATCAACAAAAATGATATTTAAATGTTCTCGACAATCTAGATTGGAGGTGATCATATCGATAATAATGAATTATTGGTGCTGCACACTATTACAGGGAGGTTTGAAATGAAAAAGTATGAAAAAATGATATTCACAATGATGCTACTACTGTTCTCACAAACTGTAGCGTATGGTTACAATTATATAGGACACGGTATTACTAATACACAATATGGATTTGTAAATGCTTACGACACAAGCAGCAGGATATACACATCTTATACTTTAGAAAATATGAATGCAGCAGGTGTTGCTGCCGTAAGAAATGAAGTGGATACATTTTGGGTTGTGAAGAATGTATATGGCTCTCTTAATCCTTCAGATGATCCTAAAGTGGTTATAGCCGATCGTTCTAAGAATGGGAATCATTACCATGCTTTCAGGGAGCAAATAATAGCAAAGTAGTTTGAATTTCAATAGGAATGAAACCTTTATCATAAATGAAAGCTTTTCTTTCCTAGTGAAATATCTTTACTATCACAACGGAGGGAATGAACATGAAGCGCTTTACTTATATCTTCATCCTCTTATATACGTTTATTTTGACGCTAGGGGTTGTAAATTCATTCAACGAAAGTTACTTCAACCGTCTTCAGTTTTTGCCAGTTGAGTTTAAGTACCAAACTGAAAAAGATTCTCTAGTACTAAATCTATATCTGAAGGAGAATGATCTGACTGAGAACGATGCCATGAAAAGACTTCTTCATCTTGCTAAAGAGAATAACCTGGAAGTGATGGTCACGCTTGAACATAAAGATATCTTAGGAAGAAGCGTGAAGAGTACATACATATACTCAGATAAATTCAAACTAAATAACATTGCATACCTTGAAAAGGAGATCGATATCAATTTTTCAGATGAAAAAGAAAAGAGGTACATCAGTTCTGACCCACTGGATGAAAAGAAAATTGGAGGGATTCGTTTTCTGTCATCGAAATATACCAGAGGTAAAGAGTATCCGGTTTTGAGATTTCTTCCGATGCATAGTTTTGAAGAGAACAACGATGCATCTGTAAACTTCTTTGCACCCACCATTGTATACGACAAAGAGGAAGTAACGAAAAATGATCTGATTGAGAAAATTCAAGAAGAGTATCCATTTTTAAATCCAATGGAAATATATGAATCAGAACAATTTTCAGAGGATATGGAGGTGGAAACAGCTTCCTTAACAGATTATCTTCCTTCTATTATGCTGCTCATCATTCTATTGACAGCGACGAGTCATGTGAATGGCAGTATAAAAGAAATCAGTATTCGAAAACTTCAAGGCAATTCGTCAAAAAATATATTCATGAGAATTATGAAGTCCTATATTCTCTTTATCGTCCTTTATTACATCATCGGGACAGTATTTTCTTATTTTATTCTTGGAGGAGAATTCAGCAGTATTTCATTGAATATTATCCGACCTGTGATTGGAAACATGGGAAACTTTATTTTGATTCTGATCATTTTTATGATGCTGACCTATGGATACATCTATTACATCGGAAATTTTGTATCATTGAAAAGAAGCAAATCTCAAATGACCACAGTGTATATGAATCTACTTCTTAAAATGATACTGATCATCCTCATTCTGGCACCACTGGCACAAGAAATGCAAAGCGGAGCGGATGCTCTTTTAAGAGTTTATCACTATACAAAAGCATCAGAAGATTACGAAGGGAAGTATATGGTAAATTTAGTCACTTCCTTGGACTTCTATGTGGATCCGGAGGATGACAGGCAGAGTGACTTCCAAAAGTTATTATTTAATGAGTTTGTTTTAAATAGTGAAGGGTTCTATGCAGATTTCTCGTCTGCCTACTGGCCTCCTCAAGCGGTGGAGGGATTTCTTGCAGGTGGTTTAGAGGCTCCATATCCAAGTGTTTCTGCAGATTACAATTATTTGAGGAAGTACAAGATTAGGGATGAAGAAGGGAAGGAAATAGATCTTTCTAGAATCAAAGAAAATACTGTTTTCATTCCGATGAATCTTAAAGATTTGAAGCATCAGACCTACAATCAGATCACACATAGTGTTCCTAATGTGATGTATGTTTCTTTTGACAAGCCATTTCTGAATCCTGATGTGGGAAGCAGCAGCCTATTCATAGAAGACCCGGTGGTGAATTACATGGTGGAATACGTAAAAGGGGTTCATGTAACGTACACCAATGCTTTATATTCCTCTCAGACGAAACTTCAGAATATTTTGGATCAAAGTGCGTTTAAAGATTTCTACCAGACTGAAGCCTATGAGCCTATTTATGCGTTTTATTTAAATGGTTATTGGGAAACCTTTATGGAGTCGACATTTTCTCTGCTGATATTCTCCTTGATTCCCTTGATTTTCCTTTATCAGAGTCTGTCATTTCATTTGAGCGAAACAAAGAAAGAAATCGCTCTAAAGTACAGTATGGGATCTTCCTTCATAAAGAGATACAGAGAAATCATACTTCTTCATCTATTGCCCTACGGAGTATTGATTTTTGCCGTGGTCACTTCTCTTAAAATGCCCAAAGCCATAGGTGTACAAATGATACTTTACTATATAGTTCTTGATTTGATGTTCATGATGATAATTCTTAGAAAGTTTGAACGAAAATCGGTGGCGGAAATTCTAAAAGGAGAATAAGTATGGAGAATATTATTGAAATCAGAAACCTGAAAAAAGGATTCAATGATCTTGTCATCTTTGATGAGTATAATCTGGACATCAGAAGAAACAGCTTTACAGTCATCAGTGGTGCATCGGGTTCGGGTAAATCCACACTGCTGAACATGATAGGGCTCCTGGACCGTGAAGATGGGGGAACCATTGTGAGATTTGGCAAGAAAGGGGTAAAGCCTTTTACAAAAGCATCCGAAATTCTTCTGAGAGAAAAAATCGGGTATCTCTTTCAGAACTTTGCCCTCATTGATCACAAGTCTGTTCGGTATAATCTGGAGATTGCTCTTGAAAATGTCAAATCGGATCAGAAGGGAGAGCTCATCTCGAAAGCTTTGAAAGAAGTAGGTCTGGAAGGGTTTGAAGAGAAGATGATCTACAAATGTTCGGGCGGAGAGCAACAGAGAATCGCTTTGGCGCGGCTGATGCTGAAGCCCTGCGAGCTGATTCTTGCAGATGAGCCTACGGGAAGCCTTGATCATGGCAATAAGATGATCATCCTGGAAGTGCTTAAGAGGCTGCATGGTGAAGGGAAGACCATTCTCATTGTTACCCATGATGAGGAGCTTATGAAAATGGGAAATCCTCATGTAAGACTGGAGAATCTTCATGAAGGCACTGCGATGAGGAGGGGAAATTAGTTGGAAAATTTAAAGAAACTCAAGGAGTTGGTATTGGTTTTCCCGGATATTTTTTGAGTGATAAAGGACGATGGACAGAACCATTCGTCAATAATATAAAAAAACATTTGACTGTATACTGAGTGCAAAGTCTAAGGTAGTTTTTAAGAAGGATTCAAATCATGTTTGTGTATTTCCACAAGGTGCAGACATCAAGAAGAGGTGTCAACAGAGTCTGCAGGTTTTTTTCAATCTAATCCTTCACAAAGTATCGGAGGTGATAATTAATGAGATAAATAAACTGATAAAAAACTCATCGAATGAATTAATAATTATATGGAGGTTTGAAATGAAAAAAATCGCAGTTTTATTCCTGACCTTACTCGTAACAGCTCAAGTGACCGCATATGGATACACGATAGTAATGCATGGTATAACGGAAACGGAGTTTGGATACGTGAACGTTTATGACACTTCCGATCGTGCATATACGATGTTTGTCTTAGAAAATATGAATGCTGGCGGAGTTGCGGCAGTTAGGAGCAATAGTAGCACCAGTTGGGTTACAAAAAGCGTTACAGGATCACTTAATCCTGGTGATTATCCTAAAACGGCCTCAATATCCATCTCTAAGACCGTTGGACATCAGCATGCGTACATCGAGACATTTATAGCAAGATAAATATGGACTGAGCACTGAACGCTGACATTAGACAAAACATGCAGTGTTTTGGTGCCAAGTTAAACATTTCAGCTAAAATTATTGTCGAGGAGGGTCGTATGAAAAAATTTGCCTATGTATTTATCATTATTTATGGATTTATTGTAACCTTTGGCATATTCAATGAGTTTAATGAAAGGTACTTTAATAGTTTGGACAATACAATCTTAGAATATCATGACTGGACGGATAAAAATGGTGTAATTATTAATCTATATTTAAAAGAACAAGGCGTGTCCGTAACCGAAGTAATGGATAAACTACTAGAAATGGGACAAAACGGCTCTCTTGAGATCATGATGAGTCTTAGCAATGATGACATTTATCAAAGAAAAGTTCAAAGTCTATATATTTATTCAAATGAATTTATTTTTGAAGACTTTTTCTATCTGGAGAAAGGAACTCATGTGGATTTTGGAGGCCTTGCAAACGATCAGTATATAAGTTCCGATTCTATAAATGATGAAAAAACTGACAGCATCAAATTTCTGTCTGACAAGTACATTATGGGAAACACCTATCCTGTACTTAATTTTATGCCGCTTCATACGGCTGGGAAATACTATGAGGGAGAAGCGAATTTTGTTGGAATCTCTTTCTTCTTTGATAACTCAATGAGTATGGCAGAGATTAAGGCGATGATTCTTGATGCTTTTCCATTCATGTACGAGGAAGATATCTATGATTTAAACAGTCCTATAGAAGAAGAGGTGGACGATCAGCCGGTAAAACTTACGGAATTCATGGCTCCCATCCTCTTACTTGTTATTTTGCTTAGTGCCACCAGCTATATTAATTCAAATTTGAAGGAAGTAAGCGTACGAAAGATGAACGGGAATCAAAGCACCCTGATTTTCACAAGACTTATGAGAAGTTTTATTCTGTTTTCCATCCTCGCCTATACCGTAAGCATTTTTTTCTCCTATTTCATTTTAGGGGGAGATTTTACACCCATTTCGTTAAATGTCATAAAGCCCATGTTGATGAATCTTCTGATGTTTGCAGGAGTCATTCTGATTTTTACAATCCTTAGTTATCTCTATGTGAGATATGTTGCTTCTTATGTTGCACTAAAGAGAAGTATTGTGAATATGAAAATGGTGTATGGAAACATAATTATAAAAACAGTACTTCTTCTTATTGTACTGACGCCGCTGGTTCATGAGATTTCTACAGGTGTTGAAGCGTTTCGCAAAATATACCATTATGGTTCCCGCACAGAAGAACATTACAATTATAACCTGTTTACAAACCAGTCTATGATGACTTCTCTGCCAGGAGAGATTGGAGAGAATCTAAACATGAATCAGATCCTGTTTGAGGAGATGATTCTAAGGGGAAAAGGCATGTATGCGGACTTTTCACATGCTCACCTGGATCAGCAGATGATTGAATTTTATGAAACCATAGGTATGGAGATTCCTTATCCAAGCATCATCGTAGATTATCAGTATCTGAAAGAATATTCCATCAGAAATGAAGATGGCGAAGTTCTCGATTTATCTCAAATCACCGAGAACACTGTATTCGTGCCTCTTCATCTCAAAGAAGAGAAGTTCCAAACCTATACTGGGCTAGATCAGAACGGAAAGAATACGTACTTTGTCACTTATGATAGTGCCTTTTTAGCCCCCGATATTTCAGACCCGAAAATGTTAATAGAAAATCCGGTAGTGTATTTTTTGACTGAGTATCGAAGCGAGATTCAACCAGTATATATGAGCGCATTTTACTCTTCATATGAGGACGTTTCTTTATTACTTTCAAAGTACCAGATGGAAGCCTATTTTAATATTGAAAATTATGTGATCAAGCATAACTATTATCTAGAGAGTTACATGAAAGAATTCATCACCGCCATGGGATATCTGATGCTTTTTACCATCATCCCCATGATTTTTCTTTATCAAGGATTGTCTTTTCACTTTAACGAAAGAAGAAAAGAAATTGCACTGAAATACAGCATGGGGAGCAGCTTCTTTAGTAGGTACAGAGAAATGATTCTGATGCACCTTTTGCCTTATTTCGTGATTCTGCTTACCGTCTGGACTACGCTGAATGTGAATGCAACAATTGCAACCAGTCTGGTTCTTTACTTTGTTGTCATAGACCTACTGTTTATGACCTGGATTATCAGAAGGTTTGAGAAAAAGTCTATTTCTTTGGTTTTGAAAGGAGAATAAGTATGGAGAATATTATAGAAATCAGAAATCTGAAAAAAAGATTCAATGATCTTGTCATCTTTGATGAGTATGATCTGGACATCAGAAGAAACAGCTTTACAGTCATCAGTGGGGCATCGGGCTCAGGTAAATCCACACTGCTGAACATGATAGGACTCCTGGACCGTGAAGATGGAGGAACCATTGTAAGGTTTGGCAAGAAAGGGGTAAAGCCTTTTACAAAAGCATCCGAAATCCTTCTGAGAGAAAAAATCGGGTATCTCTTTCAGAACTTTGCCCTCATTGATCACAAGTCAGTTCGGTATAATCTAGAGATTGCTCTTGAAAATGTCAAATCGGATCAGAAGGGAGAGCTTATCTCGAAAGCTTTGAAAGAAGTAGGTCTGGAAGGGTTTGAAGAGAAGATGATCTACAAGTGCTCTGGCGGAGAGCAGCAGAGAATTGCTTTGGCTCGGCTGATGCTGAAGCCCTGCGAGATGATACTCGCTGATGAGCCTACGGGAAGCCTTGATCATGGCAATAAGATGATCATCCTGGAAGTGCTTAAGAGGCTGCATAGAGAAGGAAAGACCATTCTCATTGTCACCCATGATGAGGAGCTTATGAGTATGGGAGATCCCCATGTAAGACTGGAGAATCTTCATGAAGATACTGCGATGAGGAGGGAAAATTAGTTGGAAAATATAAAGAAACTCAAGGAAACTGTAGTTCAGAACGTAAGAAAGGGAATCATTGGAAAAGATCCGGTGATTGAGCTTCTTCTGATTGCTTTTCTATCGGAAGGACATATTCTTTTGGAAGATCTGCCTGGCATGGGAAAAACCATGCTGGTGCGGTCTTTCTCCAAAACCCTGGACTTGCCATTTAAGAGAATTCAGTTCACGCCGGATCTTCTTCCAGGGGATATCACAGGTGTTAGTTTTTATAACCAGAAAGAAAGAGAATTTGAGTTCAGAGAAGGTCCTCTTTTCTCCCATGTCATTCTGGCGGATGAGATCAATCGGGCAACACCAAGGACACAATCGGCTCTTTTAGAGGCCATGGAGGAAAGGCAGATTACTGTTGATGGTGAGACAAGAATACTGGATAGGCCTTTTATGGTTCTGGCCACCCAGAATCCCATAGAATCCTACGGTACCTTTCCGTTGCCTGAAGCTCAGATGGATCGTTTTCTCATGAGACTTTCCATGGGTTATCCTTCAAAGGAAGAAGAAAGAAGGATTCTTCTCAATACTCTGGAAGATGTCTTTGATACCATCCATGCGGTTTTTGAGTTGGAAGAACTCCTCAGCTATATAGAGGAGAGCAAGAAAGTGAGCGCAAAAAAGGAAGTGATGGATTATCTCCTGGACCTTGTGGAGAAAACCAGAAATCATGAAAAGATCAGTGTAGGTGTGAGTCCGAGAGGCTCCATAGCGCTTTTTAGAGCTTCTCAAGCCAAGGCAGCAGTGGAGGGGAGATCCTTTATGCTCCCGGAAGATGTTCAGCACATGGCACCATTTGTGCTGAACCACAGGATTTCATCTGGTATGGGCCAGTCTCTTGACGAGAGTATGGAGATCATTTCTGAAATTGTGAAAGAAACAAAAGTTCCTTTGGAAGATCTGGAGGCACTCTGATGCTTTGGGGATTTTTCGGCATGCTCATTGCCATCATCGTTCTTAATGAAGTGATGTTTTATTTTGGTGAGAAGAAGCTTTCCTATGGGGTACAGACGGATAAGAATGTGTATGAGATTGGAGAGGAGATTACCTTAACACCAGTGATTGAAAACAGAAAGATTCTTTCCATTCCTTTCTTAAACGTGACAGAATACTATGGGGAGAAGTTTTCGGAAAGTCATCACGCTTATCATCTTTTCGTGATGCCTTTTCAGCGGAGTACACTTGAACATAAAATTTATGGGAAAGAAAGAGGTCTTCACACCTTGGATGGAGCAGCGCTCAAGATGACAGATCTTCTGGGATTTCAGATAAAATTTCTGGAGAAGGCTTTAAATCAGGAATTAATAATTCTACCGAGGAAAAAAAACATAAGGGAGCTCATTTTACCTTTCGACAGTCTCCACGGCGCCGTTTCTGTGAAAAGGTGGATTGTGGATGATCCTCTGATGCTAAGAGGCGTAAGAGAATATACGGGAAGAGAGTCCCAGAGATATATTCACTGGCCCTCTTCATTAAAACACCATCGTATTCTAGTGAAGCAGTTTGATTTTACTGCAGATCAGAGCGCCATGGTCTTTCTCAGCATGGAAAGCAGCAAGCCTTACTGGAAAGATCCCGATGTGGAAGCATTAGAGGAAAGCATCATTGCTGCCAGAGCTGTACTGGAGGAGCTTATGAAGGAAAAGATCCCTGCAGGCTTCTCCAGTAATGGATACAATGCTAAAACAGACAATGGGGGAGTCAGTTTTCCACCTGGACTTTCTCCGAAGAATCTTGAAAAGTATACGATGCTTTTAGGGAAAATGGGCGGCATGGTATCGGATAGCCTGGAAAACAGCTTAAAGAAGCTTTCCAGAAACAGAAGCTCATTTCAGGTGGTGGTGCTGATTGTGCCAAAAGTTCTGAAGGAGCATGTGTTGCCCATAAATGAGTTTTCAAAAAACGGTAAACTCGTGCTCATTGCCATGAGGGAAGACCATCTTACAGAAATATCCAGAAATGTCAGGATTTATAAAGGGAGGGATTTTTGTGCAGCTGATGATACTTGAAGTTTTGTCTTTTGTTTCCTTTTACCTGATGATTCTACTTGTTTTCTTTCAGGTGGAAGTAGTTTGGAGTATTCCCATCTATCTATACAGTGCTCTGGTTCTGCTTTTCTTTCAAGGGAAGTGTGAAAAGAGAAACTGGAAGACCACAGTTCTGCTGGGGGTTTCACTTTCTCTGCCAATGCTTCTTTATTTTACCTTGGAGAGAGTTCTTTTTACGCTTCTATTTGCTATAGGATGTATTTACTACTATGAGAAATTTATGGGAAGACTGGAGATGGAAGAGCGCGCAAGCAGGTTTAAAGTGCATTACAGCATCATGACAGTTCTTGTTTTTGCAGGCATTCTCGTAAAGCCAGTTCAGGAGAAAATGTTAAGTATACTTCCGTTTATGATGTTCTACCTGTTTTCGGAAATTCTTTTAAGTGTAACTTTAAGGCAATCCGCTTATGGAACTACATCGAAGAAAAATAACAGACGAATCTATGTTTTCTTGATTTTAGCCATGGTGCTTTCCCTTATCATCAGTGTTGAAGGGATCCGAATACAGCTTCTTTATGGCGCTAGTATCATCTTCGGTTTATTACAGAAGGCACTGTTCTTTCTTCTCTATCCTTTACTGTATGTGGGTCTATGGATTTTCACAGCTTCTGGCAGAAGACTAATGGAGGTTTTCAGTGACAGTTATGTAGAACAGGAAATACCCGGCGCATCCCCGGGCATAGGGGAAGAGATCAAGATGGCTCAGAACAGTGACCTATGGGGATTTGTTTTAGGTGCTGGATTGTTAGTGGTAATTATGGTTATTGGTTACTTTGTAAATAAGAAACGAAGAATGGATAACTACAGTAGAAGACCTCTCAATGAAAAAAGAGAATATCTGATCTCAAAAGAGACTCTTTTTAACAGAAAAAAAGAGACCGATTTCCTTCAGGATATAACGAACAGATCAGGTACTACTACAGAAAATACCTTCGAAAACTAAAAAAGAGCAGAATGCTTGAAGTGAGTGATACATCCCAAAGCATCAGCATAAAAGGTGATGGAGTTACTCTAAATAACGATGAAATCAGAGATCTCTATATTCAGTTCAGATACGGTGGAGAGTCTGCGGACAAAAATTCAGTGGGTTTTATGAAGAAAATCACACTACAATAATTATTGAAGAGATGAAAGAGGAAGTCTGGAGTTAGTGGTATGTGATATATGAAAAATTGACATCCATTATTATTAGAATTGCTGCTTTAGAATATCTAACATAAATAAAGTTTGGTGCTTATGGTACGATTCACCGTACACTACATAACAGCGTCAGAGAAGAAATTCAGCATATCATGACAGAGTATTGACATTTTAGTCTATTTCCAATAGACTAAAATAAATGATCTATTGGGAATAGACTGAGGTGATAAAATTGGACTTATATAAATTAGGAGACATAGAGGAAAGATTTGCAGAGTTGATATGGAAACATGAACCTATCAGTTCTGGAGAACTGGTAAAGTTATGTGAAAATGAGCTGAATTGGAAAAAATCAACAACATATACAGTGTTAAAAAAGCTGTCAGAGAAAGGTATATTCCAAAATATCAAATCAGAAGTAACCTCTCTCATAACCAGAGATGAATATTATTCCATACAAAGCAGATATTTTGTGGAGGACACCTTTGGTGGTTCATTACCGAAATTTCTTAGCGCGTTCTTTAATGGAAAGAAAATCAGTGAAAAGAAGATGAAGGAACTGGAGAGGCTTATTGAAGAGTATGATGAGGTGGAGAAATGAGCAGCATATTTTCAACCGTCCTACAAATGAGTCTAACAGGATCCTATGTAATCATTGTGGTTCTATTGATAAGACTGCTTTTACGAAATTTCCCGAAGACTTTGATTTTTCCAATTTGGAGTGTAGTTGCATTTAGACTGATAGGCCCAATTGCGCTAAAGGGAAAGTTCAGTTTAATGCCATCAGCAGAAGGCTTCGACGGAGGATTTACGTTGCTTGAGAAGGGTGCAGCACAAAGTTCCCTAGCTTTACTTAGCAGGTATGATTCTATCAGAATAGCATCCTACATCTGGGCTATGGGTTTGCATCTCTAATGATATACACTTCAGTTTCTATGCTTCTTTTAAAAGGAAAACTGAAAAATGCGAGTCTGTATCATGATAATATATATGAGGCTTCTCATCTTAAAACTCCATTTGTTATAGGGTTCATTAGACCAAAGGTTTATATTCCTGCTGGAATCGCACATGATGAAAAAAATATCATCATACTTCATGAAAGATCACATATAAAAAGAAAAGATCATATAATAAAGACTTTGGCATTTTTCATTTTATCCGTTCACTGGTTCAATCCTATTGTTTGGTTTGCATTCAAAAAAATGACAGATGATATGGAAATTTCATGTGACGAGACTGCTCTAAATCACTGTAAAACTGACATGAGGAAAACCTATGCTAATACTTTGGTTCGATTTGCCTACAAAATGCATCCAGTTAACGAGAGAATAACAGCTTTCGGTGAAGGAAATCTGGAAGTAAGAGTTCAGCACATTTTAGGATTTCGAAAACCCAAGATAACTAAGACAATCTCAACACTAATCATCATCATCGCAGCAAGTATTGGTCTGATGACGGATCCTATAGATATTATGAGTAATGAAGATTTATCGCCTTATATAGCTGAGTCAAAAAACCAGGACTCGGATGTAAACGAAGTGAAATTAGAGGTGCAAAAGCAGGTGCGACTACAGAGTGAGCATTTGGATAAGATATTTGATTAGAATGAACCATGGAATCTTCACAATAAAAGGAACGGAGCGTCATAAACTCATCGATATTTCCATTTGACTTATATGCAGATTTTTTCGTAGGAGGATATATGAAACGGGTTGCTTATTTATTGACGATGTTTACGGCAGTTTTTATTTTTCTTTATTTATATCAGAATATTTCGCTAAATCATTATAATGTAATGAATAGCCTGGAAAGCAGTTTTTCTCAAGCAACGGGTAAAGAACATGAGACGATTGAATTACAGTTGCTGAATGATAATCAATCCCCGGTTTTGTCTGAACTTACGGATTTTCTGGAATCAAAGCATTATGATGCGATAACTTTCGTACAGACAAGACGACATGACTTCATAATTGACACTACAGCATATTTGTACACAAATCTAAAACTGAATGAGTTGGACTTTTTCAAAACGGTCCAAGGCAAAAATTTAGACTTTACAATAGAAGAGAATAATTACTATTCTTCATTTTCGAATGATAAAAAAGCATTTGATGTCATCGATTATGTAAACTCGAGCTATCAGAAAGACTATCAGCCTAGGCTTCTTGTAAAGCCATTAACACTTCTTGACAGCGAACATCCTGAAAAGAAGACGGCATTGTTTTTTATCTATGGCGAAGATAGAGTGCAGATCAAAAAAGACATTGTAGATAGTGAGATAAATAAGCACGTCGTATCTAATGAATCTTCACTCTCCTTCGAGTTTTCGACTCCAGATGATCTTCAAGTCGGATCAATTCATATCCTTCTTATTTTGACGATTGCATCCTTGGTGGTGATCACCATTTGTGAATCAATCGCTTTGAAAAAAGAAATTACAATACGGAAACTCTTCGGAGAAAGCGATACAAGTATTTACTGGGACCTCTTTGCAAAAAGGTACTTGATCAACATAGTCTTATACATTTTCTCCCAGGTAACTCTATATTTTCTCATTGTGAAAAATTTCAGACCCATTCACCTTCTGCTGCTGAAGCCTCTTTTAGTGGCTTTTGGGCTGTATTTACTTTTTTGGATTGCAGCAAATGCATTGAGCTATATGATGCTGACAGTGACTGGAAGGCCGTCGAATATCAAAAATAATAATACGCTGAAATTTTCAGGGGTTGTCGCTGTAGTGCTGAAGCTATTGCTGTTAATTCTAATCGTTACACCGTTTATTGATTTGATTAAAACTGCTCCTTTAATGATGGAAGAAAATAGTATTCTTAGAAAGAATAAATCGCTTATGCAAAACAACCTGGTAATTGAAGGGATACTTCTTGACAGTACTGTGACGAGTCTCGAAAGTTGGGAGCCGCTTCAACAAACGTTAAAAGTTGTAGAGTCCCAGGAATGGATGTACCATGATTTTTCCAGTAATTTTCTCCCTGATGAAATAAAAGAAACGATACCTGAAGAAATCTATAAACGTCAGTTTGTACAACACCCATATATTATTGCAAATGAGGGATATCTGAAAAACTATAATATCAGGGACTTAAACAATAATCTGATGGATTTCCAGAGTATCGAGCAGAATACCTTATTGGTTCCCGAGAGATATAAGGATGATGAGTTTACTGATGTATATTTTAGTGGCGGTGCTGGAGAAGTTCTTTATATAGAAAATCCTGGAACGCTCTATAATCTAGCGCCTTTGTCTCCGGATTTATCACTTAAGAGACAGAAAGACCCGGTAATTCTTTTAAAAAAAGGATTAGATGCGAGTATGCAATGGAATGGAAGCTCTCTTACCATGAAGGATGGCGAAGATACTCGGACGGTGATTACAGATTTTTTGGTAACCAATGGTTTAAACGATCGGATATTTATTTCAAATATGAATCAAGAATATGATACTGCGCTTTCTAGAAGCAATGATCAAGTAAGAGCATTTATTCTCGTTCTTGGTCTATACATTCTGATGATTTATATTTTTCAGTATCAGTCAGTGTTTATTTACTTCTATGAGAATAAGGAAAAAGTGGCAGTAAACTATCTTTTTGGAAAATCCTATTTCCAGCGCTATGGCTACATGTTTATAAGTAGTTTGGCTGTATATTTTTTCTCTCTCGTTCTGGGGATGGAGTTCATGGAGCTGGACAGAAAGTATCTTATTGTATTCATACTCCTTGGCATATTTTTTGACTTTATAATTGCCGGGATAATGATTAAGTCCTTTGAAAAAAAGAGAACACTGGCAGTGCTAAAGGGGGAATAGCGTGTGGAAGAGGTTATAGTAAATATTAAGAATATTAAGAAGAAGTATGATGAACAAGTAGTTTTCAATAATTTCAGTATGGAAGTTAAAAGAGGAGAATTTGTTTCTGTAATTGGTGAATCTGGAAGCGGAAAATCTACACTGCTGAATATGATAGGACTACTGGATACTTATGATGGGGGCGAGATCAGTCTTTTTGGGGAGAAAAATATCAGACCCTTTTCCCCAAAAGCCAACAAAATTTTGAGAGATAAAATCGGATATCTATTTCAGAATTTTGCGCTCATCAGCAATGAAAGTGTATATTACAATATGCATATTGCCATAAAACATCATAGACTACCTGATGAAGACAGGTTGATTCGAAATGCTCTAGAAGAAGTTGGATTAAAGGGTGAAGAAAATAAAAAAGTGTATAAATGCTCCGGTGGGGAACAACAGAGAATTGCCATTGCAAGGCTTTTAATAAAGCCTTGTGAACTCATTCTTGCAGATGAACCCACGGGTAGTTTAGATGATATGAATAAAAAGGAGATTTTTGATTTACTGCTTTCAATGAAAAGAAAAGGAAAGACGCTGCTTGTTGTTACTCATGATCCGTCGCTTGTGTCTCTTTCTGATCGACATGTCAGAATCAAGTAATAAGCTCTCTTAGCAGATCTCCTCATCATACTAAAATGTTTATTAAAATAATTTGGATGAACCACACCACATCCATCGGCGTAAATCATAGAAGCTTTGAGACTCATACTAAGAACATGCAAATCAAAATAATAAGTAGATTAGAAGAATAGTAAGTTTTCAATATTTTAAATATTCGAATTTAGTGTTGAACTACAATAATGTTGATGCTACAACATATATATATATATATATTGATAAAATTAGGAAAGGTATAGATGGAGAATTATAGGGATTCTATTTTTTAAGGTAAGGAGTATTTTATGAAGAAAATCAGCTATTTTCTCGTCATACAGTTGGCGATTGCGACCACCTACCTGATTGTCACAACCTTCAATGTCAGATATACATTTAACCTGGAAAATTTTTTTCATCCCGACTTTGATGACCAGAGCACATATAGTTTCATGTTTGATGAGAGTATGTTCACTGCCGTTTCATCGGAAGAGTTTATGGAAACGATAAAAAATAGTTAAGATGAGAATGGAGTGACCTTTCGTGTGATTGTAGGGTATTCTGACGAGATGAACAGAAATGTCATGGAGAACTATATCTATTCTTCTTCAGTGGAGATAGAGGATCTCTTCTATACTCAAAACGGTAGTAGAATTTCCTGGAGTGACAGCGGTGAGTCCACTTTTTATTCAACCAATAAAGAGGATTCCTCAGCAGTGACTATACAGATGCTCGATGAGAGCTACGCATCAGGGCTCCTATATCCTCTATTATATTTCCGTCCTCTTCATCAGATTTATGAAAGTCCGCAAAAAGATCCTTATTATGTGGTTTATTTCTACGGGGAAGGAAGTGATATCAGAAAGGTCCGAGACGAAGTAGTAGATACCCATGGGCAGATCCAGGCTTCACAATTTCTCAAGGTGGACGGCAATTCTGGTATCAGGTCTGATCAAACGTTTTGAATCAGCGGATATGGTGAAAACCATAAAAGGGGCGTAGTTATGGAAAATGTAATTTCAATTCAGGGATTAGAAAAGAATTTCGGTAAAAAGACGGTCTTTTCCAGGTTCAACCTAGAAATTCCAGAAGGCAGTTTCACGGTGATTTCTGGCGCTTCAGGATCTGGAAAGTCCACGCTTCTCAATATCATCGGGTTACTGGAGAAGAAAGACAAAGGCGAAATGGTGCACTTTGGACAGAAGAATATCAAGCCCTTTTCAACAAAAGCGACGAATCTTCTGAAGGATAAAATCGGTTACCTTTTTCAGAACTATGCTTTAGTCGATAATGCCACAGTAGAGTATAACCTGAAGCTTGCCATGGAAGGTCATGACACGAGCAAAGAAAATAACCGAGTAAAGGAAGTTCTGGAGGTAGTGGGACTCGCCGGATTTGAAAAGAAGAAAGTATATCAGTGTTCTGGAGGAGAGCAGCAGAGAGTGGCCATTGCAAGGCTGATGCTGAAGCCCTGTGAACTGATTCTGGCCGATGAACCTACAGGAAGCCTAGATCATGAGAATAAAATGAAAGTTGTAGATCTCTTGAAGGGATTTCAAAGAGCAGGTAAGACAGTGGTTCTTGTCACTCATGATGAGGATCTGATGCACTTAGGAGAACCTCTCATACGGATTGATCAAGTACCATAAAATAAGGCGAAATAAAAATCCATCTTTAAGGCTATAAAATGTCTTAAGGTGGATTTTTCGTTAAAACAATTAAATTCTACCGATACCGGCTAAATCAAAATACACATTTCTCGCTCTAAAGGGACCGGGATTAGTCATTTGCAGTTTGAATTTTTCAAAATCGCTGATTCTTTTTGAATGATAGTAGGGGACTTCGAACCGAAGTATATTACTTCTAAGCCATTCAGGAACGGCTATCTTGTGAATCTGAAGATTGTAGTCGATAAGGGCTGCGACTTTTGTCAAAAAGTTCAGTTCATCTTTACTGCATAGTGATAAGTCCACAGGAATGAAAAGACTGTCTATGAAGTCTTTGTTTTTGTATTTAAGTAGTTCAAGAAGCTGATTTAAACTTGCATCAATATCCGGGTAATCATATAATTGCTGTAAATATTTATTTCCAATCATAACCCAAATCCTCTCCTAAATACCTTATAAAGTTTTGTTGTCTCTCACCAATGAGTGTCAATGGGATATACTCTTCACATAGATGAAGTAATTCTTCTTTTGTCTTGATAGATAGGTCCTTGCACAGAAGATAGGCATCGATGAAATCCTTTGCTGGTTCTGGCCTTGCTGCCAGGATTTTCATAGCAAGAAGCTGTTTAGCAGAAGGTTTGAGAATCTTTAGGTTTGAGTAAACCTTATAGGTTTCTTTGTCCTCTTTTAGAATGGACTTCAGAGGTTCCTTAATTTCTTCGTTGATCCATCCTTCAGATAGACTAAATGCATATTTTGTCAATTCAAGAATATAGTTAAATAATTTTTGATTAACATCTGAAAAAACGCAGTCAATATCTCTTGTAGCGGGTCTGTTGTCATAGACCATTGTCATTATTGAACCATCGTAAACTGTAATCTCGAGTTGAAGCTGGTTTTCTAGTAAACGTTCATTTAGATATTCGAAAATATCCAGCAGTTTCTTTCTATCCATCATCTCTATGTTGTCCATCATCAAGGTGAATCCCTCTTTCTAATAAGGTTATTTATATCTTTATTATATCATATCCGAAAAGAGTAGAGTATTAATGTCCTTTATTTATGGTACGGTTCACCGTACCATATCCTAAACACCTACTGAGTCTGCGGATCAGTACAGAAAAACAGCAGTTGACTCAAAATAAATTAGAATATAAATTCTGAATAGGATTTCAGGCTCTTGTCAATTCTCAAATAGTAAGTTAGAATAAAGACTAATTCAAAAAATCAATAACTCGTATAATCTTGGAGATATGGTCCATAAGTTTCTACCAGACCACCGTAAACGGTCTGACTACGGGAGTGCGTTCCTTATGTGGGCTTCATGCAATAATTTGAAGCTGCTGATTAGGTGCATTTCCCCGTGGTGAAAACCGCGGGTTTTTTATTGGAGAATATTGATGAAAGCCTTCTGAAAAGAGTAGGAGTAAAGGAGAGAGAATTGGATAAACTGAAAACGAAAATAATAGAAGAGGGAAGAGTACTGGGTTCCTCAGTCCTTAAAGTGGACAGCTTCCTGAATCATCAGCTGGATGTAGCATTTCTTAATGAGATCGGGAAAGAATTCAAAGAAGTATTTAAGGATAAAGAGATCACAAAGATTCTTACGGCAGAAGTATCAGGCATAGCCATTGCGGCTATCGCAGGTCTTCATTTCCAGGTTCCCGTGGTATTTGCAAAGAAGACGCAGTCTCTGAACCTGGATAAAGATACCTATGAGGGAGAGGTCTACTCCTACACGAAGGAGCAGCATTTCAAGATCCGTGTTTCCAGACGTTACCTGAGTAAAGAGGATAAGGTGCTGATTCTGGATGATTTTCTAGCCAATGGAGAAGCCTTAAAAGGACTTCGGGATATTGTGGAGGCTGCCGGTGCAACCTTGCAAGGAGCTGGTGTGGTGATCGAAAAAGGATTTCAGCAGGGAGGAGATCAGCTGAGATCAGAGGGAATGGATATCCGTGCTCTGGCCACCATTTCATCCATGGAGGAAGGAAACATCACATTCAGATAATCGCTTACGACACGTTCTTTTATGAATAAGTTCACCAGTATACAGAAATCATAGAGTCCCAATTATGTTATACAACTGCACTGAACATTCTGTAGATGCACCTACCAGCATGCAAACAAGGAGAGATCATTTTGGAGAAACATTATTATCCCTGGTTTAAAAGAGAAGATATTGACGGATTCTTTGCCCTTTTTCAGAACAACCTGGCAAACTTTGTGCTCATCGCCGTGTCCATGACCGCCATGGGTTTTCCCGGCAGCATCGTCTACGGACGCGTCATTCCTGGCGTGGCCATGGCAGTTCTGTTCGGCAATCTCTATTATGCCAGAATGGCTGAGAAGCTGGCAGCCAAGGAAAATCGAAGTGATGTGACGGCCCTTGCCTACGGCGTCTCAACCCCTGTCATGTTCATCTATCTTTTCGCTGTACTTCGACCTGCACTTCAGCTCACAGGAGATCCCGAGCTGGCCTGGAAGATCGGTCTTGCGGCCTGTTTTCTTGGTGGCGTGGTTGAAGTTCTGGGGAGCTTTATCGGCAGATGGGTTCATCGTCATCTTCCCCGGGCGGCCATGATGGGCGCTCTGGCTGGAGTGGCCTTCGCCTTCGTAGGCGGTGAAATGTTCTTCATGACCTATGAGATGCCTATCGCGGGCATGGCGGTTCTCATCATTATTCTCCTTGGCATGGTAGTGAAGAAACCCATGCCCTTCAAGATTCCCGCATCCCTTTTTGCCATCATCATCGGTACAGTTCTGGCCTACACCATAGGCGGTCAGGATGCAGGGATGATTACAGAGGGACTGAGCGTCATGGGATTCTATCTGCCCAGACCGACCTTGGGCCTGGTGGAAGGTATTGTATTCATCGGAAGAAACATGATCGGCCTCTTTGCTGTGCTTCTGCCCATCTCCATCTACAATTTCGTGGAGACCATGAATAACGTGGAAGCCATGGCTTCAGCAGGCGATGAATACAGCGTATCAGAAGCGCAGCTGGCTGATGGACTGGGCACACTCTTCGGCACATTCTTCGGCGGAGTCTTTCCCACCACCGTATACATCGCTTCCATCGGGTCCAAGCTGATGAATGCAGGAAGAGGATACTCCATACTAAACGGCATGGTCTTCTTCATTGCCTCCACGTTTGGTGTCATCGCAGCCCTATCCAAAGTGATCCCCATGTCCGTCATCGCACCGATTCTGGTGTTTGTGGGCATCTCCATGGTGACACAGACCTTCGGCACAGTGGAGAAAAAGCATTATCCTGCAGTGGTTCTGGCCATGTTCCCGTATTTTGCGAATTATCTCATGACAAGGTTCAACGGCAGTGCAGGAGAAGTGGTTGCCAACCTATCCAGCGGTATTGTTCCACTGGGCCAGGGAGCTATGTTCACAGGACTCCTCTGGGGAGCGATTCTTGTGTTTCTTCTGGACGGTTCCTATCGTAAGGCTTCCTATGCAGCAGCAGCGGCTGCAGTGCTCACTGCCACAGGCTTCATGCATGCACCAAATCTTACACTGCTGTATGATGTGAGATTTGTCATCGGATATCTACTTGTGGGAGCGATAATCGAAGGATATCGCCGTTATGAGGAAAGCATGGAGAAGAAAGTGGCAGACCGCTCTGTGATCAAGCTTAAATCTGCATAGCAGGCTGGGTCTCGCAGCAAATATGGAATCATGAAAAATCAGCTGAGTATGTCCATTTAAGCGGAATACATCAGCTGATTTTCAGTTTGCGCAAAAAGGCTGGTCTCCTCTGATAGAAGGGTGTTATTTCTCTTGCGAATCCAGAGGGATGAATCTCTTCATAGGCGTATTATGCTTTGGCTTTCAATGAAACGAAGGTGCTAAAGAATGTCTGCTTTCAGGGCTTCTTCTTCAGTGTAGCCTTGTTCAATCCCTTTAACGATACGTGTAGAACGTCTGGTATCGCCTAAGAGAATTCCAGCCACCAGCTTGTCGTCACGGAAGAAAAGCTTCTTGTATTCCCCTTTCTTTACACTCTTATGTTCAAGTATGTCCAGACCAGGATCGCAGAAGTCCACATTCCCGGCAGAGAACACTTTCGCATTCATGGATGTGAACATGGTGGACAGGACCATGGGCGGGAACTTCAGATCTCCACCAGCGGCATTGGTGCCGGCGACTCTGCCCATGTTCAGTGCCGATGGCCAGGTGCCATAGACGAAATTATTGATTTCAGCCACATCGCCACAGGCATAGATATCCTCTGCACTTGTTTCCATCCTGGTATTCACCACAATACCCTTATTCACTTTAATGCCTGCATCAGCAGCCAGTGCCGCTCTGGACCGAACACCTACGCTGAACAACACAATCTGACAATCCAGAGTATCTCCGCCTTGAAGCCTTACACTGGCAAGATTCTGATTTCCATCCTCATCTTCTTCGATGGTGATGGATTCCAGTGAGTCTTCGAGAATCAGCTTCACGCCTGAAGCCAGAGCCATGTTTTTCAGTACTTCAGAAGACTCCTCATCCAGCTGTCTTGGCAGCAGTCTGTTGAAAAATTCAACGACGGTGACATCCAATCCACATTTTTTCAGAGACCATGCAGCTTCAAGTCCTAATAGACCCCCTCCGATGACTACAGCCTGTTTGGATGCTCGGATTCTTTTCTGCAGGGCTATGGTGTCATCATGCTCTCTGATGCTGAAGAGACCATCATAGTCTCTGAAGTTCGCACGATCCACTTTCATCACATCCACAGCTTTTCCGTTTCTCATTATTTCCACATCCACTGACGGAATGAAGTTATAGCTGCCCGTGGCAATGATGAGTTTATCGTAATGAATCTGACTGCCATCTTTGAAGGTGACCATTTTCTTCTCTTTATCAATGGAAGAAGCTTCCATCGACAAAAGCTGCTCCACTTCGTTCTTTTCATACCATTCTTCTTTTACCATATAGAACTTATCTTCCGGAAGCTCAGCACTGAAGCATTCAGCCAGCTGCGTTCGAAGATAAGTTCTTTCTTTTTCTCTTCCTGTAATGATGATTCTTCCATCTGGATCTTTCTTGCGTATTTCTCCCGCTGCGAAGTGCCCTGCGGGTCCATTACCTATAATGAGATAGACTTTTCCATCTTTCTGATATACTGACATGATTTCCTCCTTGAAGTGAATGCGTATTTGCTTCATTCTCATGAACACGACTGCAGCACTGCCTTGAGTGGTCATAGTCTGGAATGGAGCATCATCCAGTCAGATTATAGCGCTAATGAGAATGAATATCAATTATCCGGTTGTAAAGATTTCATGAATGTCCAGAGTTTCACACAGTGATTGCGGGAGAATAATATAAACAAGCTGTGATCTCATGAAGAATGGCAAGGGGAGAAAAAGCGCTGCAAAAGATCGCTGAAACTATAGTCGATCTGTTGCATAGTACGGTGAGAGGCAGTAAAAAATACAGATGAACCCGGAATGGACCCATCCACAGGACTCCATCACCGAAGAGACCAGTACGGTCAATGCATGGATGTTTTGGTGAATCTAATATAGTATTGATTAATCATAGTATATCTTTTAAAATAGATTCATATAAATAGTGATAGAATACATAATTACGCAGAATATGGAGGAGTTAAGCTTTTCAAAAATGACAGCACACCAACTGACGAAGGAGAAGCAAATGATTCTTAAAATATATACAATCATGGACAAAAGTGACGTAATATACCCATGATTCATGGACTTTCTGAGTTCATACCTGTTTCTGCTATGACAGTCCAGCTTTGGTGCAATTCAGATAGAATACTTTATGTTTCATATTCAATCGTTTGAAAAGAACGTATGCGCTATAATTTTCTTAAAGAAATTCCAGAAAAATAGTGCATAAAGGTGATGATCAGGGTGCTGAAAAGTTACAAGACGGAAATACATCCGACGGAGAAGCAGAAACACAAAATAAACAGAACCATCGGTGTCTGCAGGTTCATCTACAATTTATACATTGCTGAAAACAAAGAGATCTACAAAGCGGAGAAAAGTTTTATGTCCGGAATGGATTTCTCGAAATGGCGAAGCAATGAATTCCTGCCAGAGAATCCGGAATACTGTGGATCAGAGAAGTCAGCAGCAAAGCTGTCAAGCAGAGCATCATGAATGGGGAGAAGGCTTTCAGGAAGTTTTCAGGAAACAGTCCGGATTTACGAGATTCAAGAAGAAGAACAGGTCGGATGTGAAGGCATACTTCCCTAAGAACAACAGGACGGACTGGACCATTGAAAGGCATCGCCTGAAAATACCCACACTGGGATTTGTCAGGCTGAAAGAGAAAGGATACATCCCGATGGGCTCCATGGTGAAAAGCGGGACCGTATCCATGAAGGCAGGCAGATATTACGTATCTGTGCTGATTGAAGCAGAGGAGAAGCCCTATGATGTGCCCGAAGGAAATGGCATCGGCATAGATCTGGGCATCAAAGATTTTGCGGTGGTAAGCACCATGGAGAATCCATTCGCAAACATCAACAAGACAAAATCCGTGCGTGACCTGGGAAAAAGGCTGAAACGCGAACAAAGAAGGCTTTCGAGAAAATACGAAAGCCTGAACGTCAGAAATAAAGAAACGAAAGGAGAAGCTACTAGACAGAATATCCATAAGCAGACCATAAAGGTACAGAAACTTCATCAGAGACTTTCCTGCATAAGGGAAAATCACGTCAATCAGGTAATCCGTAAGGTGATCAGGCAAAAACCACGTTTCATCACCATAGAAGACCTGAACGTGATGGGGATGATGAAGAACAGGCATTTAGCGAAGGCTGTACAAAGCCAGAACTTCCATTCCTTCAGGCTGAAACTTGCTGGCAAGTGCAGGAGGAACGGAATAGAGTTGAGAATTGCTGACAGATGGTATCCCTCAAGCAGGCTGTGCTCGGAATGTGGTTCCATCAGAAAGGATCTGAAGCTATCTGATAGAACCTACAGATGCGATGCGTGCGGCCTCGTCATAGACAGGGACAGGAATGCTAGCATAAATCTTTCGAGATATGGATTAGCAGCATAATCACCTGAAAGATAGCTGTTAATATGTACCATGCGTTGTATGGGAATTTACGCCCTTGGAGTGTTATATCAAACGAAAGTAGCCTAGG
>NZ_JAFNJU010000012.1 GCF_017368455.1 Proteiniclasticum aestuarii | reverse complement strand
TATCCTCCTGATGTCCTGGGGTCGGATATCCTGTTCATCATAATGGCTTGTTTATTCTCTTTGCAACACTAAGTTCTGTTTCTCTCTTTTTTTCTTTTCTAAACGGAACTTACTATTACAATTAACATGCACCCATAAGTAAAAGAATAGTGAATTAAAAAGTGGTATAATCCATGATTATCAATTATAATATATAATTGGTCTTAAGATATGAAGTATCGCAAGTGAAGACTTGTAAATTAAAATTTCCCATCACAATACGTTTGTTGTGATTGTAAAGTATATGGAGGAAAAACGTGGAAGATTTAAGAAAAGAAATAGAACGTAGAAGAACCTTTGCCATCATTTCCCATCCTGATGCCGGTAAAACGACACTGACGGAAAAACTGCTTCTTTACGGAGGAGCCATCAGGCTTGCGGGTTCAGTCAAGTCCAGAAAGTCCAAAAACTATGCCGTATCCGACTGGATGGAAATCGAGAAGCAGAGAGGAATTTCTGTCACCTCCTCCGTCATGCAGTTCAACTATGACGGCTATGTCATCAACATTCTGGATACCCCTGGACATCAGGACTTCTCGGAAGATACCTACAGAACCCTCATGGCGGCGGACTCCGCGGTCATGGTGGTGGACGCCGCCAAAGGTGTGGAAGACCAGACCAGAAAGCTTTTCCATGTCTGCTCTCTGAGAAACATTCCAATCTTCACCATCGTCAACAAGATGGACCGTGAAGCCAGAGATCCCTTTGAGCTTATGGAAGACATCGAGAACGAACTGGGCATCAAGACCTATCCCATGAACTGGCCCATCGGGTCAGGCAAGGACTTCAAAGGGGTCTACGAAAGAGAGTCCAGCAGCATCCAGGTGTTCTCCTCTGCTGGTACCCACGGTTCCAGCACAGTGGCATCTGTGAAGGGTTCCGTGGACGATCCGGTCTTCAAGGATCTCATCGGAGATTCCTACCATGAGGAACTGAAGGAAAACATTGAGCTGCTGGATATCGCCGGAAACGAGTTCGATATGGGCGAAGTGCTGAAAGGGAACCTGAGTCCCGTCTTCTTCGCTTCCGCACTGACAAACTTCGGAATCGAGCCCTTCCTGAAATCCTTCCTGGAACTCACCTCTCCACCACTGCCAAGAGCCACCTCAGAGGGAGAAGAGATTGATGTGTTCAGCGACGATTTCTCAGCCTTTGTCTTCAAGATTCAGGCCAACATGAATCCGCAGCATCGTGACCGTATCGCCTTCATCAGAATCTGCTCCGGCAAGTTCAAGAAAGGCATGGAAGTCTATCATTACCAAGGCAAGAACAAGATCAAGCTGTCTCAGCCTCAGCAGTTTCTGGCCCAGGACAGAGAAGTGGTGGAGGAAGCCTACGCTGGAGACATCATCGGCGTCTTTGACCCCGGCATCTACGCCATCGGAGACACCCTCACAGAGCCAAAGAATAAGTTCAAATTCGAAGGAATTCCCGCTTTTGCTCCTGAGCATTTTGCAAGGGTGAGACCTATGGATACCATCAAGAGAAAGCAGTTTGTAAAAGGAATCACTCAGGTTGCTCAGGAAGGGGCCATCCAGGTCTATAAAGAACATCATATCGGAATGGAGGAGATCATCGTAGGCGTGGTCGGAACGCTGCAGATGGATGTACTGGAGTTCAGGCTCAAGAATGAATACGGTGTGGACATTAAGATCGATCATCTTCCCTACCGCTTTGTGCGCTGGATTGAAACCGCAGATGTGGATCTGGATAACATCGACATCACCTCAGACACAAAACTCGTCACGGACCTTCGAGGACGAAACATCCTCCTGTTCCAGAACGAATGGGGCATCTCCTGGGTGCTCAATCATAATGATAATCTTACGCTCACCGATGTGGGAAAAGTGGATTAGTGAAGCATACAGAGTACTGAAGAAATTCAGTGCTCTTTTTTTCGCCCTTCGTCTTCACATCCATATTCACTTTTCTGTCAATTTAGATTGCGCCCTATGGCAATTTACAAAATCTAATTATTGCGGTATACTGGTATCCATCAAAAATATGGAGAAGTGTAGAAATGAGCAAGAAACCATACAGCGTACTGCTGTACTATAAATTCACTGAAATCAGTAATCCCGAAACCTATGCCACAGAGCACAAAGCCTTCTGCCAGTCGCTGCATCTCAAAGGAAGAATTCTTGTTGCAGAAGAAGGCATCAATGGCACCCTTTCGGGCACCACAGAAGAGACAGAACGTTATATGACCCACATGAAAGGGGATCCCAGATTCTCCGACATGGTCTTCAAGATCCACGAGGAGGAAAGAAACGCCTTCCGGAAGCTCTATGTGAAGGCCCGGAAAAGCATCATCACCCTGAAGGAGGAAGACGAAGTGAATCCCGGTGAAAAGGTGGGTACCTACCTGAAGCCTGCTGAATGGTATGAAATGCTGCAGAAGGAGGATGTGATCATCCTGGACGGCAGAAACGGATATGAGTATGACATCGGTCACTTCAGAGGAGCCCTCCGACCCGACATTACAAACTTCAAGGAGTTTCCGAAGTGGATCGAGGAGAATCTATCCGAGCACAAAGACAAGAAAATCATCGCCTACTGCACCGGAGGCATACGGTGCGAGAAGCTCACCGGCGTCCTGCTCAATCAGGGTTTTCAGGATGTCTACCATCTGGAAGGCGGCATCGTGACCTATGGTCAGAATGAAGAGACCAGAGGCCGGCTCTGGGATGGAAAATGCTATGTCTTTGACGATCGGATCTCCGTCCCCATCAATCAGGAGGAGGACGTCATCGTATCAAAGTGCGTTCACTGCGGAGCCCTTACAGAACGCTACATCAACTGCACCAATGACGACTGCCACCTGCAGCACATCTCCTGCCAGTCCTGTGAAAAGGAACACGAAGGATTCTGCAGTACGGCATGCAGAGACCATGTGCTGAAGAACCCCGAAAGAGACGCCAGAGTGCGTCTCAAGGAAAAAGCCAGGCTGTATGCGATCTATGGACAGAAACACCGAAAAGCGAAAGAAGCCTTCGAGAAGCTGAAAGACGAAAACAGTTCCCTGTAAAGAAAAAAAGATTCTATCTGGATAATCCGCTCTGGATCTTCATAGATAGAATCTTTTCTGTTTTCAGTTGTTTCAGCCTCTCTTCACCGCATCCAGGATGGTCTTGGCATCAAAATCATAAGACTCCTCTGTCTCCACTGCCTGGGCGCCGTATAATGTCACAGTCTTCTGACCGGTATAGCTTATGGTGATCTTGTAGATGTCTCTGACCTCTTCATAATCTCTGTAGTTCAGAATACTATGGGTCACTCTTGTAGTCTCATAGACCATGAGCTTCTCGAAATCCTCATAGGGAGCCGGGTCTTCTCCCAGATCGATTTCCAGGATGATTTCATTGCCCTTGACCCTGGCGTCTTTCAGCGCTTTCCCTTCACTGTAGAATGCTTCCAGAACAGGTCTCACCTCTTCCAGATAGCTTCTGAGATTCTCATTATCTGCTGCGGATTCCTGTGCTGGATCAATATATTCTGATACATCTGGCGTCACACCCAGAAGACTGCACCCGGAAACCATGACGGCAAGTCCTGCCAGAAGGGTGGTCATAAACAGCTTTTTTATTCTTTTCAAATGCTTCACCTCTAAAATTATTCCTACTACTATTCTATTTCAATCCATCTACGCATCCATTACAAAAGGAAGACAATCGAAGCTTATTTCAGATTGAAATAGACTTCAAGCGCCTTTGTGAGATGGAGATGATCCTTCACGCCACCCAGCTCTCTTGCAGAGTGCATCCCAAGAAGCGGATTTCCGATGTCCAGGGTTCTGATGGGCAGATGGGTGGACCCGATGGGACCGATGGTGCTTCCGCCCGCAAGATCGCTTCTGTTCACGAAATACTGGTAAGGCACCTTTGCTTCCTCGCAGAGTCCTGCAAAGACACTCATGGAATCCGCATCGGAGGTGTATCTCATGTTTGCGGAGATCTTCATTACAGGTCCTTTGTTGATCACGGGTCTACTGGTCGGGTCATGCATTTCCGTATAGTTCGGATGCACACTGTGGGCAAGGTCCGCGGAGATCATGAAGGATTTTTCCAGGTTCTTCAGGAAATCCTCTCTGCTGCCACCCAGAGCGTAGAATACTCTCTCCATGAGGTCTCTTAATAGCGTGGAGTCTGCTCCCTGCTTCGTTGCACTGCCGCACTCTTCATTGTCGAAGAACGCACCCAGATTGATTCCTGAGAACTTCTCCGCAGCCTTCATGGCCGTGAAGATGCTGTGTACGCTGGATAGATTGTCCTGACGCTTGGAAGAAATGAACTCCTCCTCAAGACCCACAAGGCTTCCCTTCTCCACCTCGTAGACGAACAGATCAAAGTCCAGAATCTCTCTTGCATCCACCTGGAGCTCCCTGGCCACAAGGCTCTTCAGGAATCCTTTCTTCTCGAAGTCCTTATCCGCCATCATGACCACAGGAAGCACATGCTTCTGCTTGTTCACTTCCACGCCTTCATTGACCTTTCTGTTCATATGTATGGCCAGAGAAGGGATGTATAAGATGGGCTTTCTGAAATCAACCAGCACCGTCTTCGGCTGCATGATGCTCTCCCCCTTCAGCATGACGCGTCCGGCTAGAGACAGCGGTCTATCAAACCAGGTGGATAGAATGGGTCCGCCATAGGTTTCCACATTCAGCTTCAGGAATCCGTCCTGAAGAATCTCCGCATCAGGCTTGATCCGGAAGGTCGGGGAGTCCGTGTGGGCTCCTGCCATCTTGAATCCGCCTGTTAAAGGGTCTTTTCCGATCTGAACCATGAAAAGAGAGGAGTTGTTCTTGATATAGAAAGCTTTGTCGCCTTCCTGAAGTTTCCAGTCCTCTTCTCCTCTGAGTTCCTTATATCCCTGCTCTATCAGATCTTTCTTCATGACGTCCACTGCCTGAAAAGCGGTAGATGAATCATGCAGAAAATCGATGAGCTCCAGAGCCAGTTTTCTTTCTTCCATTATTTTCCTCCGTATCTGTAAGTTTTATTTCTATTCTATCACGAGGTGGTCCTCTTCGACCAGAAGTGCCCTGTGATTTAAACATTCCTCTACCAATATACCACAAAACATATGCCGGAGATACCGAAAACCCCCTTGGTATCCCCTCCCTTTTCAGAAGATTTCATGCTCAGGATAAAAGATAATATGTTATAATGAAGTCTAAAATCATCAGTCTGACAGTAAAGTGAGGAAATCATCGTGATCAATAAAATGATAGATAAAGTGGTGGATGGAAGAGATTTTCAGGTGGCGAAGGAAAGAGAGCGAATAGGGAGAATATCCGGAATACTGGGCATCCTCCTGAATTTCATCCTCTTCGCGGTGAAGGGACTACTGGGCCTTTTCACAGGCAGTATCGCCCTCATCGCCGATGCCTTCAACAATCTCACCGATACCGCCTCTTCAGTCATCACCATCATCGGATTCAAAATGGCGGGCAAGGAACCGGACAAGGAGCATCCTTACGGTCATGGCAGAATCGAATACCTCACAGGCCTGACCATCTCGGTATTGATCATCGTGGTGGGGTACCAGTTCGTGGTCTCCTCCTTCAAGAAGATTCTTTCCCCAAGTCCTGTGACATCAAGCCCTCTGATCATTGGCATCCTTGTCTTGTCCCTGAGCTTCAAGCTCTTCATTTATTATTTCAACAAAAGGCTGGGGAAGAAAGTGCAGTCAAGCACCCTCCTGGCCACAGCCCAGGATGCCATAGGAGACGTCCTCACCACCTCCGTGGTGATTCTCGGACTGATCCTCAGCCAATACACGACTCTCCCTGTGGACGGGTTCATCGGGGTCCTCATCGCCCTCTACATCATCTTCTCCGGATTGAGGCTTTCCCTGGAAACCATCAATCCCATTCTGGGAGAAAAACCCGAAAAGGAACTGGCGGAGAAAATCAAAAAAAGCGTTCTTTCCTATGACCCCATTCAGGGCGTTCACGATCTTCAGATTCATAACTACGGTCCTGCCAAGACCATGGCCACCATTGATGTGGAAGTGCCCCACGATATGAATCTGGTGGAGCTTCATAATCTGGTGGACAAAATCGAGCGGCACATCAGAGAAGACCTGAACATCAGCCTGGTGATCCATGTGGACCCCATCAATTATCAGGACGAGCGCTACATGGAAGTCAAAGAGATTGTAGGGGAAATGGCCTTAAGCATCGATCACGTGCTCTCCTTCCATGATTTCCGATACACTGGTCACAGTGAAGACGAACTCATCATCCTGGAAGTGGTAGTTGACAGCAGAAACACTTCGGAAAAGGACCGAGCAGCCATCAAGAAGGAACTGGAGGAGAAGCTCCATGAACGCTTCAAGACGGCGAGAATCATGATCACAGTGGATCTGGATGTGGCCGTTCTCTGAAACGACACAGAAATCCTTCCAAGCTGAAACAGCTGGAACATATATAGAAGCGGCCATGGAGAGTCCCTGCACTCTCCATGGCCGCTTCTTTTCATTGCATCCTCATCAGATGCTCATTCCTAATAGATCATGGTCTCCCTGAAGGTGATTCTCGTCAGCCTGTGCAGGGCTCTGGTGGCCATGATGTAGTTTATGAGGTCCTTGCCGTCCTCTTCAGCCTTCTCCGCCATGATGACACCGTCAAATTCCAGTCCCTTGGCAAAGTAGGAAGGCATGATATAGAGGTCACCCTTTAGCAGAGCATCTTCACTGTCGATGAGCTTCACATTGAGCTTCTTCTTCAGAAGCTGATACAGCTCCTTCGTGGTATTCATATCTCTTGTGAGAATACCGATGGTGTCCAGCTCGTTTTCCTTGTACTCCTCCACTTTCTTCACAATAACCTCCAGCATGTCTTCCATGCTCATGTCCTTGTGCTCTTCCACCGGACTTCCGTTTCTTACCAGAGGTACGATCTTCTCCCCACTCAGGAACCGGTTGGCGAAATCCATGATTTCGAAGGTGGAACGATAGCTTCTCGTCAGGTCGTAGTGGCGCACATCACGGAAGATCTCACCCAGATCGTTCATGTTGCTTCTACCTTCCAGAATCATCTGGTTGGTATCTCCTACCACCGTGAAGGAGCTGCAGCCGGTGATGTCCTTCAGTGCTTCGAAATGGATCATGGAGTATTCCTGGGCTTCATCCAGAACGATATGATTCACCTGATAGGGCAGCTTCAGTCCATGAAGTCTGTGCTTCAGATAAAGCATCGGAGCGATGTCCGCTTCCGTATAGAAGGCGAAGCTCTTCAGGTCACGATAGCTTCTCAGATAATCTCCTTCCGAGAGTTCTCTGAACTCTTTTCTCTTTTCCGAAACCAGCTGCAGAAGCTCTCTCAGCTCCGATTTCCTCATGCCGTCCAGCATATTGATGTCGTTGCCATCGGCCTTCATCTTCTTCTTATTCTCTTCATATCTTCTGTCGATTTCAAAGCGCTTTTCGTCTCTCACTTCCTTCAATCTCTTGACGATGATCTTCTTCAGTCTCTTGGCACGCCTGAAAAAGGGCATGTATTTGAAGTCCTTCAGAAGGATGTTTTCCATCTCTTCTCTTGTGAGTAGAGACTGTCCTAGAAATTCGATGTCTTTGAATTCAAAGTAGGTCTTTTCCGTTTCCTCGATCTTTTCTTCGAGAACCGCCCTGAAATCCGCACTTCTCTTTCTCCTGGCATCGGATACCAGCTCTTCGTCGCCACTGATCAGCGCTTCCGTATAATCCTCACCCATGAACATGGAGCCTTCAAATTCAAGGAGACTCAAGGCCAGATCCTTGAAGGTGTCGTTATGCACGCCGCCTTCACCCAGAGATGGGAGCACCTGGGAAATATAGTCCATGAACATGTTGTTGGGTCCAAGAATCAGCACCTTGTTCTCCAGTATCTTTCTGTAGTTATAGAGAAGGTAGGCTGTTCGATGGAGCGCGATGGTGGTTTTACCGCTTCCTGCCACACCATTGACCACCACAACGCCTTCGCGATTTTCCCTGATGATCCGGTCCTGCTCTTCCTGAATGGTCATGATGATGTCCTTGAGCTTCTTTCCTGCATTGGATGACAGCACCTCTAGCAGAATCTCATCTCTCACGTCGGTCTCCGTGTCAAAGACAGCTCTCAGTTCTCCTTCTTTTATGAGAAACTGACGTCTGAGACTGATATCCACATCCACATCCCCCATGGGGGCACGATATTTGTCCTTTCCCACAGACCCCTTATAGAACAGGGATGCGATGGGCGCTCTCCAGTCAATGATCAGTGGCTCGTACTCCTGCTCATCCACAAGGCCATACTTTCCGATGTAGATCGCTTCCTCTTCGTCCATCCCTTCTTCCTTGAATACCACCTTCCCGAAGTATGGCGTATTATGAAGTTCTGTCAGCTCCACGAGCTTTTTCTCGATGGCCTTGTAGGATTCCTCCTGTACAAACCGGTTATGGTCGAAGAAATCGATCTGCTTGTCTTCATCGCTCCTGTATTCATCTATGAGCGTCTTTCTGTATTCCACGATGTCGTCGTATACGGTTTTCTTCTTGCTGGTGCTTGAGAGAATATCTTCCATGATATGGTTTAAGACCTTTTCCAGATAGGCTCTCTCTTTCTGCAGCTCCAGGGGAGCTAAATCTACATTAAATTCTTTCATCTATTCCTCCAAAGGCATAGCCGTAATCCAAACGGATCACGGCCATACACTTATATTGTGCTGTCTTCGTTCTCTTCATCGGAAGATGTGCTTTCGGGCGCATTTCCCTCGTCCTTTTTCTCTTCATCAATGAATCCAGGCGTCTTCGGCTCTTCCTCCACATGGATGACCTCTTCCTCGTCATTAGCAAGCTGGGCTTTTTCGGCTTCTTCTCTTGATGCCTTTTCAGCTCTTGTCAGTCCGAAATCTTCCCCCATATGCTGCCTGACCACATGCATGAATTCAGGGCCTGTGATGGTTTCCTTATCCAGCAGGATCTCAGCAAGTTCAGTCATGAGCACTCTATGCTCTTCCAGTATTTCAATGGCCTTTCTGTGACAGGATTTGATGATGGCAAGAGTCTCTTCGTCCACCTTGGCCGCTGTTCTGTCACTGACATTCATGACGGTACGTCCATCCAGATACTGGCTTCTTACGGACTCCGAAGCCATCATGTCGAAGGTTTCGCTCATGCCGTAGAGGGTGACCATTCTTCTGGCCATGTTCGTCGCTCTTTCAATGTCATTGGACGCACCTGTGGTGATGGACCCGAATTCCACCTCTTCCGCCGCTCTTCCACCGAAAAGTATGGCGATTTCCGTGAGCATTTCATCCTTGCTCATGAGATACTTGTCATCTTCAGGAACCTGCATGGTATATCCCAAAGAACCCATGGTTCTTGGAATGATAGTGATCTTCATGACAGGGTCCGTATTCTTCTGCATGGCCGCAACCAGCGCATGACCGATCTCATGGAAAGCGACGATTCTCTTCTCCTTGGGAGACATGATCCGGTCTTTCTTCTGCTGACCGGCTATGACGAGCTCAATGGCTTCCTGCAGGTCTTCCTGCATGACATAGGCTCTTCCGTTCTTCACTGCACGAAGCGCAGCTTCATTGATCATATTGGCAAGGTCAGCACCTACTGCACCCGGGGTACCCTTGGCGATCTCATTAAGATTCACATCATCCCCCATCTTGACCTCTTTGGAATGAACTCTTAAAATGGCTTCTCTTCCCTTCAGATCCGGCGCATCCACAATGATTCTTCTGTCGAATCTTCCTGGTCTGAGCAGCGCCTTATCCAGCACTTCCGGTCTGTTGGTGGCCGCAAGAAGCACAATTCCCTTGGAGGAATCGAATCCGTCCATTTCAGCAAGGAGCTGATTCAGGGTCTGTTCTCTTTCGTCGTTCCCGCCGTATCCACCGGTTTCTCTCGACTTACCGATGGCATCGATCTCGTCTATGAAGATGATGCAGGGTGCTTTGGCCATGGCTTCCTTGAAGAGGTCACGGACTCTGGCTGCACCCATTCCTACAAACATTTCCACAAAGGCGGAACCGGATAAGGAGAAGAACGGAACTTTGGCTTCTCCTGCCACTGCTTTCGCCAGAAGGGTCTTCCCTGTTCCCGGAGGACCCACAAGCAGGGCTCCCTTGGGCAGCTTTGCACCGATGGAAACATATTTCTTCGGATTATGCAGAAAATCCACAATCTCGATGAGAGATTCCTTGGCTTCTTCCTGCCCGGCCACATCCTTGAAAGTGACACCGGTATCGCTCTCATAAAGCTTCGCTGTGCTCTTTCCGAAGGACATCATGCCTCCGCCGCCTCGTTTGTCCATGCTCTTCAGGATATAGTTTCCGAGGAAGAGCAGAAGACCGAGGGGCAGAATCCAGGATAGAAGGATGGTCATGATGGGATTTGCCACCTGCACCGTTGCCACTTCAAGTGGGATGCCCTTCTCCTTGATCAGCTTGATGATATCCTCATCGTTGCTGATCTGTCCTGTATAGAGCGTAAACCCGGAAAGTTCATCGCCTTCCACCATGGTGTACTCGAATTTCCTCTGGGACTCATCCAGTTTGATGGATGCTACCCGATCCTCCATGATGGCGGTATTGAATTCATTATAGGTCTGTTTCTGATTTCTGATGTCATTGGCGAAGTAATTGAATACGGTCACCATGACCAGAACACTGAGGAAGTATATGATATAGAATTTTATATTCTTATTCTTCCCAGGTTTATTGTTGTTACTGTTCATCCCTTGCCCCCTATTTTGCCAGCTCAATCATGGCATTGGCATAAATTCTTGCACAGGTCATCAGATCCTCAGTGAGAATATACTCATCCAGCTGATGCAGGGTATCTTCTCTGCCTGGCAGAAGCGGTCCGAAGGCAACGATGTTCTGCATCATCTTCGCATAGGTGCCTCCACCTATGGCCAGAGGCTCGCTTTCATCACCCGTTTCCTTGGCATAGACATCCATGAGCTTTCTGATGAAGGCGGCATCCTTGGGATAATAAAGAGGGCCGTCATGGGAAAGAATCTCAAAGCTGAAACCTTCCTTCTCAAAAATCGACCTGATCTTCTCTGTCACGTCTTCCATGGAGAAAGTCACCGGATATCGGATATTGATGTATGTGTCAAGATGATTGTTTTCTAATTTGATTTTACCCAGATTCAGAACCAGTTTTCCTGAAGCTTCATCTTCCAGGTCCACGCCCATGTTATGGCCGTCCAAATCCATTGCAAGATTATACTCGAGTACACTTAAAGTGTCCTTAAGGTCGCTAAATAGAGGCTTTTCCTTCATTCCGCGAATCAGTGCGGAAATGGCGTTTTTCCCTTTATGAGGTGTACTTCCATGAGCGGATACGCCTTCAAAAGACAGACTCTTCTCCTCGCCGCTTTCAAGATATCTGACGGACGCTCTGTCAGGCACCATATTTACAGCCTGCCCCCCTTCAAGAGACAGTAGGTTATGGTCTTTCAGTTCCTTGGAAAGCCTGATCACAAGGATGCCCATTTCCGCATTGATGGCAGGAAAATCCGCATCGGGTGTGAATCCTGATATCGGCTGCTTTTCACTCTTGAGATAATTCACGATGTCTGCTCCACCAGTTTCCTCACTGGTACCGAAGATAAGCCTGATTCTGTGCTTCAGAGGCGCTCCCGACTCCTTTACCGCGATGAGCCCGTGAAGGGCTGCCACCATGGGCCCTTTGTCATCCATGGTGCCTCTCCCGTAGATCCGGTCTCCTGAAACCTCACCCAGAGGATTCTTTGTCCAGCCTTCTCCCACAGGAACCACGTCCAGATGTCCCAGAACAGCCACGTAGTCTTCGCCTTCACCATATTCGATGACACCGGCATGTCCATCTACGTTCATTGTCCTGAAGCCATAGGATTTTCCCATGGCGAGAGTCTCTTCCAGCACCGCAGCCACTTTTTCCCCTGCCGGCATGCCTTCCTTCGCTTCCCCCTGCACCGATTCATAGGAAACCAGCTTCAGCACATCTTCTATGAGTTTATCCTTGTTGTTTTCAATGATTCTGTTTACATCCATACCAATTCCTCCATCTCTTCTGTAGTCCTTATCACGAACTGTGTTTTATTTTAGAAATCCGATATTATCCAGCGGATAGATTCTCAGTCCGCCTTTTCCAATGACCTCATCCTTGCTGATGTAGGGATTCTGCCAGTATCTGGCATCATTGGAGGTCTCTCTGTTGTCTCCCAGAAACAGCAGATGGTCTTCCGGAACATCAAATTCCGCATTGAACATGAAGTCATTGACCACATAGGGCTCATCGATTTGCACGCCGTCAATAAGAAGAACGCCGTTGACAAGTTCCACATGCTCTCCTGGAAGCCCTATGAGCCTCTTGATGAGCAGCATCGGCTTTCCGTCCTCATCCCCCAGCTCTTCCGACTCGAATACCAGAATATCGCCTCTTTTGAAATTGTCTTTGTTGTAGGCCTTTAAGACAAAGATCTTATCATCCTTGTTGATGGTGGGTATCATCGAACCTGTGGGCACTTCAATCCGAAATACCACAAATGTGTTGATGATCCAAGCCAGTACCAGCGCTGTGGCTATGGGAATGAGCCATTCCCTGATCAGATACTGCACTCTGCTGTTTTTTTTCTCTTCCATAATGTGACCTACTTTCAATATACTCTTTATTTATTATGAACCCGTTTCCTAAAATATGCATTAAAGTATTCGTGTGCCTCTTTTTCTGTGAAATCTACTATACTACAGTATACCATACCTGGAGTGAGTTTACATTTTGTAAAATCCGTCAGAAAACATCTCCTACTGCTTATCGTAATCTTACAGTGTTTTTGTATCCACAGGACCTGATAATCATCTTCTCCTATATAGGCATTCTATGATATGATTATTCCAGGAGGTGAAAATATGAAAACTTTTATCAAGGAATTCAAGGAATTCGCCATCAAAGGAAATGTCGTGGACCTGGCAGTTGCTGTCATCATCGGTGGTGCTTTCCGTGCAATCATCACATCCTTTGTGGATGACATCATCATGCCGCTGATTGCTGCAATCTTTTCCATCCCGGACTTTTCCGAGCTTTCATTCACAGCAAACGGCACACCCATCATGGTCGGACTGTTTATTCAGGCCATCGTCAATTTCCTCATCGTTGCACTGACGATCTTCGTTGTTGTGAAGCTCATTACACGCATGAAGAAAAAAGAAGAGGAGACTCCTGCGGCTTCTCCTGTACCAACCACAGAAGAGGTGCTGCTGACCGAAATCAGAGACCTGCTGAAGGAAAAATAGGAAAGCCCATAGAATCAGAACGAAAGCATCCTTTTGAGGGTGCTTTTTGTTTAACAGGACATCATCCGGTCTCTCTGGACTAAGAAAGAAAGGGCTCTCGATTATTTGAGACCTGACAGTCAAAGAATGAACCTACGAATTAGATTGACTTTAAGTAACACTGAAAATACTTCAGATTTAAGAATTATATCATTTTTCTTTACGACTTCGCCCTTTACTATAGCGACTCGTTTTGTTATATTTTAGTCAGGAAAAATTTGAATGTCTGTTTTCCTGCCGGACATTCCAATGCACGAACCTAAGCACAAAGTCAGGAAAATTCAAATGGAGGATGGCAGACACCTCGTCTGCCGAAAAAAGCATATGATTTCAATTAAAGACGTATCCAAAGTCTATGGCGGAAAAGTGAAAGCTGTGGACCATCTCACACTGGATCTAAGACCCGGTGAGATTTTCGGTTTTCTCGGTCCCAACGGGGCTGGCAAAACCACCACCATCAAGATGCTTACAGGCATCACCACTCCTGATGGCGGAGAAATCGTCATCAATGACAGGACCCTTGAAAAGGACCCGATTTCATACAAAAGACAGTTCGGGTTCGTTCCGGACAGTCCGGATATCTTTCTCAGACTGAAGGGACTGGAATACCTGAATTTCATGGGTGACATCTACAATGTGGAAAGCGGTGTAAGACAGGAACGCATTGACGCTCTTGCGAAACGCTTCGACATGGAAGATGCACTGGGAGATTACATCTCAAGCTACTCCCACGGCATGAGACAGAAAATCATCATCATGGGGGCACTGATTCATGATCCCAGTCTCTGGATTCTGGATGAGCCTATGACGGGTCTGGACCCGAAATCCTCCTTCTATCTGAAGGAAATGATGAGAGAACATGCTGACAAGGGGAACGTGGTATTCTTCTCCACTCACGTGCTGGAAGTGGCCGAGAAGGTATGCGACCGTGTCGGCATCATCAATAAAGGCAAGCTCATGTTCTGCGGCACCATGACCGAACTCAGGGAACTGGTCAGTGAAAACGAAGGACTGGAGAAAATATTCCTGGAGATGACAAATGATGAAGAATAGCATTTATGTTCTGACCAGAGCCATGTTCAAAAATGATGAAACCCTGAGCAACATGGTGGGCAGAAGCACAAAGAAATCCTTCTTCAGTTCCAAATGGAAAATCATCCTTCTGGTTCTGTTTCTTATGGTCACCATGGGACTCAGTTTCGGATTCATGATTTCAGATCTATACGACACCCTGGCCATGATGGAAATGGAATCCCTGCTTTTAAGACTTCTGATTCCCGCAGCCGGAATCATGGTCTTCATGTTCGGAATCTTCTATGTCATGAATGTCTTCTATTTCTCAAAGGACGTGGACAACTATCTGTATCTGCCCATCAGCGGTGGGGAGATCCTGACATCAAAGTTCCTTGTATCTCTAGTCTATGAGTACTTCATCATCATTGTGTTCTTTCTTCCGATCCTCGTGATTTTCGGAATCAAGGACTCTGCTGGAATACTGTACTATGTCTATACGCTTGTTACACTGATTCTGGTACCGGTATTTCCGCTGGCCATCGCCTCCATTTTATCCATGGTGATCATGCGCTTCAGCAACCGGTTCAAGAACCGTGACCGCTTCAATATGATTGCCGGTGTACTGAGTCTCATGGTGGCTCTTGGCTTCAATTTCGGTATCCAGTTTCTGACCAATCGGATGAATCAGGGAAATGAACTTGTCATCGGAAATATCGCAGAGCTTCCGATCTTCAGAGTCACGGGACTTGTATTTCCCACAGGCTTCTTTGCAACGGAAGCGCTCATCGGCTATGATACCGTGAAAGGACTCCTCTATATCCTGGCCATGATTGCAGCCAGCGCTGCAGCCCTGGGTGTATTCTTTCTTATCGGAAACGCCATCTACTTCAAAGGCGTCATCGGTGTATCGGAAAGCAAGGCAAGCAGAAAGGTCTTATCAGCAGAGGATCTCCGGAAAGGCACCGCCAGAAAAGGGATTCTTCTTTCCTACTCTCTGAAGGAATTGAAGCTGCTTTTCAGAACGCCCATCTACTTTCTCAACTGCGTTCTGATCAGTCTCATTTATCCTCTGTTCATCCTCTTTCCCATTTTCATGGGAAGCTCAGGTGACAAGGATGATCTCATGCAGGTATTAAGCTTCATCCGCTCCGTGGATGAAGGCATCCTCATCGTTGGCATGGCAGGGGTAGGATTTCTTCTGGGTTCCGTGAACATCATCTCTTCCACTGCCATCTCAAGGGAGGGTAAGAATTTCTATTTCCTGAAATACATTCCTGTTCCCTACAGCACGCAGATCTACGCCAAGATTCTCAGCTCCTTCTATGTGGAGGCTCTGGCACTGGTGATCCTGTACGGAATCATGGTCTTCCTGTTCCAGGTGGATGTCATGTTCATTCTGCTTTCCCTGGTCATTGTGCTTCTCGCTTCCCTGGTGGTGAATCAGGCGGGCATCCTCATGGATACCCTATGGCCGAAACTCAACTGGGACACCGAGCAGAAAGCGGTGAAGCAGAACTTCAACTCCGTGATCCATATGTTCATGGGCTTCGGACTCACTGCCCTCAGCATCTTCCTGGGCGTGAAGATTGCGCCGACCTATTTCACCGGCTTCATGGTGGTGTTTCTCCTACTAAGCATTCTCTCCGTGGTCTTCCACTTCATTCTCATGAAGACCGTAGAAAAGAGATTTGCAGAGCTATCCTGACCTGTATGAGGAAGAAACCATCCCGGACAAAGGTCATGCTTCTAGGGGAATTGAAAAAAGGAGACCGGACCCTCCTCACTGTAGGAAACAGTCGTTACAGAATCCAGAAGGAACTCTCGAAGAAGATCAGACTGAAAAACATCCTTCTTGGTGCCGAAACGCTTATTCTCACAATTCTCTACCGCCTTACCATGAGGAAATTCGAAGAGATCCCCTGGAAAGGTGCAGACCCTACACTGATAGGAGAGGGACTTCAGATCACTTTTCTTTTTCTGGGCTCATTGGCAGCAGCCTTCCTTCTGACGTCCATGGTGCTTCTGCCCAAAGATATCGAAAATCATCTGGAAGAACTGGAAGAAGAATACTGAAAAACCGCACATCAAATTAAAATAAAAAGCAGCAGATCCATCGACAAGGATGATCTGCTGCTTTTCGCTGTATCAAGACGGTTCATCAGGAAAATACCCTTCCCTATTTGATTTTCCAGTTCACAGGACTTGTGCCCATTTCCTGAAGGAAAAGATTGGTCTTTGAAAAAGGCTTTGAACCGAAGAAACCTCTTCTAGCCGACAAGGGACTGGGATGGACGGAAGAAATGATTCTATGATGCTCTGCTATAAATTTTTCCTTTTCTTTCGCCTGATTGCCCCACAGGATGAATACCAGAGGATCCTCCCTCTGGCCAAGCTTCCTTATGACCCTATCCGTGAAGGTCTTCCATCCCATGCCCGCATGGGCGTTGGCCTTTCCCTCCTCTACCGTCAGCACCGTGTTGAGAAGAAGCACCCCTTCTTTCGCCCAGGAGACCAAGGACCCGTGTTCGGGTTTTTCAATCCTGAGATCCTCTTCCAGCTCCTTGAAGATGTTTCTGAGGGAGGGTGGAATCTTCACGCCCTTCTTCACGGAGAAAGCCAGCCCTTCCGCCTGTCCTTTTCCGTGGTAGGGATCCTGTCCCAAAAGGACCACCTTCACCCTGTCATATGGTGTCAGCCGGAAAGCCTGGAATATTTCGTGTTTCTCCGGAAAGACTTTTCCCTGTTCATAAGCCTTATCCAGCTCTTCCATGAGTTTTCTGAAATAGGGCTTTTCCATTTCATCCTGAAGAACCTTCTCCCAGCTCTTTTCCCCTATGTACATACCAAATGCCTCCTTGTCTTCTCTTGTCTTCTCTTTTCTTCTCTTTTCTTCTCTTTTCTTCTCTTTTCTTCTCTTTTCTTTCATTATGTATCATCATACAGGTTTTCCTCTTCTTCTGACAACTGTAAAAAGAAAGAAATCCCTCTATTTCTTCTGCCCGCTTATCTCTAGCCTCTTGTTTCCATATTGTTCAGAGGGTATTCAGATTCTTTTATTTTTTCTATGTTATATTAATATGATTATGATACCAATGAAGAAGATTTCACCGACAAAGGAGTTCACCATGCAAGAAAGATATTTTATCATCCTCTCCTTCGATGCTCTGGGAAGCAGAGACCTCAAGACCCTTGAGAATCTTCCAGGCTTTCGACGCCTCATGAAGGACGCCTCCTTCTCCAGGAAGGTCTATTCCGTCTATCCCAGCAACACCTATCCTTGTCACAGCAGCATTTCCACCGGAATGTATCCCATGAATCATGGCGTCACATCCAATACGCTGCTGGAAATCAACCGGAAAAGCCCGGACTGGAACTGGACAAGAGACCGAATAAAAGTGGACACCTTCTATGATGCCGCCATGAGAAAAGGCTATACAACCTGCGCTCTTCTGTGGCCCGTCACAGGCAAGTCAGCCATCACCTACAATCTCCCTGAACGGTTCGCCAACCACTTCTGGGAGACCCAGGTGGGCGTTTCTCTGGCCAACGGGACACCAGGTTACCTTCTGGACATCAACAGGCGCTTCGGACATCTGCGTAATGGAAAAAGCCAGCCTGAACTGGACCGGTTTGTGGAAGCTGTGGCCCACTACACCATCAAAGAGAAAAAGCCCAATGTCATGATGGTCCACTTCGTGGAACTGGATGCCATGAGACACAAACACGGATATGATTCCAGAGAAGCCCATGAAGCGCTTCTCAGCTACGATCAGAAACTGGCTGGACTCCTGAAACTCCTGGAAGAGGAAGAGATTATGGACAAGACCACTCTCTTTGTTCTGGGGGACCATGACCAGATTCCTGTGCATACGGCCCTGCATCTGAACAGCATCTTCAAGGATAAGGGTCTGATCCGAACCAGAGGTCAGAAAATCACGGACTACGATGCCTATGCGGAAGGTCTGGACGGTTCCTGCTACATTCATCTGAGAGAGCCAGGCAGTGAAAAAATGAAAAAGCGGGTGTACCAGATTCTGAAGACCCTGAAGAACCGGGAAGACTTCGGCATAGAAGCAATCTATACCAGAGAGGAGTCCATATCCTTCGGAGCCAGCAGAAAAGCTACTTTCATGCTGGAGGCGAAAAAAGGGTTCTTCTTCACAGACGACCACACGAAACCGGCTCAAGTGAAACTGGACCAGAATGCTGAGGGCGAAGACCATCATGGAAAATCCACCCATGGATACCATCCGAAGAAAGAGGACTATCAGACCGTCTTCTTCGCCACTGGCAGAGGCATCCGAAAGAATGTGGAGATTCCTTCCATGCGGCTCATCGATGAAGGCCCTACCTTTGCCCATCTCATGGGGACCGTCCTTCATGACACCGACGGAAGAATCCTGCATGAAATCATAGAGGAGAGCGATCTCTAAAAACTGCAACACTTTTTCTCAGAGCAAGAACCCCATCACAGAAAATCCAAGTAAGGGAAAAGGACCTGATTGCTGAAATCAGGTCCTTTTAGGGAAACAGTATATTTAACAAAAGGGTAGGGGTATTTCTACCCTCATATGGGAGCTAAATGACTTAGCTTACATCTATTTTATCACACCATTCAATATTTGTTAATTAACAAACTAATAAAGTCAATGTTGTACCAGAATTGCACACTTTTAATCTGTTCCAATAGATTTTTCATAACTCCTCTCCCCTTTACGATTTCAACTGATGCCCATTTTCTTCATTTTACAGTAGAGTGTATTTCTTCCGATTTCCAGTTCCTTGGCCATCATGGAGATATTCCAGTTGCATTTTCTCCCCGTCTCAAGGATGGCATACTTCTCATAGTCCTCCAGGGTCTTCAGACTGCAGGACATGGATGCCATGGCTTCCTTCTGGCTGATTTCTCTGTATTTGATGATGAAGATATTGATGATGTCCTTAAACAGAAGATCAGATGTACAGACCTCCTTCTGACATCCGTCTGTTTCATAGATGATGCCCACTACCCCGATGGGTTTCTTCACGCCCATGATGGGTATGGCCAGAGCGGACTTTCCTTCTCTTTCCCTTACCTTCTTATGTTCACCAGTCTTTAATGCATCTCTCAGGCAGTGAACCACTTCCTTATGATCCTTGAGATACTCTTTCACCATCATTCTTCCGTCTTTGTCGTTCTTCAGTTCCTGTTTGTTCTCACAGAAGATGGTGTTCAGTTTCGTGTCAAAGACTGCGATGCTTTCCAGACAGGAAATCTCCTTCAAATCCAGTGCGATATAGCACATGAGATTTACAATCATCTGGAGTTCCTTCACATCATCCTGATTTTCCAGTTTCTCTTTCAGCATTACCATTCGACCAACCCCTTAACTTGATAATATATTAACATAAAGTGCTTTACAAGGTTGAACCCGCTGTTTTCTGAAGATTTGACAGATTATGCTGTAATTCATACTTTTTTCTGAAAGAATGATGAAATCAGTGAACTATTATTCCGAATTACGTTATAATGAGAAAAGATAATTTTTAAAACAGGGAGGGATTAAAATGAAAAGAGGTGACGTGATCAAAAGCGGAATCACCATGGGCAGTGCTCTGGCCATGATCATCAGCTGGAGTCTCAACCAGTCCGTTCTATGGGCCATCATCCATGGACTGTTCAGCTGGCTCTATGTCCTGTACTACCTGATTCTACTAAACTAAAAGAGGTGCTGTCATGTTTGGAACCATCGTCAATTTTTTCGCCATCATTTTAGGAAGCCTCATCGGCATCCTGTTCCATAAGAGAATCAACCAGGATATCGCCTACAGCCTTTTCAAGGTGCTGGGACTCTGCGTCATATATCTCGGAATCATTGGTCTCATCAAAGTGGAAAACCCCATGGTCATCATCTTATCCATGGCATTGGGCACACTCCTGGGTGAAGTCATCAACATAGAAAAGAAGCTTGAAACCATGAGCAATAGGATTGAAATGCTGGTGAACAAGTACTACAAAGGGAAGATCAAGGACGGGTTCCTCACAGCCACCCTTCTCTTCTGCATCGGGTCCATGGCCATCATCGGAACCATTGAGAGCACCTTGTCAAACAATCATGCCACCTTGTATGCCAAATCCATTCTGGATGGGATCACTTCCGTGATCTTCGCATCCACCATGGGACTAGGCGTCATGCTGTCGAGTTTTTCGGTGCTCCTTTATCAGGGCTCCATATCGGTCCTGGCAAATTTCATCAAACCACTGGTCACCGCAGTGCCGGAAACCATTCCCATGATTTCCGGAGTGGGGAGTCTCATGATCATGGGCCTTGGCATCAATATGGTCTTCAATCTGAAGCTGAAGATATCGAACATGCTGCCTTCCATCCTGATTCCCATTTTCTATGCAATGGGCCTTTTCCTCTGGAATATCATTCAGTAGAGGGAAACATACTTGACTTTACCATTTAATTCACTGATTCAGCCAGCATTTATCCTGCTGGCTTTTGCTTTATCCAAAATATCAGAACAGAGCAGCCTGTAGCATACAGCTGCTCTGTCTACATATTATTGAGAGGGATACCATAATCAGTCTAGAACACCAGGTTCGGCACGAACATGACTATTCCAGGGAAATAAGTTATGATCAGCAGCACTACAAGCAGGGCCAGGATGAATGGCCAGATTTCCTTCATAAAGGCTCCGACCTTCGTATTTGTTATGGTGCAGACTGTAAACATCATAGAACCAAAGGGTGGTGTTATGCCGCCTATCATAATATTCACGATGGTGATCATACCGAAGTGGATAGGGTCCACCCCCATCTGTGTCACTACAGGCACAAGAAGAGGAGAAAGTATGATCAGTGCTGCCCCACCTTCTATGAACATGCCCAGGATCAGATAGAAAATATTGATCATTAAGAGCATAAGCATGGGATTTTCAGTGATTCCCAGCATCATTTCAGTAAGCATCTGTGGAATTCTTTCCCAGCTCATATAATATCCGAACACATTAGCGGCTATGATGATCAGAACTACGCTGGATGTTCCATAAACAGTGTCTTTCAGAATATCCTTGAAATGCTCAATCTTCAGTTCCTTGTATATGAAGAAACCAACTAGGATGGTATATAGTACCGCAACGGCACCAGCCTCTGAAGGCGTGAACAGTCCAATTCTAAGTCCCGCGATAATACCGAAAGGAAAAAGCAAAGCCCAGATGGACTCCAGTGTCTGCTTGAATATTTCACGAGCAGTGGCTCTTTTCTCTCTCGTAGGTGTATATCCTCTTTTCTTGGATATGATGTACACAACAATCATCAGTGAAATGGCCATCAGAACTCCTGGTACATAACCAGCCATAAACATTGCTCCAACGGACACTTGTGCGATGAGGCCATAGACGATCAGATTGATTCCTGGGGGAATCACCGGTGTCACAGCTGACGAGGCAGCTGTAATGGCTGCTGAAAAAGCCCTGCTGTATCCTCGTTTTTCCATCTCTGGAACGAGCATTTTAGACTGCATCGCCGCATCGGCATTTGCGGAACCGGAAACGCCCCCCATGAGGAGAGACAACAGTACATTCACCTGTCCCAGTCCTCCAGTCATGTGACCAGTAAGCACTTCAGCAAATTTCATAAGCTTACTGCTTATTCCGCTGTAATTCATGATGGAACCAGCCATAATGAAGAACGGAATGGCAAGTAGTGAAAAATTCTGAGCACTTGTAATATATCTTTGGAGAATAAGATCTGGTGCAGAAGCATCATTGATGAAAGAAAAATAAGTCAAGGAAGATCCAAATAGAGCATATGCTATAGGTATTCCTGTGAAATAAAGCAGAAATACGATGAGTATCGGTAAAAATGCCATTATAGAATGTCTCCTCCTTTACTGTAATCTGTTCTTCTTATATCTCTAACAAGAAAAATCACCGAATATATGGTTACCCAGGTGAAACTCACCAGCAGAGCTGAACTGATATAGGCTGATGAGATACCAAGAACCGGAGTCGGTTTGATATAGGATAGACTAATGAAAATCACCGCAAGATACGTCATATATCCATTGAGAAGAATCAGTACAATATCCACCATAATTACGACCACTTTCTGTATGCTTGCTGGTAACAGATTCACAAGGATGTCCACCCCGATATGTTTTCCCTTCTTATATCCGGCTACTGCCCCGATGAATACCGCCCAGACAAAGGAGGCTGTTGCAACTTCTTCTGACCAGTACAATCCGGTCTTGAGAAAATAACGCATAAATACATTAATGACAACTAGGACGGTAGTCAAAATGATGAATCCTGATGCGATAATTTCTTCAATATTATTGAGAATTTTTTTCAGATTGCTCTCTTTCATCTTCTGCTCCTTCATTTTTTTCTTATCCAGATTGAAAAGGGGCTGTTACACCCCATTTCACATAACTATTCCATCTTATCCAGTTCATCCATCAGAAGATCATAGATTCCGGGTGTGACCCCTTCCATATTCTCATAGACTGGCTTTGTCAATTCTGTAAATGCTTCCAGATTCACTTCATTGAATTCTACACCCAGTTCTTCCAGTTCTGCCTTAGTCGCATCATAGGATTCTGAAATGATCTGAATCATCTCTTCAGCTCCGTATCTGAACTCTTCTTCGATTATGGTCTGATACTCTTCTGGAATATCTGCCCATACGTCCGTACTGAGGTATACCCCCGCTGTTCCAAGGAAGTGCTTGGTTAAGGCAACATTTGTTGCAACTTCATAAACCTTTGTTCCGATGTTTGTGAATTCTGATCCTTCCAGACCGTCCACCACACCCTGCTGCACTGCTGAGAGTGTTTCAGCCCATGGCAGTGGCGTTGCGGTTGCACCCATGGCATTGATGCTATCAATAAACAGCTGACTTCCTGGTGTTCTCAGCTTCATGCCCTTAAGATCTTCAGGATTGACAATCAGTTTGTTTGTAATGATGTTTCTGAATCCGAATATGTAATCCAGTGCCAGAATTTTGATTCCTGCTTCTTCTGCCTTGGCGATCATATCCTGAACCAGATCCGTCTCGATCATCTGTGTATACTGATCAAATTCTGAATACAGCATAGGTCCGACCAGAGCCTTGAAATCAGGAACGTAATCTCCAAGATAGGATGGGTCTTCCACTGAAATAAACTCTGAGCCTCTTACAACCTGCTCCAGACCATCCTTGTACACTGCAAGCTGTGCCTGAGGGAATGTCTGGATCTCAATAGCGCCATCTGTTTTTTCCAGTATTCTTTCAGCAACAAGATCCATTGATTTTGTAAGCTGCTCATCTGGTGAAAATACATGGCTCAGTCTCAGTACCAGTTTATAATCCTCATCAGTTTCAGCTGGTTCTTCCGCTGGAGCTTCATTGCCATCTGGAGCGGGTGTTTCTTCTTCTGATGCCGCACAACCAGCTGCAACCATGGTAGACATGCCGACAATCAGTAAACCACTGAGCAATTTTTTGATATTTTTCATTTCAAGGTCCTCCCTAAATTTTGATTTGCTTTATTTTGGTGGCTTTAGCCACATAAATAACTTATTCAGACTGTATTGCATATATCACATCCGGATGATCCGTAATGATTCCATCAACACCCAGCTTCATGATGTTTTCATAATCCACAGGTTCTTTCCCGACCCATACATTCACTTTGATGCCCTCTTTTTTCAGTGCCTCCACAATATCCTGCCGAAGGCTGTACGCTACGGGGTGATAATACTCCATACCCACTTCCCTGACATACTTTTCAGGGTGAATCATCCATGTGTCAAAGAGCATGCCACAGGGAATCTCCGGTGCAATCTTCTTCATTCTCAGCAGGCTTTCGTGATTGAAGGAAGAAATGAGCACTTTAGTCTCGAGTCCGAACTCCTGAATCAGAGTAAATACTTTTTCTTCAATACCTGGGTATTCGTATACCCCTGTCTTCAGTTCGATGTTCGATAATAGGTCAAGATTCTTCACAAACTCGAAGTATTCTCTGAGAGTTGGCATTCTCTGAACACCAGTCTGATCGCTGAACCGATTTGACGCATCTAGCATTTTCAGCTCTTTCAGACTGTAGTCCATAACCCTCCCTTTTCCATCGGTGGTACCTTCGAGGGTTTCATCATGAATGATGACCACTTCCCCATCCTTAGACAGATGCACATCAAATTCGATTCCATCACAGCCAGCTTCTACGGCCTTTTCAAAAGCGATCATGGTGTTTTCGGGATACCTGCTTTTAAATCCTCGATGAGCGATATTCATTACCATTTTATCCCTCACCTCTTTCACTGAGTTCTTTCAGTAGAATCTTCTTTCCTTCTGTTAGCTTGGAAAGATCTGTGTTGACATTGTATTCAAGAATCAGATCATAGTTTCCGCCTTCTTCTCGAATGAGACGGAAGAACTCTGCCCAATCCACAGTGCCCTCATACATGGCCTGATGAATATCCATCTCACCATCGTTATCATTGATATGGAATGCTTTGAGTCTTTTCCCCATTCTTCTGATCATTAGGGATAGATCCCAGCCAGTAATATTTGCATGTCCAATATCGATGATATATCTGAATGTTGAAGGCAGCTGATCCAGAAAGGTCAGGTATTCTTCCATGGTGAAAATTGAGGTCTTTTCGTTTCCGACATTTTCAATCAGCAGATCCACCTGATAGACCTCATTGAATGCAGCAAGCTCCTCCATCGCTTCCAAGGCCATCGCTTTGAGATGACTCTTATCCTCATGGGGTATATCTGCAAATCCTGGGTGAAGTACAACATGACTGGCTGAAATCTTGTCTGCAAAGACAATACTATCCTTATATGCCTGCATCGCAGCTTTTCTGATATATCCGCTGGCAGCAGTCAGATTAAAATTCCATACCGGTGAATGAACCGCGTAGGTCGCCCCATAAGAATTCAGTTTTTCAGCAAGAATATCCATCCGCTCTTCAAATCCGTCCCAGGATTTTCCATCAAGCATAAGCTCTATATGTTCCGCCCCGTGAGAAATAAGCTTCTCAATTCCTTGAAGAACCTCATCATGGACCAGACAAAGTTCAGAATAAAAGATTTTCATGAATTTACCACAACCTTTTTTACTTGTATTTCTGAAAGTGATTAGACTAATTTAGATTGATCAAGTAAATATTTAATTAAATATTTAATGATTATTTTAAATATTTTAGTAGATGAGCACATTATATCAATATCTGATATGGAGTACAACCGTTTTCATTCAAATAATTCAAAAAAAATATCAAAGGATCATGAACCCAGTCCACTTTCGAGCAATACAGCAGAATTTCCACTGCATTTTATACGGAAACTGTAATCTATGCAGCCCAAATCATTGGATTAAGAGGTATACCTAATTTATGTGCTGACCTTTTGAACTCCTTCCATCAATCAACCAATCAACCGATTCCTCCATATTTTAGCATGTTCCTCTTTCTCACCAAAGTTCTTTATGGTTAATTCTAAGTAAATTTCAATAAAAATTTGATTAACAAATTTAATTGATTATCGCATCAAGTTCAGCTATTCTAATATTATAATTTCAGATACTGAAAATTTAGTTCTTGAAATGTCAAACTTGTACTGTATACTTTAATTATCAAATGATCGGGGGGATAAAGAGATGAGTGGTAGCAAAAAGCCTACTCTTGATGACATCGCAAAGATTGCTGGTGTTTCCAGAACAGCAGTTTCCATGATACTAAATGAAAAGAAGGATGTATCTTTTCAGGAGGATACCATCAGGAAAGTTCAAGCTGCAGCGGATCAGATCGGTTATGTGAAAAAAGAGACCTTAATGGTAAAACGTAATCTGTTTTCTGAAAAAACCATACTGGTGCTGACTCCTACAGTGACCAGCACCTATTATGCAACTCTGGTTCAGGCCATCGAACAGGAGGCGCACAAGAACGGAATTCGAATCATCACTCAGAATACATTCCGAGACGGAGAGAGAGAACTATCTTTCATCAATCAGGTGAAACACTCCAATCTCTTCGGAATCATCAGCACCATGACCCCGGTAAACATCCCCCTCCTGGAAGAACTCAACAAGAAAATCCCGGTTGTAGTGATCAACGACCGCTCCAATGATGTGGATCTGGACACAGTGGAAATCAATAACTATTCCGCTGGGGTACTTATTGCGAATCACATGATTGAATTAGGTCATAAATGCGTCGCCTATATTTCAACCACATTGAATAGTCTGAATACGGCCAGAGTTCGGCGACTTGATGGCATTCTCGATACTTATAGGAAAAACTGCCCGGATGGCAGCGTCATCGTGAAATCAAAGGATATCACCCCCGTTGAGGAAATGAACAACATTAATATCGAAACAGCCGTGGGTTATGAGCTTACTTCAGAAGCGATGAAAAACAGAAAAATCACCGGATTTATTGCGGTGAATGATATGGTGGCCTATGGAGTAATGGAAGCATTGCTGAAGAACGGCTATCGAATCCCTGAAGATTACTCCATATGCGGTTTTGATAATCTCTTCCCTTCTGAATTCCAGAATATATCTCTGACCACAGTAGAGCATCACATCGTGAGCAGAGGACAGAATGCTGTGGAAATCATTGTAAACAGGCACAACAGCAGCCGGAACCCCTACAGTTCTACACGAGTACTTTACAAGCACGAGCTGATTGTACGAAAGTCTACAGGAAGACCAAGAAATAGCTGACCGAAGAAAAGAACAGCCACCGGCATACTGCTGGTGGCTGTTCTTTTCTGATGCAGGTATCATTATCTGCTTTTTTTCTTTCCAATATTCGGATCCCGGTTCACCAGTATGATTCCGATGACGATAGAGACCAGGGAGATGGCCACCTGGATGGTGATCTGCTCCCCCAGAAAAATCGCAGAGAGGAAAGCGCCCGAAACCGGAATCAGGAAACGGAACATGGTGATTTCTCCAGGCTTGTTGTATTTCAGCAGCGTATACCAGAGGGTGAAAGCGACAGCCGAGAGGAGTGCGGAATACAGAAGCAGTCCTCCCGCCAGCGGCGTCATGGTGAGGGTGCTGTACTCTCCACCTAGGGAAATGAGAAGCATCACAATTCCTCCGAAAATCAGCTGATAGGTGGAGAGAAGCATGGGATGAATGCTTCTGGCATAACTCTTTACCATGAAGCTTGATGCTACCCCTGTGGCCACAGAAAAGAACATGAATCCTTCACCAGTGAGCGAAAAGCTTGCATCGAGGCCCGAATCGATATTGACGATGGCCACACCGATGATCCCGAAGAGAATACCCAGAATTTTGTTGCTGTTCAGCCGATCATTCTTATAGATGAAGTGGGCTAGAATGATGATGAGAAAGTTGGATAGGGATGCGATGATGGACCCTTTTGATGCAGTGGTATTGGCAAGGCCTGTGTAGAAGAAGAAATAGTTCAGCGAGGTCTGCACCAGACCGAGCATCAGGACCTTCTTGAAATCCCTGAAACTTCTCAGCTTCGCCTTCTCTTTCATGGTGGCAAAGGCATATCCGAGAAGAAGCAGTCCCGCCAGTGTGAACCGGATTCCTGCGATAAGAATCTTGGAATAGAAGTCATCACCCGCCATGCTCATCTGTTCATAGGTGATTTTCAGAACCGGAAATGCACTTCCCCAGAGGATGGATGCAAAAACCGCCAGTGCAATGACCCATGGCTTTTTCTGAAATATATTTCTGTTGTCTTTATTTTCATGATTCATAATGTACCTCCAAAATTATCCATAAAGTACATTATACTCAATTTTTCACTTCTTGGCACACAAATCGCAAAAAATAAATGGCATCCAATATAATTTTGTGAAAAATGTACCCCGCACGGGTATTTCTCTCCGATTTATGTTAAAATAGTCAACAAGTATGATTCATCATCATAAGTAAATGAGATGAAGCTTCGGCTTCATAAAAATCAACGGAGGTTTACATGAAAAAATATAGTTTTATAGTATGGATTCTGATCTTTGTTCTGGTCATCGGTGGAGGCTATTACTTCATCGAAAAGTTCGGCGGAGAAGAACTTTCAGATTCTGTGGTACAGGAGCCACAAGAAGAAACATCCGAAGACCAAACGCCTTCTGAAGAGCCCGTGGCAGACGACGCCATCTCAGAGCTCAAGGTGAAGACGCCTTTTACACCGGATTTCATCGTACTTGACGGAAACGGAGAAGAGGTCTCCATTTCTGAATACAGAGGAAAGAAAGTGATTGTGAACTTCTGGGCATCCTGGTGCCCGCCCTGTATCCGAGAAATGCCTGAGTTCCAGTCCCTTCACAATGAGCTGGATGAGGAAGAGACCATCCTTCTGGCCATCAATCTCACCGATGGCCAAAGAGAAACCAAGACCCTGGCAGACAATTTCCTGGCAGAGAACAATCTTAATCTCAATGTTCTCTACGATACCGTAGGCAATGCGTTCTATGAATTTGGTGTCACAAGCATTCCCCAGACTTTCTTCCTGGATGAGGAAGGCACTGTCCAGTATTCCATACTGGGCATGACCGATAAGGTAACACTGGATGCTGTGCTGGAAAGGATGGAGTAAATGAGCGGACTAAAACTTCTACTACTTTTTTTCGAAGGTGTCCTCACCTTCATTTCCCCTTGCATTCTGCCCATGTTTCCGGTTTTCCTCATGTATCTGAGCAATGAGAGCCAGAAGAAAGGAAAAGATCTGATCATCAACATTCTGGGATTCATCCTGGGATTCACCATCGTATTCGTCACTCTGGGTGCCACCGCCACTGCCTTGGGCAGCCTTCTGAATCAGAACCGCGTTCTGCTGCAGAGAATCGGTGGAGTGATCATCATCCTCTTCGGGCTGAACATGGCGGAATTCATAAACATCCCCTTCCTGAACTTTCAGAAAGGACTTTCTCTCAAGAGAGACAGCGGAGGATTCCTGAGCTCCATGATTTTTGGAATCGTGTTCTCCTTCGGATGGTCCCCCTGTCTGGGCACCTTCCTCGGAACCGCACTGATTCTGGCAGCAGATGCCAGCACCGTTGGTATCGGCATGTTCTACCTGTTCATCTTCTCCATGGGACTGGGACTTCCCTTCCTCATCACAGGAATCCTTTTCTCAAAACTGGAGGAGGCTTTCAGTTTCGTGAAGAAACACTATAGCCTCATCACAAAGATCTCCGGAATCTTCCTTGTGATCATCGGACTTCTGATGGCTCTGGATCTTTTCGGATACTATGCAAGATTCTTCAATTTCTAGCGTCCGATAATCAGGCAGACATGAAATCCCCCCAGAACTGATCGTATCAGTCTGAGGGGATTTTTCCATAGGATGATCTTTTTCATTGTGCGCTAGACTAATTCATGTCTACAATGCTGTCGTAATTGACTTCCAGAGGTTCAAACTCTCTTAAGAGAATATGCCCTGATTCATAGGTCTCTCCGTCGATGGTGAGAAGCACTTTATCCGTTGCATAATAGTCTCCGAAGGTATTGGCCAGAGACTGAAGAATAAGAGATTCATAGCCTGCACCTGCATTCATTTCAGTCAGAAACTCTCTGGACAGATCCACATAGACCATGCCGTCCTGATTGAGATACAGGTAATTCACCTTGGTGCCTGGTGTCAGAACCGGTGCAGCTTCTTTTGGAAGATCCTTGTATGCTTCGATGAGAAGCATTCTGGGAATGTCGTTGGTGGTGAAAGCTATCTCTTTCCGATACAGGAAGATTCTTTCATCCATGGCATTGGGATAGTAGAAATTCACCACTTCGTTCATGGAGACATTCTCTTCGATCTTCTCCAGACTGGATGAAACTTCATAGCCCTCACCGATGTTAAGCGTTTTGATAAGCCCCATATTCTCCACATAGTAATCGATGTTGGTATAGTCTCCACTGTCGCTTTTGGTCACCCTTGTGACCTCCACTGCATCAAATGTGCCATAGGGTGTTGCCACTTCTTTCGAAACAGCGGTGATGGTGCTGGTCTCCTCTCCGCTTTTCCAGCTGGTTCCTTCCATAATGGGTTCCATGAGAAGGATCCGGTCCGTATTGGCATCTTTGGAAAGAAAGTTCTCCTTATAATAGGTTTCCGGCTCGAAGATGACTTCCTTCAGGGTGCCATCCTTCTTTTCCAGTACTCGGACGATTTCAGTGCCCCCGTTATTTTCTCTCAGCTGAATTCTCTCCTGGCTTACGAAGTCCACATACACATCATAGGACGCATATTCATTGCCTTCTCCTGCATAGATTCTATGGGTATCGGATTCGAAGGGATAAAGCCTATCCACTGTATACTCTTTGACCTCTTCCGCAGGTTCTTCCGCTTCCGGCTCTTCCTGGTTTTCTTCTTCTGCCGGGGCTTCCGCCGGTTCTTCCTGGGGAGTTTCCGCTGGGGATTCCGCTGGAACATCCTTGTCTCCGCCCGAACCACATGCTGCCAGGAGCATCATCACGGTCATGAACGCTAGGGCTATCTTCAGCTTTTTCATCTAAAAGCACATCCTTTAATCATAAATAGTTTCTTCTGTATCTTCAGTTTAGCAAATACCCAGTCCATTAGGGTTACATGGACATTACAGGAGGCTGTCGGAAAACTCACATTTCCGTTACGAACTGGTGTCTTTCTCCGCCTCTTCAAAAAAGTATCTACGTACTTCGTTGATATAGTAAAGAGATCCGAAGGCGCAGAGAATGTCATTTCCCTCCCTCACCGAAAGGGCTTTTAGAACCGCATCCTTTACCGTAGTGCAAGGGTGCGCCAGTGCACCTTCTTCCTGGATGATGGAGGCTAGTTCCTCTCCACTTAGTGCACGCTCATTGTCCACGGTGATGGTGACGAAGGATCTGGCCAGAGGCAGAACCTCCCTGATCATTTCCAGGTAGCTTTTGTCTCTCAGCACCCCCATGATGAAGACCACTTTTCTGCCGCTGAAGTATCTTTCCAGATTTCTTTTCAGGACTTCCACGCCCTGACGGTTATGGGCCCCATCGATGACCACCATGGGCTCATGGGAAAGAATCTCAAACCTTCCTGACCATTTTGCCATCAAGAGCCCCTTCTTCAGCGCATCATGAGGAATCCTCATGGTTTTTGCATCGAGAAGATTCAAGGCCTCCAAAGCCACCACGGCATTTTTTACCTGATGTTCTCCGAGGATCGTCAGCTTGTACTCTTCATTGTCGTATCGGAACTGCTGCGTATAGTCATCCTGTCTCATGATTTCGACCTGACTGAAGTTCACCTTGTGGACCGGAATGCCTAGTTCATCCGCCTTCATCAGAATCACTTCTTCCGCTTCCGCTTTCTGAGGATAAAGAACAAGTTCCGTACCAGCCTTCAGAATACCTGCTTTTTCTCCTGCGATTTCCCCCAGGGTGCTGCCCAGAATATCCATATGATCGTAATCCACCGGCGTGATCACAGACACCACAGGTGCTTCGATGATGTTTGTGGAATCCAGTCGTCCGCCCAGACCTACTTCCAGAAGAACGATATCACACGCTTCCTGATGAAAATACTCCAGGGCCAGCGCTGTGATGAGCTCAAACTCCGTGGGACTGTCCAGTCCCTCTGCGATCATCTCATCCACCCGCCATCTGATTCGCGTCATGATTTCCGCGACTCTGTGGTCTTCGATATCCTTCGAACCGATCCGGATCCGGTCATTGAGTCCTTCCAGGCCTGGAGACGTATAGATGCCCACACGATATCCCGCATGCGTCAGTACACTGCCCATGAAAGCCACCGTTGAGCCCTTTCCGTTGGTCCCTGCCACATGAACGAACTTCAGACGTTTCTGAGGATTGCCCAGTAGCTCCATGAGCTTTCCGATTCGCTCCAACCCCAATATGCTGCCGAATTTCTGTGTGCTTTTGATATATTTCAACGCTTCCTGGTAGTCCAAATCAAACACTTCCCTTCTTTTCCTTGGTTTCATTATATATGCCTCTGGTTTATAACACAATGAGCTCTGTCTGATCCTCTTCTTTATTGATGTATACATTTTCATGATACTATAACTTTACTAATAGTATTTAAAAAATTATTTCTTTAGATATTTTTAATATTAATATAGTATCATTTTAATGGAGTAGTTTTTCTTATACCATTCCTCATACATGCACATCCACTGAATATATGATTCGATTCAGATTCCTCTTACGTACTTTTCATTCCTAAACATATAAATTTACTGATCACACATTTGAAACCAATAAAGGAGGTCATATTATTTGCAGTTACTGCTGGATAAAGTCAAAGAAATTCTGATGGCTGTTCTGCCCATCACCATCATCGTCATCCTACTGCATTTCACTCTGGTCCCATTAGGCACTACAGGTTTTCTGAGGTTCATCGCAGGAAGCATCCTCATCATATTCGGTCTTTCCCTCTTCCTCTTTGGCGTGGAACTCAGTGTGTCGAAAATCGCCAATCTCCTCGGGAGACACCTGACCCGATCCAATTCGCTCTACATCTTACTGACTGCCGGGCTGATTCTCGGATTTTTCATCTCCATAGCAGAGCCGGACCTGCATATCCTGGCCAATCAGGTCAACAGCGTCACTGGAGGTATGATCAGCAAGAATAGCATTCTTGTGACGGTATCCATCGGCATCGCCTTCATGCTGGCCCTTGGTCTCTTCAGAATCGTGTATGCCATTCCGCTGAAGTTACTACTATGGATCATTTATGGCATCATCATGATCTTATCCCTCTTCACGTCACCGGAGTTTCTGGCTATTTCCTTTGATGCTTCCGGCGCCACCACCGGAGCCATGGCTGTGCCATTCATCCTTGCCCTTGCAGTGGGTGTGGCTTCTCAGAACAAGAAGACACTGAAATCGGAAGAAGACAGTTTCGGTCTGGTGGGTCTCGTATCCACGGGTGCCATTTTGGGCGTTCTCCTCCTCGGTATCTTCTCCGATCCTGGAGAACTTGTGACAGATAGCCTTCCAGAGGCTGCGACGTACAGCACTTTCTGGGGACCGTTTCTTTATCATCTGCCCATCATCGCTAAAGAAATCGCCTTAGCGCTTCTTCCCATCCTCCTGATCTTTCTCATTGGACAGAAGACCACCTTCAAAGTTTCCAGAAAGGTCCTCCGTGGGATTCTCATGGGCTCCCTCTATACATTCCTGGGCCTTGTGCTCTTTCTTACGGGTGTCAATGCCGGCTTCATGGATGCGGGAAGAATCGTCGGAGGTGGTCTGCAGGCCATCGGATCCAATGGACTTACGGTATTCATCGCATTTCTTCTTGGTCTTGTGGTCATTCTTGCCGAACCGGCTGTCTATGTCCTCACCAGCCAGATCGAGGACATCACCTCTGGACACATCAAGAGAAAGGTGGTCCTCACGGCGCTCTCCATCGGTGTGGCCATTGCTGTGGCCTTATCTGTGGTGAGAATCCTCATTCCAGGTCTTGAACTATGGCATTTTCTTCTTCCAGGATATATAATAGCCATAGTGCTGAGCATATTCGTACCTGGCCTGTTTGTGGGTATTGCCTTTGATTCCGGCGGCGTCGCATCAGGACCCATGACCGCAACGTTCATTCTTGCCTTTGCCCAGGGCATCGCAAGTGCCGAAGCAGGCGCCAATGTGCTCATTGATGGCTTCGGCATCATCGCCATGGTGGCCATGGCGCCACTGCTGGCACTGCAGATTCTAGGACTGGTCTATAAGATCAAATCCGTCAAAAGGGGGCTTGTTAGCAATGAGTAACAGCAATTTGGAAGCATTTATATATATCGTGAATCATAATGATGGCTCCAGAGTCATGAAACAGGCCAAGAAACATGGTGTTCGCGGAACCACCGCATTCCTGGGTCATGGTACCATCGAGAGTGCCCTCCTTGATTTTCTTGGGCTGAACGATGTGCGTAAAGAGCTAATTCTCATGGTCACGGATGAAGTGACAGGGCAGCATGCCATGAAGGGCATCCATAAAGACCTGAGACTTGATAAGCCAGGCAGAGGCATCGCTTTTGCCATACGCGTCACAAGACTCATCGGCTCCAGAGGATACATCAGAGACAGAAGTAGAGAAAACAGAGGTGAAAATGAAATGCATGAAGCAATATTCGTCATAGTGGATAAAGGAAAAGGTGAATTTGTCATCGATGCCGCAAAGAAAGCCGGTTCAAGAGGTGCAACCCTGATCAATGCAAGGGGCTCAGGCATCCATGAAACCAGTACTCTGTTCGCCATGGAGATTGAACCGGAGAAAGAGATCATTCTGATTCTTTCCGAAGCCAGTGAAACAGAGAAGATCATCGATGCGGTTTCCACGGAATGTGAAATCGAAAAGCCAGGCAGCGGAATTCTTTTCACCTGCGATGTCACAAGAACCCTTGGTCTCTACCAGGGAAAATAAAAGGAACCATTCGAGAGGGGAAGCCATGCTTTTCCTCTCTCTTTCTGTCTGCAGAAAAACCTCGTCATTCTAACATTTTTCATTCCATTATTGATATAATCTATATCAGAGAAATAGTTTTCAGGAGGTCTTTATGGATAATTTCAAACAGCGAATCGTGTATCAGATCTGGCCCCGCTCCTTCAAGGATTCCAATGATGACGGCATCGGCGATCTTCGTGGAATCATCTCGAAACTGGACTATATCCGGGATCTTGGCGCCGATACCATCTGGCTGTCCCCCATCTACGCCACCGGAAACAAGGACTACGGCTATGACATCGACGATTACTACAACATCAACCCCGAATACGGCACCATGGATGATTTCGACGAGCTCCTTGCAGAAATAAAGAAAAGAGATATGGAACTGGTCATGGATCTCGTGGCAAACCACACCTCCGACCAGCACATCTGGTTTCAGAAAGCACTGGAAGATCCGAACTCCCCCTATCGGGACTACTACATCTTCCGGAAAGGAAGAGCCGGAAAAAACGGAGCATCTCTTCCACCCAACAACTGGCTCAGTGCTTTCGGCGGCAGCGCCTGGCAGAAGGATGAGACTTCTGATGAATACTACCTGACCATGTTCACGCCGAATCAGTGCGACCTGAACTGGGAAAACGAAAAGGTTCGGGATGGCATCCACGACATCATGCGATTCTGGCTGGACAAGGGCGTCCTGGGTTTTCGCATGGATGTCATCAACACCATCGCCAAGAGAGAAGGACTCCCGCCAGCTGGAAAAGGAAAGAAGCTGGACTTCCCCTTCGAACATATCGTCTCCCTTCCAAAGTCCCATGACTACATCCGGGAGATGCACGAGAAAGTGCTCTCCCACTATCCCCATGCCTTCACCGTGGGTGAAGGCATGGTAACAAGCATCGATGATCTGATCCGCTATACGGACCCCGATGAAAAGAAGCTCAACATGATGTTCAGCTTCGATCTGCATCTCATCGGATGCGGCCCCTTGGGCAAGTTCGATTTCCGTAAAGGCTATCTCTGGAGCGTGAAGGAAATGAAAGAGATTCTCTTCAACTGGCAGCTGAAGGTCCAGGAAGGTGGCGGATGGATCGGAAACTTCATGTCCAACCACGACCAGCCCAGACAGGTTTCCCGTTTCGGTGATGATGGGCCTTTCAGAAGAAAGTCCGCCAAGGCACTGGCACTGCTCAACATGACCCTGCGCGGCACACCCTTTCTCTATCAGGGAGAGGAGATCGGCATGACCAACTGTCCTTTTGACATGGAGGACTGGCGGGATTTTGAAGCCATCAATGACTATCAGGTGCTTCAGGATATGATGCATCTTCCGAAATTCGCAGCGAAAAAAATCATACAGAAAATGACGAGAGACCATGCAAGGACACCGGTTCAGTGGAGCAGTGAAAAACATGCTGGATTTTCATCCGTAGAGCCCTGGATCAAAGTCAACCCCAACTACACCTTCATCAACGTGGAGGCAGAGCTGAAAAAAGAGAATTCTCTCATCGATTTCTACAAGGAGATCATTGCTCTGAGAAAAAGCTCTCCTGCTCTAGTGGACGGTTACATCACCGCAGTGAACAGGCCGCATCCTTACGTCATGGCCTACAAACGCATCTACAATGATGAAACTCTTCTTGTGGTCATCAATCTCAGCGGAAAAAACACCCAGATCAGCCTGGAGGAAGTCATGACTTCCCACTGGGCCTGTGAGATCGGCACCTATGAAAAGAGACCTTTTGAGGCGAATCTGCCCCTCTATCCTTATGAAGCCCTGATCTACAGAAAAACACAGTCTCTGGACAAGATAACCAAATAATCGTCAAAAGAAGAAGTACCCGGCAGTTCAAGGCGAACCGCCGGGTACTTCTTCTTTTTTTCTGTTACCCGTTTAGCCTTCCTCTCTTCTGATCAGGGATTCGATGATCTCCTCATACTTTTCTTCACTGATGATGTACTTCTTCCGGTAGATCACAAAGCTTACGACAATCAGCAGCAGTGGAAGGAGCATCATGGCGGACTTCATGATGAGGAGACCACGCTCGGAGAGCAGTTCTCCTTCACCCAGGGAATTGATACCGGAAATGACCAGGGTATACCCTACGATGCCGTTAGCCACGGCCGCGCCCATCTTGTTGATGAAGGGCTGGATGGCAAAGGTGACGCTTTCGTTTCTCCTGCCCAGTTTCAGATGGCCATACTCAATGGTATCTGCCAGAAAGACCAGCATGAGCAGCTGAATGAAGGCCTGCCCCACAAACAGCAGAATGCCCGCAGCCCCGATGAAAATCATATTGGCTGGAGAAAAGAAGAAGATGAGATATCCGATGACGATGAGAATGATTGCGGATTTATACAGGGTTTTCCTGGGATGCCTCTTGCTGAACCAGGGAAAGGCCAGGAGCGCCAGAATCTGGGAAACCCCCAGGATGATGGCGAAGATGCTGTACATGTTCTCATTGAGAAACACATACTTGAAATAGTAGACCCCGAAGCTTGTGGTCGTCACGTATCCGATCATGAAAAGCGCCATGGCCACTGCCGTCACCAGAAGCTGATCGTTCTGGGTCAGCGCCCGGATCATGCCTTTCAGAGTCGTCTTGGGCTGATCCTTGCCGCCGATGACCGGCGGTTCTTTCACAAAGAACACCGTGACCATCTGAAAGACCAGCATGATGATGACCAGAATGACGGTGTAAAAGAGAAACCCCTTCTTGAGGCTTCCCGCCTGCTCTCCAAGAAGATTCGTCACAGGAATCACCGATGCCACCACCACAAAGAGACCGATGTTCGCGAAGATTCGGGCCAGTGCACCAATCTCCTCCCGTTCCTTCTGGTCATAGCTTAAGCTCGGCATCATGGACCAGTAGGAGATATCATTCATGGTCCATGAAATGCCCCAGAGAAGATAGAACACGGTGAAATAAGCGATGTAGGAGGACCCTGTCAGGTCCATGTCCATGAAGAGCAAGACGGCCACCATGGCGCTGAGCACAACCCCTATGGTCATCCAGGGCTTGTACTTCCCATATCTGGACCGTGTGTTGTCCACGATGACCCCCATAATGGGATCGTTGAAGGCATCAAAGACCCTGGCGAGCATCATGATGGTGGTGATGGTGATGAGGACACTGTCCGTCACACCAACCACTTCCGTGATGAACACGATGAGATACATACTGACCATGGAGTAGACCATATCCCTTCCGATGGTCCCCATGCCGAAAGCGAACTTGTTTCTTTTAAAGGACTTACCTGTCTCCATTCTCCACTTCCTCCTTACTGATTACCGTCATGAGCTGAGAGCCGAAGTCTCCCAGCATTCTGGTTTCTTTGGAATAGCCTGTCCCCATGAACTGCTGACTGATGCGGATCCCGGACTGAAGCAGATCGCCGTAGGCCTCATAGCGCTCCACATTATGGGGCAGCCTGTAGATCTTCCTCGCATTTCTCAGAATCAGCCCTCCTGGTTTCAGCTTCACCGGCGTGATGTGCTTCAGGAGCTCTCCGTAGGCTTCAATGTCCATGGAGGCCTTCACGGTCTCCACCTGATACAGCCTTTCCTTCAGAAGACCTTTAAGCCGGAGAACATCAAAGGAAGGACTGGGCTTCTGGAGAATCTGGAAGTTCCCCAGCACTGCCTTCTCCTGATCTTCACTGACCACCATGAAGTTCACGCGGTTGTCCTTCTCCTCATCGTATCGGTAGAACCTTCCGAACTGCATGAGCTTCCGATGGGATTTGTACCAGCTGATCTGCTGGGAGATTTCCTCTTTTTCCTTCAGATTGAGATGCTGAAGGTCCAGCTCATATCCCAGCAGACCAAAGGTAGCTGCATGAAAACGGGTTTCCAGGGGCGTTCTTCTCAAGGTCTGCTGATGGGGACTCTGGGATACATGGGCCCCCATGGTGGAGGGTGGATAGAAATAACTGAGTCCTCCCTGAATCTTCAGCCGCTCTATGGGATCCGTATTATCCGAAGCCCAGGTCTGGGGCATATAACACAGCATGCCCAGATCGAACCTGTTTCCTCCACTGGAGCAGGACTCAAACAGAACATCGGGAAAATCCTCCGTGATCTTCCTGAGCACCCTGTACAGCCCCAGGATATAGCTGTGAAAAGCCATGCCCTGGTGGGGAACCGCTTCTGAATAAAGATCGCTGATATGCCGGTTCATGTCCCACTTCACATAGGCGATGGGTGCGCTAGCAAGAACCGTCTCCACCTGACTGATGATATAATTCTGCACCTCTTCTCTGGCCAGGTCAAGGACCAGCTGATTTCTCCCTTTGGAGGGTTTCCTTCCCGGTACGCGGATGGCATATTCAGGATGCTTTCGAAAGAGTGCGCTGTCCTCATTGACCATTTCCGGCTCGAACCAGAGACCGAAATAGAGCCCCATGGCATTGATTTTGTCGGCAAGTCCACGGATACCGCCTGGCAGCTTCTTCCGATTCACCTCATAATCTCCAAGGCCTGCGGTATCGTCATTTCGCTCACCGAACCAGCCATCATCCAGAACAAAAAGCTCCACTCCCAGCTTCTTCGCTTCTCTGGCCATGGATAGAATCTTCCGCTCATTGAAATCAAAGAACGTGGCTTCCCAGTTGTTCAGAAGCACCGGTCTCTCTTTTCCGGACCATCTTTCAGGAATCACATGGTGATTCACGAAATCATGAAAATGATGACTGAGATCGTTCACTCCTTTTCCGGATGTGGTCAGCACCGCTTCCGGTGCCTCAAAAACCGCTCCCGGCGCAAGAGGCCAGAGGAAGTTGTGCGGACTGATCCCTGTCATCACCCGGACAATGCCGTGACTGGACACCTCCACAGCCGTATGATGATTGCCGCTGTAGAGCAGATTCACGCCATAGCATCTTCCATGATCTTCTGTGGTGCCAGGCCTGGCCAGAATCACCCCGGGGTTGTGCCGATTGCTGCTGGACCCTGTACTGGATTCATTCACCAGGGTTCCATAGGCATGGTTTCTCCTGTGGGCATGGGCTTCTCGGATCCATCCTCCGTCCAGCGTAATCACATCATAACTTTCGGAAAGAAGATCCAGAGATGCGCTCATGATCTTTCTCACCTTGAGGATCTGATCCGTCCCATTCTTCAGAAGGACCCTTCTGGTGATGACATCCGCATCATAAAACACCGTGTAGATGAGCTTCAGCGTCACCGGGAAAAGCTTATCTCTCAGGGTGACGATGAGGGTCATCGCATCCTCTCCGTAGGCTGTGGGCAGCGTTTCCATGGGCAGTGCTTCTTCGATGATTTCATGCCCCGCATAGACGAAGTCCGTCACAAAGGAACCGTCGGGCATCTCCATCTCCAGCGGCATGATTCTGTAATCGCCTTTTCCGTTGGGCGCATATTCCAGGGGAAGAAGGTCCAGAGACATGGCCCCATCCCTATACAGCACAGAGCTTCCCGCTCCGGCATTCTGCTTCATATGGATCGCGCGAAAATCCTGCTCCCTGAGGCGATCTCCATAATGAAGATTCTCCAGATGCCCCGATGGAAGAACGCGGAAAATATAACTGGTTTCACGGGTTGTGAGCATGAAAACCTTGTTTTTTTCTGTAATCACCCAATCACTTCCTGTTTTCTATCATATTTCTTCTTACTGCTTTCATTCTACCATGAAATCCATTACAGATATATATCGAAAATGTCGTCTTTCCTCTTGTGCAGTAAGTACGCTCCTGTTTCAGATCCCTGAATATACATGTAGTTTTCTGTAACAGTTGAATATATAATAGATGTGAAAGAGAACCACTTATACATTCCACATAGTCTTTACTATTTCTGTTTTCTGGGAGGATTCAAATGAAAAGCATCATCACAGTTCAGCACACACAGTCTATGCATCATCTAAACGGCATGGTCGGTTCCTGGACCGACTGGCCCCTGTCAGACAAAGGAAAGGAACAGGCGGAGACCATGGGTGAAAGACTGAAGAAAGAGACAGAGGGAAAAGAGTTCCTCCTCTATTCATCTGACCTTCTTCGTGCAAAGGAGACCGCAGAGATCATAGGAAAGCATCTTGGGATCAAACCGATCTTCAAGGAGGTTTTAAGGGAACGGAATCTGGGCAAAGCCGTCGGCAAATCTGTAGCATGGCTGAGGGAAAACCAGCAGTGTCAGGAAAAAACCGTGGACGACAGACTGTTTTCCGATGCGGAATCCAGACGTGATGTCTGGAACCGGCTGAAGGACTTCTACGAAAGCATTCTTGCGGATGAAAACGAGTATATCCTCATCGTCTCCCACGGAGACACGCTGAGCATATTCAACGCCCTCTTTCTGCATCTTTCAGCGGAACAGCTGAGCGACGTGGACCTTTTCGGCATGGCCGGTGGTGTATCCTTCTTCCAGGTGAATCCGGATGGAAAGCATATCCTGAGAAAACTGTCAGATCTCTCCTACATCCGCTGATATTCGATGTTCATGTCCAAAACCTGAAAAAGGGCCCATTTCCTCTTGAAATGAGCCCTTCATGCTTCCATATTTTCCTATAATCATTTACTATTCGTAGGTCAGTACTGCTGTCTGAGCTGGCGTCTCCGGTGTGATTTCGATGCTGCTTTCCTCATATCTCTTCACATCATCACAGAGAGCCAGGAATTCATCCAGATGCTGCAGCTCGTCAAAACCGTATCGCTCTGTTCTGTAGTGCATCGGAATGACCACCCTCGGGGTGATCCTGTCTATGAGCTTCTTTGCCTCTTCCGGTCCTATGGTGTAGCACCCACCCACAGGAATCATTACTGCATCCAGATTCTTCAGGTTTTCAATCTTGTCCTCACCCAGTTCTTCTCCCACATCTCCGAAGTGTGCAAATCGAAGCCCCTCTCTTTCAAAGAGAAGAATATCGGAAAGCCCTCTTCTTCTGCCCTGGGATGTATCATGGGCACAGGGAATTCTTGTAAGTCTGAAAGGTGTCGTCCTGTCATTGTCTCTTATGGTTACAGCCTCTACGTAATTGTGATCTCCGTGGTCATGGGTTGTATAGACTTCATCGGCGAAGAGACTCAGCGGAGTGAGCCCTGGAACGGTATTGTCCTTATAGGGATCGATGATCATGGTGAACTGATCATAGGTCACTGAAAAGCATGCGTGTCCATGCCAGGTTATGATGAGATGATTATCCATTTTAGTTCCCTCCTTACAGGTGGTTATGATCAGATCTTTCTTCTGACGATAACCTTTACAATATTATACCTGTAAGATTTTAACAATCTGCTAACAAAGAGAAACGGTTCTATTTACATTGCCATATTTTAACAAACTTTTTCCGCTACGGTTCCTGCTTCTCATACCCTTCCGGATAGAGGATGCGATCATACCAGTTCATCTGGAAATGGGGTCTATCCTGCCTGCCCTGGTCCCAGTAATATCCGGCTTCCAGCCCGATACGCGCTCCGATTTCCGCTGCTTTTCTGAAGAACTCCGGGTCACTGTACTCTTCTCCCCTGACGTTCTTCGCAATGTCGAAGGCTCTGCGCTTCGTATGCTCCGATTCCGTTGTCCAGGTGACGATGCTGCCCTCAGCGGTTCGTCCCAGAGAATAGAGGTATTCCTGTCTTTCCTGGGTGCGGTAGGTTTCCGTCACAAGTACTGGAAGACCTTCGTCTTCAGCGATTTCAAGAAACAGGAGAAGTGCTTCTCTGGTTTTTTCATTGAGCTGGTCTATGGAATCGATTCTGGCCATGGGATCGGAAACAGGCGGATAAGTTTCCCCGGAATCTTCATGCATGATGAAGCTTCTGACCCAGATGCTGAGGATAAATAGAACAAGAATCCCGAGTATACCCAGAAACTTCAGTCTGGCCGCTCTTTTCTTTTTTTCTCTTCTCCTGATGATTCTGTTTTTCACTTCCATAAATCATTGCTCCTCTACCTGCATTGGTTCCAGTATGCCCCATAGAGCTTAACAGGATCTAAGTTTCCCCTTCATCTTTTCTGAAGATGTTTAGGAATCTCTTAATTCGCGCGAAAGAGAAAAGCAGCGGAATCTTCATCAAGATCCGCTGCTTTTCTCACGGTCTATTCTTTTCAGTAGCTTTTCCAGCTGTTCCGCTTCAAAAAGCGCCTGTCCTCTGAAGGGAAATTTCTCCATGACGGAAAGCCCTCTTTGCGCCAGCTCTTCTGCTTTTTCCGGATTCTGTTCCACATAGAAGGCGTAATAGGATTTGATTCTCAGTCCATTGATGTCCTGATCCTTCAGAAGAATCCTTCCTGCTTTCTCATGGTAATGCTGTGCACGCGCTGTATCTCCTGTGAGCAGTGCATGGAAGATCAGCTCGTAGTAATAGGCCGGCAGAGAATAAGGTGGCATCTTATGGAGATTCTCCTCCACCACTTTCAGATGTTCTCCCGCTTTTTCCAGATTTCCTTTATCCATTTCCATGAAGTACAGATAGAAAACTGCCGTCAGGTCATGAAAATCCTCCAGAGGAAGCGTCACAGGCTGAAGGTCCAGATCCCTCGGTCTCACCCCCATGGCCAGCTTCTTTGACAGCATGGCGCTTTCGTAGAACCGCTCGGCCAGCGGATTTTTTCGGAGGATGCTGAAGAACATCATGCCGTCCGTGGGCTGATTCATGCTGAAAAAGGGCCATGCATTGATGAGGGCCAGTAAAATGGAGACCACACCTGTAAGAAACAGCGGTATCGCCGTATGGACAGGCTGGCTGAAGCCGAAGGAGAATAGAATGAATCCGACCCCTATAAGGATATTGAAGAGGATTCCTCCCGTGGAGTAGATGGCGAAATGCCTAAGGTCCGAGTTCTCTCCAGGAAGCATGGCGCAGAGGCCACCGTAACCCACATTCTTTATGAAGGTGACTTTCAGTTTCCCGTTTTCCTTCTGTATGGAAAGAGGTCCTGCACGAAACAGAAGAAACCTGTACCCGAGAAGCTTACCGAAGACCAGGTGTCCCAGTTCATGGATGTTGATCACCAGGAAAACGCCGAGATAGAAGAAGAGGAGCATCAGCGGAAAATGCCAGAAGGAAAGGGTATCCATGAAGGACAGGTCCACTTCCAGAAAAGCGAGAAGGATTCCCAGCGTGATGCCAGACGCAAGGATCATACCGATGTATTTCCAGCCCACTGTCTTTTTCTCTCTCTTCTCTTCCAAATCCTCACCTCCTTTGTTCAGATTATAAGTTCAGAATCCATCCTGCAAGGACGAAGTACAGCATCAGGGACATGGCATCCACGATGGTCGTGATCAGTGGCGCTGCCATGATGGCCGGGTCCAGCTTGAATACTTTCGCCGCCATGGGGAGCAGTCCTCCCACCACCTTGGCCAGAATCACTGTGGCAAAGATCGCCAGGGACACCACCAGAACGACCTTTTCCTGACCGGGATAGGAAATGTAGAGTCTGATGTAGTTGATCACCGCAAGGAAGAGCCCTGCGATGAGGCTGACTCTGAACTCCTTCCACAGCACTTTCAGTCCATCGGACACTTCGATTTCATTCAGAACCATACCACGGATGACCAGGGTGCTGGCCTGGGAACCGGCGTTACCACCGGTATTGGTCAGCATGGGGATGAAGGTCACAAGAAGTGGTATGGCTGTAAAAGACTCCTCGTATCTGGAGAGAATGCCACCGGTGATGACACCGGAGATCATCAGCACCGTCAGCCAGACAATACGATTTCTTGCCAGCTCCCATGCCGGGGTTTTCAGGTAAGCTTTACCTGAAGGAATCGTAGCAGCCATAAGCTCAAAGTCCTCTGTGGTTTCATCTTCCATGACGTCAATGATGTCATCATAGGTAATGATCCCGACCAGGCGGTCTTCCGAATCCACCACGGGCAGAGACAGATAATCGTATCGGTTGAAAAGATAGGCTACATCTTCCTTGTCATCCGAGATATGCACTTTTGTCACATCATCTTCCATGAGATCCGAGACGATTTCATCGTCTCGGTTGAGAAGCAGCGTTCTCAGCGTGATGACTCCATCCAGTACTCTGTTGCTGTCTATGACATAGGCGTTATAGAGCGTCTCACTGTCAGCCCCATGCTTTCGGATGTAGTTGATGGCTTCCTTCACGCTCATGTTCGCTCGGAGGTTTGTGAACTCCGCCGTCATGATGCTTCCTGCCGAATCCTTCGGATACTTCAGGAAGGCGTTGATGGTCCCCCTTGTGGCTTCATCCGTGTTCTTCAGCACTCTCTTCACAACACCGGCCGGCAGCTCCTCCATCATATCCACCATATCATCCATGAACATCTCATCCAGAATATGACCCAGTTCCTGGTCCGTGATCTCATGGATGATTCTCTGCTGGGCCTCTGTTTCAAGGTTGGCGAAAACTTCTGCAGCCAGATCCTTTGGCAGAAAACGGAATACAATGATGGCTTTTTCCTTGGGAAGCATCTCGATGAATTCGGATATATCCACTTCATTAAGTTCCACGATTTCTTCTCTTAGTGTCTTGAACCTATTTTCTTCCAGCAGCTGATTCAGAAGATCAATTTTCTCCTCAAAATTCATGATGTCTCCCTCCTTCTTCTCTTTCGTTCTATAGTTCTAATCCTTGTCTATTATACCTTATAGAGGGATGCACTTGAAAGACAGGGGACGAAAAAAGTTCCGGAGCCTTTGTCCGGAACTTTTACTGATATGCAGTGCTTTCTACAGTGACAGAATGCCTAGTGCATTCAGAAATACGATGATGAGCAGCACGGGTGTGATGTATTTCAGAACAAAGAGAAGTGCATCCACGAACTTCCCGTTTCCGATCTCTCCTCCGTTGGTCAGCTCTTCCCTGATACTCTCCTTTTTCGTGAAATAGGCCACGAACAGTGTGATGAGAAGACCGCCCAGCGGCAGCAGAAGGTTGGAGGAAAGATAATCAAAAAGATCGAACAGGTTCTTTCCTGCCACCTCCACGGTGCCGAATACCGCATCCGGATGGGTGGTCAGAACCCCCACCAGAAACATCAGAGATGTGGTGAGGATCACAGCCAGTCTTCTTTTCATCTTCAGCTCTTCCGTGAGGATCGCTATGGGCACTTCCACCATGGAAAGCATGGCGGTGGTGGAGGCGATGGCCGTGAGCACGAAAAATGCGGTAAGCAGAACATTGCCAAAGGGCAGCATGGAGAATACCAGCGGAATCGTCTGAAACAGCAGCCCCGGTCCGCCCTCGGGCGCCAGATTGAATGTGAACACCACCGGGAAGATGGCGAGACCCGCCAGCATGGAGACCGCCACATCGGAGAAGGCCACCTTGAAGGAGGTGCCCATGAGATTGTTGTCCTTATTGAAATAGCTTCCGTAGGTGACCATGGTGCCCATACCCAGAGAGAGCTTGAAGAACGCAAGTCCCATGGCAGCTAAAATGGAGCTGCCCGTAAGCGCTGAAAAATCCGCCTTCATAAGAAAGGCCAGGCCTTGCCCTGCACCAGGCAGAGTCAGCGCTCTTACGGCAGAAATGATGATGAGGAGAAGCAGCACCGGCATCAGGGTCTTCGTCACTCTTTCTATGCCTTTCTTCACACCACCGATGAGAATCACGGCCACCACAAGCACCGCAACAGCCTGCCAGATCATGGGTGAAACGCCGGTCAGGGTATCTGTGAAGATCCCTTCCGATGCGGCCCGTGCCTCCTCCAGTCCCAGATTCTTCAGGAATCGGAAATCCCCTTTCAGGGCTCGAAACACATAGGCATAGACCCATCCGGCCACGGTGCTGTAGAAGAACATGATCAGAAGGGCGGAGAGCAGTCCCATATATCCGATGATTTTCCAGAATCTGTGCGCTTTCAGCTTGTCAAAGACCCCCACCGCATTGGATCTGGTTTTTCTGCCCAGATAGAATTCTGACAGCATGATGGGAATCCCCAGGAGCAATACAAAAAGGAGGTACACCAGTATGAAGGCGCCTCCTCCGTTCATTCCCGTCATGTAGGGAAATTTCCAGATATTGCCAAGCCCCACCGCAGAGCCCAGTGTTGCAAAGAACACGGTCAGGGAAGTGGAGAATGTTTCTCTTTTCAAGGGTAGTCCTGTTTCTTCATTTCTTCTCTTCATCTTCTGTTTACCTCATGTGCTAAAGTTTTGATTTTTATTATACTTTGCCCACACAAGAATTACAAATGTTTTTCTAGAGAATTTCGTAAATCACTTCCACCCTTTGTTCCATCTCCACCTCACGAGGGGTCACATCCATCTCCATGGACTTCATGGCCATGGGCATCTCCACTCTGGATGGATTCAGTATGCGGTCTTCATCAAGAGCAGTGATGACCTTCACATGTCCTACGCTCACTTCCATGGCCTCTGATAGAACCTTCGCTTTCTTTCGTGCATCCAGCACCGCCTCTTTCAGGGCCTCTTCCAGTGCGGCTTCTTCGTCCGAGATCCCGAAAGTGATTTCAAACTCCGGAGTGGTTCCTCTCTCCGTGATCTCGCTCAAAAGAACAGACAGTTTTTCAAGGTTCATGGGCATCTCCAGAAACAGCTTTGAAGTGAACTCATATCCTTTAAATACGTTCTTATAGAATTTCCCGTCGTGCTCCTGTTCATAGCGGGTGCCGATGCGAAGATTTGTGGTCTTCATGTCCTCTCTGCTCATTCCGGAAGCCACAACAGCTTCTAAAAGCTTCCTGTTGTCCTCGTTGTATACGTAAAGGGCTTTCTCATACTTCTCATTTTCAGCTTTCAGATGAAAACTCAGTCTGATGACATCCGGTTTTCTCCTTACGATTCCTTTTCCTTCCACTCTGATTATCTTCTCCATTTTTTCCTCCTTATTGGCTCCTGTTTCTGAAGCATCTGTAGACCAGACACCTCATGCAAAGCACTAGCGTCTCATTACTTCTATCTTAACCAACCTGTATGAGAGAAACAAAAACTAATTCATGAACAGTTCGTGAATTTAGATATACCAATGGATGAACCATCTTCCCCCTTGAAATTCGCCCCGGAAAGGACTACTCTTAAATAGTAGCTATACACAAAATCAGTATGTTTGAAAGGATGATTATAATGCTCAGCAAAAAACTCATTGATGCCATCAATGACCAGATCAACTATGAACTGCTCTCTTCCTATCTGTACCTCTCCATGGTGGCCTACTGTGAAGACAACGACTTCCAGGGTGCTGCCAATTTCTATAGAATTCAGGCGAGAGAAGAAGTGGATCATGCCATGAAATTCTATGACTATCTTGTGGAAATGAATGCCAGAGTGCTTCTGAAGGGAATTCCAGATCCTGAGACGGAATTCGACGGATACAAGGATACCTTTGAAAAATCACTGGCCCATGAGAAAACCGTGACGAAAAGGATCTATGATCTCATGGACCTGGCCATAGAGGAAAAAGAACATGCCACCATAAGTTTTCTCAAATGGTATGTGGATGAACAGGTGGAAGAGGAAAGCAATTTCACAGCCATTCTAGGAAAGCTCAAAAGAGCTGAACTGGACCCGGCTGCGCTGTACATGCTGGATGATGAACTCCTGAAAAGAGTGTACGTACCCATCGCAGCAGAGTAGACCTTTCTTATACACCGGACTTTAACAGCACAATTTAAAGCAGAAAAAATCTCTCCATTCATTACTTTTAGTGAGTGGAGAGATTTTGCTTTATACTTCTCTTTTCTTCTTCATTTCTGGTTCTGATCGTCCACTCTTCTTCCATCGAAAGCTTCCGCCATGGAAGATATCTGGATGAAGGTCTTCCATCTATCTGCTATGTCTTCTTCACCCTGTTTCCCGTATTGAGGTAGATCAGCCCTGCGATGATGACCAGGGACTCCACGGAAAATCCCACCCAGGCGATTTCATTCTCGTAGCCTGTGAGAAGGATCGCAGCGAAGAACATGAGAAGAAACACGCCACCGAGCAGGAAGAGAAAGCTTCCCATGAGCCGTGTGAGTTTATCCAGATCATATTTTTCCTTTTCTTTCCTTGAAGCGATGTTATACCCAGAAATGAGCCAGGTCTGCTTCTTGTATCGGATCAGCCAGCCCATGAGAAAGAGCAGTCCTGCAGGAATCAGATAGATCATGATCAGTTCCTCCTTTTCATCTTTTCTTCCTTTTTTCCCAGCAGATCGAATAGAATCGATGCACCCAGAATCAGCAGTGCGCCCATGGCCATGTTGAAATAGAAGACTTCTCCCAGCAGTATCACGGAGAAGACAATGGCGGACAAGGGATCCATATAGCTGAGCAGCGCCACATACTGAGAATCCAGCCGATCCACCGTGGAAAAATAGAGGTAATAGGCAAGTCCCGTATGAACAATGCCCAGAATCAGTGCATAGGGCAGCGCTTCCAGCGGAATATAGAATGCGGCAAACTCTCCTGTGAAAAGCATGTATACACTCAGAACCAGAAGAGACAGAAAAAGCTCCATGAAGGTCCTGTCCATCCCGCTGATGCTCTTCATTCTGCGGTTGAAGATGATGACCAGCGCATAGAAAAAGGCGGCGGCCAGGCCGAAGAGAATGCCTCTGCTCTCCATATCGTTCATCACCGAGACATCCTTCATCTGAAGCACCACAAGGCCCAGGAAGGCCAGAAGAATCGTAAGAATTCTGATGCCTGTGAGCCGCACCCGGAAGACCACCGCTGACAGAAGAATGAACAGGATCGGCGCCATATAATAGGCCAGGGTGGCGCTGGTGATGGTGGTGTTCTTGTAGGCCTCAAAAAGAAGGATCCAGTTGATCCCCAGAAACGCGCCCCCGAAAAGCAGGTTGTACCGGTTCCGGATAACAGCTTCTCTGTCGATCTTCTTCTTCAGAAAGATATAGATGAAGATCATCACAAAGGTGCCCACAAAGCTTCGGATGAAAGCGATATGCAGGGAAGGCATGGGAATCTTTCTCACGAAAAGACCGATGCTTCCGAAAATCAGCATGGCCAGAATGAATATGAACTTGTTTCCGCTTTTTCTCATGGCCCGCTTCCTTTCTCTGAATCTGCTTTACACCTTTCTTCATTATAGATGGAATCCTGCTTCTTTCTGCACGCTACTTTCTTCTGGATTCCATGACCTTCTCTTCCATCTCGTAGATCTTCTTCACTTCCAGCTGGGTGAGATTGGACAGGGTCTCTTTTCTGAAATGAAGCCCCAGTTCGTCCCGGGTCATCTTCTTGTCTGAGGTCAGTCCTCTCCAGGAGATCTTCTTTTTTCCCATGTAGAGATCATAATCCACAATTCTTGTGCCGTCATCCACATATTCCATCCCCAGAAGGATCTTCTTGATGTAGCTGGGTTCATAAAAGGTGAAGAAGCGCACGCTGTACACATCTACCGCCAGAAGCATCTTTGGATAATCCTTGGACCAGGTGCTGCCCAGTACGATGCCCATCTCAAGCTCCGTCAGCACATTCATGAGCCGGTCGAAGTGAAGCTGGAAAGCGCCGTACATGTCATAGATCCGGATGTCCATCTCATACCATACTCTGCTTTTCAGCCCGCTGTTCAGGTATCTCAGCGCGTTGCTTCTGAGCTCCTTGTAGATGGTGAAGTAGTTGTCAGTGACCATCAGGCATTTCTCCAAATAAATATCGCTGAGCGTCACCTGACGATTCAGGGATTTATCTGTCAGCGCAATGATGACCCCCTGCTCCAGATTGCTGTTGATGAATTCCATGAGGCTGCCTTCCACCCCTTCGTAATCCTCCTGGAGCTCATCAAAGACCTTCTCCATATCCCCCACGGCTCTCATGATGATGGTGCGGGAGACGATCTTGGTTCTATTGATGCTGCAGGCGAATCCGCTGTTGATGAGTCCTGCCAGAATCACCGATGGCTCATCTGAGATGACCAGCGCATTTTTCTCGTCGCTGGCCCGAACCACCCGTTCATCACTGGATGCCAGCAATACGATGGTTTCGCCCTCTGTTGCGAAACTGAACGCATCCATGAGGGAAAAAAGCCCCTGAGTAGAAGTAACACCGAAATAGGTTCGGAGGCGCTCTTCCTCCTGGGTATCAATGAGAAGAATTCCTGGGCCTGTTCTTAATAATTCAACCATATCAAGTCTCCTTACAAAATTTACTATAATCCGCTCTTGACTCTCCTGTACCGGTAGCTGTCGGTACCCCAGGGGTATCGCAGTTCATGGACCTTCCCGCTTTCCCCTTCGATGACATTGATGCTGGACACGCCATTTAGGAACCATCGGGTTCTCACCTTATGGTTCTTCTTCTCGGGATTGTGTCCATAGAGATTGTACTCTCTTGGGTCCGTGATCACATCTTCATAGTAATGGGACAAGTGAAAATCATACCCTTCTATCTTCACCACGCCTCCCATCTCAATGAGTGTGCTTCGGGAAACCATATCCTTCACCTTTGCGTACTTGTCATGATTGCCCATGGCAAGGTAGATTTCCTCTGCAGAAGAGAACTCCATGATCCGGATGATCTTTCTGGCATCACTTAAAAATTCCTTCATGAGATTCTCATTGAATTCCAGCTTGATGTGATCCGCCAGATCCCCCGTATGGATGATCACTTTCGGTTTCATGATTCTGATCAGTCTTCTTATGGCCGGATAGATGGCCAGAGGTGTATCCGAGATGTGCAGAATGAGATCTTTTTTTCCACGGAGCTCTTCGGGAATATAGATTCTGCCCAGTGCACTGTATACGCCTTGTTTCAGTTTTTTCATATTTTTCTCCTTGAGGATTCCTTCTCCCATCATATCATACGGGAAACCCTTGAAACAGATGGAAATTCAGATGGATAAGGACTGTTCATCCTTGAACAGTCCTTCTGTATTTTCTTGAGATCCACCGGATCAGCCCAGAACGATTCCCTCTTCCAGCCATACGGAGATACTGCCCGCTTCTGCAGGAAACTCTCCATATCCCTCTTCATTGACGGTCACAAGGTCTTCGCAGTTTCCCGTGAAATCCTTGAATACTCTGCCGCTCTGATCATCCCCCATGAACATGGAGATGGACTTCTTTTCCAGGGTGGAGATGACCACTGCGCATTTTCCCGGATGGTCTTCGTTTCCGTGTCTGACCCATCCGATGAGATCTTTTTCAGTGAAGTAATCCTCCTGCTCTCCATAGGCATGATTCTTTCGGATCAGGGCCAGTGTGTCGATTCGCTCCTTATGGGGCTCGATCATGTACTGCCCGCCGATGCCGTAATAGTCTCCATAGAAGATGCAGGGATATCCATCCTTTCTCAGCAGGATGATGCCATAAGCGATTTCCTTGAACCAGGGTTCTAAAAAAGACTCCAGGGACTGCCCAGGTTCAGAGTCATGGTTGTCCACAAATGTGACGCTCATGGGTGGATTCTCCTTGGTGATGGTATCCTCAAAGAGGGTTCTGAGATCGTAATTTCCTGCATCTTTAGATGCATTGTACATATTGAAGTGCAGTCCCACATCGAAAAGATCCATGCTGAATTTTGTGGATTTCATGAATTTCGTCTTATTCGCCAGATTATGCTCCCAGTACTCACCCAGCAGATAGAACTCCTCTCCCATCTTCTCCTTGATGTGGTTGGTGAAATCATCGAGGAAAGCACTGTCGATATGCTTCACTGCATCAAATCGGATTCCATCCAGACTCAGTTCCTCGATGAACCAGTCGACCCATCTTATAAGCTCCTCGACGACATCCGGATGGGCGTGGTCGATGTCAGAAAACATCAGGTAATCGAAATTCCCGTTGTCATGGGACACCCCCCAGTTCCAGCCTTTGTTCTCGCCCAGAATCCTGAAGATGCCTGTCTCTCCAGTGAGGCTGTCGTAATCCACCCCGGAGAAATGATTGTAGTTCCAGGTGAAGTCGGAATACTTTCCGTTTCTTCCCGGAAAATCAAATCCAGTCCAGGCTCTGATTTTTCTCGGCTCTTCAATATCTTTGGTACGGTCCTCACTATCCACCTTCACCGCTTCAAACTCCTCCTCGAAGTCCGCTCCCGCTTTGTGATTCAGCACCACATCCGCATAGACATGCATCCCTTCTTCGTGGATGGCCTGGATGAGATCAAGAAGCTCTTCCCTTGTTCCGTATTTTGTTCTCACAGAGCCCTTCTGGTCGAACTCCCCCAGATCATACAGATCATAGATACCATAGCCTGTATCATTGGTTCCCGTAGCTTTGCATACCGGAGGAAGCCACACAGAGGTGACTCCGATCCGTTTCAGATCCACCAGTTTCTTTTTGAGATCCTTATAGTAATTTCCATCGTCAGGGATGTACCACTCGAATCCCTGAAACATTAATCCGTTGTCCATCTTCAGCACCTCTTCTGTTTTCATTTGATTCTATTGATATCATTATACACATTTTTCCGTCTATTTCACCCTAAATGTCTGGGGCGCCTTTCTATAAACCAGTACCACCGCTGCCGCAGCATAAAGAAGAGAGAACAATATGATGAAGGGAAGAAAGCTCGATGCGGCGGTTCTGATCTGCATGGCCATGTAGGAGGCAAAATACACCACGCCGTTGATGATGCTAAAGAAAGGATTTTTCACCTCCATGGAAGACGTGTAGGGCTGGAAGATATAGTACATGAACATGTAGTGGATGGAGAAAAACAGGGATAGTGAAACAATCATAAACAGCACCGGTAGAATCTCCATATAGTTCCCTGTTCCCGAGAAAAAGGTCACCAGCAGGAGTCCCAGAATGATCCCCAGCGTCGGAATCATGTTGCCCAGTATGATTCTTCTCAGACGAAGCCCGAACATGAGAAGCAGGGCTTTGGGTTTTCTGTAGAATCCGTAGCGCATCATGGACAGATCGCAGTTATAGAACATGGCTTTGGTGTCTCGGTTTGAATTGCAGAGGAGATACATCAGGAAGATGAAGAGGGTGTACTGGGTGCTCAGCCCCAGTGAAAGCTCTTCAAGTATGTTCTGCCCCGTTGCAAAGTCTGCCACGAAGATGAGAAGAAAAGCGGCAATGACGATTCCGGTCTTGACGAACACAGGCTTTCGGAAAAACTTCCGATGGCGATCGAAGAAGAGGGCATTGAGAAAGGCATAGCCTTCCTTCTCCTTGAACTTTCCATGGTTCTGATAGTCGTCCCCGAAATCCTTGTCATTCATCTTCACATCGGCGAATCTGGCTTCCTTCACTGCAGTCTGAAGCTTCGTCATCTTCTCAAGGCTGGTTGCTCTGCTGGCCACCTCCGTATACCTTCTGTATCTTCTGAGATAGAGGAGAGATGCCATCCCCGAAAGAAGCATGATCACCACAAACAGTGGATGAAGCAGCAGGCTTCCCCCGTCAAACTCAGGCAGAAGAAAGTACAGCCCATACCCTAAGCCGAAGACCAGCAGATACAGTACGATGAGCATGATATTGTGTTCTTCCAGCACAAAGCTCTTCTTATCAAATCCGTAGAGATGAAGCGCTTCTGCCGTCAGTGACATCATGGTGGCCATCACCGAAACGAGAAGCGCCGTGGGCAGATTCATCCCGATGAGGTTTCCGATGAGAAGAAAGGACAGGGTTCTTCCAGTGAACTTGAATCCTTCTTTCTTCAGAAGATGGGCAAAGGTATATTCCCTGGCATTCATTCTCATTTCCTTGATCATGATGAACTTCTGATGATTCATCTCCAGCGTCAGAGAGCTTAGAAGCCTCAGCACAAAGTAGAACACAAGAACCAGCGTCAGCGGATGCGCCTTACCTTCTGGCCCCAGAACAAGCTGCGGCAGAAAGATAAATATCACCGGCAGGATCAGCGCTTTTAGTGCGCTCCAGATAAAGTGATAAACAAAGGCCACATAACCCAGCCCTCTCTTGATCTTCAGGAAGGAATAGCTGGTGGACTTCAGTGCGTTCTTGAGAAAAAACACTTTCTTCAGAAAATAGAGAAACCCGTTGAGGAAAATGGAAGTCTCCACCTTCATGATGGTAAGCATACTACTAAGCATGACCTTCCTCCTTCAGCCTCTCAATGATTTCTTCTTCAAAGTTAGGATCAGCAAGCATTTCATGATCCAGAAGAGAAAGCCTTCCGTCATTGAGGATGACGATCTCATCGCAGAGATCCGTGGCCAGCTGGAGAATATGGGTGGAGAAAATGATGATGTGATTCTTGCGGATGCTTTTCAGAAGCTTCTTGATCTCCAGTGCCACCACCACATCCAGAGAAGTGAGCGGTTCATCCAGGAGAATCACCGGTGGCTTGGCGATGAGAAACAGCAGCATCTGCAGCTTGTTCTTCATGCCGTGGGAGTATCCCTTGATGAGACGATGCCTGTCTTCTTCATCGATCTTGATGAGATTGAAGTAATCATCTATGGTTTCTTCTCCTTTGAGCTTCTCCTTGTTGATGTCCATGAAGAACCTGATGAATTCATACCCCGTGAGAAAATCAGGCAGTACAGGTGACGAATACACATAGCTGAGATCCTCTATGGAAAGGTCTCGTGTTTCACCGTGAAGAGAAAGATTCATGGTCCCTCCATCTTCTTTGACTTCATCGGCAAGAATATTGAAGAGCGTTGTTTTGCCCGCACCATTTCGTCCAAGAAGCGCATAGATCTTTCCGTTTTCAAATTCAAAGGATACATCTTTCAGGACTTTCTTGTTATCAAAGGATTTGGTGATCTGTTCCAGTTGCAGTTTCATGTCATACACCTCACATTGTTTATTATGTAGTATATTATACCATATTAAAGGATAGATTATAACCTTTTTTCGGATAATGTTAAAATTCAGGCATGCATCTTCATACTATCATTGACTCAGTACCAAATACAATAAGGTTTCTATAGAATGACGCCTTAAAATCTGTTCAAGAGTATTCTGCTACTATTTCCTGTGTATAAATATATAAATTGATACTTATAAGCTATTTAATATATGAAAACACTTTGTAAACACGCGCTTTCTTAACATTTTATTTCAGGTTTATCAACATCTTCCCCTTAAAATAGATTATGTAACAAAGCATCATCCATCTATTATTAAGGAGTGATTTCATGAATGAACTAACCATCAATCTGGAACAGAGTATACCGGACATCCTCGTTGGCATTTTATTCCTTATTATCGCCATCATAGCTGGTTATATAGTGAAAAACCTCATCGCGAAAGGTGCCAAGGCGCTCAAGCTGGATCAGAGGTTCGGAGACAGTGCCAAAGAAGCAAACAGCATTCCTGAACTTCTAGGTAAGCTCGGATTCATCTTAACGGTTCTTTTCTTCTTACCAGGAATCTTCGACCGGTTCGGACTGAACAACATTTCAGCACCTCTGACCGGTATGCTTGGAACCTTCCTGGGATATATTCCTAGACTCATCGGTGCAGCGCTTCTGCTGTTCCTGGGATTCGTCATCGCTAAGATTGTTCAGCAGCTGACCGTAGGGTTCCTTGAAAAAGTGAAAGTGGACAAGCTGAAAGACAGAATGGGTCTCGCCGATTCGAAGACATCGGAAGAGCCTTCTAAAAACACCCTGTCTTTTGCGGATCTGGGCGGAAAAGTGCTTTATGTCATCGTATTGATTCCATTCATCATCGCGGCACTGGAAGTGCTAAATATAGATGCCATCACAGATCCTGCTGTGACCATGCTCATGAGCATCACAGGCATCATCCCTCAGATTCTGGCAGCCGGCATTCTCATCCTCATCGGAATCTTCATCGCCAAACTGGTTGGAGATCTTGTTGAAAACATCATCGACGGATTCGGCCTGTCCGATAAAGTCGCTGATGTCATGGATGAGCCCAGAGCCACCGGTTTTGATCTGGGAAGAGTCGTCGGCATCGTCGTCAAGGCTCTGATCATCCTGTTCTTCACCGTTCAGGCCTTTGATCTCATCGGCCTTACCATCTTCCAGACCATCGGCGGAGCGGTCATCGCCTACCTGCCAATGATCTTAAGCGCACTGCTTATCCTTCTGGGAGGATATATACTGGGTTCCGTCGCCAAAAGATTCATCGTGGACACTCTGCCACAGGCAAGGTTCGCAGCCATGATCATCAAAGGCGTGATCATCACCATCTCAGCCCTCATGGCACTGTCCCACCTGGGCATCGGTGCACTGTTTGTGGAAACCCTGTTCATCGCCATCATCGTAGCCTCCGCTGTGGCATTCGCCATCGCCTTCGGCATCGGTGGTAGAGATTTCGCAAGAAACACCCTTCAGAAGCTGGAGAAGAACATGGAGGAGAGCAAAGGCAGCATGAAGGAAATCCAGAAGAAGCTGGAAGCGGAAGACAGACTGAAAGAAGCGGAGCAGAAAGCACGGATGGATGAAATGAGAGAGCGCGGACCTGTCATCACGGAAGTGCATCACGATGAAGAGAAATAGCATTCGCCAATAAGAAGTAAGTTCCCCCTTTCTTCTTGGATATAAAAAGTGACCACCAGAGATGAAAATCCCTGGTGGTCATCTTTTACCTTAAAAGATGAAATATCAGTTATAGATATCATTTTCTGTTACTAATTTGAAGTGATTTCATTGATCAAAATTAACTGTTTCTCCTCTGAGAATCACTTTTTCGATCTCAATATTCTCATTGAACAATATTAGATCAGCATCTTTTCCAGCTGCTATGGATCCCTTACGGTCAGAAATCCCCAATACTTTAGCAGGATTAAAAGTCATTAACTTAATCACTTCATATAACGGAGCACCTGTAAACTCTCTGAATGTCCTTATTAAACGATCAGGTGTTGCAACGCTACCAGCAAAGGCAGAACGATCCAAAAGCTTCGCTACACCATCCTCCACAACTACCTCATTGCCTGTCTCAAGGTTTCCTAGTATATATTTGCCGTCTGGCATGCCAGCAGCTCTCATGGAATCGGTGATAAGACAAATTCGATCAGCTCCCTTGACTTTATATATCAATTGGAGCAGCTCCTTTGGCAGATGTTTTCCATCAGCAATAACTTCAACATAAAGATCATCAATCAGGTATCCAGCTTCAACGACGCCTCCAAATCTATATGCATTACGCCTAGTGACAGTTGACATCCCACTATAGAAGTGAGTAAGAATCGAGACACCATTTTCATAAGCATCAATTACTTCCTGCGTCGTAGCATCAGAGTGAGCTACTGAGGTGACAATTCCCTTGTCACGCAAAATTGATAGAAACTCTTTTGACCCTTCAAGTTCGGCGGCAAAAGACCATCTTATTATTCTATCTGTGCTTTCCAGAACTTCTATATACTCCGATGGATCTGGATTTCTAAGGTATTTGGGATCCTGTGCACCTCTTTGGTTATAAGCAAAATATGGTCCTTCCAAATGTAAACCTAATATATTTGGATGTCCTTCTCTAGTCAGTTCAAGTTCGTTGAAGTCTTTAATTAGCTTTAGGAGGGATTCTTTTGTGCTAGTAATGCTTGTAGGGCATATAGAGGTAGTTCCATATCGTAAATGAGCCCGAATAGCTTTGTATATAGCATCATGGCTCCCATCCATGAAGTCATATCCTCCAGCACCATGGCTGTGTAATTCAATGAAGCCCGGTGCCAAGTATTTTCCGCCACCATCGATTATTTCTATATCCAGGTTCGATCTATCAACCCTGTCTTCTACGCGGGTAATTTTACCATTTTCAACAAGTACTTCATAGTCATAGATTCCAGTTAACATGATTACCTTAATATTTGTAAATAATAAACTTTTCATCATAACTCCTTCTAAAGCATCTTTATCTTGTCTCTGAATTTCCCCATAAACCTTTTGTTCCATTCATCTCCACCATCAGCATTTCCACTCATCCATACCGGGGGATGAATTCCTTCTTCCACGAGGATATTTATAGTCTCAATGACGATTGAGTTTAAAACAAAAGCATTTGCAAATGTGCTTAGCGCTCCGATTTTCTGTTCAAACCCATCCAAGCTGATACATGCGTCTCCAACAGCCAGCTTACAGTCTACAGAATAGTCCACAATATCTTGAAGATTCTTTTTTGAAGGATGTCTCGCTATGTGATTCGCAGGTGTATCATTGGCATGGTCATGGGAACTGATTCCAATTACTAAAGCGCCTTTTTCTTTGGCTGTAAGCGCAGCATCAATTGTTGCTGTATTAATGCCATATGCATTAACTACAATGAGTAGGTCACCCTCTCCAATACCCTGGTCTTCAATGACTATTCTTCCATAACCAGGCAATCGTTCAACATTCATCGACTTTAAGGCACCATTGTTGAGCATCGTATCTGTATTCAAAATCGCATTTACATGCATCAGACCACCAGCTCTGAAAAAAATTTCCATTGCAGCTAAATTCGAATGCCCTCCCGGACCCCAGATATGCACCAATCTGTCCTTCTTGATGTGCTCTGCAATGACTTCAGCCACCTTAACTATCTTGTCACTTTCTTCCTCATGTATTTCATTGATGATTTTAAATACTTCTTCCTTATATTGTTTCATTACTGTACCTTTTTTCATCATATCCTCCTAATTCTAATATTTTGTTCATGATCATCTTTTCAATTTCAGGCTTATATGTACCTGACAATGCAAAATAGATTGCAGAGTCTACAGGCTCATAACCACCTTCTTCTATCTGTTTACTGCTGCTAATATATCCAATCATCCCATTAGCGTAGGAAACAGCTAGAGAATTCTTATAGATTTTCTTGATGAAACTTTCGTAGCTTTGTGACATTTCTGCGTTAAAGAAGAAAAATTCTAACTCATCACCTAGCGAAAGATATTGTACTTTTAAATTCTCATATAACCTGAAATTCTTCATCTTGGTTTTTTCATACCATTGTTGTTTTGGAAGGTTTGATTCATCTTCACTTTTCAATATATTCTCATTCACGATAATCCTGTCCTGTGGTAATCGAATCGTATCAATACGATTCTTTTCCAGTTTTATAGTTATTTCATTACTCTGTCCGGACTCAATCATCGATATGATTTTGTCATATAACATAGAAGAAAACTTTACCACCTGTGCATAGTTACCAGAAGTAAATTTATTTCCTAAAACAACATTCGGTCGAATATCGGCTGTAGCTCCCTGCATATATATTGATACTGAATCTTCAAATCTATTTTCGAGCATACTTAAAGTTATCCCTGGAAAATCAGGCATGATTTTGTTTTCATTTGAGATGTTAGCATGACATGGGTAATGTACAATCATACCTTTTACATCATCATTCAAGTTTTTAAAGACTATCAGATTCAATTCATGATTGCAGTAATGATCATAATTCGGCATCATTTCTATTTTATTGTTTAACATAACTCTTCTATATACATTAAGCTTTATCCGGTCTGTATATCTCTCAGCTGATATCTCCTCTTTGTCTGCTTCAGCAAATCTAATGGAATCAATAATTCTATTCAAGAGATATGCTGCATATTCATCATCATATGTCTCAAGCAAAGGTGTAAAAGAATCACCCGTTGGCGGGCCACTGTGATTATGTGAAGCAATAAAACAGATATTACTCTCTGCCAAATTTGGGTATATATATCGGATTGTCTTTATCGCTTTTTCAACGAATGGTTCACTGAACCAGATAAGGTCACCATAAATGATGACCTCATCTTTATTCAGTTTTTCATCTCTGAGCCAATAGACCCTGATATATATGTCTTCTAGAACATCATCAAAGACAGCCTCACGTGTTGCATATCCAGCTAATCTTAATTTTTTCAGGGGGGTTATCACTGTTTTTGATGTTCCAAGTAACATATTTGACTCCTTTATAGCTCTATTATTTTGATGAAGTTTCTTAGAATATGAAAAGGATCTTTTACAGGTAATGCTACCACTTTTTCTACTGGTGAAGCATCTCTTTCTCTTATCTGAATCCACTCACCAACTTCTGTATTGGGAAAAGTTTCAAACACATAGTCATGTACTTCTTTGTACCAATCCATATGCTCTTCATTTCCAGTTAGCTTATGCAGCAATAGTGGAAGATAAAGTGCCTCCGAGTGAGGCCACCATAGTTTCATATCATGAGTATCTTGAATTAATCTAGTGTACGAAAAATCATCGATTTCACCTACAGGTGGACCACCTTGCTTGTCCACGTACCGCAATAACCCTCCATACTCTTTATCCCAACCAACATTAAACGTTTTCTTTGAGATTAAAATAATTGTTTCCAGATAGTGTTCGAGATTACCATACTTTTGTAGTGCTTCTATAATAAACCACATGTCTTCAAGGGTGTGTCCTGGATTGATGTGCCTATCAAGCATTTTGACATTTCTATTATCATCATTTGACACAAATTCTCTGATAAGATTATCTTCATGGAAATCATCAAGAATGCTTTCAACCAGTTCCAGAAGATAGTTTTGGTGTCCATCTAGATCCATACCAAAATTCTCTAGCATAAGCATAAATTCATATGTGGTATTCAACATGATCATAGGAATGGAGTGATTTTTATACCCTTCAGGTATTGGATACGGCTCTGTCTTATAGTTGTCAGCTACAATTCTTCTTTTTATACTTTCGTATAGTGATGTAACCAACTTGACTTCAGTTGCGACATTAAGGATTCTGGCATATTCAGCCATACCAATAAGAGCAAAACAATCAGCAAAAATGCTCGCATCATACTCACCTGAAACAGGATCTCTCATTGAACCACCTTTTCGATCAAGAAGATAGTAGCATCTGGTATCTCCATAAATTGCATTCGTTTTTATGAACTCGTAGGTCATTCCAGCTTGCCTTTTCAGGTGATCTAAATCTAATCCTCCGATCGATTTATTTTCTGACAGTTCAATGAGTTTACTAAGTACCCAAAGATATCTACCTTGAGACCAGGTAAACTTATCTTGTGCCAGCAATTTTTCGCCTCGATTGTCTATACAGTTGAGGACTCCACCATATTTCTGGTCTTCGAATTTCTTCCAGTAGGGATAAAAGTCTTCGGTTATTTGCCGAATATAAAAATCCTTGATGTTTATATCATCCATTAAGCTGACATCTCCTCATCGGATAGTTCATCTAACAGATCCGTAATCTCTGGCTTAATCTCAATCTTCAGCACGTACTTGTTAATAAGCGTGATACCAGTAAATAGAACAAAGGATGTTGCTAGAGGTGCAATAAGCGCCACATCAGCTTCAAACTGGATTCCCAGCTGAGTCAGAATAAATACTCCAAATCCGCCTAACATCGATACAATTGCAGCTTTCGAATCTGCATACTTATAGATTGGAAGAAGACCAAATAATAGTGGTATAGCAGTCGGTCCAAGAAGAGCTGCAAACCATGTCAGAATCAGACCTGTTACTCCTCCCATATAGTCTCTCAGAAGTGCAACAAGAATGGTCAGTGATGTAAACCCGATTGTTGTAGCTCTTGCATAGAATAATGATGCTTTTGCATCTAAGGACTTAATTTCAGGTTTGAATTTCGGAATAATGTCCCTAGTAAGCACTGCAGAAATCGTATTTGCATCTGATGTGCACATGGACAATGTATTGGCAAACATAGAAGCAAGAACTAACCCAATCAACCCTACAGGCAGAAATTCATTCGTAAGACTTGAATATAATGTCGCCTCAGCCTCACCTTGTGTAAGACCAGGGAATATTAGTGGTCCTACCCACATAGGGAAGAAAAGAATGATTGGCCATACTAAATATAATGCGGCAGATAAAAATGCTGATTTCTTAGCTTCTTTCTGATTTGGCGTTGATATGAATCTAGCTGCAAGATTCCAGGTTCCACCATTGTAGCTAAAGAAAATTACAAAGAAATAAAGAAGTGTCCAAGATAATGAACCTTGTCCTCTGCCTTCATTCATGAGACGAAGATTTGCTTCAGGTAATGCGTTGAATGCAGATGTAATTGTAAAACCAAAATCATCTAATCTGGATACTACTCCAATAAATAAAGCCAAACCAGCAACAATCTGAACTACAAACTGTGCAAAGTCAGTCCATAAATCTGCAATTAAGCCGCCGATTGCAATATAAACGAGAGATACTAAACTTGAAACGACTATACCAACCCATATTGGAATCCCTGTAAATCCATAAAGCAGGATCCCCATCGATGCCCATTTAGCTCCAACATCCAATAATTTAACAATAACACCAGAAATAGCCACGATAACCTGTGTTGATGTGTTATATCTCATTTCCAGATACTCAGTAGGCGACTGTATCCCTAAGGATTTTCTTAGTTTTGGCCATCTTGGCGCCATAATTACAGCACCTATGCTCATTGCGATGGCAATATTTAGTGCCCACCAGAAATAGATGGAGATACCATGTGTATAAGCAATACCCGCATAACCAACGAATACTACTCCTGAATATCCTGATACATGATGTGATATTCCTGAAAGCCACCAAGGCACTCTACCACCAGCAACAAAGAAGTCATTGGAATCATGTACAGATTTCTTGGATTTAAAACCGATTATTAACATTACAATGAAAAAAGCCCCAACCATTACGTAATCGAACCAATGCATTGACATATTATTCCTCCCCAATTTTATTTTTTTATTTTATTAATTCGCTTAAGCATGTGCATCTTATTGAAACTACTATACTTTTCCTTTTCATAACCTCCTTCCTCTTTTTCTGTTTCTTCAATAAATTTACACACATCCTCAACGTCATAATACATAATAAGTTTTGAATCAAGATATTGATCCAGGTAGCTGTGATATTTATTCCATAATAGAAGAATCGAAATGTAAGATATTAAGAATCCAAATGGAATTAAAAAATCAGTAATGAGTGTCCCCCAAGTACTTCTGTATATACTGATATTTTTGATGAAGAAAATCATGATATTTACAATAATCAGTATAGGTGTGACTAAAAAACTAAAACTTTTTGATTGATAGCCTGAATTATGCTTGAGTATTTCTCTATCTATTAACATATCAATACTGCTGCTATCATGATTCTTATGATATTTCTCACTGATAACAACCTTAGTCTGATTCCCTACTCCGAAAATCTCTATCGGTTTGTAGATACTCTCATATTGATCATAGTAGTCACTACAATAAATCTCGACATTCTTCCCATAAGGTTTTTCCACCTTCATCAAGAACTTCATTTTTTTATGTTTATCGAGTTTTCCATTTGGATTCATCATCTTTTTAACCATGAGAAATGCCAAATAGAACAGCAGTAATGCAGTAAGCATTGTCAGTATGATATTAATTTCCACAAGCAACATCGTAATATTGATAATTGTGACTACACTTATTAATACAAAGGTTGATATTAGAAGAAGCTTAGTTCTCTTCATCTTTCTCCTCCAAGTACATTGCTGCATCTTGATCTAAATAAAGTATACTTCCACTCTTGGTCCTTAATATACTAGCAGGACACTGAACTGAAATAGGATTGTAAAGCGCATCTTTTACTGCTTGCGCCTTCCTTTCAGTCGGAACAATACAATAAACATACTTTGCGTTTAATAATCTTGGTATTGTTAAGGTGATTGCATGAGTTGGAACTTCATCAATATTATTAAAGCAACCATCGTTTACTTGCTGCTTTCTACTCATTTCATCCAAAACTACTATTTTCACATCTTCTGGATCATTGAAATCTGCAACATCTGGATCATTAAAAGCAATATGTCCATTTTCACCAATTCCCATAATGACTATATCAACTGGATTCTCAATCAATAGTTCTGCATATCTTCTGCATTCCTGATTCGGATCGCTTAGCCCATCAATGAAGTGAGCCGATTTAAGTGGTAAGTGCTTAAAAACCTTATCCTGGAGAAAATTTGAGAATGCACTTGGATGCGTCTTCTCTAAACCAATATACTCATCCATATGAAAAGCATTCACACGGTTCCATTCAACATCCTTTTCTTCTGTCAGGTAATCAAAAAAATCATTTTGAGAAGGAGCTGCCGCAAAAACCATATTTACTTCTTCTTGCTTCTCTAATAGATCTTTAATGCTTCTTTTCACATCGTCTGAAGCTTTCTTTCCCATTTCATCTCTTGACTTGAATACCTCTACTTTCAATTCATCAAATACCATAATACCCTCTACTCCTTTTCCATTACTGTTTTTCGTACAATCAATTCAGGCTCAATGATTATACTCTTTTTACCCTCGTACATATTTTCAATTCTATCTATAAGCATATTTGCACCAATCTTTCCAATCTGAAAAGCTGGTTGTCTTACTGTTGTTAGTTTTGGTGTTACCATTTCAGCAAGTGGAATATCATCAAAGCTTATTAATGAAATATCATCAGGTACTGTTATTTTTCGATTAGCCAATTCCTGTATAACACCTAAAGCTGTGATATCATTTATTGCTACAATGGCTTCTGGTTTCCCGATTTTTTGTAGCATTATCTTCGTCAGATGAATTCCATTTTGAATCTCTGCATTTTGTTCGATTTCATTTTCTGGAAGCCCTTCTACGATAAGATAGTCTTCACTGAATGTTTTCCCTTTTAACCTGAATGCTCTTTTAAATCCTTCAAATATTTCTTGACGACTCTTTCTGTCAAATGGAGTTGAAAGAAATGCTATTTTTTCTAATCCTTGATTCAAGAGATAGCTTGCAGCAATGAAACCACTATTTTCAAAGTCATACGAAATACTGTAACAACTATCATCATTATGATTCTGATCGAACAAAACATACTTACTGTTCTCAAGCTTCATTTCTCTAATGATATCAGCACTATCACCAATTATTGATGCCAGTATGCCATCAACCTTCTTCATCAAAAGAGTATCAAGATGCTTTTTTTCCAGCTTCTTATCATTATATGAACTGCATATGATCGGAGTATAGCCTCTCTTAATACAAATACGTTCAACACCCGATACCAACTCGGAATAAAATGGATTTGAAATATTCGGAATAAGAAGTCCTATCTCCTTGCTTTGACCACCTTTAAGCATCCTTCCATATATATTTGGTTTATAGTTAAGTTCTTTTGCAACTTTCAAAATACTTTCTCTCAATTCATTCGATACCGGATAATCAACATTGTTTAGCACACGTGATACTGTTGCTATTGATGAGTTTGATAATCTAGCGATATCCTTTATGGTTGGTTTTTCATTAATTTTGAACACCTCCAGAAAACGTTTTCTATATTATAACAGTAATATCATTTTTTAGTCAATACTTTATCAAACAGTAAATTTTTTCTATTTTAATTGCTAATTGTAATAGCATGTTCCATTTGAAAAAGAAAAAAGAGGGAAATAGAACTTAGTATTGCATAAAAATTAAAAAGTCATTATTAAGTAGGATATCCGACCCAGGACAACGGAGGATATCTATAATGACTCACAAAATCAGAAGACTTAACACAAGAACCGGAACCAGACAAAAGCAAATGGTAACAGGGGATTGGGAGGAAATCCAGAAGAAGCTGGAAGCGGAAGACAGACTGAAAGAAGCGGAGCAGAAAGCACGGATGGATGAAATGAGAGAGCGCGGACCTGTCATCACGGAAGTGCATCACGATGAAGAGAAATAGCATTCGCCAATAAGAAGTAAGTTCCCCCTTTCTTCTTGGATATAAAAGTGACCACCAGAGATGAAAATCCCTGGTGGTCATCTTTTTCAGGCTGAAACCATAATACTTTTGGAGGTTTGTGTCCTTTTCAGTCTCCCCCGCTGAGGATCCGGATCACTCCGAAAAGAGATCCTCATGATCCATGATGTCCTCGAGATCACCATACTTCTCTGTGAGCTGCGTTCTTGTAAATGTAGCGGACCCTTCATAGTCCTCATCGGTCAGTTCCCCTGTGGATGGTGTCTGCCTCACTTTGAAGGTCACAGCGCCTGCATTGTCAACGAGACAGAAGAGAGCAGTGGCATTTTTCTCCATGTTCTCGTAGACATTATTCGGAGGATTCTCTGTGGGAAATACGATGGTTCCCGCCATTTCTTCCACCGGTTCATAATAGGCGACAATTCCATAAGGCTCTCCTGCTGTCTTCAAGGCCAGATATCTCTGCACATAGCCGCTTCCAGGTGCAGGAAGCTTTGACAGAATCTCTCCTACCTTTCCGTGGTTCCCCACATAAGGCGTTTCCAGCTCCTTCAGCTCCTCCACAGAAAAGTGCTGAAGATCCACATGGATGCGGACTGCGTAATCCGCTTTTCCCTGCTGCCCGAAATCCATGACAAGCGCATACACATACTCCCCCGAATCTTCTTCCAGATGCAGCACCAGTGTGTCTCCATTGATGCTGTAGGTGGCATCCTTGACTTTCTCCGTGCTTCCTTCTTCATAGACTTCAAAGGAAATCACATTCAGAGGCAGATACCCCTCTTCATCTGATAGGCTCATATAGACCTTCTGACCCTTACTGGCCTCCAGCGTATTTAATTCTCCATAGGTCAGAAGAGCGGGATGGTCCGCATCGGCTACAATGCTCCGGTCTCCACTTGTCCATTCATAGGTGCCCAGCAGCGCTTCTTTTCTGACCTCATCATTCATCAGCACATGGAGGACCGGAGGCCGTATCTCCTCCTGGGAGCGGTCCAGAATGGCGAACAGGACAAAGCTGAAAAGAAGCAGGGTCAGGATGCCCATGAAGATGTTTCTGCCGCTTTTTCTCTTTATTTCACTCATGTTTTGTCTCCTTAAAAAACAGATAGTGGTATTCTATCTTCACTTTATCTGTTGGAACTTAAATCGATACTTCTACACACTTATTTTTTCTTTAAGATTACGTGAAGATAGTCTTCTGTATGCTACAGGATTCTGAAATACTGATTGATGCCATGCCAGCTTCCTAGTTTATAGCCCACCTGGGGAAGATGACCGGCATAGGTGAATCCCATAGCCATGAATGCTCTGCTGCTGGCTTCATTTTCCGATGTGACGACTGCCACAGCGGTCTTCATGCCTTTCTCCTTCAGTCTTTTCAGAAGTTCTTTCATCAGTGCACTGCCATAGCCTCTCTTCAGCTCATCCTTATGAACATAGACGGACACTTCTACGGTTCTCTCATAGGCTTTCCGGTCTCTGAAGCGGCTGCCGTAAGCATAACCTGCGATATGCCCATCCTTCTCCAGAACCAGATACTCATACTTATCCTTGTTATCTCTGATTCTTCTCTCCATTTCGGAAACCTCAGGCACATCATACTCAAAGGAAACAGCTGTGTTTTCCACATAGTGGGCATAGATGCCGAGAATCTCTCTTGCGTCACTTGCTTTCGCTTCTCTGATCATCCTTCTCTCTCCTTTCACCTTTCAACCTTCTTCCTCCCTTCCATTATATTCCTAATGAGTCTCAAAGAAAGGATAAAGATTCATTGTGAATCCGTTCTGCAGAAGCAAGAAACATTGTGTAAAATGCATTTCTTTCCTTCTTTAGTGAAAAACCTTTTTCTCTATGATAAAATGGAACTATTCATACTAGTGCACCAAGGAAGGTATGTTTTCATGACCGAAAAGGAACTGCTTGCCAAAGGATATCGAAAATACTATGGAACCGTGATGGATGTCTATTTCAGACTGGATCTATGCATCCATTCCGCGGTCTGCGTCAAAGGAAACCGCAGTGTCTTCAACGTGAGAAAGAGGCCCTGGATTCTACCCGATGGAGAACCTGAAAAGGAAAATCTCATGGCGCTCATCCATCGCTGCCCCAGTGGTGCGCTGCAGTATATTGTTCATAACGGAATGCGAGGAGGCAACAAAATGAGAGTGGAACATGAAGAGAATAGAATCTATCTGATGAATGAGGAAGACATCGAAGCCGGTGAGATCCTCTTTGACAATGTAGGTGAGGACATCCTGGTGGTGAATCACACCTATGTCCATGACGGATTCAGTGGTCAGGGTGTAGGCAAGAAGCTCATCACCGCAGTGGTGGAGCGGGCAAGAAAGGAAAACAGGAAAATCAGACCTGTCTGTGAATTCGCCCAGGCGATTCTCACAAAGAATGAAGATTATCATGATGTGCTGGAAAAATAGGGAAACCTTAAAGAGGCTGGAAACCGAAATTGACATTTCGGTTTCCAGCCTCTATTTTATCTACTTATGTATTTTCTACTTCTTTTCTGATCTCTTCTTCAGAAGCCTGTACCTCGTATAGGTCTTATGACCTCCGGAGAGGTTGTAGACTTCCTTCAGTCCACGATTCAGGAGAATATTCTGCACGGCATTGCCAGTGGTTCCCTTATTGCAGTAGGTGATGATGATGGTGTCCTTTGGAAGGTCCTTCATCTTCTCTCTGATGACCCCGTGGGGCAGGTTTTCCGCATGGTCCACATGGGATGCGCCAAACTGCTTCTCCACTCTCGTGTCAATGATTCTGACTTTCTTCCCTGATGCCATGAGTTCATCCAGCTTGTCACTGTTCATAAGGGGCCGATTCCCGAAGATGGCATTTTCCTGGATCATGCCTGTGTACATGACCGGATCTTTTGTGGTGGAAAATGGTGGGGCATAGGCCAGGTCCAGATGCACAAGATCCTGCACCTTGGCTCCGAAGGTGATCAGTGAAACGAACACATCGATCCGCTTGTCCACACCTTCCGGACCTACGATCTGAACACCCAGCAGTCTTCCATCCTTCCTGTCTGCCACGGATTTTATGGTCATTTCCTTTCCGCCCATATATGCCGGACGATCCGGCTTGATGTTGTGACTTACGGAGATTTCATATCCTTCCTTGAGCGCTTCTCTTTCCGTGAGCCCCGTCTGGGCTACGGTGAGATCAAAGACCTTGTAGATTCCTGTGCCCAGAACCCCTCTGAACTCAAGACTTCCTCCCGTGATGTTGTTTCCGGCGATTCTTCCGGTCTTGTTGGCCGTGGAACCCAGGGGTCTGTAGACCGGTTTTCCGGTGACAACATGATACTGCTCGATGCAGTCTCCTGCAGCGTAGATCCCTTCCTGGGAGGTTTCCATGAAGGTGTTGACCCGGATGGCACCTGTCTCTCCCAGTAGAATCCCAGCTTCCTCTGCCAGCTTCACATTGGGCTTTACCCCAGTGGCGAGAATCACAAGATCCGCATCCAGTCTTTTCTCATCGGACAGAAAGACGTTTCTTTCAGAAATCTCCCTGGCTGAGGTACCCGTGATGACTCTGACCCCTTTCTTTTCCAGATGTTCCTCCACCAGAATGGCCATATCCGGATCCAGTCCCGGAGAAACCTGAGGGAGCAGCTCCACCATGGTCACTTCTATACCGAGGCCTTTCAGGTTCTCCGCCATTTCAAGGCCGATGAACCCGGTACCCACAATCACCGCTTTTTTTGGCGATCGGTTGTTGATGTACCGTTTAATCTTATACATGTCATTGATGTTTCTCAAAGTGAATACATGCTCATTGTCAGCCCCCTTTATCGGAGGGACCACTGACCGGGCTCCTGTGGCGAGAATGAGTCTGTCGTAAGAATCCGTGAACACTTCCCCTGTCACCAGGTTCTTCACTGTGAGCTCCTTCTTTTCTTTATCCAGCTTCAGCACTTCATGTTCCGTCCGGATGTTCACATTGTATTTGTTCCTGAAAAACTCAGGATTTCTGGGGGTAAGTTCTTCCCCGTTTTCGATTTCCCCGCCGATATAATACGGCATCCCGCATCCGGAATAGGAGATATGGGTATCTTTCTCATAGATGACGATTTCCGCCTCTTCATCGTTTCTTCTTGCTTTTGCCGCAGCGGATGTTCCCGCTGCAACTGCTCCAATCACCAGTATTCTCATAGTCCAGTCTCCTTTGATTTTATTCATTATCAGGTTAGATTATACCGTAATCATGTTAATTCTGTATGAATGAATCATCCATTTCGAGGCAGATCAGATAAAGGCGTCTGAAGAGCTCAGCCTGAAATCCGCCTTACAATCAAAGATGCTGCATACGGGGGGACATCCCGCATACAGCATCCTGTTTATATTCAGTATAGATCTAAGCTTTTACTCACCCACATCCCGCTTGCGCTCCACAATCCTCGATAAGAATATACCCAGTTCGAATAGAAGGATCATCGGCAGTGCAAGAAGGGCCTGGGAGATTATATCCGGTGGTGTAAGGACCGCCGCCAGGACAAAGATCACCAGAATGATGTACTTCCGGTTCTGTCTCAGAAACTTCGACCGGACCACCCCAAGTCTTGTGAGTATGACCATGATGCTGGGCATCTCAAAAATCAGCCCGAAGGAAAGAACGGTATTCATCACCAGAGATAGATAGCTGCTGAAGCTGATCATCTCCTCGATGCCTTCCATCTGGAACCCGATGAAGAACTGAATCATCAGCGGCAGTACCACGATGTAGGCAAATACGCCGCCTATGATGAAGAAGACTCCACCAAAGAGAAGGGAGAAGACGATGGTTCTTCGTTCCTTCTTTTCAAGACCCGGGCTTACGAAAAGCCAGATCTGGGTGATGAGAAAGGGTGCTGAAACCACCAGTCCGATGATCACCGCAATCTTGATATAGGACAGCAGAAGCTCCGCCGGAGAGATGAAGACAAAGTTTATGTCCGGTACAATGCCGATCATATCCTTCACAAGAATCTCTGAGAAATTATAACTGAGAAGAATGGCTGCAACAAGTGCTACAGCCATGTAGATGATTCTGTTCCTCAGTTCAGTGAGATGCTCCACCAGGGTGAGCTTGTCATCCTTGCTTCTTTTAGTTTTCTTTTTTTTCATCTTTCTTCACATCGTCAGCTGGGGTCATGACATCCTCTGTCAGTTTATTCGCATGAGACTTGAACTGACCGATGGCTTCTCCGATGGACTTGCCTATGGCAGGCAGTTTGGAGGGCCCGAAGATGACCAGTGCGATGGATAAGATCAGTATAAGCTCAGTCATTCCTATTTTTCCCATATTATTCTACTCCTTTGTTATTTGCTTCCTGTTTCCCGTTGTTTTTTACAGATTGTAGTACTTGTTGATCAGTTCCACTACCTTGCCTGCAGCATCAGCAGTAAGACCAGCACATCTTGCTTTTCTTTCAGGATCCTTCATTCCGTATCCTGACACTTCCATGAACTGTCCGACGGAATCAATGCAGTTGACACTTGGTGAAACCAATGAATCCACATCAACATCTGGCTTGTAGGTTGGAAGCTCCGTGCTTGTGTACCATTTGAAAAGCTCCGCTGTTACTGCTGGTGCATCTTCTGGTGGAATGGCAAAACCGATGCATGTGGCAGCACCAGCAATGGCTCCGCATAGGGAACCTATACCGAAACCTGTTGCTCCATTGGCAAATACATCCACTGGAATCTGGTTCCATGGATATCCCGCCTTGTCTCCCAGTTCTCCTATGACCGCATCCACAACACCTCTGCAGCAGCCGCCCTTGTTGTAGTATCCCGCATAGCCTCTTTCCATGGCAGTTGCCACATCAAGCTTCTGGTAAGGATATGGATAGGTTGGCGCATCTTCACTTGCTTCTACATATTCATAGGCAAGCACTTCCTTGGATGGAAGTTCCACTTTTTTATCGCATCCTGTTAAAAATGAAGGAATAAATGAAACGGCAGCTACCCCAACTGCTGTTTTTCCTGCGGTCTTCAACATATCTCGTCTTGAATACACTTTTTCATTCTTGTTTGCTTCGCTCATGATTTTTCCCCTTCCGATTATATATTTTTTAACAATAAATAGAAAGTTTGATAAATATCTAACTTCTTCATTTACTATACATTTATCCTTCGAAAGGGTCAATACCAATCCTGAAATTTGAATTTTATTATAATTTCAATGCTGATATACCCCTGGTAATTAATTTTTTAACAAAATGAAGCGGGAATTCTTAGTAGTAATGCACAGCAACTGAACATTTTTTATGGAATCAGTGGTGGTCTTTCCTGCAGGACTGTTTTCATGTTATCTCTACCGATGCAGTTTATTGCTGATAAAATCGAGAACCTCCTGATTTTCAACGGAAATCACATCATCCTTCATCTGAACGAAATTGAACTCTCGTTCCATTGAGAAATTTTCTACAGATACCTCTACAAGTTCTCCCGATTGAAGCTCTGGAAGAGCCGCATCCCGGTACATGAAGCTGATGCCCATACCCTCCATGACCATCTTCTTCATGATGTTCACATTACCGATCTCCATGACTTCACAGAAGCTATTTAGATTTCTGTTTCGTTCATCCAGGGCTCTTTCCAGGATTTCCCTGGAACCGGAGCCCTTTTCCCTGATGATGAGCTTTTCATGAAGGAGGTCCTCCAGCACTACTTTTTCTCTCCTCGAAATATCATGGTCCTTAGTGGTGATCAGGATGAAGTCACAGGTTTTCAGGAGCCTCGTTTCGTAGTGATCCTTCGGAAACAGTCCCTCTATGAGTGCGAAGTGGATTTCTCCTTTGTTCAGCATTTCCATAAGATTTCTTGTGTTATCCACCAGCATGGATAAATGGTATTGGGGAAAGGTCTCGAAAAGCTCCTTCAGATAAGGTGCTATGGTAAACTCTCCAATGGTGAGGGTCGCTCCGAATTTCACTTCTTTTCTTCGGTTATGAAGTCCTTCAAGTTTCTCCTTCAGCATCCTTTCCCTGGCCACGGCGCTCTCCGCATGGGTGTACAGAATCTGGCCTGCCTCCGTAAGCAGAAGCTTTCTTCCCTCATAGATGAAGAATCTGGCTGCATATTCCTCTTCCAGCTGCCGCATCTGATGGCTGATGGCAGGCTGAGTCAGATTCAGCTCCTTTGCGGCTTCTGTATAGCTTTTATTTCTCACAATGCTCATGAAGGAGATCAGTTTCGAATCCACCATTGATCATCATCCCTTTCTATAAATATTTATAATCTTATCATTAATAATCATAATTATATTTTATAATGGATTCATGATAGAATCAATAAGAACTTATAGCATTGGAGATGACAACATGAACAAAATCACATCCATCCTGCCTGGTGTCCTGATTTCAGGATTCCTGGCTCTAGTATCCTATTTCATCAGTGAAGCGCTGCCCGTACATCTGATCAGCGCAGGTGTCTTTGCCCTTCTCATTGGCATGGCCCTGAATCCTCTGGTCTCATCCATGAGTACAGCCAGAGAAGGTCTGGTCTTCACATCGAAGAAACTGCTGAAGTTTTCCATCGTCCTCATGGGCCTGGGACTCAGTTTCGGACAGATTCTTTCTGTGGGGAAGTTTTCCCTCATCGTCATGACCTTCACCCTTGTCACCGCCTTCGGTGGGGGATATCTTCTGGGAAAGGTTCTGGGTATGGACTGGAAACTGTCCAGTCTCATCTCGGCAGGTACGGGAATCTGTGGAGGATCTGCCATTGCAGCCATTGCTCCTGTCATTGATGCCAAGGACAGTGACATCGCCTACGGCATCTCCGCCACCTTCATCTTCGACATCATCATGGTGGTGCTCTTTCCCATCATGGGCAGCTACTTCATGATGTCGGATCTCGGATTCGGGCTGTGGGCGGGGACCGCTGTCAACGACACCTCTTCCGTTGTGGCGGCAGGCTATGCCTTTTCTGATGCCGCCGGTCAGTTTGCCGTCATCGTGAAGCTCACCAGAACCCTTTCCATCGTGCCCATCGTGCTGCTCTTCTCCTATATCAATGAAAGACTGGAACGAAAGAAGCAGCTCGAAACGTCGAAATCCGCCGCTGCTAAGGTGGATCTCAAGAAGATCTTCCCCTGGTTCATCCTCTTTTTCCTGATGATGGTGGCTGTGAAAAGCACCGGCTATGTTCCAGAGGCCATCAGCACTTCCCTTTCTTCCCTGAGCAAGTTCATCATGGTCATGTCCCTAGGCGCCATAGGCCTGAAGACGAACTTCTCGCAGGTGGCGAAATCCGGCATGAAACCCATGCTCCATGGCTTTCTCATCTCCACCCTGGTGGTGGTGGTCTCCTTCATGGTGCAGCAGTTTCTGGGACAGGTCTAGGCTGATTCCAGGAAGTGGAATCTTACACTTCTATTTTTCTCGTCAAAAGAAGCAGTGCGGATTTTTCCGTCACTGCTTCTTTTCCTTTGACTATTTTTTCTTTCTGTTTTCCATGGCCTCTTCATAGGCCCGGATATATTCTTCCACGGTGATTTTCTCCGAGAGTTCTCCGATGAGGTCATAGGGAATCTGATCCATCTTCTTCAGCCGAATGCAGCTTTTCCCCATATCAAGCTTTGGTGTCACTCTTTTCTCATATTCTTCTCTGAACCATTCTTCCAGATGCGGTTTCGCATACAGGCCCATATGGTACAGCGCAATATGATTTTTCTGGGAAGCCAGACTCATGAACGGAAGAGGTTCCCCCTTCGCTGCATGATATCCCTCAGGATAGACTGAAAGGGGTACCACGTACCCGATCATGCCGTAGGATATGGTTTCCTCAAAGCCCTTGGGCAGATGCCTCAGTATCGTCTCCCTCAGTTTCTCCACGGCCTCTCTGCGCTCCTCCGGAAGCGTTTCAAGATAGGCTTCAACTGTTTCCGCACTTGCATTCATTCTCCTCACTCCTTCAGCCCTGTAGAATTCTGTCTTCCATTCTACCAGAACAATATGAAGGATTTCTGAACGATGAACTAGTTTGCAGAACCTGCTGCCGCACTTCCCTGGGCCTGCATCACCGCATCGATGGCCAGCACCACTGCCAGCGCATGAACCTCATTTCTTTCTTCTTCGATGTCGATGACATAGGCGTCTCCCCAGGTGAACCATTCCTTGTGGATGGATACCACCAGGCTGTTTCTCTCCAGAATCTCGTACTCATGAGACCAGAAATCCCCCGAAACGTCCCAGTCCAGTCCCGATATGGAGTATCTGGGTTTGAAGAAGGTGAACTCCTTGACGATTTCAGCGATCATTTCTCCGTCTGTATAGACATAGAACTTGGGCAGAAAGCTCCAGACCTTCTGCTCTATGAAGGCCACTTCCGCACCGGACATATCATACACATGGAGCTTCTTTCGCCAGGAGAACAGCTCTCCCTCCACATAATATCTGTCCGCTTCATTTTCATCCTTGATGTAGAATCTGTCTCTCCAGGAAAAGACTTTCTGTTTCATATACAGTTTCATATTTTCTTCCTCCGTTTCACTGTCCGCATTTCTCGTTCTTTCCGTCTACTGGTTTCATCTTCACACCCTG
>NZ_JAFNJU010000011.1 GCF_017368455.1 Proteiniclasticum aestuarii | reverse complement strand
CTGCTTTAGCAGCAGTTGAGTAAGTAGTGCGGTTGGCGGCCGCTTTCATGCACCCTCACGGGTGCAGCTGGTGAAAGACCCTTATAGGGTCAGTGGAAACCGCCGGCTAAGCCGGCGGTTTTGATTTCAGTGCGTTGGAGCAGCAGTTCTAAACCACTCAGAACGTCTCACGGACATGCTTCTTCACGGAGCTGTACAGACTGGAGAGGGCCGGCTTAGATACCAGTGAACCGATGAGATGGATATCAGAGGTTTTCTGATAGGCTTTCAGCTCCGCGTAAAGATCTTCTTTCTGATACTCCGGACGGATATGGGGGAAGATCTGCCACTGCCTGGCTGTGATCAGATGCCTGATTTTTACACCCGCCTTTCGGATGTCTTCTGTCATGCTCCGGATCAGTCCATCATGAAGCTCACCATAGGCATAGGCCACGAGGACCGTCTGATCCTTCTCTTTGTATGTATGAAAGAACTGGATTTTCTCCTTCTCATCAAAGTTGGACCTGTAGTAGGTGGTGACGATGTTTCTGTCAGATACTTCATAGGCGCAGCTCACATAGGAGTTGACGTCCAGTCTGCCCATGAAGGTCTTCAGATAGGCGTCTTTCAGAATCTCAGGCTTTACCATGGTGGCAAGAAGCACCTTGTCGTATTCCGATACCCCGTGGGTAGTGGTGATCCGTACTTTTTTGTCATGGGGAAGGATCTCAGTGATCTCTGCTCCATAACGGATGTCGCCGATCTCTTCTCCGAGTTTTCGGATGATCTCTGATACGCCCTCACTGATGAAGAGAAGCTTGTCTCCTCGGATGAAGGAGTGGATGGTGGAGAGATTGAGGATACTGAAGGCGTAATAGGCCATGATTTCTTCGCTGTTTCCGAAGCCGTAGGAAGAAAGATAGGGCGTCATGACCGATCGGATATACTTCATCTGATGTTTCCGCAGGAATTCTCCCAGAGGAATCATCAGCTCCTTCGTCATGAAATAATCCGTGCTTTCATCCGGTACCCGGAGGGAGGTTAGTATTTCCTTCAGTCTTTCCAGTTCCTCCAGGAGCAGAGGCACCTCCTTATGGGTAAGATGTTCGGTTTTCTGATGATTTTCATCCAGAAAGTGGCGATAGGTGAAACGCTCCGTGAAGGGTACATTCAGGGTGTGAAGGAGCTCCCTGATCTCTTCATTGAAGCAGAAAGCAGTGCCCATTTCCACAGGAAGCCTCTTCTTCTTCAGGGTCTGACAGTGTCCGCCAAGAATGGACTGCTTTTCATAAACCGTGACCTTTATGCCTTGCTTCTCGAGAAGATAGGCTGCTGTGAGGCCGGAGAAGCCTCCACCGATGATGGCAATATGCATTGAAACTTCACCTTCCTTTCTAGTAGATCCGGTCTATATAGGCCCAGAGGGGCAGAATAAGACTTTCGCCTGTCACATGAGCGTGATATTCCGTGGGCGACAGGAGAAGCCCATTATAGTCTGACTTCTGATGGATGTTGTAGTTCCTGATTTCCCGCTGCAGATGGAGCTTGATGCGGTCAAGGGGCTCCTCCGAGAGAAAGAGGGGCATCATGGAAGACAGGCAGGACCTCTGATATTCCTGCTTCTGCCCTCTAAAGTTCTCCTGCAGAGGATGATCTTCTTCCAGAAAGAACAGGGTCATGTCGAATCCGCTGGACTGAAGGATTTCCTGAATATCCAGGGAGAAACCCTGTCTGCTCTTTGCGCTCATCTCCAGACCATCGTGAAAGCAGAGATATCGCGGACAGAAATTCAGGCTGTGGGCCACAGGGATCGCTGCTGCAGTGAGAAGATCCATGAAGCAGGAAGCGGACAGCTGGCTGTATAGTCTCGTGCAGGCGATCTTGCTTCGATAGTCCATGAGCGTATAGGCATAGACCATATCGGAGCTTTCATGGCTGGCACAGGGCGTCAGAAAGAAGTGCATACATTCGCCGCTTTTCAGCTCGTGAAGAGGGGGCAGGGTGAAAAGAGGCTGCGCGGTTTTCTTCCTGGCAGAACGGATGCGCTTCTCTCTGGTGGAAAGCCCGTTTCTTCTCATGATGTTGTAGACGCAGGATTCACTGACCTTTATGCCGTGGTTCTCCAGCAGATAGCTGATTTCCCTTGGTCCGTACTCCGGATGATTTCTGATGTGGGTAAGGATCTTATCCTCTGTTTCCTTGGGTGTGATGTTGGAAGGGGTCAGGTGTTGCCTTCCCGGCTGAAGACCTTTCATGCCGGACGCTTTATAGCGGGAGAGCCACCTGTAATAAAGGGTCCTGGATATGTCGTATCTTCGGCAGGTGTCAGATATTCCCTCGGTCTGTCCTTCCATGAGGATCTCATACTTTTTCTTCGGATCCATTTTCCCACCCCATTTCGTTTTATTCGTATTAATCAAAATTTTAACATACAAGACTGGTTATTACAATGAATGGAAATTATTTTACTTTGGCCTGGTGTTAACATTTTCCGCTGAGAGGGCCTGATGAAAGAATCTGGAGTCAGCTGTACACACTTTGCTAAAGTAATTATTGTGTTAAATTTCAGACAAAGAGTGCTATTGTAGCACCGAAAGGCCGTTGATATAATCAACCTGAAATAAGGATAGGGGTGAGTTTATGAGTGAACTGAAAGTGTTTTCCATAAGGAAGAATATTCATGAAGACAACAAGATGGTGGCGGATGAAACAAGAGCAGCCCTTCGGGAGAAGAAGGCATTCATGATCAATGTCATGTCTTCACCTGGCAGCGGAAAGACCACCATGCTGGTGGCTACAGTCCGTGCATTGAAAGACCAGATGAGGGTGGGCGTCATTGAAGCGGATGTGGACTCTGATGTGGACGCGAGGACCGTCCAGCATGCCGGAGCCAAAGCGGTGCAGATGCACACGGGAGGCCTCTGCCACATCGATGCCACCATGGCCAGAGCAGGGGTGGACGAACTGGATGTGGAAGATGTGGATCTGGTGTTTCTGGAGAACATCGGAAACCTCATCTGCCCGGTGGGTTATGACACAGGTGCCATGAAAAACATCGCAATTCTGAGCGTACCTGAAGGGGACGACAAGCCGCTGAAGTACCCGATGATTTTCGCGAAAGTGGATGCGCTGCTTATCAGCAAGATCGATACGCTTCCGTACTTCGATTTTGATCTGGAGGTGCTTACGACGCGTGTCAGGGAACTGAATCCGGATATCAGGATCTTCCCGATCTCCTCAAAGACCGGTGAAGGCATAGAGGAATGGACAACATGGATCAGAGAGCAGATGGAAGGAGAAATCAATGGCTAAAAAGATGGAAAAGACCAACTTCAACAAATCGGAGCGGTTCAACTTTGCCCTGAACTGGGCGGATGTGGACGGCAGAGCCTACAGACAGGAAATACTGGATCTGGCCAATAAGATCGGGAGAACCAAGGCGGGCAGCAGCCGCGAGGCCATCCCTTTTGGTCCGGAATACTATGCGCTGGCATCGATTCTGACGCCTTTTCAGGCGGAAGTGGCCATGCATGTGGCTTTCAGAGACAAGAAGAGTGCAGAGGAGATTGCCGCTTCCTGCGGGCAGCCCCTGGAGAAGGTGAAGGAAGCCCTGAAGCACCTGGCCTGGACCGGCGTCACCTTCTGGAATACGGTGGATGGCGTGGATGTGTACTGGCACGACATTTTCGTTCCGGGACATCTGGAGATGATCAACAACAACAAGGAAATTGTGGAAAAATATCCGGAAGTGGCGGAAGCCTTCTACTATTTCGGCAGCAAAAAGGGACCCATGGCAGCAGGCATCATGCCCATCGGCGGCGGCCCCATGAGAGTGGTGCCCATCGAACGCTCCATAGACGGAAACACCAAAAGAGCCACCTATGAGGAGATATCCAACTATCTGGAGGAAGCCCATGTGTTTTCCGTGTCGGACTGCTCCTGCAGAACTTCCCGCGAAGCCATGCATGAAGGCTGCGGCCATCTGAAGGAAGACATGTGCATTCAGCTGGACCATGCGGCGGAGTACTACATCAAGACCGGCAGAGGCCGTGAAATCTCGCGGGAAGAAGCTTATGACATCATCCGTAAAGCGGAAGACAATGGACTGATGCATTCCCTGCCGAATCTGGACTCTCCCGGACATACCCATGCCATCTGCAACTGCTGCGGCTGCGGCTGCTATGCCATGAGGCTGGCCAATGAATATCTGAACAATGACATCGTCCGGTCCAACTACCGGTCCGTGGTGGATGAGGAAAAATGCGTCGCCTGCGGAGAATGCGTCGATGTCTGTCCCACCAATGCCCTGCGTCTGGGACAGAAACTCTGCTCCAAGACTCCCATCGATGAGACCATCACCACGGTGACGCCAAGAGACACCGAATGGAAGGAAGACAAATGGAACAGCGACTACCGTCTCAACCGCAAGAATGCCATGGATTCCGGAACGGCGCCCTGCATCACCAAATGTCCGGCCCATATTCCGGTACAGGGATACATCAAGCTGGCTTCTCAGGGGAAATACGCCGAAGCACTGGAGCTCATCAAGAAGCACAATCCTCTGCCTGCGGTCTGCGGACGCATCTGTCCGAGACTCTGCGAGGAGGACTGCACAAGAGGGGACTTCGATGAAGCGGTGGCAGTGGATGACATCAAGAAATTCATCGCGGAGAAGGATATGGACGCTGATGCGAGATATATTCCAAAGAAGAGGCATGACTACAGTGACAAGAAGATCGCCATCATCGGGTCGGGTCCTTCCGGACTCACCTGTGCCTACGATCTGGCCCTGGACGGATACGACATCACCGTCTTCGAGAAGGAAGAAAGGCTCGGGGGGATGCTGACCCTGGGGATTCCATCCTACAGACTGGAAAAGGATGTGCTGGAAGCGGAAATCGACGTCATCCGGGAAATGGGTGTCAAGTTCAAGACCGGTGTGGAAGTGGGCAAAGACATCAGCATAGAAGAACTGAGACGAAGTGGCTTCAACGCTTTCTACGTGGCCATCGGAGCATCATCGGGGAGAAAACTGGGCATTCCGGGAGAAGAGACTCCTGAAGTCATGAGCGGCGTGGACTTCCTGAAAAAAACCAATCTGAATCAGGAAACGGGCGTCAAGGGCAAAGTGGTGGTCATCGGGGGCGGAAATGTGGCCATCGATGTGGCCAGAAGCTCTGTTCGACTGAAGGATGTGCGTGAAGTGGAACTCTTCTGTCTGGAAAGCAGGAAAGAGATGCCGGCTCACGTTGAGGAAGTGGAAGAGGCCCTTTCCGAAGAGATTCTCGTCAACAACTCCTGGGGACCCACCCGCATTCACCATGAGAACGGAAAGGTCACCGGAGTGGAGTTTAGGCGCTGCCTATCGACCATAGATGACAAAGGAAGGTTCAATCCGCAGTTTGATGATAAGGAGACCCTCTACGTCTCCTGCGACCATGTGCTGCTCTCCGTGGGACAGACCTTCGCCTATGGGAACCTGCTGGCAGGTGAGGATGTGAAGCGCACGGGAAGAAACACCATTATGGTGGACCCCACGACGCTGCAGTCCACAAAGCCGGACATTTTTGCGGGCGGAGACGTGGCCAGCGGACCAAGACTGGCCATTGATGCCATCGCAGCCGGAAAGGAAGCGGCCGTATCCATTCACCGATATGTTCAGCATGGCCAGTCCCTGGTCTTCGGTCGGGACAACCACTCCTACATCATGCTCAGCAAGAAGAATCTGGAAGTGGGCATGGATTATGACGGCACAGAGCGGCAGAGAACTCTCCATGTGGATGGAAAGGTCTCGAAAACCACCTTCAAGGATCTCAGGGGTATCCTCACGGAAGAGCAGATTCAGAAGGAAACAGCCAGATGCCTGGGCTGCGGCGCCACCAAGGTGGATCCGTATCTCTGCGTAGGCTGCGGAGCCTGTACCCTGCGCTGCAGATTCGACGCCATCAGTCTGGAAAGGGTGTACGACGTCAAGGGATTCGAAATCGATGATCTGCCCAAGGCGGTGCTGAAGAATGCCGTGAAGAGAAAGGCGAAAATCACGCTGAACAGAATGAATCCCTTCGTGAAAACGAGATAGGAGATGAGGTGGATCTATGCATGAATTAGGAATCGTATATGAGGTGATCCGAGTGGTGGACCGGTTTGTGGTGGACAACAGACTGACGAGAGTCGACAAAATCATTCTTGAAATCGGTCAGCTGTCCCAGGCCATTCCGAGATTCATCGAGGAATGCTATCCTGCGGCAGTCAGTGAAACGGACTATGAAGACACGAAACTGGAAATCATCACCTTGCCCGCCATGGGGAAATGCCGCGTCTGCCAGGAAGAATACAATGTGGTGGAGAAGAGAAGAATATGTCCATCCTGCGGATCAGATGGATTTCATCTGATCTCCGGGCAGGAGTTCAACATCAAGGAAATCGTCGCTTATTGAAAAAGGGGGAATAATAATGGGTTTTTTGTATGAAGGAATGGGTCTGGATGGTTTTTCAGCCCTGGTCGCATTCATCGGTGTGTTTCTTTTTCTGAACGAGATCGCAAGACGATCGAAGGTCATGTCGGTGGCTCTGTTTTGCATACTACCGGTGGTCCTGGCGGTGCTGGTGTTCTACGGTCCCCTGGGCTCGCCTACAGGAAACACCTGGTTCGGCTGGGTGAAGGTGGTCTCTGCGCTCATCGGGGTCTACGGATTTCTTCTGATCCGATTCACGAAGCTTGGTGAAAAGAAGTTCGCTGCCTATTTTCCGGCAGCCATCCTGTCCATCAACATTGCGGAAGCGGTCTATCGCGAGTTTCAGGTCTATGCGACCTACAAGACCCTGACCGTGGATGAAGGCGGCATTCTGGTTCTCGGGGGAACCTGGAATATATTAAATGCTCTGGCAGGCATCCTCACCATCGTGACCCTCACAGGATTTGTGGGAATCCGAGTGTCCAGAGACCGCACCAGAGACATGATCTGGCCGGACATGACCTGGATGTATGTCATCGGCTACACCCTCTGGAACTTCGCCTATGTGTACAACTGCATTTCCACCCGGTCTCTCTATGCGGGATTTGGAATCCTCATTGCAGCCATCATTGCAGAATACGTATTTAAAAGAGGGGCGTGGCTTCAGCATAGAGCCCAGATTCTCTCCCTCTATGCCATGTTCAGTCTGTCCGTTGATTTCCAGGCGGCATCCTATTTCAAGGTTCTGCCTACCTACACGGAAGGAGCGCTTATGGCCTTAAGCATCACATCCTTCGTGTTCAATCTGGGGGTCTTCGCCTACATGCTCTACACAGTGAGAAAGAGAAGGAGCAATCCCATCACCCAGGAGATCTACGGGCACACCGCCTCCTACCAGAAAACAGTTCTGGCCAACAGCTTATAAGAACATAAGGGACAGGAAGTGCAGCTGCATGACCTGTCTCTTCTTTTTGATTCCAGTAAAGGGGAAATTTCCTGGCTAAATGATTCATATGGAGCCCATTGAGAGCCGGAAAAGGCCTCTCCAATAAGATCAAATGGAAGAGAGGTTCTTCAGCGAAAAATAACGAAATTCACGATAATTGACAAGGAAAAAATAATTAGTTTGATATATGCCCGGATACTCTTTACAATACGTATAGACATGAATGGATCCGATACGAAGAATCAGGGCAGCTGAAAGCATGAAATGCATGTTGTCTGAAATGAAACATCAGTGCCAGATCTGTTGCAATGAAACTATAGAATAAGAAGAGACAGACTGAAGCTGAGATAGGGTTTCAGTACGTCGTTGGAGGAAACCAGATGAAAATATCAAAGAAAGATGCCCTGCAGTGGTTTGAATTCTTCGCCATGCTGCCGGAAGAGGAAGAGCTCATGATCCGGCAGCAGGAAATCGTATATGCCACCTTCGCTCAGATCGAGGAAGCCATCGAGGATCGAAACGACAGACTCATGGAAGACATTCCGGGTCTGAAGAATCTTGCGAAAAGAACCCTCTATGTGGGAGAGGATGAGAAGTTTCCTAAGGGATGTAAATCCTGTCTTCTGGGCACGGGTCTCAGCGCCATCCGAAAGACCAACCGGTGCAACATCGAGTGCAGATTCTGCTACAATTATGGAGACCTGGATAACATTCCGCCTGTGGGAGAAGGCATGTGGGAAATCGGAGGAACCAAGTTCTACGAGAAAGATCTGGATCTTCTTCTCTCCACATACAGAAAGCCCACGGGAGTCTGCTATGTCTATCTGGAACCTTTTCTGGAAATCGAGAAATATTATCCGGTCATCAGAAAGTTCAAAGAGGCAGGGATTCATCAGCATCTCTACACCAACGGAACCCTGGCCACAGAAGAGAATCTGAAAGCCCTGGGCGAAGCGGGTCTGGATGAAATCAGATTCAATCTCGGTGCAGCAAACTGCTCCGACAAGGTCATTGAAAACATCGGCATCGCCAGGAAGTACATAAGGAATGTGGGCATTGAGACACCCATGACACCGGAGTTCTTTGATGCGTTTCTGAAGAAGAAGGACAAGATTCTCGGCACGAAACTGGATTTCATCAACTGTGCAGAGCTTCATCTCAATGAGAACAACATCGGAAACTACGAGGGTGAGAACATGTATATCGCCAGGCACGGCTACATTTCTCCCATCTGGAGCAGGGAGCTGACCCTGAAGTTCATGAAAATCGCCGATGAAGAAGGATGGGGGATCGCAGTACATGATTGCTCCAACCATACGAAGTTTGCAAGAAATCTCAATCTCAGCAGCAAGGAAGGCAAGTGGTTCGGTGCCAGTGATTATGTCAGCGAATTTGCCAGAACGCCTTTTGAAGCGTTTCTGCCGATCCTCAGAGATGACAGCTTTCAGTTTCTAAGTGAGGAAGAACTGCCGGCAGGCTATAAGGCAGGGGAGCTGTTTTTCTAATCATTCTGAGGGGAGGTCCGTAAAAGAATACAACAGGTGATCTCATAAGACAATAAGAACAGGAATCCATGAAGAACGTAGCGTAGAAGAATACGCTTCAGGAGTTCCTGTTTTCTGATTTCATTTCCTGGGATAGCAACTCCGTTCTTTTTTCTGAGCTGTTGACATAAATCTCAGGAATCATTAAGATTGTACACACAAGAGAATGCCAGTGCCTGAAGAAGAACCTCCTACTGGGAGAATCCTTTAAAAGTTCAGCACCTCTACATAGATTCATCAGAGACAGTGGCCATAGAAGGAAGGAGATGCCCCTATGTCAGAAGAAGTCTGGGAAATATATAATGGAAAATTGAAAAAATATATCAGAAGTAAAGTGTCCGACGCATTTGAAGCGGAAGATCTTTTTCAGGAAGTGGGTGTCAGGATCACTCAATCTGAAGCAAAGATGTCAGAAGTCGAAAATATGGAGAGCTGGCTTTATCGCATTGCGACCAACGTGATTTATGATTACTACCGGAGAAAAGACAAAGTGACATATCTGGCGGATATAGAAACAGCATTAAGCAAACGGGATCCGGTTTCTGAAGAAACCAACTACAACCGTGAGACAGCAGCCTGTCTTCTAGAAATGGCTGAACTTCTGCCGGATACCTACAAAGAGGCCCTCATCCAAAGTGACTTCAAAGGTGTTCCCCAGAATGACCTGGGAGAAAAATGGGGTCTGAGTTATTCCGGAGCAAAAAACAGAGTCCAGCGTGCGCGAAGAAAGCTCAAGGAAACCATGCTGGAATGCTGCGATGTCCGATTGGATCATCAGGGCAATATCCTAGAGCTTGTGAACAAGGACAGCCAGAATGGAAAATTTATCTGCAGAAAATGTGATTGATTCGGGTCTTTTTCTGAACTTCCCCGTCTTAAAGTATAGAAGTTTTACAGACGGCTTAGGAGGTTTAAAATGAAGATTTTGATTATTGAATGGAGACACCTTGATGTGAATGGGGAGACCTGTGACCGATGCGATGATACGGGAGAAACGATTCAGGAAGAAGTGGAGCGACTGAACAGAAAACTGGAGTCACAAGGCGTGCGTGTTACATGGACGGATACAAAACTAGGCGGCATTGCGCTTACACAGTCCAATACCATCCTCTTCAATGGAACTCCTCTGGAAGAACTACTGGATATCAGAGTATCTGAGAATTACTGTGCATCCTGCAGTGCCCTGCTGCATCAGGAATCCTACTGCAGAAGTGTATTTTATGAAGGCGTGGAGTATGAAGATATTCCAGCCAAGGCGATCCGAGAGGCAGCCTATAAAGTCCTGCGTCTTGATGAACAGGAAGCGGCCGAGATGGTTCTTCCAGGGGATCGTAAGGGATGCGGCTGTGGAACCGACTGCTGCACACCATAAGAAATAGAGGAGGCCTCTCTTTCTCTGTACCAGAAAGAATTCTATGGTTTTCTTGAAGAACTCTGATGCTCCTAGGGCGTAGTTCTATGTTATGATTAAAAGAAAAGTAGAATTGAAAGAGGTGCAGAATATGAGTGAAGTCCGATCCAATGCTGACCGGTTCATCTCCGCATACAATCAGCTGGACGAGTATATGAGACAGAATCTGGGCAGTGACCGCAGAAACACCACCTACTATCATCGTGTCCACGGCATGGCGGAGCGAAGCGCCACATTCCGGAAACACAAGGAACTGCTCCATTCCTTTGGAGAACTGAGAAACGCCATTGTCCATGATTTCGGCAGAAATGGGATGCAGATCATCGCCGAACCTCACCTGGAACAGGTGAAAATATATGAGAAAATTCTCATGGAAGTGATGAATCCGCCCAACGCACTGGATAAGCTGGCGGTGAAAACAAAGGATATCTATACACTGGAGCCTGGGTATGAGGTGCTGAAAGCCATGAAGATCATGGCCAGGGAAAACTACAGCTATGCACCGGTGCTCTACAACGATCAGCTGGTGGGGGTCTTCTCGGAAGAGAGCATCTTCGATTATCTGAAAGATCATGGCTCCGTGGATCTTACCAAGGGGCTCATCATGAAAGATGTGGAAGAATACACAAAGCTTGAAGCCCATCGCAGCGAAGTGTTTCAGTTTGCCTCCCGTCATGAGACCGTGGCGGATCTGGAAGAAAGACTGAAAAAGACCAGAGACCAGAGGAGAAGGATGGAAGTGGTCTTCATCACAGAGAAGGGGAAACCTTTTGAAAAGCTTCTGGGCATGGTCACCATATGGGATCTGGCCAGCGAGATGGTTTAACAGAAAAATACAGCGAAAAGGGAAGTGCCGCTCATGAAATCATGGGGGGCGCTTTCCTTTTCCTTCTTCGGGCAGGATTATTAGAACCTTCAGCGAAAATTCACATTCACGCAATCCTTCTGAACTATTATGAGAAGAAAGGCAGGAAAGGTAACGAGAGGAACAGATCGGACGGACCGAGGAATAATTATACAAAGTTTTCGTGGAAATATGCAGAAATCTATTGCATCGTTTTTCAGTATATGTTATTTTATAATCTGCTTAAGAAATGGAGGTTAGTAATGATTAATAAATTGAAATTCATCTTTTTGTCCATCTTCGGATTTATTTTCTTTCTGATGCCTTTTTCCATCAACGGAGAAAGCAAGATCGCCATCTCTCACATTGTGAATTTCGTCACGGGAAACATCCTGGATCCCTTCATTACATTCACGGTGATTGTGGCCTGGATTGTACTGCTTGCGACGCTGCTTTTCATGTTTTATACATCCAGCAGCAACTTTCTCAACTCGTTATTCAAGGCATCGCCGCTGAATGTCGTGCTTCGTGTGGCCGGGTCCTTTCTGTATCTCATGGTCATCAACAGATGGTTCGAGGGCTTCGGATTTGCAGATATGATCCTGGATGGAAATACAGGAGGCCTCATGGCGGGCGAAGGGGGGCTTCTGACCACCCTGTACATCACTTTCTTTGTGGGGATCCTTGCACTTCCACTCCTGACCCATTTCGGCATCGTGGAATTCATCGGGATTCTTCTGGGGCCAGCTGTGGTGAAGCTCTTCAGAGTACCTGGCTATTCCACCATTGATGCCATTGCCTCCTTTGTGGGAGATGGAACCATCGGTATTGTCGTGACAGACAACCAGTATCAGAGAGGGTACTACAACAGGCGTGAAGCCTACATCATTGCTACGTCCTTTTCCATCGTAGGAATCGCCTTTGCTTCCGCAGTGGCGGAGGAGCTGGGTTTCGGGCATATCTTCCCGGTGTTTTACGGGTCCATTGCACTGATCACGGTGATTCTGGCTTTCATCACTTCCAGAATGCCGCTGAAGAAGTTCAAGCCTGAATACTATGAAGGCGTCACACCGGTGACGGAAGACATCCCTGAGGGAAAAACCGTGTTTCAGCATGCCTACGACTCTGCAATCAGGCAGGCCGGGTCCGCCAGGATATCCGATGTCATCGTGGAATCTCTGAAGAATATCCTGAACATCTATGTGGGCTTTCTTCCAGTGATCATGGCGGTGGGTACCCTGTCTCTGGTCATCGCGGAATATACACCTTTCTTCAGTCTCATAAGTGCTCCACTGGTATATCTGTATGAGCTCATCGGTTACAGCACGGAAGTGGCTAAGGCTATGGCTCCAGCATCTCTGGCCGGTTTTGCGGATATGTATCTGCCTGCACTGTTCATCGGGGGATCTGTATCGGAAGCATCCAGATTCTTCATCGGAGTATTGGCCTTCACACAGTTGGTGTTCATGTCTGAAACAGGCATGATTCTGGTGAAGACGAAGATCGGTCTCAGCTTCTGGGATGTGATCAAAGTGTTCCTTTTCAGAACACTGCTGTCCATTCCACTGCTCATTCTGATCACAAACCTTCTGGCGGCCCTGGGTGTTCTGTCCTTCTGATGAAATTTCACAATGTGACAGATGCTACTGTGCAATAAATAATAGACTGCACAGGAAAGAGCGTACAGGTGAGAACCAGAATCAATGATTTTGAAGATGAAAATGATTTCCATCCAACGGGGATGGGAATCATTTTTTTGTTGAAGTTCATGGGAGAAGAGGCATCGTCTGCCTGCACAGCCATAATGTGGAGGATAGACGATTCGTGAAAATGAAGATATAATTCCTTATGAAACATGCGATAGAACGGAAACAGAAGGGGATAGAGCATTCCTGACAGAATAAAGCTGCAGTTGGAGGAGTAACCGTGAGAGAAATAGATCAGATGGCAGTGGAAGCCACAGCAGACGAAGGGAAACTTTCCACCTTTATCACAAGACATGAACCATTCATTCTGAAGACCGCGTCTAAAATCTCCAGACAGTATATAACAAAAAGTGATGATGAGTGGTCGGTGGCACTGGTGGCCTTTTCCGGTGCTGTATCGAAATACGACTATGATCGCGGCAGTTTCATGGCCTTTGCGGAAAAGATGATTCATCAGAGACTTGTGGATCACTTCCGGACCAAAGGAAGATTCAGCGTGGAAGTGCCTGTGGACTTTATTGAAGAGGAGGCCATGGTGGAAGAAAATGATGCTTGTCTGAAGAACGAGATCGAAGCAATGACAGCGATTCTGGGAGCGTACGGGTTCAGTTTCATGGACCTGGCAAACTGTTCACCGAAGGCGAAAAAGACCCGCAGCGCCTGCGCCAGAGCAGTGCGTTATCTTCTTCATGAGCCTGTGATGATCAGGGAGATGAGAGCTTCCAGACAGCTGCCGATGAAAATAATCGAAAAAAAAGCGGAAGTACCCCGAAAAATTCTGGACCGTCATCGTAAATACTTAATAGCAGCGGTAGAGATACTTTCCGGGGATTATCCCTTTCTCTCAGAATACCTGAAATACATAAAAGAGGAGCGCTCATTATGAAAGCGACAATTGTAGAAATCAGAGGGCAAAGAGCAGTGGTTCTGAAGGAAGACGGATCCTTTGAAAAAATGAAAGCCTGCAATCATTCAATTGGAGAGGTGGTAACCATGAAAGAAAAGAGAAATTCGGGGATGGGAAGGTTTGCGTCCATGGCAGCAGCGGCTCTGTTCGCTGTCCTTCTGGGAGGCGGAGCCTATACCTATGGCCTGGCGGACTACTACGTCAGTGTGGACGTGAATCCCGGAATCATGCTGGAAGTGAACAGGTTTGATCGCGTCATCGGCGTGGAAGCAGTCAATGAGGATGGTGCGGAAGTCCTGAATGAACTGGATATCGAAAACAGAAACATCACGGAAGTCGTTACCCTTACGGTGGATCGGATCGCTGAACTGGGATATTTTGAAGAAGAAGGCGGAGAAATTCTGATTTCGGCCCTTGCGAAAGAAAACGAGGATGCGGAGGAAACCGCAGAAGAACTGGAAGAAGCTGTGCAGGAAGAAATTGAAGAAGACCAGCTGAATACTGAAGTGACATCCAAGGTAGTCGGATATGAAATGGTTCAGGCAGCCAGAGAGATCGAAGGCATGACACCTGGCAAATACAACATCATCGTGAACCTTCTAGGCATCGCACCAGAACATGCGAGCGAGTATGCAGATACGTCCATCAAGGAGATCATGAAGGAAGTCAAGGCGGCAAGAGAAGCTGAAGAATCTGAAATGGAAGTGGAAGAAGAGGCGGTGGACCAGACTGACCTGGTGGAAGAACCATCGGAAGACCAGGAAGAAACACCTGCGAAGCAGCAGGAGAAGAAACTGGAAAAAGAGGAAAGAAAAACACAGAAGGAATCCGAAAAAGCTCTGGAGAAACAGCTGAAAGAAGCGGAGAAAGCCACGCGAAAAGAAGCCAGTGAAAAAGAGAGAGAAGATCGGAAGAACCCGGCAGATGAAAAAGACAAGGACACTCCTGAAGAGTCTGAAAGGAAGTCCAACGGAAAGGTTCCTGGTGGGCTCGAAAAGGAAGAAAATAACGGCAGATAGAAAACCGGATGCATGTTTCATGGAATCGGCAAAGACCTTAGAAGCCGATTCTAGCAGCAGTCTTTTCAGGCTGGCCCTGATGCATGATGTGCGTAAAGAGATAGCCTTTCCCATGAAGGGAAACAAGATGAAAACACCCCAATGTAGTATCTGACTCTATACAATTTCAGCAACATGATGCGGCCACTGGTGAAAGCAGGCCTGCAGTTTGTCAGAAGAAAAGGTTTCTTCCTGTGATGGATGAAACGAACTCTAAGACGGAATCTGAAGATGAAACTGGTTTTTACTGTATAAGAACCTCCAAGGAAGCAGTGATCTGATATAATGGATTCAGATCTGCTTCCATGGGGGTTCTATTTTTTTCAGGAAAACACACCTTCTGAAAAGCGTGAAAGTGGTATGCGTAAAAGATAAGAAAGAAGCATGGGAGAAAAGAAGAGGGGGGATTGCATGAAAATTACGGAAACAGAAAGACTGATCCTGCGTACACTGGAAGTGAACGATCTGGATGCGCTCATGGATATCTGGGGTAGCGATGAAGTGATGAAGTACTGCGGGGGTGCAGGGACGCGAGAGCAGGAGCTTCGTTCACTCCAGTACTACATCGATATGCAGAAGGAGAGAGGGTTCTCGTCTTATCTTGTCATTCATAAAGATACTCTGAAGGTTCTGGGGGTCTGCGGATTCAATCCTCCTCATGAGGAGTATGATGCGGAGCTTATGTATCATTTTGCAAAGCCGCATTGGGGAAAAGGATATGCCAAAGAAGCGGCGAAAGGCTGCCTGGCGTATGCAAAGGAGAAGCTTGGGCTACGAAGAATCGGTGCCTTCGTGGATCCTAAGAATACTGCTTCAAAAAGGATACTTGAGAAGAATGGATTCCGATTCATCGGGAAGAAATGGTTTGAGGATACAAAGCAGGATGAACTCTGCTTTGAACTGGAACTGGAGCGCCCAGGAGAATAGCAAGCTTCAAATGAACTGATAAGGAGAAAACCAGAATGAGATCCTGTTGCATGATCTTCTGTCTGGTTTTTCTTGTGGGTAGGTTTCATCTATAAAAGCCTAGAGAACGGCTTCCTCTGAATAGGAAAGAAGACATGGACAGACACATGATTCTATTTCGCAGTTAATCAAAAGTAAGTACGAAATATTATTGAAATGATAATATTATGATGATTACAGGAAAATAATATCAATAAATTCTGAGAATTATTGAAAAATACATTGAACCTCAATGGCTTAGATAATATAATTAAACCAGATATGAAATGGTGATATGTATGATATTGCTATTTTATTAACAAACAGGGGCTTCTCACATATACATTTTGCGCAGGAAAGTCTTACAGGAGGGGAATAAGATGTTCAAATATGATCTGGTTGTAATAGGTTCAGGAGTCGGGGGGTCATCTGCAGCTTATCAATGCCGTGAAGAAGGCATGACGGTGGCGGTCATAGACAAGAAACCATTCGGAGGTACCTGCGCGCTGCGCGGCTGCGATCCGAAGAAAGTGCTTGCAGGGGTGGCTGCCCTGATGGACCAGAATCGAAGGATGAAAGGGCTGGGCATAACAGAAGGCAGCAGGATAGACTGGGAAGAGCTCATGGCGTTCAAGCGGACGTTCACCGACAAGGTGCCTCAAAGCAGGGTGGATGCCTTTGAGAACGCAGGCATAGACACCTATCATGGCAAGGCGACCTTTCTCAGCAAGAATGAGGTACTGGTGAACGGCAGGAAACTGACCTTTGACCGTCTCCTAATCGCAACTGGTGCGAAACCGGCGCCTCTTTATTTCACTGGAGAAGAACATCTCTCTACCAGTGAAGATTTTCTGGAACTGCCTCATCTACCGAAGAAACTGGTCTTTGTAGGGGGTGGATTCATTTCCTTTGAATGCGCTCATATCGCTGCACAGGCCGGCAGCGAAGTGCACATTCTCCAAGGCAATGACCAGGCGCTGGAGCATTTCGATCAGGAACTGGTGAAATTCCTGGTGAAAAGGTCGGAGGAGCTTGGCATCCGTGTGCATTTCAATGCCGCACCGTTCCTCATTGAAAAGAAGGAAGACCATTATGAGGTCTATGCGGACCAGGACGGAGAAAACATCATCTTCACCTGTGACCAGGTGTTTCATGGAGCGGGAAGAATACCCGACATAGAGGACCTGGACCTTGAAAAAGGCCGTGTGGAGTTCACTAGAGACGGCATTGCAGTCAATGAGTATCTTCAGAGCATAAGTAACCACAGGGTTTACGCTGCAGGAGATGTGTCGGCCACCAAAGGATACCCTCTGACACCGGTGGCGGCGAAAGAATCCATGGTGGCGGCGGAAAACATCTATCTGGGAGATGGAAGGAAAGTGAAATACGGGCTGATGCCTTCTGTGGTATTCACAGAGCCCAAGCTTGCCATCATAGGGCTCACGGAGGAAAGCGCTGTGAAGAAAGGCTACGATGTTTCCGTTCATCGCATGGAGACAAAAAACTGGTACACCTACAGAAGAACCAATGAACCCTACGCCATGGTGAAGACCGTTGTAAACAAGAAGACAGGAAAGCTCCTGGGCGTGCACATCCTTGGCGGCAATGCCGATGATATGATCAACTATTTTGCTCTCATCATGAACTTCGACCTGCCTTATGATGAAGTAAGAGAGATGATTTTCGCCTATCCCACTTCCGCCTCGGATCTGTCCTACCTCCTGAAGTAGTGCAGAATCGGAAGATCATGCAGTAATGTGTAATAGAACTATATACGGAGCCTCGGATGGAGTCGGTGAAAGACCCCTCTGAGGTTTCTGCCCTGAGAGGGAGAGTGCAGAGAAGGCATAACGGAGGAGGAGATTGCAATGGCGAAAATTGTCGGTGTTGGAGGATTATTTCTGGAGTTCAAAGGAGAGAAAGGAGCGCTCCACAGTTTCTATAAAGAGGTGCTGGGTATGGATATGTCGGAGTACGGCTCCGGTTTCACGGAAGGAGAGCAGATGATGCTTCTGTCTTTTAAGAGAGAAGGAGAGAATGTGCCGCTGATCAACTTCCGTGTGGACGATCTCACGGCGTTCATGGAGATTCTGAGAAAGAATCGTCTCGAAACCGATGAGATATCCGTCTATGAGTACGGGAAATTTGCCCACTTCACGGACCCCTTCGGAAACTACATCGAGCTGTGGGAACCGGAACCGGAGAAATACAAAGAGATGGTCAGAAAAGAGATGGAAGCGTATCTTGAAGAATTCTGAATACAGAAGCAGAAATGAGGAGCATCACGGAGGTTTAGATGGGGAAAAAGAAGAAAAGAAGTAAAGTGGAACGGGAACCGGAAATAGAGCAGGATGAAACCTTCTATTTCATAGCAGGCTATACGTCCTGGGGATTTCCCTATGGGGTGACCTGGGAACAGGCTTATGAAGAGGGGCTCATGGATGAGGAAGAGAAGAAGAGGTGGGAACAGGCTTATGAAGAGGGGCTCATGGATGAGGAAGAGAAGAAGAGGTGGGAACAGGCTTATGAAGAGGGGCTCATGGATGAGGAAGAGAAGAAGAGGTGGGAGAAACTCCATGCGGAAATAGCCGATGAGGACATCCCATTCTGAAAAACACCAGGAAGGGCAAGGTAAAATGAAAGCTTGAAAGGGGTTACCATATGATCATACAGTGTACCAAAGTCATGGGAGAGAAAATGGGCAGGGCTTTGCCCTTGCTGGAGGAGTCTCAGAAGGAGGCCCAGCATCCTCTGGGTCTATGGCATGCGCATATGACGAAAGTGAATCGAAGAAACACAGTAATCATGCTGAATGATCGGACCCTCTATGCTGTGGTTCTTTACGGCTTGAAAAAGAAGGAAATGCTCCATATCGAAGAAGAGTTGGAACTGGGCATACGAGAAATGCTGAAGGTCGATGGCTATAATGAGAAAGTGATCCAGTCATATTTCAACGCCGCTTCCTCTATCCTTCTGGCAAGAGAAACCAGCCGCAGGATTCAGGGTAAAATCACCATGGTGAAAAGAAGCCTCGAGTACAGTGATGATCTGGACCCTTCAAGGATTCGTCAGAAGCTTATCGGTGCAAAGATCAACAGGGGCTGTCACAGGATGAAAGACGGCAGCCTGATGGTTCCGGAAGAGGAAATGCTTCTCGAGCTTAAGAAGTCATTCAGCTCTCTTCTGGAGAACAGTCCCATCAGGGAGTTTCAGCATTATGAGCTGAAGATAAGACTGAAACTGGATTATGAAGATATCTGGAGACGGGTCTCCATTCCCTCCTGGTATACGTTCAGGCAGCTCAGTCATGTGATTCTGACGCTTTTCGACTGGCAGAACTATCATCTCCATGAGTTTCTCATGAAAGATGCTCAGGGAAAGCAGATCATTATTCAGATGGAGGACGATCCGGACAGGCTGTTCTCCGATCTGCGTGATTCCATGGAGCTCTATCAGGAGCAGTTTCTGCCTTTGGAAGAGATCCTTTCTGACGACATTTCAGAAATCACCTACATCTATGATCTGGGGGACTACTGGGAGCATGAGATTAAGGTAGAAAAAACCACCATGCGTGAAGAGAAACTGCCCTTCTATCTGGATGGAGCAGGAGAAAGACCGCCGGAGGATGTGGGCGGTCCTGGCGGCTTTGAAGAATATCTTGAAATTCTGGCGGACAAGACCCATCCTCAGTATGAGTTCATGAAAGAATGGGCAGAACCGCTGAGGGAAAGAGTGAACAGCAAAGAAGAAATCAATAGAAGGCTGAGACGCACCCTCTTCGGATACTACTGGTGACAGATATAGTCAGTGCACGATACAGCGATAAACAGATGAATACATTCTGAATAGTAAAGAAAACTGAGCGGTATCCCCATGGGGTGCCGCTCAGCTTTTTAACTTAGACTACTTCAGTCTGTCCACCTGCTTCTGGAAGGCAAGTAGATGACTTTCAGAACCTTTCATCAGTGCCTCGAAGACCGTGTAGATGTTCTCGGGCAGATCATAGGTCATGAATTTCTCGTACATGGCAATATTATCGATTTCCGCCTGGACTCCTGTTTCTGCAGCCTCAAGAAGGTTCTCCGGAATGATCAGGTGATCAGAAGAGGTGTCCTCAGGAAATGGAATCCCGTAGGATCCATAGACTTCCTCCAGAAAAGAAAGATGCATTTCTTCGGAGCGGGAGATGTTACCATAGGGCCTTTCTACATCAAATCGGTCCATGATCTCTATATACTCTCCATGAGCAAGATATTCGTCTTCCACAGCGTAGGTCAGCATATCGAGGAGGGTAAGATTCTCATCAGAAAGGGCGCCGATGGCACCATGGCCTTCCCGGGAAAGGACCAGCTCTTCTTCGGGCACAGGATCTGGAGAGCTGTCCAGATTGTGATCCACGCTAGGATTTCCAGGCTCTATGAGAGGCGCATCCGTAGCTGCATCGGGCACGCTGGTTTCCGGTGTGCTTACAGGAGGGGTTATAGTTTCCGCATCTTCCCTCGAAGTACATCCTGTGGCAAGAGATAAGGTGAGCACTGTCAGCGCTGCCAGGATTATGTATAAGCTGTGATGTTTCTTTAAATTTATTGTATGTTCTTTTCTTTTCATGGTAACGACTCCTTTGTTTTGTACTACTATAAGGATAACCCTTAATCATGTCGAAATAATGTTATTCCTGAGGCAGTACAGGGCTTTCTGTCTGCATAGAGGTGGAAAGGAGAACGAATATGAAAGATATATTTTTTGGAGATGTTTCCGATGTAACTAGAATGCTTATCATAGGTACATTGACGTATTTTCTGCGCATTCTTTTTCTTAGTGACAGGAAAGAGAGCCTTGTCTAAAATGAATGCTTTTAATCTGATCATCACCGTTGCTCTAGGGTCATCCTTTGCCACGGTGATGCTGGACAATTCCATTGCACTTATGGAGGGGGTGGCAGCCCTGGGACTTCTGATTCTATTACAGTACGTGGTGACCTTCACTGCCGTGCGTTCGGAAAGAATAAGAAGACTCATCAAATCGGATCCGACACTTCTGTACTATCAGGAGGGAATTTCTAGAGAAGAATATGAAGAAGGAGCGTATTTTGAAAGATGAGATCCATCAGCATGTTCGAAATGCCGGATATGGCAACTATGAGCAGGTGTCGGCAGTGGTGCTGGAAACAGATGGAATCTTACCGGTTCTGAGTGCGGAAGGGGAACTTCTTCCAGCAAAGAACAATGGAGCCAGATAAGATGAACCGGAACTCCTGCGTTTAGCAAGGGTTCCGGTTCATGAATTCTCTTGAAAGGGATTCTCTAGCTGTTACTGAACCATCCTGTGCTGCTGGAGAAAAAAGTACAAACTGAAAACGACCTAACAGAATCTTAAAACTAATAAAGAGAAAACCATGCTATCCTATATATATTATGAGTGAATCAGGATTCAGCGTATATCAATGCCTTTAGGGATCGAGAAGGAGATGAATCGCCATGGTAACCATTGAGGATGTCATGAAAGAATATCAGAAGCAGCTTCAGAAAGGATGGATTCAGAAAGCCTATGGAGAAATCATGGGATTCATGAATGGGCTTAAAACGCACCTGAAGCGTACCTATCCCGAGGATCAGATCGGCGGCCTTTATCAGGGGTATATGGATATGACCTACTTTTCCTTCACGCCCAGGGAACTGAAAGAGAGAAACCTCAGAATCGCGGTGGTTTATCTTCATAAGGAGAACCTCTTTGAGGCCTGGCTGACAGGCGTCAACAGATCGGCAGCCTTGAAGACCTTGGAAAAACTTAAAGAGCTGGAATCCTATGGATATGAGATGTTCGAGCCAATGAATGGAGTGGACTATATCATAAGAACGGTTCTTTCCAAGACGCCTGATTTTGAGGAGAAAAAGAAACTCATGGATGAAATCGAAAGAAAATGCCTGCTCTTCCGTCAGGAGATGATAGTTCTCATGGATCAGCTTTCTTCTGAAAACAGGAGCGGGAAACGATGAATATTGCGTATGGAGGTATCTCATGAAAGAAACAAGCGGCAGACCCCTTAAGAAAGTGGATACGAAAGCCTTCCTGAAGGATGTCCTCATCTGTTCTCTGGGCGCCTATGGCGGACCAGAAGCCCACTATGGGGTCTTTACGGATCAGATGGTGGTGAAGAAGAAGTACATCACGGAAGAGGATCTCATCGAGCTCATCGCCCTGACAGGGGTTCTTCCGGGACCCAGCAGCACCCAGACACTGGTCTCTATCGGATACAAGATGGGTGGACCGAAGCTGGCACTGCTCACCATGCTGGTCTGGGCACTGCCGGTGGTGGTGGTCATGACGATTCTGTCCTTTCTCAGTCAGATTCTGGCGGGATGGAATCTTTCCCAGGACGGTTTTCGCTACATCGGTCCCATGGCCGTGGCCTTCATCGTCATGGCGGCTTATCGCATCGGAAGAAAGGTGGTGAAGGACCAGCTGACATTTGTTCTGCTCCTTTTCGGTGCAGTGACCACCTACTTCATCAGAGAGCCCTGGATTTATCCGCTGGTGCTGGTACTGGGGGGTGTTGTCACAGTCCTCGCATCCGGAGAAAAGGATCTCTGGAACCGCGTGAAACTGGATCCGCCCTGGAAGTATCTCATTGCCTTCTCGGTGTTTGCAGCAGGCAGTCTGATTCTGGCCTGGATTTTCGACAACCGGATTCTTGATATCTTTGAAAGTTTCTATCGATACGGGTATCTCGTCATCGGTGGCGGTCAGGTGGTGGTTCCGCTGATGTATGGAGAACTGGTGGAAATTCATCAGTATATGACCAGTCAGGAGTTTCTCACGGGATTTGGTCTTGTCCAGGGTCTGCCAGGACCCATGTTCAGTTTCAGTGCCTATGCGGGAGGGATGGCAGCAAGAGGTTCCGGGGCCTTCACTCAGGTCATGGGCGCTGCGGCAGGAGCCATAGGCATATTTCTGCCGGGTCTTCTTCTCATCTACTTCATCTATCCGGTATGGGAGAAGCTGAAGAAAATTAAGGGAATCAAGGCTTCTCTGAAAGGGATCACAGCTGTGGCGGGTGGTCTCATTACCACGGCAGCGGTGGTGCTCATGCAGAGAAGCGGAATTGAAGTTGACAACATGCTGGTGATGCTCATCACCCTGGCTTTGCTCTTTTGGAAAAAGATTCCAGCACCGCTCATCGTGCTGGGCGTTCTCATCGCCGGTTTTGTTTTCTGAGGGTGCTGATAAGAAGGAACAGCGGAGCAGATGCTGCATTTTCCATTCTGATTTGAAGGGAAATGAGCTTGGCAGTATAATAAAAGAAAAATCAGTGAAAGGAGAGGATACTCTGTGGACGCGAAAAGAAGAAAGCTGAGTGCTGACGAGAAGGTGGAACTCCTTGAAATACTGGAGAAGCGATTTGAGAAGCATATGGAAAGACATCAGGATCTGAAATGGGAAGACGTTCTCAGTAAACTTGAAAAGAATCCGGAGAAGCTGGAAGCGCTCCATGCCATGGAAAGAACCGGTGGGAAACCGGATGTGGTCTCCTATGATCAGAAGAAGGATGTCTATACTTTCATGGACTGCTCGGAAGAGACGCCGGAGGGTAGAAGAAGCATCTGCTACGATGAAGAGGCACTGGAGAAAAGAAAGAAGAACAAACCGGAAACCAGTGTGGAGAACATGGCCAGAGAAATGGGCGCTACGCTTCTGGATGAAGAGGCATACAGACAGCTCCAGTCTGTGGGAGAGTTCGACAGGAAGACCTCCAGCTGGATCAGTACACCGGAATCCGTCCGGAAACTAGGGGGCGCTCTCTTCGGTGACCGAAGATACGGCAGAGTGTTCATCTATCATAATGGAGCGGATTCCTACTACGGCGTAAGGGGGTTCCGAGGCAGCCTTAAGGTTTAGATGGCGATAAAGCATTCACGAATGTGCGGAAACAGCTACTGATGATACCCATCAATAGCTGTTTCCTTTTCTATGTCAGGAAATCATAAAACTCTCTTTAATAGGTAAATTTTTATTGTTTTTCGATAAAAACAGTGGTAAGATGAAGAAAAAATAAGAAAAGTGAGATCCGATTATGCGTAAATTGAGTATACTGTTTCTGAAACTGTCCCTCCTTTTTGTGACCCTGCCTCTGATACTCTTAGCTGGCTACGGAGTCTTCAGTCTACTAGCGAATCCGGTGAATCCGGTCTATGCATGGATGCTGTATCCTGTCATTGCGGGGGTCTATGTTTCGCTCCTTCCTCTGTTCTGGGTCTTCTGCCACCTGTATAGGCTTCTTGAAGCCGTAGCGGGGAAAAAGAGCCCGGATGAAAAGGAGAGGATTCTGAAGAAACTGAGAAAAGGAAGTCTTTTCTTTGCCGGTGTCTTTGTCTTCACAGAACCTTTCGTCTTCCAGGTGGCACAGGAGGATGATGCACCAGGACTGATTATTTTCTTCCTGATTCCTGCCTTCTTCGCCCTCATCTTCAGTGCGGTCCTGACGCTCTTCATCGACAGGGAAGAAACAGGCAGGGTCCTCGGGTCCTGATCGAAGAACTGAATAAGGAAGTTAGATGCAGCAGAACTCTTTGACTGATAGGCAGAGGGATCTGCTGTTTTTTCGAGAATGTCCTTGCATCCCAGAGGATATGGCTTTTCAGTCCCGCTGAGAAAGATTCGAGTTTATGAAATCCAATTGCATAATTGTTATAATAGAAAGAAGTGAAATCCTTTCAGCGGGAAAGGATAAGGAAAACAAGGAGGCAATAAATGAACGCAATTGCAGGCATCTATGGAAGCGGAACCACTCTTTCTCAGATTGAGACTATGGTGAAGCCTATGCGTCATAGAGGCTGGAGTAAACAGATCATGAAAGATCATAGAATGACAGGAATCGAACTGGATACCATAAAAGAGGCCGAGTTTCGCAGTGACAAGAAAGAAAAGGTGCTTTTCAGCGGTAAAATCTATAACGCTGAGAAGCTTCAGAAGCTTCTTTCAAAGCCCACGTCCTATTATGAGAGAAGAGAGGATCTTCTGGTGCTGGACCTTTATAAGACCAGAGGAAGAGACTTTGTGAAGCTATTGGATGGCGTTTTCGCCTTTGCCGTTTACGACGAGGAAAAGGGCCTTCTTATGGCAAGAGATCCCTTCGGCATCGAACCGCTCTATATCAGCGAGGATGAGAAAGAGATACTTTTCGCATCGGAAATGAAAGCCATGGCCACAGCAAGGAAAGGATTCCGGGAGTTTCCCATCGGGTCCACCTATGAAAAAGGAAGAGGATTCAGGAAGTATTACAGCATCCAGAAAGAAGAGGATGAAATCAGAAGCTTTGATGCTGCGCTGGAAGGAATCCAGAATCATCTGGAGCGCGCCGTGGAAAAACGTATGGAAACTGAAAGGCCTTTTGGGGTTTATCTCAGTGGAGGCCTGGACAGCAGCATCATTGCTGCCATCACCGCGGAGAAAATCAGCGGCGTGGACTCCTTTGCAGTGGGCATGGAAGGCAGTGAAGATCTTTTTCATGCGAGACTCTGCGCGAAGCATCTGGGTACAACTCACCATGAGTACATATATGACCTGAATGAAATGCTTTCGGTGCTGCCGGAGGTGATCTATCATCTGGAGTCCTATGATGCAGCTCTTGTCAGAAGCTCTGTGGCGAACTTCATGCTGGCAAGGCTGGCGGGAGAAAAGGCGGATGTTGTGTTCTCAGGCGAAGGAGCGGATGAACTTTTCTGTGGATACAGTCAGTTCAAAGACATGGACGAAAAGGAAGCCAGGGAAGAAATGGTGGATATGCTGGGTACCCTTCACAGCACTGGACTTCAGAGAGGAGATCGCATGTCGCTCACTCAGGGCATCAGAGCAAGAGTGCCGTTTCTTGATCCGGAGATGGTGGAGTATGCCATGCGCATACCCGTCTCCATGAAGATCGGACCAGAGGGTCAGGAAAAATGGATCCTCCGAAAAGCCTATGAAAAAATGCTGCCGGAAGAGATCGTCTACAGGAAGAAAGACAAATTCAGCGTAGGTGCAGGATCTTCCCGGAAACTGGCTGAAGTGGCAGAAGAGACTATTTCAGACAGAGAATTTCTTGAAAGCAGAGTGACAGCCGGGGGGAATATGCTGAGAAGCAAGGAAGAGCTCCTATACTACAGAATCTTCAAGAGCTTTTACCCCCAGACCTCCGTGGAGAAGTCCATTGATTTCACCAAAGTGATCTAGAAAAGCGCATAGACAAGTGGGAGACAGATTTCTTTCGAACAGAAGGAGATCTGTTTTTCTTTGCTGCATACGGATGAACCATGTTAGAATAACAAGGAAAGAAAAATCATAATCATTGGAGGAATCATATGAAATTCTGCTGGAGTACATTAAAAGTGAAGAATCTGGATGAATCTGTTTCATTCTATGAAGAGGTTCTGGGACTTCCCGTGAACAGAAGGTTTGTGGCAGGTTCTGGTATGGAAATCGCATTTATGGGAGAGGGAGAGACCCAGATCGAGCTCATCGAAGTGAAGGATAAGAACACGACCCTTGTGGGACCAGATATTTCCTGGGGGTTCCAGGTGGAGTCTCTGGATCGGATGATGGAGATTCTGGAAGAGAAGGGAATTGACATCATGGAAGGGCCCTATTCACCCAATCCGTCCACGAGCTTTCTCCATATTCTGGATCCCAATGGACTCAAAATCCAGCTGGTGGAAAGGAAAGCGGAAGGGAAAGGGCAGGACGCATGATGAACAAACTCAAGGGACTGGATCAGGGGCAGTATCTTCTCGTGGTCCTGTTAAGCTATCTTCTGACCTTCGGTCTTCTTGGCTCACTGGGCGTCAGAGACTATCTCATCGCTACCTATTCGAGACTGGTGGACTTCGTGGTATTTCTCCTGATTTATCTGGCGGTGTTTCTTCTGCTGGCCTATGTTGTGGACTGGCTCTGGAAGGTGCTTAAAATCCGCGAAAAGTAGAAAAATAAGGACTGTTAAAAACCCGAAACAGTGGAAGGAAAGTGATCCTGTTCCAACTGCTTCGGGTTGTTCTCGTTCAATGACAGAAATTCAGGGTTCATGTCTTGGATGAGCTTCCACAATCTGAATTGCTCTTACAAGCTCCTGGATGATATCTGACTGAAACTGGTGATCCAGTTCTTTCATCTTGGTGAAGATGAGCCCTCGGTCGGACATGATATACTGTGGTTTCAGATGATTCAGCGCCATGGCTTTGATGTCGTTCTGGCACTTTTCGCACACACGGATATGGCTTCTGTCTTTAATGAGGACAGGCAGATGACTGTCCACTAAGGTCTCCATATGATTTTTGAGCATTTTATCCCCCCCTTGCTGTTTTTATTATATAGCTCAATAAAGGAACATGTTAAAAATAATATAACATCAGAAGATTTTCTGTACAAGATATATTTTGTATGCAAATATTCAGAAACGGCTCTACTTAGAAATACGAGATAAAAACAAAAGATAAACAGCTTTAAGGATTAATAATTGGAAGATTATGCCGATATGTTATGATATGATCAGCTAGAGCATCTGTAGGGGGATTCTTGTTTAAAAGAATCTTCGGGATTGTTGACATAAATTGTTCAGGCTGAGTCAGATTACTACAAATGAAAAATTAGGAGACCGTTATGGACCGTAGCACGAACATCAGCTTTCTGATCAAACTGATTGGTGACACCATAGAGACGAAAGCCAATAAAAGATTGAAATCTTATGGCATCACACTATCTCAAGGGAGGATTCTAGCCTATCTTTATGAAAGAAGGACAGAAAAGACTTCTCAGAAGGATATGGAAGAGTATTTTCAGGTGACTCATCCGACGATCATCGGTATTCTCAAAAGACTAGAGTCCAAAGGGCTGATCTCCAGTGAAATTGATGAGATCGATAAAAGAGTACGTAATATTTCACTGTCTCCGGATTTTGAAATAAAATCATCTGCTGTTCTCTCCTATCAGAAGGAAATGGAAGATCAGATTCTTGAGAAAATGAGTGATGCAGATACAAGGGAGCTGAAAGAATATCTGAACAAGCTTCTCGTAAATGTGGAGCAGATGGAGTAGGCAGTAGTTTCAGAGCATCAGAGGAAAGGTGCCTGTACATGGTTTAGAGAAGCCGTATACAGGCATCTTTCTTTTCTTTCATGGGCTGCAGGATCTTAAAAAATGGAGAGATTAAATATCGTATTATTTGAAATTGGAATTTTAACGTGATAAAGTGTGTTATACAAAGAGATTAGGAGATGAATCATGAAAGATATTATTCTGCTGCTGGTTTTGCAGCTTGCCTATGTACCCATGCTAGCACTTCGAACCATCAGCATGGTGAAGAAACTGACCCTGCTTACAGCGGTCTTCGGATTTCTGGAAAGCATCATCTATGTATTCGGACTGGCCATCGTCTTTTCCGGAGAACAGAGTGTGCTCCAGATGGTCGTCTATGCACTGGGATTCGCCTTAGGGCTCATCGTGGGCATCCATGTGGAAAACAAGATCGCCATCGGCTATACGTCCATACTTGTGAACATTAAGGAGCTCAATGAATCCTTCATCAAGGCACTGCGCGATGGCGGATTCGGGGTCACGGTATTCAAAGGAGAAGGGAAGGACAGTCCAAGATACAGGTTGGACATACTGACCAAGAGGACTCGAGAAAACGAGCTTTTTGCCTATATCGAGAAGTTCGAGCCGTCGGCCTTCGTTCTCGCCTATGAACCGACCCGATTCAAAGGCGGATACATGGAGATGATGATGAAAAAGCAGAGCAGATTGCGGGGACAGATGAAGAAGATCGATCCGATTCTGGAGGAAGAAGACGCTTCCTGGCTGCAGAGAGAGAAGGAAAAGATCCTTCATGAAGTGAAGGAACTGAGAAAAAGTGACGAACCAGACAATCTGAACTAGAATATATCATGGCCGCTGAAATCCGACAGGACGCTTCAGCGGCTTTTCCCTATGCAAAAGGCACTATACAGAAAGACCATTTCTGTATTATTGTAGAAGCATAGAATAAACGCAGAGTCGTCCGTCAGAGAAAGGGGAGTAGATCCATGCTGAGAGACCTATTGGACAGTATAAGGGATATGAGAAAGCATTACAGACTGTATGTGAATTTCGGCCTGCTCTACCTGATTCTTTTCGGCATCCTGTTTATACCGATTCTCTCCTATGTGATCAATCGTGTTTTTCTCTCCGTGGAGGGCGGCGTTCTTCTGAATCTGGATGTGTTCAAGATTCTTCTACAGCCAAGGGCGATGGGCTCCGCTTTGGGTCTGCTGCTGCTCAGCACCCTCTTTCTCTTTGTCCTCATGGGCACCTATCTGATTCTATCCCAGAAGAAGATCTTCCAGAAAGACATCCTGGTGACAGAAGCGTTTATGACGGCCATAAGAGCCATTCCGAGGTTGTTCCGGTTTGAAGCGCTGTATCTTCTTCTGCTCCTGTTTCTTATTTTTCCGCTGCTGGAGTTTCCCGCTAACCCCATCGTGAGAAGATTTCTGGATGTTCCACCGGCCCTTGTGAGGAATCTGGATTCTTTCCGGTTCGGTACAGTGCTGTACATGGCAGCGCTGGTTCTCATGATCTATTTTCTCATCCGCTGGATGTTCGCCTTCCATGAGGTGTTTTTTGAACGCAGATCCATCCGAGCCTCGCTGAAAAGCAGCGCCATGCTGACCAGGGGCATCAGAGGCAGACTGCTTCTGAGACTGCTCCTGGTGAACGCGGTGCTTCTTGGCCTGTTCTTTCTCTTCTTCTACCTGATGGCCCGGATTCCGCAGCTTTTAAACCTTCCTGTGAACTATATCGTGAGGAATTATTACATCACCTTCACAGGGCTCAGCCTCTTCATCTATCTCATGATTCTTCTGCCTGTGAATCTTCTCTATCTGACCAGAGTCTACTACAGAGAGCAAAGGAAACTGGGGCTGGATGTGTCGGATAAGATCACCACCGTGAAATGGCACTGGCTCATGAGGAAGGAAGAGGCCCTTCGGCATAATCTCAAAAACAAGAGAATCGCATTCACTTTTCTGTTTCTTCTAAGCCTTCTGATTTCCTTCACCTTAAGCTACAGCGTCAATGACGGTTTTCTCTATGCAGGAAGAAAGATTCTGGTGGCAGCCCATAGAGCCGACGCCATGAACGCACCGGAGAATTCCCTGAGTGCCATCGAGTCGGCACTGAATTTAGGCGCCGCTGTCATTGAGATGGATGTGCAGATGACTAAAGATGGTGTGCTGGTTCTGCATCATGACACCTCCCTTCTGCGTATGGCTGGTGTGCCGGAATCCGTGGCGGACTTCACTTATGATGGGCTCATGGACCTGGAAATCGGCAGCAGATTTCAGGAAGATTTCACCGGAGAGAAGATACCAACCCTCAAGGAAGCGCTTCAGGCTGTAAAGGGTCAAGGAGAAGTGCTTCTGGATGTGAAGGTCAGTGAGAAGAGAGGGGAAGTGGCGGTGAAAATACTGGAGGAACTGGAAGAAAACGGCATGAAGGAGTTTTCCTACATCCAGTCCTTTGAGTACAGTTTTCTCCGGGAAATCAGAGCCCTGGATGAGGACATCAGGCTGGGACAGATCCTCTATGCCGCATTCGGCAGGCTGAATCAGCTGGATGTGGATTTCTATACGGTGCAGATGAACATGCTGAGTCAGAATCTGGTGAAACGCGCCCATGATGCGGAGCGGGGGATCTTCGTCTGGGTGGTGAAAACGGAAGAGGACATGAAGAATGCTCTGCAGTATGACATCGACGGGGTCATTACAAGCAATGTGGCTCTGGTCACGGAAATGCTTGGAACAGAGACGCTGAAGGAAAAGCTGACGGAAGTGGAGACCCCTCAGTAAAGAGTGAAGCCTTGAATGGGGCAGATCTGATAATGGATGAAAATGGAAGGAGATCGGTATGAATAAACGGATCGAAGAAGCGAGAGCGATCATTGGAAATATAAAGAAAGTAAAGCTGGGGTTCTTCCCCACCCCGCTGCAGAGACTGGACAGGCTATCAGAGAGGCTGGGGGTGGAAATCTACCTCAAGAGAGATGATCTGACGGGCATCAGCCAGTTCGGAGGAAATAAAATCAGAAAACTGGAGTATCTCATGGCCCATGCACTGCAAGTAGGAGCGGATACCATATTCACCTACGGGGCCAGTCAGTCGAACCATGCCATGCAGACGGTGACCGCCTGCAGAAGGCTGGGACTTCATCCGGTTCTTTATCTGACAGATCTCATCGGGTCGGATCAGGAGAACCCTTATGGGAATCTCCTGCTGGACAGGATCATGGGCGCAGAAATCCATCTGGAGCCTTCCGATGGTGTCGACATGATGGTTGCGGAGGAGAGAATCCGTGAGAAAGTGAAGATGCGTATGGACACCTTGAAGGCGGAAGGAAGGACATGCTATGAAATCCCCATGGGCGGCGCCAATGCCATCGGTTCTCTGGGATTTTCGGAGGCCTATGTGGAGCTTGCCGAAGATCTTCAGCGCATCGGGAAGAAAGCGCAGTATCTTTATCACGCTACGGGGACAGGGGGGACGCTGGCTGGCCTTGTGGCGGGGAAAAAGCTTCTTCAGTCGGAAACGCTGATCCGCTCCATCGGTGTCGGCATCGGCGGCGAAGGCTATGAGCAAAGAGTGGTGCATCATGCCAATGGAGCGCTTGCTCTTCTGAATCGTCCAGAACGCGTCCTTCAGGAGGATCTTGCGGTGATCGGCGGCTACTACGGAGAAGGGTATGAAGTGCCCAGTAGAGAAGGCTCCAGAGCCCTCAGGCTTCTGGCGGAAATGGAAGGGATCTTCCTGGATCCGGTCTATACCGCCAAGGCCTTTTCCGGCATGCTGGACCATATCCGAAAAGGGGTCATTGAGAAGGGCAGCACAGTTGTTTTCTGGCATACAGGGGGTGCCACTGCGCTCTTCGCCGAAAGGAAGATTCTGGGGGAAATCTTCAGATGATTTGTAGTGCATTCTGCCGCTTTGTGCTAAAATAAGTGAATTACAGAAACAATGCAGAAGAAGGCTCTCTGGAAGGGCTTGATTCATAAAGAAAGAAGGAATCATCATGGATACAGGAAATGCATGGAAGAAGATCTTGAAAAGTGTGGTACTCTTGGGATTCATTTTCCTCTTCTTCTATCTGGTCCAGAATTTTGATATCTATAATGTGGACCGGATCCTTGGCACTCTTCATGAGATGGCGGAGAAAAGCTCTGTGAGGATTCCGTTCATTATCATTGCCACAGTGCTTCTGGTCTTTTTCGTTCCGATCTCTCCGGTGGCTGGCGCAGCGGGACTTCTCTTTGAAGTCAGCGGCATTTTATACATCACCCTGGCGGGTCTTCTGGCAGCGATGATTTCCTATGCCTTTGCAAAGCTCTACAGAGGAAATGTGGAGAAATGGATTAGGAGAATCTATACAAGAAAAGAGAGAGAAGTACCTCTGGAGGAGATGCTTCTTCGCATCAGAGACCATGGCTTCAGTTATGCGCTTTTCGTGCGCGCTCTTCCGTTCATGCCCTTCAGTCTGGGTAATCTCATCTTCGGCGTCAGTACCGTATCGCTCATGGATTATGTGACCACCACCTTCATCACAGTAGGCATCGGACAGGGCATCAATGTGCTGCTCATCGCCATGGCATCGGATTTCATGGAGCAGAAGACAGGAACTCTTCTGGCGGTGGCCCTGAAAGCGGCCTACTATTACATGATCTACGCCTGGTCGAAGAAGTACCGCTATCATACTGCCGAGGAAAAGGTTCTGGAAAGTGAAGAGTCTCCGGACTCCTTATGAAAACTCAAAGAAAGAAGGGCAGAAGAAACCGTATCGTTTCTTCTGCCCTTCTTCACTTTATGCGGATTTTCGGCTGGATTCTCTGACTGTTATGCGCACTCTTCGACATGTCAGGCTCAGAAACAGCAGAATGCCTGTCAGGGCACCGGCGCTGTCGAGGAGTACGTCTCTCAGTTCACCGCTTCTGCCCGGGATGAAGGACTGATGGAATTCATCACTCATGGCATACAACGCGCAGAGTATAAAGACGCTTCCGTAAGCCTTCGGGCCTTCCGGCCTCCTGGCGTAGGATACCAGGAGGCCGAGGATCAGATAGGCAGTGAAATGAGCGCCTTTTCTGACCAGAAAGTGGAAGAAATCCAGATCCAGTTCCAGCCAGGGGAGAAGCGTCGTGAGGAGGTCATGGATGGTTTTCGTGATTCCTGAACTGAGGGTGCTTGAACTTCCAGCCCCCTGATGGGACAGGAAGAAGATCACGCCCATCCAGAGGATGGCGGGAAGCCATCTGACATAGTCTGTGTGTTTCTTCATATCGGTTCTCCGGTTTTCTTTTTTTGTGATCTTAATTGGGGGAGTGGATCATGCGGTAGTATTTCGCTTTGAATCCAAGCTTCTCATAGAGCTTTCTGGCCCGCTTGTTCGGTAGGTCCACATGCAGAGACATGTTTCCACCGGTGAGCTCCAGCATCTCTGAGATCAGTGTGGTGGCGATGCCTCTTCCCTTGTTACCCTCTTTGGTAGCGATATAGGCCAGGTGATAGGTGGGGATGAAATTATCGAAGCCCGTATGAACCACAAGGCAGATGCCCTGAGGAACATTATTTCTTAGGGCCAGAAGAATATACCCGTCTTTCACACCATGGTCCAGGGCATCCAGGGTCTCTTCGATGGGATCTTTGTAGCTTTGAAGCCATTCTTCGATATAGGAACCCAGGGTGTCCCTGCTGTAGGTCTCAAAATCTTCGATTCGGATCATAGTCAGATCGCTTCTTCCATCGTTTAAGACAATGACATGCTTTCCTTTTTCCAGCTTACCGTCCTTCACCATTTTGTAGAAGCCGGCAAAAGGGTAGCCTTCTTCTGTGGAAAGCAGAATGTTCTCCTGCTTCTTCAGCAGCTGGACGCTTTCCTTGAGGAGCGCCTCATCCACGGACAGGAGATTGCCCTGGGTGTCGTAGATGGCCTGGAGGGTTTCCTCCAGGAGGAAGCTGTCGCCGGTGAAAAGATCTCTGGTATATTTGTTGACGGAGACTTTGTAGTTCTCCAGATCCGCCAGGGCATAGCTTTTTCTGAAGTCATCGAAGATGAAGTTTCCTTTGGGGATGGTGCAGGAATAGATCTTGGGCGTCATCTGAAGTTCACCTGAAACCCATTTGTCCATGAATCCGTTGTGCAGGGCGGAAACCGTATATCCGTAGCTCAGCTGGGTGAACACGGTGGTGATTTCTTCACCCAGCCGGTCCACGATCTCCTCTCCGATCTTCTGAAGGGGGATGACACTGAGATTCTTGTTGTGGTAGCCGTTGCTGGCATTGTAGATTTTATGGTCTCTGCAGTAGGAGTCGATGAGATGTGCTTTCTCGCTAGGTCGGTTGGAGAAGGAGATGAATTCCTCTCCGCTGAAAGTGGACTCTTTCCATTTTTCTCCTCTGAAGCGGGCGATTCTTACATTGATTTCGTATCGCACGGCGAAATACAGAACGGCACTGATGTAATCCAGTGCACCATCGGTCAGTAGAGTATCGTATCCTTTCATGGTACAGTCCCTGACCATTACCTCGGCAATTCGATCATATTTGTGGTGAGAAGGATTTGCACCTTCAAGCTTCAGATATATTTCTCCGACGTCAAAAATCTTCTCCAGATTTTTTGCTCTCATGAGGGGGGTTTTTCCAGAAATATTCATACATTCACTCCTCTTTCTTAAATTATTTTGGTATTTGAGCATAACAATTCCTGTTATCTCCATAATGAAAGTAAGCTTCGCTTACACGATCTATCTATTTATAAGGGTAACACAATGTGAAAAAACAGGCCACCCATCAGTTTTATGGAAAACCCTGACAGAGACTGAAATCTTTTTGTTTATTAAAGTGGTAAATGATGTATAATAAACCTTGTGCAATCTAGTGATAGCAATATACTAACTCTGTAGCGCTCCGTTATTTCAGAGAAATTATAGGTGTCTTCTGTTCAAGAATGATAACCAGTGAAGTAGAACAGATAGGCAAAAGTTATAAATCATTTTTCCTTTTATGCTTTACTTTTTTGAAGTTCAGCCGATATCTAGAATGAGTAATTACGTGGCGAAACCTCGACGTAAATTGGGATAAAGCCCTTGGAGTTTGTTGTGAAGAAAAGTATGAAATCTAAATCCGTGGATCTGAAATATTTTGTTATCCCATTTCTTTTGATAACAATTTCGTTTTCCTATCTGATCTATGGTACGATAACCAGTTGGATCAGGAATAATTACGACTATATAAAATCCGATGCCATCAATGTTGCGAGAGTCTATTCTCAGAATCTGAATAAGTCCACCAAAGCGAAGGAACTTCTCTACAGTCTTATTGATGAAAGACTCGAGACAGCGAGTAGTGCACTTTCCCAGAGAACAGGAGTGCATAGCAATGAACTAATGACTACTTTGGCAGAAGACCTCAATGTGGATGTGATCTACTCTTATGACCGAAACGGTGTGATTCGATTTTCCAGTTCGGAAGAGTATATCGGATGGAAAGCACCTGAAGGACATCCGGTCTTCGATTTCATGAGAAGTGGAACGGACTTTCATGTGGAAGAAGTCAGGAAAGACTCGGAAAGCGACAGAAAATACAAATACAGTTATACAAGATTAAGTGATGGTCGCTTTTTCCAGGTTGGCGTATCGGCTGAAAGCATAGAAGGTTTTCTGAATGACTTTGAAATGAAGCAGCTCCTTTCTGATATCGGAAAGAGCTATACGGTGGATTTCTCTCATTTCATCGGTCTGGATCATAAAATTCTTGAATCCACCCACCAGGAGTTCATCGGACAGATCATAACAGACCCGGAAATCACACTTGCCATGGATCTCAACCAGGAAGTGGACAAGATTTCTGATGTGATGAATCAGAATGCCTATCAGGTCTATGTACCGGTTTATGTGGATTCTGTAAAAATAGGTACCCTTGCTGTAGGTCAAAATGTTTCAGGATTTTTTGATGCTGCATTTCATATCATCGGCAGCGGCTTTCTGGTGCTTCTTAGTATTGTCGTGGTGATGGGCATTCTCATTGTGATCACCTACAATAAGACGAATAAGCATATGAAGCTTGCATATTTTGATCCGTTGACCAAGCTGCCGAATGACGTATATATGAAGGAGTTTCTGACTGGAAAGATTGGACAGAAGAAGATATCGAACAAAGCGATTTTTCTCATTAATATGAGAAACTTCCGAACGATCAATATCGCATTGGGTTTTGAAGTGGGAGACCTGATTATAAAGGAGATTTCTCAGAGGTTGGAGAAAGCTCTGGAAAAGAAGGGGATTCTCTTCCGGTTTTCCGGAGACAGGTTCCTCTTCTACGTGGAAGGGTATAAGGATGCGCAGGATCTTGAAAAGATCAGCAGAATCATTACGCAGGTCTTTGAGAAGCCATTTGAGTATCTGAGAAAGAATAAGCAGATCAGACCGGAAATCGGCATTGTGGAAATCAGTGACCGCTATAGAAATGTGGATGATCTCATGAAGGACGCCTCCATCACCATCACATATCTTGCGGATGGTGTAAGCGATCATATGATCTTCAATGCGGAAATGAGAAATAAGGTAGATCGTGAAGAGGTCATTGAGCTGGAACTGGTCAGATCGTATAAAAACATGAATGATGATATCATTCATCTGGAGTACCAACCCAAGATCAATGCAAAGACCAATCAGATTGTGGGATTTGAAGCTCTGGCACGTATGAATTCAAAAAAGCTGGGATTTGTTTCACCGGTAGAATTCATAGATATTGCTGAGAAAAAGCAGCTGATTCTTCCACTCGGCACCATGATCCTTGAAAAGGCCTGCATCTTTACAAGGAAGCTGGTCAGTATGGGGTATCGTGACATACGGATGGCGGTGAATGTATCAGGCATACAGCTGCTCATGGATGATTTTGTGGATACGGTATCAGATATTGTGGCGCGTACAGGTATTGAAACCAAGAATCTGGAGCTAGAGATTACAGAGAGTGTCATGCTTGAAAACTACGCGATGATCAATGACGTGCTTCAGAAGCTGAGAAATATGGGGATTGAAGTCTCCATGGACGATTTCGGCACGGGATTCTCTTCGCTGGCAAGCATTGGAGAGCTCAATATCGATATCGTGAAGATTGATCGACATTTCATCATGAAGATCATCAAAGGAACGGAGAAGAATCTGATCACCAATGATATCATCTCCATGGCCCATAAACTGGGTCTACAGGTCATAGCAGAGGGTGTAGAAAGTGGGATTCAGCGGGAGTACCTCATGCGAAACGGATGTGAGATCATGCAAGGGTATTACTTCAGCAGGCCACTGAATGAGGAAAAAGCCATCACTATGCTAAGAGCAACTTCATAAAAAATAATACAAAAGAAGGATGGAGCCATAAGGTTACCATCCTTTTTATCGCCTCGCAGGAAAAAATAAAATGAGGTACTGCAATTTCAGGAAACTCATGAAGGCATCTACAGGATGAAAGTTTGAAAAGGACATAGGGATAGTAGGAAACTCTTTTAGTAATAAATTTTTCATTTCCTCTTGTGTAATTATCAGAAGGATGGTAGTATTTCCTATGCGGACAATTCGTTTAATGATATTAAAATTCAGAATATAAAGACATGGTAATCGTTTAACAATAGCTGGATAATTTGTGATGTCAATGTTTATTTCAGCAATAAATTGAGAAATCTCAAAGGTAAAGCATGTGAGATTCAAATTTATTATGAAAATTCATTGCGATATTTGTATAGATTATCGAATTCATTGAAAAAAGGTTTACATGTTGATATAATTACGAATGTCAAAAACCTAAGGGAGGTAAACTAATGGCTAAAACAAACAACAAAGACAAAAAAGGTGTTCTGAAAACCATCGAAGTTGTAGGAAACGCTCTGCCACATCCAGCAATCATATTTGTCATTCTAAGTGTAGCAGTTGTGATCATTTCTTATATCGTATCACTGATCGGTACACAGGTAACCTACTACGATGCAAAACAGGCTGCCGACGTGACCATCGGTGCGGAGAACCTGTTTTCCGCTGAAGGACTGCGTTATATCTTCAACAGTGCAACCAGTAACTTTACAGGATTTGCTCCACTGGGAACCGTTCTTGTAGCGATGCTCGGTGTTGGTGTTGCTGAATGGTCAGGTCTGATTTCAACAGCCCTGAAGAAGCTTCTGACTAATGTTCCAGCAAGACTGCTTACAGCAGTGGTTGTGTTCTCCGGTATCATGTCCAACGTGGCATCTGATGCTGGATATGTAGTGGTTATTCCACTGGGTGCAATCATGTTCGCAGGTGCAGGCAGACATCCCATCGCAGGTCTTGCGGCAGCATTTGCCGGTGTATCTGCTGGATTCTCCGCGAACCTTCTGATCGGAACACTGGATCCGCTCCTAGGTGGTATCACAAACGCCGCTCTTGAAGCTGCAGGATCCACTGTACAGGTCCTTCCAACCGCAAACTACTACTTCATGGTAGCTTCCACATTCCTTCTGACAATTCTGGGTACCATCGTAACCGAGAAAATTGTGGAAAAGAATCTTGGTGCTTACCACGGAGATTTCGAACCAAACAAGGAAAAGATCACCGATGTTGAAAACAGAGGACTCAGAAATGCAGGTATTTCTCTTCTGATTTTCGCTGTCATCATGCTGATCCTCACTGTACCTGAAAATGCCCTTCTGAAGGCACCCAATGCGGACGGAGAGCTTGTAATCACAGAATTCCTGAGCAAGGGTCTGATCTTCATGATTCTTCTTGTCTTCATGATTCCTGGTTATGTGTACGGTAAGACTGTAGGCAAGATCAAGACCACCAACGACCTGGTTGAATCCATGACCGATGCCATGAAGAGCATGGGTGGATACCTGGTGCTGGCATTCTTTGCTGCACAGTTCGTATCCTACTTCGGTAAGTCCAATCTGGGAACCATCCTTTCTGTTAAGGGTGCGGAATTCCTGGAGGGAATCGGATTCACCGGACTTCCACTGATTCTCGGATTCATTGTGATTTCAGCCTTCCTGAACCTGTTTATGGGTTCCGCATCAGCGAAGTGGGCCATCATGGCACCGATCTTCGTACCGATGATGATGAGACTGGGACTTTCCCCAGAGCTGACACAGGCTGCTTACAGAATCGGTGACTCCACAACGAACATCATCTCCCCACTCATGAGCTACTTTGCCATGATCGTGGTATTCGCCAAGAAGTATGACAAGGAAAGCGGTATCGGAACCATCATTGCGACCATGGTACCATACACACTTGTATTCCTGGCTGGATGGGTTCTTATGATGATCGTCTGGTACGTGGCGAACCTGCCACTGGGACCTGGAGCGTTCATTCACATTTAGTTTTTAAAATAAGGCTGTTTTTCAGCCTTATTTTTTTACACAGACTTTTTATTTCTATGTTATCCTCTGACTGAAACCCGAAATACACTGATAAAGGAGAGATGAACTTGATCAACAAAGAAAGACTGGTGGACAGATTCATGCGTTATGTGCAGATCGACAGTCCGACCAAAGAAGAAAGAGAATTCGCGCTGATTCTGAAGAAAGAACTGGAAGAACTTGGCCTTAGCGTGGTCATGGATGATGCGGCAGAAAAGACAGGCAGCAACAGCGGCAATCTCATTGCAAAGCTCAAAGGAAATGCGGAGAAGGAAACCATTCTCTTCAGCTCGCACATGGATACGGTATCTCCCAGCAGAGGCGTGAAGCCGAAGATTGTGGATGGCACCATCTATAGCGACGGGACTACGATTCTCGGTGGAGATGACAAAGCGGGGATTGCATCCATCATGGAGGCCCTCACGGTGCTGAAAGAAGAGAATCTTCCTCATGGAGACATCGAAATCGCCTTCACCATCTATGAAGAGGGGGGCCTTTTCGGCTCTAAGAATCTGGATTACACAAAGATCGATGCGAAGATGGGATTTGTGCTGGACAGCGGTGGAGATCCGGGAGACATCATTGTCCAGGGACCTGCACAGAACAAGATCGATGTGAAGTTCACAGGAAAGCCAGCCCATGCCGGGGTAGCACCAGAGACAGGCATCAGCGCCATCATGATGGCGGCTGAAGCCATCAGCAGCATGAAGCTTCTGCGTGTGGATGAAGAGACCACGGCCAACATCGGTAGCATCTCCGGTGGGGGCGCCACCAACATCGTGACCAAAGAAGTGATTTTCCATGCGGAAGCGAGAAGCCTCGACAATGAGAAGCTGAAGGTGCAGTCTGACCACATGGTGAAGTGCTGTGAAGATGCGGCCAGAAAGTTTCATGGAAAAGAGGATGTTCAGGTGGAAAATGCCTATGGTGCCTTCAACATTCCGGTGGACCATCCTACGGTGAAGGCGGTGGAAGAAGCCTGCGAAAAGCTTGGCATTCCCACCAGAACCACCACATCCGGCGGAGGTAGCGATACCAATATCTTCAATGCCAACGGCGTTGCCGCCATCAACCTTGGCATCGGAGAAAGAAAACCTCATACCCTGGAAGAGCATCTGCATATCATCGATCTGGAAAATACCGCCAGAATCGTTGTGGAGCTTATGAAAGCTTAATACAGTTTAATCATTCTAATTGAGAAGGATCCTTCAAGCACCCATTTCGGTGTCGAAGGATCCTTTCCATGTGGCTGTATTTTCGATCTGTAATCCAAACGGATTCATCAGCGGTTTTCATTTATGAAGCTTCCTCTGCAGATCTTCCAGATCATCTTCCGTGAGATATCTCCACTCACCGGGATTCAGATCATGGACGGTGAGATTGAGGATCCGAAGCCTTTTCAGGAATGTCACCTGGTATCCGAGAGCTTTCGCCATGCGCCGAATCTGGCGGTTCAGGCCCTGAGTAAGAACAATCCTGAAGGTGTCCTCGGTGATTTTCTCCACCTGACAGGGCCGTGTCTGCCCGATCCGGATGTCCACACCACCGGCGAGTGTCTTAAGAGAGGATTTGCTTAAGGGTTTGTCCACGGTGACAAGGTATTCCTTCTCATGATGGTTTTCCGCAGACAGGATCTCGTGGGCCCAGTCCCCATCATTGGTGAGTAGAAGCAGTCCTTCCGACTCCTTGTCCAGCCTTCCTACAGGGAAGACGTAGAAAGGGAGATTGAGAAAGGCCATGATGTTTTCCTCCACGCTTTCCTCTCGTGTAGAGATGAGGCCAGGGGGTTTATGAAAAGCCAGATAGACCTTCTTCTTTTTCTCCAGTCTTTCTCCATCCAGAAGAATGTCATCCGTTTCTTTTACCCACTGGCCAGGGAATGCAAGGATGCCATTTATGTGTATTCTGTTATTTCGGATCCATTCATTGGCTTCTTTTCTGGAACAGTATCCATAATTGCTCAGCAGTTTATTGATTCTCATATAGTTCTTCCTTTCGCTTCTCTCATCGTATCACAGTGGAAGTGATATATTAAGTGGTTTTTTTAGTGTGATGTCATCACATAATGTGATAAGTTTAGAAGAGGAAGAAAATCAGTATTGAGAATCATAGGAATAGATTATAATGGGTGTAATACAAAATGTGATGAATTATTGAAAAGACAAGTGGAGGAATTAAAATGAAAGCAGCAAAAACAATCAGTTTCATGGGGATAGGTGCCATGAGCGCAGTTCTTCTTTTCGGGTTCACGCAAGGAAGCTTCTTTGAGGACGGAGGCAAGCTCCTTGAAAACCCCTGGGGCATTGTGTCGCTAGTGGATCTATACGTTGGCTTCACTCTGTTTTCCATGTGGATCGCATTCAGGGAGAAAAATATTCTGCTATTGGTGGTATGGATTCTCGCCATGATGATCCTAGGATTTTTTGCTGGTGCCCTTTACGTATTTATACATCTGGTCTTGTCAAAGGGGGATGTGCTTCAATTCTTCCTCGGAGATCGGAAGAAAGAAGTGCTTCGCAAAGAACGAAATGCAAGAAAGCGAAGTGAAGATTATGAATGGAAAAAGTAAGGAGATACTTGATGAACTGAAAAGTGTGCTGAGTGGTAAAACAATTGATGCTCTTTTTCCGCCGCTGGTCTTTGTCATTATCAATGGACTCCTGGGTCTGGAGGTGGCATCTGTCATATCGATACTGACTGCCGTGGGATTCGGCGTGAGAAGAATTTTCAGGAAACAGGACCTGAAATACGCGCTGGGAGGTCTGCTGGGTGTCCTAGTAGCTGTAGGTTTTGCCTATCTGTCAGGGAATGCATCGAATTTTTTCCTGCCTAAAATCATCAGTGGAACTTTCATGGTACTTCTCTCATTAGGGACACTTCTGATCGGGAAACCCCTGGCTGCATGGCTCAGCCACCTTACAAGAGGATGGCCTATGGATTGGTTCATGAGAAAAGATGTTAAGCCAGCCTACAGAGAAGTGACCATTCTATGGACGATTCTCCTTGCCTTTCGCCTTATCATCCAGATTCTTCTTTTCAGGGGAAGAAACCTCAGCCAGATGTTCTGGGTGAATACACTGATGGGCACACCGGCTACCATCATCATCCTTATACTCAGTTATATTTACGGCATCTGGAGACTGCAGAGGCTTGAGGGGCCTGGGGTAGACGAATATATGCAGGGAAAAGAAAAGCCCTGGCGGGGTCAGAGAAAAGGATTCTAGTTTGAAATGTGAACGATACATATTCGAAATGAACAGAATTTACTATTTAATCAGTGATATTTCATGGATTCAGAGTTGAATTATGTTATAATCATTAAGGTGAAATGTGATATAACAAATGACCATAAATATAGAGTGTCAACAGAGGGTTCTATGAAACACAAAAGGAAAACCAACAAGCTTGAAACAATGGATCTCAGGATCTACATCATTCCGCTTCTTCTTATAAGTGGGATTTTCATTGTTTCGGGCTTTTTTCTTTTGTCTGGAATCAGAAATCACTTCTATGATCAGAGACGGGAAGAAGCGGTGAAACTGGCGAGAAGTTATGCTCAAAGTATCTCGAGATTTTCTGAAGCCGAAGAACTCATTGATGATCTGCTGTCGGAAAAAATCAGCTTAAGTACGCAGTCGGTCGCACTATACGACAGAAGGTATTCAAACGAAAAACTGAAGGACCTTGCATCACGTCTGAAGGTCGATGAAATCGACTATTATGATCAATCAGGATATCTACGTTACTCCAATCTGGAGAACCTTATCGGGTGGGAAATCTATGAAGGACATCCCATCGATTATTTTCTGAAAAGCGGAAAACAGAGCTTGGTAGAAGGAATCAGGCGGGATGCCATCACCGGGGATTACTATAAATACGGCTATTACAAGATGGATGACGGAGGACTCATTCAGGTCGGGTTGAGAGCAAATACAGTCTATGCGTTATTGGATCGATTCAGTGTGAACAATTTGCTGCTGGAACTGAAAAACAATGAATTTGCTCTGCATATAGATCTTCTGGACCAGAATATGAATATCATAGGATCCACAGGGGGTCATCTTTCCGAAGCGCTTCCCAGTTTGGAGGAAGCAAAAGAAGCGCTGGAACAGAACAGAGAATACAGTTTCATTAATGAAGAAAGTGAATACAGGGATTTTAAAGTGATTGTACCCATAAATCTTGAGAATGAAGTAGAGGAAGACATGCATGCGCTCTCCATAGCCTATTCTTTAGAAGAGACAACGGAACAGATTCGTGATGTATCTTTCTTCAGTCTAGCTGCGCTTTCGCTGATCTATGGATCCATACTCTACAGTATGAGAGCGACCTATAATAAAAATGAAAGTCTCAGAAGTGCAGCCTATTATCATGAACTGACAGGGCTACCTAACAAGCTATATCTGGAGAATTTCATGGAAAGTGATCTGGAGAATAGGAACCAAAGAAGTAGAGGTCTGATTCTTTTAAGAATCAGCAATCTGAACAGTATCAATTTGACCTATGGGTACCATTTCGGAGACCAAGTGCTGATGGCGATCCCCGAAAAACTGAGAGAGTTTGAAGCTTCTGGAACTAAGCTTTTTCATTTCACTGCAGACCAGTTCCTTATATACAAGGAAAAACTAGAGGGGGAGATAGATTTGCGTGTCTTATCAGAGAATATCACGGCTTCTTTTGAGCGCCCTTTCAGCGTTGACGGTATCGATATCTATCTTTCGGTTAAGATAGGTATGGTTTTAGTGGATGAATCTTACGATAATGCCAACAGCATAGTGAAAGACGCATCTGTGGCTCTGGAACAGACCTTCAAAGAAGAAACGGATGTTATACTCTATGATGAAAAAATGTATCAGTCGCTACAAAGAGAAGACATACTGGTGAAGGAAATGAGAAGAGCCATTGAAGAAAAGGATGAAGACGTGCTGTTTCTTGAATATCAGCCCATCATCGATACAAGAACGAAAAAGATCATCGCATTTGAAGCTCTGGGAAGAATGAACGCGAGCCTGTTCGGTCGTGTATCTCCGCTGGAATTCATCGAAGCTGCAGAAAAGAACCTCATTATGGTGGAACTGGGCGGTTACTTCATGGACCTTGCCATGAGATTCATAAAGGATCTGGAAAACAGTGGCTATATAGATTTGAGAATTCATGTGAATGTTTCCGGAATCCAGCTGCTTCAGAGTCGTTTCAATCAAGAAATAAGAGAAAAGATCGAGCAGTCTGGAATCCGCCCGTCCCAGCTTGAAATTGAAATAACAGAATCCGTGCTCATTGACAATCTGGATATGATCAATAAAAAGTTCAGAGAGCTCAGAAATATGGGGGTAAAGATTTCTCTGGATGATTTCGGTACAGGATACTCCTCATTTGTAAGGCTTCATGAACTTCTTATAGATACATTGAAAATTGACAGACAGTTCATTCAGAAACTGGAGAATTCAAATAGAGATCTGATCATCGGAGACATCATAAAAATGGCACACAGATATGGTCTGCATGTGGTGGCAGAAGGAATCGAAGAGGAAATGCAGAGAGAATTTCTTCTACAGCACCAATGTGACTCTCTTCAAGGGTTTCTTTTCAGTCCAGCTGTTTGTCGCGAAAAGGCGTTTTTACTACTGGAAAATGAAAAACGTTAAGCTCCTATGTATGCAGCTGGTTCTTTGACAGCTGCATATTTTGATTTCAAGAGCTGAATCTTCCTGAACGACCAGGTGATGAAAGGCATTATACAGGTATATCACCTGGATAATTCAAAAAATTCACCTTTCTAAAGCACAATTAATGATATTATTTGCAATAACTATGATATATTTATAAAGTGATTGTATTTTTCACGAAATCCTCAACTGGAGCGTGATTTATGCAGAAAATTCGCATATTTCTGCAGCCTGAAGATTGTTCGGTGAAACTGAATGAAGAAGAGGATGCAGTTCATTGCAGCAAGGAATGTTCGTCTATTCACATATAATCAGTTAGATAGGAGTGACTATGGAGCAGAAAATCAAATCTTCCTGGACGGAGCCTTTATTTACAGTAATATTTTCAAAGAAACATATTACATTCTTATCGATTCTCCTGCTGGTGACGATGATCTTTTCAGGAATCGGACTAATTATTCATAGAAGTGTCCAGGGACTTCTGCTGGAAGAGCTCAGATATACAGCCACCAATACAGCAGTGACTGCAGCTGCGTTCATCGAAGAAGATATATCCCCTTATGTAGCACTCACGCAGGTGGAAAACTATGAGGAGGGGGACTATGATGTCTATTACTATGAAAGGATGCAGCGTATATTCAGAGAAATCAGAAGAGGGACAAATGTGGATTTCATATATACAATGAAACAGCTTTCTGAAAACACTGTGCTGTATCTTCTGGATGGAGAAGATCCCGCAAGTGATCTCTTTTCACCCATAGGATCCACAGAGAAAATGGATTCCTATCAGAAAGATGTGCTCACAGATAATAAGATCATCAGTACTGATATGATTCTATGGGAAGGCTGGGGTAAATATATCACAGGGCATGCACCTATAAGAGATCAGATGGGGAGGGTCATCGGTTTTGTTGGAGTAGACATCGGAACCATGACTGTCAGGAATCTGATGAGAAAGGTGGATCAGGTCATTTCAGTGGTCGCGCTCTTCATCATCTTACTGGTGACGTTCTATTCCTATAAGATCATAGAAGACAGGTCCAATGCATACAACGAAGATTACCTAACGAAGCTCTATACAAGAAGACATCACGACAGACAGCTGGAAATGCATATCAGAAAGGTCAGAAAGAAAGGTGGGGAGCTTTCTGTCATGATGATCGACGTGGATGACTTCAAGAAGATCAACGATCAGTATGGGCATGAAGCAGGTGACAGGATGCTAAGGTATGTGGCAGGTGTCATCAGAAAGAACCTTCGTAAGACGGATATCAGCTCCAGGATAGGAGGAGACGAGTTCAACATCATCCTGCCGGGAACCTCACTGGAAGATGCAGGGGAAGTTGCGACAAGAATTCTTTCGGAACTGGAAGGCGGGAAAGAAAGCGTTAAAGTAAGTGTGAGCATCGGTGTCGCCAAATGGGAAAAAACCATGGATGCATCCATTCTCACAAATATTGCGGATCAGGCTATGTATAAGGCGAAGGAGTCTGGACGAAACCAGGTGCAGATGATTCAGGGACACTGCTAGAGAAAAATATGGAGGAAGATCATTGAGTCAGAAAAACTTACTCAAGCAAGCAAATGAAATGATGAAGAAACCGCGAGATGTCGGATTTCTGACAAAAGTATCCATGTATCTGATCACGGTTTTTCTATGTCTTGGGTTGATCATTCTATCCCAAGGCATCAAGCATCACTATGTGAAGGAGCTCGAAATCAATGCAAATAATCTCGCGAAGGGATACTCCCATAGTTTGAGCCGGAGCGTTGAAGCAAGTGCGGTGGTGGAGCAACTGATTCATGATAAACTGAAGGGTCTCGCCAGCATCATCACGAATACCGATGCGGATCTGCAAAATGAGGATCTTGTTGCGCTCTCAACCCAGATGAATGTGGATGAAATTGCTATCTACAATCAGGATGGAATCTTGATGCTATCGAACATAGAGCGATTCGTAGGTTGGAATCCACCTTTGAATCATCCTGTGAGGGATTTCATGAATTCTGATTTATCATTCTATATTGAGCCAATAAGAGCCAATACCATCACTGGTGATTTCTATTTATATGGTTATGAGAAGATGGAGGATGGAAGAACAGTACAGGTGGGTATTGATGCTCAGAAAGTGAATACACTTATTGGTGGATTCCACATGAACAGTCTTCTGAAGGAAATGCTGACGCATGATCAAGTGGAGTATGTAAATTACGTTTCATCTGAAGGCATCATTCTCGGCAGCAGCAGGGATGAGGAGGTTGGAAAAGTCACAGTGATTTCGGAAAGAAAACCGCTGTCTGATACACTGAATATTGGTGAGTTTCAGCTGGTACCTATGGAAGAGATTCATGATTTTCATGAACCGGTCTATCTATCCGGTACCGAGGCGGGGACTCTTCTCATCGGGATGTCTCTGGAGGAGACCAGAAATGCCATCAGGAATCTCACCAGAAGTATGACCGTTGTGCTGCTTATGATCTACCTTGCGGCGATCATCGTCATCTACCTGCTGCATGATAAGACTCGGAAGCTTTTTGATCTGGCTTATGAGGATGACATCACGAGGCTCCCCAACGCGAAATATCTGAAACGAATGCTTCGTTATGAGCTGAAGCAGTCCAGAAGAGATCAACTGGCGCTTATTATGGTTCATGTACCCAGATTCAGCAGAATCACCATGACAAAGGGTCATGAGCGGGGAGAATCCATCCTGCAGGATATTGCAAAGAACATCAGCGCCCGAGCTATTGAAGGGGCCAGTCTTTTCCGTTTTTCCGAGGAAAAGTTCATGATGCTGGTCCGCAACTATGGCCGGAGAGAGATGCTCGTTTCGATCATGGAAAATTTAAGTCAGGTGATTCCGCTGCAGGGAGACCACAAAGAGGAAAAAAGATACAATACACTGGCTTTCGGAGCCCTTGAACTAGGCGAACAATACAATGATGAAGTGGATGTCTTGAAAGATGTACTCATCGCGTTGAACAATGTGAGTGAAGATGCACCAAAACCATATATCTTCTTTGACGAGGTCATGGAAATGAAGATCCTGCGTGAAACAGCAATTGAGAGTGAACTGAAAATGGCCATTGAAAGCAAAATGGATAATATCATTCTTCTGACCTATCAGCCGCTTATAGATGCGAAAACTGAAACCATCATCGGACTGGAAGCATTGACCAGAATGAACTCTCAAAAATATGGAATGATATCTCCGCTTGAATTCATCCAGATTGCTGAAAAGAACGGCCTTATGCCGGATCTTGGGCGGCTGATACTGGAAAAGGCCGTGGATTTTGAAAAGAAGCTTCTGGAGGAAGGATATGGAATCAGGGTAGCGGTGAATATTTCTCCTATTCAGGTGATTCAGGATGATTTTGTTTCAATGGTAAGGGGAATCATCGAATATGCGTCGATTGATCCCTCTTTTATCGAACTTGAGATTACGGAATCGGTTTTTCTGAGCAGCTACGATCTGGTGAACAGGAAACTTAAAGTTCTGCGAGAGATGGGACTCCATATATCCATTGATGATTTCGGTACTGGATATTCGTCTTTCGCCAGACTGAAGGAACTCCATGTGGATTCCGTGAAGATTGACCAGTACTTCATCCGAAAAATCACTCAGCTTGATCCATCGGATCTGATCACAGGAGACATCATCAGAATGGTGCATAAGTCTGGTCTTTCTGCTGTAGCAGAAGGAGTGGAGACAAAAGAAGAAAGAGACTATCTTATCCGTGAAGGTTGTGATGTTCTTCAAGGTTATTACTACAGCAAACCCATGCAGGAGAAGGATGCGCTTCGCTACGTCAGAAAGCAGAGTCATTTGCGGTAGATAAATGACATAAATAACATTAGATGATCGGCTAATGATCGGATAAGGAGATAATATGTGGGCAATAACACAACAAATAAATGACATCAGAGAGAACCCGCTGATGCTGCCACTAATGATTCTGGCAGTGCTTCTGATCCTTCATATACTTAATCACAGGAAGATGAAAAAGAAGCTCATGACCGCTGAAAGGTACGTGGAAATGGGGCTTCGATTCTATGATCAGGATAACAGATACCTGTCCATCAAGGATGATAAGTACCGATATTTCCTCGTGAATGAAGCGTATACAGCGCTCTTTGATAAGAGGAAGGCGGATTTTCTCGGTAAAAATGACGAAAATTTTTATGACGAAGAGATGGCTGAGAAACTGCATGAAGTCGATCGAAAGGTCCTTGAGACTGGTGAAGAAATCCAGCAGATTCTGATCTGGAGGGGAAGAACATACAGGTTGCAAAAATTTCAGCTTGTACTTCCTGGTGGTGAGAAAGGTGTTGGTACTTATACAGAAGATATCACAGATATAGTGAAAAGGCGTGAAGAACGGGAGAAAATCATAAAGCGGAATGAGATTCTCCTTGATGTTACAGTGAGTGATTTCAGCTCATCCCAGGAGCAAATGGACTACGTGCTCATGAAAGCCTTGGCTTTAACAGATTCATCCTACGGATATATCTATCTTTACAATGAAGAGGATCAACTTTTCACGTTGGAGAATTTCGCTAAAGATGGAAGAGTCATCTCCATAAGGAAGTCATCAAATATGATTTATAGTCTTGATAGAACGAAACTTTGGACCGAGTCCGTGAAGACTAGGAAACCCATGATCTACAACGGTAGAAAAAAAGTCCATGAAGAACAAGCTGAAGAATCATATCCGTTTAATCTGATGACGGTTCCTGTTATCATGGAAGATGCGGTTCTGGCAGTGATTGGGGTCGCGAATAAAGAGGAAGGTTATTCCAGTGAGGATGTAGAAGAGCTTTCGCTTCTTATGAACGGTGTGTGGAACGCAAAAGAAAGAAGAGAAACTACCCAGGAGCTACAGAAGGCGAACATCAAGCTTGCATCCAGCGAAGAAAAACTGACACTGATTTTGAATTCATCTGCAGAAGGAATCTACGGTATGGATGTCCATGGCCACTTCACGTTCATCAATAAAAGCGCATTGGCACTACTGGGTTATAGGGATGCGAAAGAGCTCATCGGCACAAACTGTCATGAGATGATTCATCACAGCACAAGAGAGGGTGTTGCTGTGAGCAGGGAAGACTGCCAGATTTATGAATCCATCGGAAAAGGAGACATCATTACGGATGAGAACGAAGTCTTCTTCAGAAAGGATGGAAGTCCGTTTTCCGTGCGATATTCTGCACATCCTCAGATTCAGGAAGGAAAAATCATCGGGTCAGTTGTGACGTTCGCTGATATCACTGAGAGAAAGAAACAGGAAGAAGAAGTGCTCTATCTCAGTTATCATGACGCGCTCACAGGTCTCTATAACAGAACCTATCTTGAAAAAATCTCAACCGAGCTTGAGAAGGAGGAATACATGCCTATGAGCATTGTGGTTGGAGATGTCAATGGTCTGAAACTTTCCAATGATATCTTTGGCCATCGCAAAGGGGATGAATTTCTAAAAAGAATCGCTGAGATCATCAGAAGTCAAACGAGAAAAGAAGATCTTCTGTTCAGGGTAGGTGGTGATGAATTCTACCTTTTTTTAAGAAACACAGAAAAAGAAGCCGCTGAAGAAATCATGCAGCGCATAACAGATTCCATACAGAGCGAAGATTTTCATGGCGTACGTGGTGGGATAGCGCTTGGCCTTTCCGTCATGGAGAACAATCAGACGACGATTGAGAGTGTCATGAATGATGCGGAGCAGAAAATGTATCGGGAAAAGACTGTATCGAAAAGTGAAGAAAGCACCAAGCAGCTGAAATCCCTTGTGGGGATCATCATGGGACGAGAAGAGGAACGCGTGCATGCTGAAAACACCGTACTCCTGGCTGATGCCATCGGTAAAGAGCTATCCTTAAGTGAGGAAGAGATGACCAAGCTGAGAGATGCCGCTTATATCCATGACATAGGTAAAATCACCAGATTTATGAGTGAAGGGGAGGATCAGTATATACTTCCAACAAGAAAAGATCACGCAGTCATCGGATACAGAATTCTTAATTCCTTTGAGGAAACAATGGAACTTGCTCGAATCGTTCTTTCGCATCACGAAAAATGGAATGGGTCAGGGTATCCTAAGGGGCTCAAAGGAAAAGAGATTCCGCTTCTCTCAAGAATCATTGCTGTGGCGGAAAGATTTGATAGACTGACATCCCGGCTAAGTGAAGTCAGTGTGCCGGAAGAAGTAGCGTTTATGGTGATGAAACGAGAATCGGGTGTGATCCTTGATGAATCTCTTGTAGACATACTCATTACGATCAGAAGAAAAAAGCCAGCGGAATCTACTGCAGATCAATGTGTATAGCGCTGATTTTGCAGTTTGGAGTCTTGTTCTTTTAGTAATACAGAATATAGAAAAAGACAATAAAGATTATCATAAAGTATTAAGGTTTTAGGTTGCTGTATGATAAAATAGATAAGTAATCCTAGAATACTGGTGAAGAACGAATAAACCGGTTTTTAGCAATGAGAAATGAAAAGAAATATCTCATGAGGGTCGGTGTCTGAGCTAGAAGGGGAAAGGTGAGCATGTTGAGTCAGAAGAAAGTGAGTAAGACATATTTTAGTCTTTATATATTGGCGTTTATCGGTGTTACTATTGTTTTCATGCTGGTAGGATTTGTTATGATCCATACTTTCAGCGATTATATAAGAGATGAAATGGTGAGAAATGCCAACTATACCGCCAAGAGTTATTCTCATACGCTAGAAAAGAATATCGAGGCCTACGAAGCAGTGACTGAGCTTATTGAAGATAAAATCGAGGCTGCGGGTAATGGAGTCATCAATGCTCGAAACCCAGAGAACCTTGACCTTGCGGTGGTGGCTGAGAAGATGAATGTGGACAGCATCGATGTATACAGCCCTGAAGGTATCGTAGTCAGTTCTGCATATCCAAAGAACGTGGGATGGAGTGTTTATGAAGGACATCCTGTTTATGATTTCTATACCAGTGATCTGACAAGTTTTTTAGGTCCTGTAAGAACCAATACCATTTCCAATCTGGATTACAAGTATGGTTACTTTCGGATGGCTGATGGAGGATTTGTACAGGTTGGTGTTTCAGCAGACCATATCAACTCCTTTGTGGATAATTTTGAAATGATCAATAATTTCAACAGGATGAAAAACGGAAACAACCTGCTGCACCTGACTTTCATTGATAATAACTATCAAGTTCTTGCGAGCACTGAATCGGACCGCATTGGAAAAATCTTCGAGGAATCAGAAATCATAGAAGGCATCGATCAGGAAAATGAGGCTGGAACCTATAGTACAATTGGAGAGGAGGAGGTCTATCAGGTTTTTGTTCCAATCTTCAATGAAAATGGACGACAAGGGACTCTGGCTGTGGCTCAGAGCGTGAAAGATACAGAGGAACTCCTGAGTAGATTGACCGGAGTGAGTCTGCTGATCCTTTTCTTTGTTTATGGTGCACTTCTTTCACTTTTCGGGTCATCATACAGACGATTCAGGAACCTTATGAATCTCGCATATTTTGACCAGTCGACGAAACTGCCTAATGAAGAGTATCTGAGAACCATCCTGACGGATGAGAAAAATCTGATCCAAAGCACAAAAAAAGCGCTGATTCTTGTAAAACATATTCACTATAAGACCCATCATTTTGAAAACCCTTATGAAAGCATTGCTCAGATTGTCGGAAGAATCGGAAGGACTATTCCTGGCCTTGTGAATTATCCAGTCCAGGTTTTCAACCTCTCAGAGGACAAATTCATTCTTCTTGCTGAGGATTATAATAGTAAACTGGAACTGATTACTCTGGTGGAAGAAGTGACAAATCTCTCCAGAGAAAATTTCAATCTTCATGGGACAATCGAATACATGAACATTAAATTCGGTATCACGGAATTGGATGACAACAGAAAATCCATGGAGCAGCTTCTGAAGGAAACGGCAGTATCACTTTCCAGTGTCGGAGAAAAAGATGAAGTGAATTATGCGTTCTTCTCTTATCACACAGGAAGAAAACTGCAGATGGAGGATATGGTTGTCAGTGAACTAAAAGAGATCATAAATGATGAAAGCAGTGGAGGGGTACACCTGCTCTACCAGCCTATTATTTCCATGAAAGATGGGTCGGTCTCTTCCTTTGAGGCTCTTGCTCGATTCACTTCGAAAAAATACGGGAAAGTACCTCCGGAAAAGTTCATTGAAATAGCGGAAAAGAACAATCTTATGATACCTCTTGGCAATCTTATTTTCGCTCAGGCAGCAAGATATGCGAAGAAAATGTACGAAAAAGGCTATAGCCATGTTCGCGTGTCAGTGAATATCTCAGCGATCCAGCTGCTGCATGAGGATTTTCTGAAGGATATCCTTCGGATATCAGAGCAGGAGGGAATCAGCGGGGGTCATATTATCCTTGAAATCGAAGAATCCGTTCTTATCGATAATTTCAAGGAAATGAATAAAAAGCTTCAGGAAATAAGAGAACATGGGTTCCTTATTGCACTGGACAATTTTGGAACAAGCTACTCCTCATTAAGGAGCCTGAAGGAGCTGAATGTGGATATTCTGAAAATCGATAAAGCCTTCATCGATCCCATATCCCCTGGAGATACCAGTGAGTATATAACCACTGACATTATATCTCTGGCTCATAGATTGGGACTAAGTGTGGTGGCGGAAGGTGTGGAGCTGGAATCGCAGATGGAGTATCTCTTCTATGCGGACTGCGACTGTGTTCAGGGTTATATCTGCGGTAGACCTGCTAAGCCCGAAGAAGCTAGTCTGACACTTATTGCCAGTCCTAACAGCTGCTGGGTTCGGGTCATGAGAAGGAAGTTTCCCATCATTACAACTGAGGATTCCGGATCAGATGAAGTTGATGGAGAACCGGTATATTAGCGTGATTGAAGAAGTGCAATCTTTTGAATGACACGTAAGAAAAGTGATGTATGTGCATAAGCAATTGGAGGGAAGGGATGAATCTTCAAGAAATCCTTGGTAAGGCAACAGAAAAAGCGGCATCTGATGTGCATCTTGCGGTAGGTTCCAGCCCGCTCATGAGAGTGAACGGGAAGCTCATACCGATAACAGAGACTGTTCTCCAGGTGGCGGATATGGATAAAATTGTACAGGAACATGTTTCGAATAAAGAAAGAGCGTTGCTTTTATCAGATGGGGAAACAGACTTTTCCTATGAAGATGAAAGTGGACGATACAGAGTGAACCTTTTTCGGGAAAGGATGGGATACGCCGCCGCATTTCGTGTAATCGGGGCCAGAATCCCTTCTTTCAGGGAACTGGGTCTACCTTCTGTGATGGAATCCTTCACGAGACTTCGGAAAGGGCTGGTCCTTATTACAGGACCTACTGGAAGCGGAAAAACGACGACGCTGGCATCGATGATCGATCGGATCAATGAAGAGCAGGAAGGTCATATCATTACTCTGGAGGACCCGGTTGAGTATCTTCATCATCACAAAAAATCCCTTATAAGTCAGCGAGAGATTCATCGCGATTCAAAAGGCTTTGCAGAAGCTCTTCGCGCCTCATTAAGGCAGGATCCGGATGTGATTCTTGTGGGAGAAATGAGAGACCTTGATACCATCGGCACAGCAATAACAGCTGCGGAAACGGGACATCTCGTTTTATCGACTCTTCATACCTCCAGCGCCGCTCAGACGGTGGACCGGATCATTGATGTGTTTCCCCCTCATCAGCAGGCTCAGATCAGACTTCAGCTCTCTATGGTGCTTGAAGGTGTGGTTTCTCAGAAACTGATACCGAAGGCCGACGGATCGGGGAGAGTGGCTGCTTTTGAAATCATGACAGGAACCACTGGAGTGAGAAACCTGATTCGAGAAGGGAAAGTGCATATGCTCCAGACACTGATTCAGACAGGAGCATCTTCAGGTATGATTTCCATGGATTCATCTATTCTAGCGCTCTATAGAGAAAAGGTCATCACAAAAGAAAGTGCAGTGGCCTTTGCATTGGATCAGGAAACCATGAAGAAGCAGATTTTTGGTTTATTTTAGTTTCAGGGAGGAGTATAGTGGGTCTTTTATATGTGGTATATGGTCTTATCATCGGTTCTTTTCTTAATGTAGTGATCTATAGGATTCCAGCTGGCATCAGCATTGCTTATCCACCAAGTACCTGTGGAAGCTGCGGGAAAAGAATCAGAGCCTATCATCTTGTGCCTGTTTTCAGTTATCTGTTATTGAAAGGCAGATGCGGATACTGCAGGGAGAAAATTTCAGCAAGGTATCCTCTGATCGAAGGACTGAATGGCTTTCTTTATCTGATGCTTTATCAGAAAATTGGTTTTGGTATTGAATCAGTACTTCTGTGCCTCTTTTCTTCTGTTCTCATAGTTGTGGGCATGATTGACTATGATACTATGGATGTCTATCTTTCAACACTGGTTCCAGGTGCGATCCTGGTAGTGTTCATTCTATTAGAAAGGACTTACAGAGGGATAAGCATTCTTCCGTTTATTCTTGCTGGTCTCATTGCTATGATTTTAATTTTTCTGGTGATTCAGATCACCAAGGGAGGGATGGGAATAGGTGATATCTGGATTCTAGGTCTTATTGGTATTGTACTGGGGCCTGTCCTGACTCTGGTATCGTTCTTTCTAACCAGCGTAATTGGAGGCGGGGTAGCCTCATTTCTTCTTGCAAGTAAGAAAAAAAATGGCAAGGAAGGCATTCCGTTTGGCCCTCTTCTCATTATAGGATTCTTTATGGCTCTGCTTTTCGGGCAGGAGCTTCTTGATTTTTATTTCAGTTTGTTCAGTTTTTGATAGATCCTTTTGTTTTTAAATTTGTTCATATTTTAATAACAAAAATAGTGAACATTAAAATTATTTTCGACATAAAACAAGAAGAAATTCTCGGGTGTTTGCGGTTTCGACTTTTATTTTAGTTGCATAAAAATTGTTGTTACAATTAATCTAAAGCCTGAGAAAGGCTTTTAGCTTGTATTGTGTAACACGTAGAGAGTCAACTGATTATTGCTAAAAAAATATAGTTTAATAGCGTAATTCCAGCTTGATATATAGAAATTTCAGTGCTAGAATATAAGCATTGAGTAAATGTGTAGGGTGAATATTTTCGACATAAATGTATATTTAATTAAAGATTCTGAAAATTGTTAAGAATTATTCTTTAATAATATATGAATGTTAAAAACAAAGCTCTATTTTTATTTATCTTGCGAAGAAAGGGGTTATTAAAATGATCAAATTAAGAAAAAAGCAAAAAGGTTTTACACTGGTTGAATTGTTGATTGTCATTGCTATTATTGCTGTTCTTGCTGCGGTGGTTACACCAGTTGCCTTAAGCGCTATCAACGATAGTAAGGCTACTGCAGTGTATGCTGAAATCAAATCTATCGAAACAGCTTATCTGACCGCTCAAATTTCAGAGGACTCTACAGAATTCGAGGATTTAGAGCTGAATGGTGTAGAAACAAATGGTAACAGCAAAAATGCAGAATACAGTATCACAACATCTGATGGTAAAGTTTCTTTAGGTGTAAATGTTGCTTCTGCAAAAGTAGTTACAGGAGTTGAAAAATTATTAGCAGATGCACCATCTTCAGTCTTTGATGAAATTATTATTACTAATAATTAGTTGTTAACATGTGGCTAAGACCACTTCGATGAGTGAAAAACTTAGCGAAGTGGTCTTGCTTCTATACAATACAATCCGGGAGGTTATCATGATGAAAAATTCATACTACAAACAAAATGGAATAATCTTACCAGTTGTATTGATCTTTTTCTCGGTATTGATGCTTTTGGGGGTTACGTTTTTATCAGTCAGTGGTTTTCAGGTTCAGCAGAGCGTGAGTAAAACGAACAGATCTCAAGCCTACTACATTGCAAAATCAAGCGCAGAATCTTTTGCGGAGTATCTTATTGATCAATCTAAAATTTCTTCAAGTGAAGAGTGGTCAGAGTTGCTTGAAAAAATTACTGATAAGTCATCGAGTATAGAAAGTATCGGGAACGCAACGGTAGTACTCCATGTTCAACTGAAAAGTGAAGATAAGCTTACAGTAAAAGCTGATGCTGAATATATGAATGAAAAGAAGTCTGCTGAAGTAATGTTAAGGTTAGGAAATGATGTAATGATCCCTAGCGGAAAGTCTGTAGTAATTGTAGATAATCCAGATTCAGTAGAATTAAAACCCAATGCCGATTTTGATGAGAACTTAATAACATATTCTGTGAAAGATAAGTATCCTGACGTTATATATCAGGACGAAATATATCCAATGAATATATATCCATTTGAGAATCCATTTTCTAAAAAGAAAATGTCCTTTACAATTGAAAAAGATTCCTATTATGATTCGATAAGTATTGATGATAAGAATAGTGAATTGATTATTGACCTTAAATATGGAACGAGGGTTATTAGGGTGAATCATCTTAATGTTGGCGGAGATATAAAACTTATAAACACTGACAGAAACAGCAGACTGATTATATTTGTTGAAGAAGAAGTGTTAATAGGTACAAACAATAAAGTTGGCATTAACTTAAATGGTGCTCCTGAAAATCTGATTATTGTTACGAATCAATCAACAGATATCGTAGTGAAAAATAAACTGGATTTTAGAGGGATATTATATGCACCAAATTCCAGTATTAGTTTTCAGACACATAGTAATGTTGAAGGAGCTATTGTGACTCATTCGCTTTCCGTTCAAAATAATACAATAATAAAACCATTGGATAACGATTATACTATTCCAGGTAATGAAGCTACAGATGGATCATCTGATATCAGAATTAATTATGATGATTCTCCGTGGAATTAGGTGAAATTATGATGAATAATAAATCAGTGAAAAATCAAGGGTTTTCTTTATTAGAAGTGTTAATAGCAATGGCCCTGGTTGCATTAATTGCAGTAGTCAGTATTCCGCTATTTTCATTTGGTCAAGTAAAGGTAAAACAGGGTGGAGATGATTCCACTCAGTTATTTTTAGCTGAATCAAGAATTGAGACTGATGATGAAAATATTTCATCATATGAGCAAGGACAATTGATGCTGAATTTTGAAGGCGAAGTAATTGAAGTCAATATAGAAATATACAAAGTAACAGAAGGTGACATTTCTATACGATTTTTCGAGTACCAGAAATGATTCAATATTATCTTTTTGTTGGAGGTAACAATGGCAGTTAAGAAAAGACTAGGAGAAATACTACGTACGGAAGGCCTGCTCAGTGATGAACAGCTCAGTCTGGCACTTGAGATACAGAGAAAAACAGAAGAAAAGTTGGGCGATATCCTAGTGAACCAGGGTATGGTTTCTTATGATGAAATTCTCACTGCCATCAAGAGGCAGCTGAATATTCCCATGCTGGAGCTGGATGAGATTCATATCAAACAGGAAGTCATAAGAGTTTTACCGGAGAAACTGGCGAGAAAGTATTCTGCAGTACCAGTAAGACTGGATAACGGAGAACTCCTGGTGGCTATGAGTGACCCATCTAACTATTTTGCCATTGATGATATTCGTCTTGCAACAGGGTATGTCATCAAACCGGCTATTTCTTCACAGGATCAGGTCCTGCGTAATATTGAAAAATATTATGACAAAGAAAAAGCGCAGAAAGCGGCAGAGGTTTTTCAGCGTTCTGTTGTCATGTCCAGAAACCAGGTGGAAAAACTGGAGACAGAGCTCAATCAGGATGCACCTATTATCCAGTTTATCAATACAGTGCTGGAAAATGCGATTATCTATAAAGCGTCTGACGTGCACATAGAACCTGAAGATGCTGAAATTCGGGTTCGATATCGTGTGGACGGATTTCTTGAAGAAATCCTGCGTTCGGATATTCAGATTCTGGAACCTGTTGTCAGTATCGTGAAGATCATGTCCAATATGAATATATCTGAGAAGAGAGTTCCGCAGGATGGAAGATTCTTATATCGTGCAAGCGGAAAGTTTGTGGACATGCGTGTTTCTGTAGTGCCTACCATTTATGGAGAGAAGATCGTAATCAGACTACTCAATAAGGATGATGCATTGCTGGAGCTATCCAGGCTTGGATTCAAAGAAAGGGAGAATGAAATCATACAGAGAACCATAAGAAAACCTTACGGCATCGTCCTCATGTGCGGACCCACAGGCTCCGGAAAGACAACAACACTTTACAGTTTCATCAATGAAGTCAATGATGTCCGAAAGAATATCGTCACCATAGAAGACCCGGTGGAATACAACCTGGAAGGTGTCAATCAGATGCAGGTGAATAACAAGATCGGATTCACTTTTGCAGATGGGTTAAGAAGTATTCTGCGTCAGGACCCTGATATTGTACTCGTAGGTGAAATTCGTGATCAGGAAACAGCGGAAATTTCCATACGTGCGGCATTGACAGGGCATCTTGTCTTCTCCACCATTCATACCAACAATGCGGTATCCACTATCTCCAGGCTGAAAGACATGGATATACAGCCATATCTTCTGGCGTCCACTCTTGCAGGCGTCATTTCACAGAGACTGGTCCGAAAAGTATGTCCGTTCTGTGCAATCAGCGAGCCTGCATCAGCATATGAAAAGCAGATTCTAGGTGTTACTGAAGATGTGATGCTGAAGAAGTCTGTAGGATGTCCCTCCTGCAACATGAAGGGTTACAAAGGGAGAACTGCAGTGTTTGAAGTGCTGGAGATGGATGACGAGATCAAGAGACTCATCGTAGAGGATGCATCCGATCTTGAGATCGAAAAATACGCAAGACAATCTGGAATGGAAAGCCTGAAAGAGTCCTGTATATCTAAGGTTCTGGCAGGAGAGACAACCATCGAGGAACTTATGAGAACAACATTGTAGGGGGATGGAATATGCCGACATATAAATATAGAGGATGGGACATCAATCGAAAGATTGTGAAAGGCACCATACTTGGTCCTGACCCTGTGACTGTAAATGAAAGAATACGAAATCTGAATGTTACACCGATCAGTATTGAGGAAAAAGAAGAACAGCGAGATCTTTTCACACCCAAAAAGAGATTCCGGGACCAGGAACTGGTGAATTTCTGCGGTCACATGGCCCTTATGATCAGGTCAGGAGTGAACATCATGCTGAGCCTTGAAATATTAGAGCAGCAGTCCACTAACAAGGAAATCAAAAAGGTTTACGGTAAAATTCTGGAAACTGTGAGAAAAGGAGAATCCCTTTCCACATCCATGGAAGCCACAGAAGATTTTCCTCAGCTTGTCGTTGACATGGTGAAAGTTGGAGAGTCCACCGGGGAGCTGGATAACATTCTATTGAACATGGAAGAATACTATCAGAGAGAAATCGCCATCAGAAACAAGGTGAAGACAGCTACTGTGTATCCGAAAATCCTAGTGGGTGCTACAGTGGCTACAATCCTGTTCTTCGTGTATTTTGTGGTCCCGTCCTTTGCGGACCTCTTCTCGGATATGGAAAGCCTTCCAATGCCCACAAAAATCCTTCTAGCCATGACGAATTTTTTCCAGAGCAATACGCTTCTACTTTTGGGCGTTACTCTTGTCGTTGCTATCCTTTTGATCATACTTTGGAGAAATCAGAGATTCGTTCTCTTCAAAGATAACCTGATATTACACCTCCCTGTTGCTGGGATTTTCAGCAAGCAGGTAATCATTTCCCGAATGGCAAGAAGTCTTGGTGTGTTTCTTAAATCCGGGGTGCCTGTACTGGAAGCTTTGGATTCTACAAAGAATATTCTTAGAAATCGTCACCTGGAGAAAGGTTTTGACAAAGCCATCAAAAGAATCATCAATGGGCAGACCATGTCGGATGCTTTTCAGGAAGAACAGCTTTTCGATCCCATGGTATATGGACTCATGAGAGTAGGACAGGAGACAGGGCAGCTGGATGAGATGCTTTATAAGTTGGCTGCAATTTATGACAGAGAGGTGGAATTCTCTCTGAATAAACTTGTGGCGAAGATCGAGCCTATGATGATTATCATCATAGGAGGAGTGGTCGGATTCATCGTCATTGCGATCGCTGTGCCAATATTGAACATGTCACAAGGTATCGGATAGAGGGGAGCATGGAATGAAAGAGCTAATTGTATATTTTTCGCAGAATAGAATAGATGCTTATTATCTGGAGAAAACAGGTAAAACTCTGACTGTTCTGGACTATCATCGTTACAAGGATGATGAAAGTTTCACGCAGTTTCTGAATAAGCGAAAGATCAGACAAGGGAAAGCAGTCATTGAGGATCGCGAGACTGTAGTCAAGAGTGTCACAGCTCCTCTGCTATTTAGTGAAGATGTGGAGAACTTTGTGACAAATAACATTAATGAATATTTTGTGCTGGATCCCAATGACTATGAAGTGGATTACCGCATTACATCCATCGACAGAAAGCTGAAAGAGCTTCATCTCATGCTTACAGCATCGAAGAAGGAGACGCTGGACGAGGTAAGAACGCTCTTTTCCAGAAACAGAATAAGACTTACAGCACTTTCTGCCATGCCGGGCCTTCTCATGAATATTGTTCAGAAAGAAAATAAGAATAGTACAGCCATTATAAGGGTTGTGGCGAATTCAGCATGGATTCATATTGAAAGACAAAACAATGTCTTTCTTCACACGGCAATTAACTATGAAGATGCAGAAGGGAAACCGACTGAAGATACACTGGAAAACATAGGGTATTATCTGAACTTCTATTCCAGACAGTACTTCGGCGAAACCATTGATCAGGTCATTATTCAGGCGGAAAAAAGGTTTGAAGAAGGGCTCAAGATATCTTTGGAGTCCATTTATGATGGGGATATTGGCACACTGAAACTACCTCTGTTTTCTGCAAAGGAAAGTGGGTTGTCCGGAACTGTGGAGCCGGAAGAAGCGTGGCTTCAAGGGTTCTATCCGGAAAGTAAGCTGACCTATAATAAAGAAATCAATTACGCAACGAAGCGTGACCAGTACATTAAATCCAATCGGAGAAATAGTGCAATCAGGCTGACTGCTGCTTTACTTCTGGTAACCCTTCTAATCCAAGGCGGGTTTATCGTTCTGGAGAACTATATGAAATCCTTCTATAACACAGAACTGGTTCAGGTACCTGAAGATCGGATTTCAGAAGTTAATGAGATCTTGAAGGAAGCCACGGCGAATGAAAAGGAACTGAGAAAGAAAGCGGAAATACTTCGTGGCATTTCTAGTGAAAATATAGATTATACGGGGTATCTCTCTGCATTTAGGGACAGACTGCCTAGAGAAGCAAGTATTGATTCCATCAGCATTCACAAGACTGGTATTGATGTAAGCTTCTATTTCGCAAAAGAGGACAGCCGAACAATGGATGCGGCAAGGACTGTGCTGGCGATCAATAGTACAGGTTTATTTGAACCAGTTAGAATGAGCGGTCTAAGTATGGATAACTCCCAGGAATATCTTCAGGTCAGTCTTCTCTATAAACAGGAAGAATCCATTTCAACGCAAGAAGCCGACGGGGGAAGTGAAGGTGGCACGGATGGATTATAAAAGGAAAGGACAACGTTACAGCAAGGGAGGCTATTATTTTGGAAAGATTAAAGAATGAGACATTTCAGATAAAGCTTCTTATAGTGCTGATATTTATTCTAATAAATATTGCTCTGATATTTTTTATCGGCATTCCGAGAATCCGAAGTGTGGATGATGTGGCCATGGAGCATAATGAAAAGCTCTTGAGGGTGGAACTCATGCTTGCCAATGAAAGAGTCATTGATGAAAAAGAAGCGGAAATCAAAAATCTTAGAATGGAAGTGGAAGGCTTTGAGGATATGGTTCCAGACTACATAGACTATCCGCAGGTGATCCATGATTTCAACATCTATTCCCTGGAAAATGAAGTAGCGCCTCAATATCTTTCCTTCAGTGATGCTGTAGTGTATGAGGAGGAAGTAATGGAGAAACCCGAGGAAGAGCATATGGAAGAAAACCTACTCTCTACACTTACTCTGAATTTTTCAGCTTCTGGAACCAGTGAAAAAATCATACGATTTCTACAGAATCTGGATGATATTTCATCATTGGCTTTGGCTGTTGAAAATGTGACATTATATCATAACGAGGAAAATCAGCTTAACGTAGACATCACTTTCAGACAATATGTAAGAGGACTTGAAGCTTCTGGAAAACCTTATGAAGAGTACAGTTTTTATTTAGACAGTATAGGGTTTGAAAATCTGTCTTCCCTCTTTACAAGCTCAGATGCTGGACAGATATCAGAAGTCGATCAGGAGCCGCCTTCTGATGCGTATCAGGATATCAATAATCCATAGTATACAGCAAAAGTTTCGACTGCAAGCATAAGAGAATGCAATATGCATGGAGAAGCTTTCTTGAGGATGGAGGGCTCCTTTAGAGAATGTACGATTTGGTTGTAATCTTAGTGACATGGAAAGTGGTTTTCAGAAAATTGGGAGTGCATGTTAAAAATTAGTTCTATATCGTTTGTACATAGTTGAATGTATAGAAATATTAAATTATAATTATATAATAAACAGCATTAATATTTTAGTAAAATAAAAATGTTTCATTGTTATGTTTTTCATGACAAGAGTGAATTTACATGGAGGGCAGAATGGAAAAATCAGATTTTCATGCCAGTTTCACCTATAAGAACTTAATGGATTCTTCAAGCGCGTTGATTCATTATGTTGATTTAGATGGGAATCTCTTATATACAAACCAAGCTTGGAGAGATACTCTGGGGTATACACCTGTGCAAGTTAAGACCAGGAGTATATTTTCTGTTCTCAGCAGCAAATCTCATAAGACATACCACAGAATATTAAACATGGCCAGAAATGGAACTGAACCTGGGCATCATGAACTGATTTTTAAACTCAGCAGCGGTAAGGAAACTGAACTGTCAGGATTGATATCACTTATGAAAGATGACCAGGGAGAAGTGATCGGGGCAACCGGATTTCTGAAACTCTCAGCATACATAGATGAACCTTTTGGTATGACGATTCCAAGACGCAGTAAGGAGCATAGAGTAGACTCCATCGTGAAGGATAAGGGGAATACTTATGGCGGGGATATGCTGTTGGGTCTCGAAGACCTTAACAGCCCTATGAATCGATTTCTGGATTCCATTTATGATCTGGTATTCTTTAAGGATCTGGATGGCTATTATCGAGGATGTAACAACAATTTTGCAGACCTTCTGAATCTTCCGAAAAACAAGATCATAGGATATTCAGATTACGATCTGTATCCGGATCACATTGCGGATCTCTTCAGGGAAAAGGATGCTCAGATTCTGAAAGATATGACACCTAGAAAAAATGAGGAATGGGTGACACTTTCTGATGGAAGCAGGAGTTTTCTGGAAACACTGAAGACGCCTTACCGGGGGCCAGACAATGAACTCATTGGTTTTCTTGGCATCAGCCGTGACATCACTGAAAGAAAGATTGCTGAAGACAAAGTGGCAGAAAATGAGATGTGGTTGAACATCTATTTCACCCAATCCGGCAATGCTAAATTTTTTCTGATGCTCGAAAATCCGATTTCATGGAAAGAAGTTCCGGTGGAGAATCAGAACCAGGTGATGAAAGAAATCTGCAGAAATCTGAAGATAAACCGGATCAATCCAGCTCTTCTTGACCTTTATGGAATTACAGAAGAAGAAATCAGAAATGAGGAGGTACCCGCAGGCTTTCTGTGTGACCCTGAGGAAGGGATCGAAGATCTGCGAACACTCCTGGAACAGAGTAATTTCAGCATAGTTTTCGAGAAGACGAGAAAAGACGGGAAAGATATCGTCATCGAAGGAGACTATATGTGTCTATATGATGATCAGGAGCGGCTCATCGGTATTTTCGGAAATCACCGGGATATAACTAAAGAAGTTCTAGCAGAAAAGGAAACAAGAGAGAGAGAGCTGTATCTTAGAACTGTTCTTGAAACCACAAGAGATGGATACTACGCTTTGGATGAAGACCTGAAAATCATAGACGTGAATGAAGCCTATTGCGGTATGTGCGGCTATAAAAAAGAAGAGCTCATTGGTATGAGCATCATGCAGCATACCATTATGGAAGATGAGAAGAGTGCAAGAGAACGAGCGCAGAGAATCTATAAAAATGGTTCTGAACTGTTTGAGTCCAGGCACAGGAAAAAAGATGGAACGATCTTCGATGTGGAAGTATCTGTATCTACTATAAAGGGGAAAGAAAGAACCCTAATTTATTTCATTAGAGACATCACGGAAAGAAAGCAACTGGAAAGTTATTTTCTTATTGAAAAAGATCTTTTCAAAAACACGATTCATTCTGCAGCAGATGCGGTGATTTCAACGGATTCCTATGGACGGGTCGTCATCATGAACAACATGGCTGAAACCATTACTGGATGGAGTCAGGAAGAAGCGAAGGGGAGACCTCTGGAGGATGTGATTCACATACATGACAGTCATGGAAATCATTTCAGTAACATAGCTCGTGAGAGTATGAAAAGCAGAAATAAGGTGGAACTCGTGGAAGATTACAGGCTTCTTACCAAAGGCAAAGGTGAAGTATTCATCGAATTAAGTGCAGCTCCAATCACTGGCAGTGAAAATGAAATCATCGGAGCAGTTGTCCTGTTTAAAGATATCACAAGAAGACGTGAAGAAATGAAGAACATTGAAGATCTCAGCTACAAAGATGCACTGACGGGTCTTTTCAATAGAAGATATCTCAATGAAGCAGTAAAAAGCATCAATGAAAATCTTAGTTTGCCTCTGACGGTGATGGTTGTGGATGTCAATGGATTGAAGCTCACAAATGATGCTTTCGGACATGCCACAGGAGACAAGCTGCTGAAAGAAGTAGCGACTATTATTAGAGAAGTCACCAGACAGGAAGATGTGATCTGCAGAACAGGGGGAGATGAGTTTATTCTCCTATTACCCAACAGTGACAGAGCTCAGGCAAAAGCCCTGAAAGACAGAGTTGTATCCCTTGCGTCCAGAACCAAAGTGGATTCACTGACGGTATCTCTTGCCATTGGCTACTCTGTCATGAGAAGAGCCGATGAAGATTTCGATGATGTATTCACGGAAGCCGATAATAACATGTATCGGAATAAACTGAGATATGGACAGACCATCAAGAGAAAAGCAATTGATAAGCTGCTGAACAAACTGAACAGAAAGAATCACGATATGTATCAGCACAACAAGGAAGTCGCACAGTATGCCGAAAAAATAGGACTGTCTATAGGTCTCAATGAGAATGAAATTGAAGATCTCAGACAGGCAGCCAGACTTCATGATATTGGTAAGGTCATGGTGCCTAAAGACATTCTTCAGAAAGCGGGCAAACTGAGTGAAAAGGAAACCAATCAAATTAGAAAGCATTCAGAAATCGGTTACCAGCTGCTGAAAGAAGTGGATGATTACAAACATCTGGCAGAAACAGTTCTAAGCCATCATGAGTGGTACAATGGAGCAGGTTATCCAAGAAGACTGAGAGGGGAAGAAATCCCACTGCTTTCAAGAATCATTGCAGTGGCAGATGCTTATGAGACCATGACCGGAGTCAGGGGCTACAGAACTTCCATCTCTAGGGATGAAGCTGTTACTGAGCTTTTATCCTGTGCAGGTACACAGTTTGATCCGGACATCGTTGAAGTATTTGTGAATCAGGTGTTAGGTTGAATATGAAAACAGATGCGGAAGTGGGACATGATAAATAAAGAAAGAATTCCAGAAGACAGAAACAAAACCAAATTCAAGGGATTTACACTGGTGGAGGTGCTCATCACTGTAGCCATCACAGCGATCATTATGGGCGTCATCGCTACACTGTTCTATAGTGGGGCAACAACCTACAGCAGCGGCTCAAGGAAAGCATTCGTACAGAATGATACAAGGCTCGGTATGGAGATGCTCCAGAATGAAGTCCGATACGCTATAAAGCTGAATATTAGGCCAAGCGGGTTTGATCCTAAGTCAGATGCTCCAGAAACTGATTTAAGCTATATATCCTATGAAGAAATTGAAAATGACATCGGTAAAATCGTGATCTACAGGAATACTGGAGATGGTTTTGACACCATGACATTGCCGGGTGAATACAGTGGGGACTCCTTCTTCAGAATGGCTTCCAACGACACTGAAAATGGAAAGATCATCCTGGAACTGCATCTGAAAGGCCTATATGAAGGTAGTGAGTCTTCGCTGACCACCAGCATCAATCTCCTTAATATGTCTGCCTCAGGAACCGGAATCAATCACGAAGAGGATACACCTCTAGATAAATCCCGTGTAATTGAATATTTGAAATAATCGTGAATAGAGTCCGATGTTCATCATCTGACTCTATTTTTGTAGTATGCTTAGTATAGCAATCATCCGATTTAATCAGACTCAGATGAAATCTGAAAGGAGAGAGAAAGTATGAATGAAAAGACACCATCCACTCCGATCAAAATTCTGGTGGCCGGAACCTATGCGGTCATGATCATCATGAATGCCCTGGCCAATATTCTACCCATCAACGGGAAAGGCACGGGTGAGATTTCCGACTCCTATCCCAATCTGTTTGCTCCTTCTGGATTCACCTTCAGCATATGGGGCGTGATCTACTTACTTCTGGCCTTATATGTGCTCTACCAGCTGGGTGTGCTGAAAAGCGGTACAAGGGATGGAAACAGAAATCTTCTGACCCGGATCGGTATCGTGTTCTCCATTTCTTCCGTTGCCAATGCATTGTGGATTCTCACCTGGCACTATGATCAGATTCTTCTATCCACGGTTCTGATGCTTGTGATCCTTGTTTCCCTCATAGGAATCAACTTCATGACGAAAAATGCAGTACTCAGCGGAAGAGAAAGACTCTTCATCCGGCTGCCCTTCAGTGTCTATTTCGGTTGGATCACCGTTGCCACCATCGCAAATGTGACGACGCTTCTCGTGGACATAGGATGGAACGGATTCGGCATATCCGAATCCATCTGGACCATTCTGATCCTCGCCGTCGGTGCCACCATCGGCATCCTGACCATGTTCTCCTTCAGAGACATGGCCTATGGTCTGGTCTTCATATGGGCCTACAGCGGTATTCTCTACAAACATATCAGTCCTGACGGATTTGACAGTCAGTACATTTTCGTCATCATTGCAGCGTCCATCTCCATCTTCCTCTTTGTCATGGCGGAAGGATATCTGTTCTTTTCGAAGAAGAAGAGATCTTAAGAACGGGGATTTAAGAACCTGTTGAAATAAAATCATAAGTGAAACACCGCCATCTTTTCGTCATCGGCAGATGAGAAAAGGTGGCGTTTTAATCTGAACCGGATTCAACAACCTGTCCTTAATGTCATATTCGCAAAATATGCGAGAATGGTTGACATAACGATAAAATAATCACAATGTAAACGAAATCTGTTTAGAAATTGTGATTTATAGTAATTAGGTACTCATCTTCGCTATACGAAGAAAATCTGTCACCTTACCTGAAAATTCATTGTGAATCAGTCAAGAAAAACAGCTTTTCATTGAAATGATATTGTTTACATCCAGTGGCTGGAAGCGCTGATGGCGTTGAACATCCCGCCTAATAAGGTATAATTAGGTCATTAGAAACAGTAAAAAGGGGTGCTTTGTGTGATACAGGATATCAGAATTGAATTAAGAGAAGACAAAAGAGAGAAACCACAGGATATGAGCAAGGTGAAATTCGGAAAGACTTTCTCTGACCATATGTTCCTTATGAACTATGACAGCCAGAAGGGATGGCACGATGCGAGAATCGTTCCACATGGACCCATTCCAATGGACCCAGGAGCCATGGTCTTCCATTATGCTCAGGAAATCTTTGAAGGCATGAAAGCCTACAGGACGGAAAGCGGAGCGATCCAGTTTTTCAGACCTTTTGAAAACATCAGAAGAATGGCCAGGTCCGGTGAAAGAGTGAGCATGCCAGCAATGGATGAGGATATGTTCATGGAAGCGCTGAAGAAACTGGTGGAAGTGGACAAGGAATGGGTACCTAGTGAAGAAGGGACTTCCCTCTACATCAGACCGTTCATGATTGCAACAGATGTAGGTCTTGGTGTGCATGCTTCAGACAGCTACCTGTTCTGCATACTGACCTGTCCAGTAGGAAGCTACTATCCAGAAGGCATCAATCCCATCAAGATACTCATCGAGGATCAGGATGTCAGAGCAGTACGTGGGGGTACTGGTTATGCGAAATGTGGCGGAAACTATGCTGCATCCATCAGAGCTTCTGTCAGAGCCGGAAAGAAAGGCTTCTCACAGGTTCTGTGGCTGGATGGCGTGGAAAGAAAATACGTGGAAGAAGTCGGTGCCATGAACATCATGTTCAAAATCGACGGAAAGATCTATACGCCAGAACTGAACGGATCCGTTCTTCCTGGTGTGACAAGAAAGTCCAGCATCGAACTTTTGAAGGACTGGGGATATGAAGTCATCGAAAAGCTCATCAGTGTTGATGAACTTGTGGAAGCTGCCAAAGCAGGGAAACTGGAAGAAGTCTGGGGCACAGGAACAGCAGCGGTGGTGACACCTGTAGGCTGGCTGACCTATAAGGATGAAACCTTCGAAGTGGAAGGTGGAAAGATCGGAGAAGTCACCCAGAAGCTCTATGATGGCCTGACAGGCATTCAGTGGGGCAAGGTCGAAGACACTCGTGACTGGATCGTTACAATCTAAATTTTTATGCAAGCAAAAAGCTTCATGTTCTCTTTTATGAGAAGCATGAAGCTTTTCTTCTGATGGAGCTCTGAGCTTTGCGGGTTCAGAACCTGATTTTTCATTGATCCCAGTCTTCTTGTGTCAGTTGGAAGTGTAATAATAGAACTAAATAATTGCTGATGCCTTGAGGGCCGGATTCATGACCAGATTCGGTTCACCGTTATACATGGAGATGAATCCCTCATAAAGGAGTTCCATGTTCTCGACGCTGTAGAGATCATCCGGTGAGATCAGTTCAGGTTCCTTATCAATGTCGTAGATCTTGCTGTTGATGAGGATCTCCGATATGAACTGGGAACAGAAGTAGTGGTGTTTTCTCTTCAGTGGAATACCGAGCTTTGCACCCACAAGACCGATGAGGTTGTAGTGGTATTTGTCGGCTTCGTTCTGGAATTTCGCCAGTTCCTCTTTCAGAGAATAGTACTGAAGCTCTGTGACCTTTACCTTATAGATGAGGCATCTGGACTCCGTGAATTTCTGGTAGACGCCACCTTTGAGGTTTTCTTCCACAAAGCCGCCTGAAAAAGGATTGTCCGGATTTCTTCTACCGAAGGAATACATTCTGGTGAAGCTGTCATCAAAGCTGATGGATGCATGAACATATTTCATGTCCGAAAAAGTGGCAATGACACGGGACAGCCAGGTCCCGGTTTTCGTGAAAACAAGATAAATATAATATGATTCCATTTCTGTCTCTTCCTCTCATTAAGTCCTTGTACATTCCTATTTTACGGGGTAATTCTTATGAAATTATGAGTATTTCCTGATATATTAATCTGGTAAAAGAAGTACATCTTATTATAGTCTGCTTTCCCTGAATTTGAAACATCTATTTTCTTTTTCTTTTCTGGAAGAGATAGAGATGCTTTTCATCAGAGACGAAGCGTGCATCCCGCAGAAATCAGGATAAATGAGAGAAAATCAGCGAAAATGTTCCGTTTTCAATTTCAATTCGTGGTATGATAAAAGAAAAGCTAGAAAACTTGGAGGCCAATAGATGGTAGAAGAAAAACGGTTTGCAATCCTCATCGATGCAGATAATGTTTCAGCAAAATACATCAAGTACATATTCGACGAAGTATCCAATTACGGAGTAGCCACCTACAAGAGAATCTATGGAGACTGGACATCACCAGGGTCCGCATCCTGGAAGGATATTCTTCTGGCCAATTCCGTCACCCCGGTGCAGCAGTACAGCTATACCGTAGGGAAGAATGCCACGGATTCTGCCATGATCATCGATGCCATGGATATTCTCTATACAGGATATGTGGAAGGATTCTGCATTGTATCCAGTGACAGTGACTTCACAAAGCTTGCCTCCCGATTGAGAGAGTCAGGCATGCTTGTGGTGGGCATGGGCGAAAAGAAGACCCCGAAGCCCTTCATCGCCGCCTGCAACCAGTTCAAGTATCTTGACGTGCTGCTGGCCTCAGATGAAAAGAGCAAACGGGAAGAAGAGGAGAAGGCTTCAGCCATCGAAAGAGAGAAGAAAGAAAATCAGTTGCAGCCTGGCACCAATGGAAAGAAACCTTCTTCTAAGACGGAGAAGTCCGATGACCAGAAGAGCATGACGGATATTGAAGTCATCAAAGCCACTGTGCTGAAAATGATGAATGAGGTGGAAGCCCAGAGCATGAATATGGGTGAAATCGGAAACCGTCTTGTAAAAAGATATCCGGACTTTGATGTGCGTAACTATGGAGACACCAAGCTTTCCAAGTTCCTGAAGAAATTCGATTTTCTCGAATTCAACACCAAGGGGAAAGACGGCACGTCCATGTGGGTTTCACTGAAGGGTGAAGGCAAAGAAGCTCCAGAAGAGGAGCCAGCCCCACAGCAGGCAAAACGCCGAAGCTATCGGAGAAAACCGAAGAAAATGAAGTAGACCAGATCGGAATCCCGGAGACGTTGTTTCCGGGATCTTTCACGAATATCAGAAAAGCGGGAAAAAACGCATCAATTTTCAAGAAACATGAAAAAAAGGCTTTGCCTTGGCGCTGGAATTTGCTATAATGAAGGGGCAGCAAAAACTGCCTATGGGAGGATAACTCAGCTGGGAGAGTGCCACCTCGACAAGGTGGAAGTCGCAGGTTCGAGTCCTGTTCTTCCCACCATAGGATCTGAATGATTTTCATTCAGGTCTTTTTTTATATCGCAAAAAGCGGAAAACGGATATTTATTAATTATGGAAGATAGGGTATGATGAGACCAGAAAACGAATTGGGGGGCTATCTGGTCATGAAATGCAAATACACCATAGAAACACTCATCGGCGAACTGACTGTGCTGGAGAATGACGGCAGAATCACAGATCTTCATTTCGGTAAAGTATCCATACTGGGCATGAAGGAAATGAAGACACCGCTTATCGAAGAAGTGGAAAAGCAGATTAACGAATATTACCAGGGGAAAAGACAGGAGTATGATCTTCCTCTTCGCCTGGAGGGAACCCCCTTCCAGAAGAAAGTGTGGGAAGCCCTGCGTGAGATCCCCAAGGGGGAAACAAGAACCTATGAGGACATCGCCATTGCAGTGGGAAACCCAAAGGCTTCACGTGCCGTTGGTATGGCCAACAACAGAAACCGGATTCCCGTAATCATTCCCTGTCATCGCGTCATCGGAAAGAACGGGAAACTGGTGGGCTATGCGGGCGGACTGGATGTGAAGGCCAGGCTTCTGTCCATGGAGAAGAAACAGGGATAAGCATTGGTGCTGAATCGAAATATGAACAGGAGATAACACAGTTTTCACTATCATTTCACTGAAATGTTAAAAAATGGTCTTTATTTAACGGTATAGTGAAAGTGACAACCAGAATAATTTTTTGATAAAGGAGTGTTATCTTTTGAAAAGACTAGTAGGAACATTTAGAACAGAAGAAGAAGCCATCCTGGCCATCAATGATCTGAAGGAAATGGGACTGGATGCCAATGAAATTTCCGTGGTCACCAACGATCCTTATGAATACAAGATGCTCAAGGACACGATGGATACCAGAGTAGAAGAGAAAGTGATTGTAGGAGATCTGTTTCATGGACCGGGCGTTCATGAATTTGTCGCTTCCCTGACGCACTACGGCATTCCAGAAGAGAATACTGCAATCTACAGAGACAGACTGCACGAAGGAAATATACTGGTGTTCATAGGGGTCAATGATGAAATCAGAAACCATATTGAAAATCCAGGCACCTACAGAGCACCAGACCTTTTCATAAAGGACATCATGACACCAGGAACATTCACCATCACAAAGAGGTTCAAGGAAGACCCTGATAATCCGGGCACTTATGTGGCTTTAGACTATGGATTCAGAAAGACTACCCCAGGTACGTATGAAGATCCCCATGTGGATGAGGAAATCTTGAATCCAGGGTCTATCACAGAAGAGGATGTGATCCATCCGCCACACCACATGGAAAAAGTGGATGAGGACTGAAAGGAATCCGTAGACCGTTCCATTTCTCTGGATGAACGAGAACTGGAAGACTATGCGGACCTGGATAAAGTGAACAGGAATGTTTCTGAGGAGGAAGAGGATCCGCTGGACCCAGGGTTCCACCTTCACTAAAGATTAAATAACCCGAAGAGAGGAGAAATCCTCTCTTTTTCTTCTCCTTCTGGTAATCGATTGCAATTATGTGTATTTTCCAACTTTTTATCTGGAAATTAACATTTACAGAAGAAATTGAGATAAAATAGAAGCATATTGAATTGGATAGGAATCTATGCATTGCGGGGGGAATGAAGATGGAGAGGACACTGATGCTGAAGGAAAGAGGACTGCTGGATACACGCAGCAGAATGATGGAAGAAACAAAAGTCATTGAGGAATTTCTGACGCGCCATGCAGGAAGGAAGAGTCTGCTGGTCATAAGGATTTCTCAGTACAAGGATGAGGTGCGAAATGAGCTGCGTGCGTTCAGTGAGAACACGAAGAGAGAGTTCATACTGCTCAGAGGTGAAGAAATCACGCCTGAGAACCTAAAGAAGCTGACCGAAAAGAAAGACCAGCCTCTGATCATCGGCATCGAAAAGCTGAGCAGTGCCAGAGCCCTAGGCACCATCGAAGAGGCAGCGGTCTACAGAGCCATCATCAATATGGCGGATACAGGGAATGAGGAGTTCGGTCTTCATGAGGAGAGTTCCTTTGTATTTCTTGCGGAGGAAGACTTTCCCAGTCAGGAACTGGCCACAGTGAGCCTCACCTGGGCTTATGAAACGGCTTTTCTGGACTGCAGAGCATTCAGCAGTAAAGTTCTGGATCATATGAAATCCTATAAGGAGAGATTCCTGAGGGTGAAGGAAGAGGTCAGCTGTAATGGAAGAACCTACGGTCACATTCTTCCTGAAAAATACTATGAGATGAATTTCTCCAGGGAAGTGCGGGAGAAGCTAGTGGGATCCAAATATCTTTCCACCATCCACTGGCACAGGTACTCCCATCATCTGAATTCCTCTCAGGTCATGGCGGTGAATTTCTTTTATCCGCTTCTTCGTTACAGGGAACTGGATACACTTCTTGCGCTCATGGGCATTGAGGATGAGATTGTCTATGATCCTGCCCATATTTCCTTCTCGAAAATCTCGGAGATGGAACAGACCGAGGGCAGAAAAACCTGTTTTGATTTCCACATGAAGCTGAAATCCGGGAAAGAGCTCTACGTCATAGCAAAGTATACCCAGGGATGCTATGGACGTGCCCGGGATGAAGAGTATCTTGAAAAATACGAGGAAACCTACAGACCGCTATTGGAGCAGTCGGAAATCATCAGAGAGGAGCATAAAAGCGAGAAGGCATTTCTGGAAAACTACAGCTTCATGAGAAGTCTAGTACATCTTTCACCAGACAGCTATCTCATGGTGCTTTATCCCAGGGAGAACTGGAAGGTCAGAAGCAAAGCGCTCACAGCGGAGGAAGAGATTCTGAGGGAGGAGTTCAAGGAGCATTATCTGCCCGTTGTATGGGAAGAACTGGTGGAGCATCTTATCGAGAAGATGAAGAGCAATGATCTGGCACGTTTCTATGAATCCTGGTTCAAAGACAAGTATTTCAGATATTAGTTGTAAAGTCCTGTCTGAAAGGAGAAGAAGTATGGAGTATAAAGAATATGAGCAAATCAGAAACTGGATCCACCGAAATGCCAGACCACTGGATCTTGCCAGATGGGCATTTCATTTCGAACACAAAGGCAGCGAAGAAGTGATCCGAATGCTTTCCTTTTATCAGAATGAGGATGGGGGTTTTGGCCATGGTCTGGAACCGGATTCCTGGAATCCAGGCTCCACGCCCATCACCACCAACCGGGCTGCGGAGATTCTAAGAGAAATCGGACACGGAAACAGGAAACATCCCATGATCGTCGAGATGCTTGCCTATCTGGCTTCCGGTGAGGGGAAGATGGGTCATAAATGGCTGTTCTCCGTTCCGGAAAACAACACTTATCCCCACGCACCCTGGTGGGAAACAGAAGAGGATGGAACAGTGACGCCATTTAACCCTACAGCATCTCTTCTGAGATTCATTCTGGACTTCGGCGACTATAAATCCGACCTCTATATGCTGGCTTTGAATGAGATGGAATCCATGAAAGAGGAGTTCGTCAAGGCGGAAGAGCCTTCCATGCATGATCTGATCTGTCTGGAAACCATACGGGACTATCTGGATGAGGAAAGACTGAATGAGCTGGAGATGAAAGAAATCGAAAGGAATCCGGAGAAGTGGAAGGAGTATACCTGCAGACCTTCAGCTTTCATCAGGGATGCGCAGCATCCTCTTCTGAAGCACGGCGACATGAAAGCGCTTCTTGAAATCGAACTGGACCTTCTGGAGCAGTCTCTTCACCCTGACGGATACTGGGAAATCAACTGGAGCTGGGGAACATTTCCCGAAGCTTTTGCCATTGCCAGAAACTGGTGGAGAGCAGATGTCACCATCAGAAATCTGCTTCTTCTGAAAGCCTTCGGAAGGCTGTAGCATCTGTAGGATGCGGTAATAACAGGTACAGGGTTTGAACAATAAGCGAACCGCTCCTTGTCAGAAAGTCATTGTATAGAACAGAAATCAGTTTGTTGAGTTCCATCACTATGATGGGACTCTTTTAACATTGAAAAGGATAGAAGTAATATAACGAATCAGACGCATTGAGTAAATTTATGATTACAGTGAAATATCCCATGTAAGATGAATATGAAATAAAAGAATAACCTATGCATTTTATTCACATTAGTCTTTTTTGACCTGATTTTATCCTTGGAAATTTCTGATTTCCTAAACATGTACGAACAGGATTGACAACGGTTTCACCTTTGGTTAAAATGATAACGAACAAACTATGCGTAGATTGTTTAAAGAATGACGAATAAAGCAAAAAGGTACCATTTAAGGAAATGGAAAGTTGTTAGACCAGGCTGAAGTGAAAAATGACTGAATATTCCATAAATGATTCTTTTTATGCGTTTATTTGTCTAATCAAGAGAGGGGATAAAAGAATGAAAAAGAATCGTAAACTTGTCATCTTATCTGCACTGCTTTCCAGCATGATGTTGCTCTCAATAGGATGTTCCTCAGAGACAGACGATGGTGACAGCGATGGTACCGTGGATATCGGTATTGTTCTTCCCACAAAAGACGAGCCTAGATGGGTACAGGATGAAACCAGATTCATGGAAGCTCTTGATGAAACCGAATACTCTGTAGAGATTCTATTCAGCCAGGGATCTTCAGCAAAGGAAAAAGAGAATGTGGAATCACTGCTCACCAAAGGCATCGATGTGCTCATCATCTGTCCCCATGACGGGGATGCCGCTGCTGCCGCTGCTGACGCCGCTGCTGCAGAAGGTGTGAAGGTCATTTCCTATGACAGACTGATCACCGGAACAGATGCCGTGGACTACTACGTAACCTTTGATTCCATCGCTGTTGGTGCAGCCCAGGGACAGTATCTCATCGACAAAGCATCCGGAACAGACAATCCTTTATATCTGTATGCCGGTGCAGCATCGGACAACAACGCATTCCTGTTCTTTGAAGGAGCATGGAGCGTACTTCAGCCTAAGATTGCAGATGGAACATTTGTCATCAAGAATTCACCGGAAGCCGTAAATCTACAGGACAAAGCGGAACTGACGAGAGACGAAATGTCCAGGATCATCGGTCAGATCACGACAAACTGGGATTTCAACGAAGCCAAGAACAAGGCGGAATCCCATCTGACTGCAGCCACTGCAGCGGATAAAGGGGATGTATTCATACTGGCTCCTAATGATGGTACAGCAAGATCCATTGCCGACACATTCGCCACAGACAGTGATGTGACGAGCTACGTCGTAACAGGACAGGATGCTGAAATGGCATCTGTACAGTATATCATCGACGGAAAACAGTCCATGACGGTATTCAAGGATGTAAGAACACTGGTCAAGGACTCCATCGATATGGCGGTTTCCATCCTGATGGGTGAATCCCCTGAAACCACAGGCACCTACGACAACAAGTCCAAGGAAGTGCCTGCGAAGCAGACAGAAGTCATCACTGTTGATCAGGAGAACGTAAAGGCAGCGCTGATTGATTCCGGTTACTACGAAGCATCTGAATTCACCGGTCTGGAATAACAGCAAGACTGAAATTCAACTCTTTAAGGTTCAATATAGTGAAAGCCTTTCGCGAGGCTTTCACTATTTATGATATTGTACGGAATTGAAAGTCTTCAAAAAGTCAGACTTTCTTCACATGAGGATGATTTGCGCGAAACAGAGGAGAGGGAAATAGTATGGAAAAAGCCCTTAAGACAGACTATATTCTGGAAATGAACAACATCACCAAGGAGTTTCCAGGCGTGAAAGCCTTGGATCATGTGAATTTCAAGGTCAGAAGAGGAGAAATTCACTGCCTCGTAGGTGAAAACGGAGCCGGCAAATCCACACTGATGAAGGTCTTGTCAGGTGTGTGGCCCTATGGCTCCTATGAAGGAGACATTGTACTGAATAACGAAATACAGAGATTCCAGGGGATACAGGATAGTGAAAAAGCTGGGGTTGCCATCATATATCAGGAACTCGCACTTATACCGGAGCTTTCCGTGTACGAAAATATTTATCTCGGACATGAGATCAGAAAAGGAAGAATCATCGACTGGAATGAAACCATCAAGATGTCGAAAGAGATGCTGAAGAAAGTGAGATTGAACGTTAATCCCGAAACGAAGATCAAGGAACTGGGTGTAGGAAAGCAGCAGCTCATAGAGATCGCCAAGGCTTTCAGCAAGAACGTAAGCCTCATCATTCTAGACGAGCCTACCGCAGCGCTCAATGATGATGATTCGGAGAACCTGCTGAAACTTCTTCTGGAACTGAAAGAGGAAGGCGTCACGTCCATCATGATTTCCCATAAGCTGAAAGAAGTCATACAGATCGCAGATACGGTCACCGTACTGCGAGACGGCAAGACCATCTGCTCCCTTTCCAGGGAAAAGGGAGAGATCTCCGAACCGGTTCTTATTCGAAACATGGTGGGAAGAGCCATTGATGACATCTTCCCCAAGAGGCTGGAGAAAAACATCGGAGAGACCGCCCTTGAAGTGAGAAACCTCAATGCCATCAATCCCAAGAACGGGAAACAGGTCCTGAAGAATGTCAGCATGCATACGAGAAAAGGAGAAGTTGTGGGCATCGCAGGCCTCATCGGTGCGGGACGAACGGAACTGGCCACCAGCATCTTCGGCAATCCCAAAGGATTCAGAATGGAGGGGGCAATCCTTCTGAATGGTGAAGTCATGCACTTTCACCATCCCAAGGAGGCCATTAAGGCAGGCATCGCCTATGTCACAGAAGATCGTAAGGCGGAAGGGCTCATCCTTCTCCAGGATATCAAACACAATATTTCCATGGCGAATCTCAAGGCCATTGCCAGCAGAGGGGTCGTCAATGAGAATGAGGAAATCAATGTAGGGGAATACTACAGAAAATCGCTGAACATCAAAACTCCATCCGTGGAGCAGCTTACGAGAAATCTCAGCGGTGGAAATCAGCAGAAGGTATCCATCGGTAAATGGCTCAATACAAAACCTCAGGTGCTGATTCTTGACGAACCGACCAGAGGAATCGATGTGGGTGCGAAGTTTGAAATCTACACCATCATCAACAGTCTCATTGCAGAGGGCATGAGCATCATCATGATCTCCTCGGAGCTTCCTGAAATACTCGGCATGAGTGATCGCATCTATGTAGTGGCAGAAGGCAAGATCACAGGTGAACTGGATGTGAAAGAAGCCACTCAGGATAAGATCATGGAACTTGCGACAGTCTGAAGAAGTGGAGGAGGAGAAAATATATGGAACTTTTCAATGATCTCAAAACCATGCTGAAAAAGAACATCAGAGAATACGGCATGTTCATTGCACTCTTTGCCATCATGCTGGTATTTTCCATTCTGAGTGATGGGGTGTTCATGTCTCCCAGAAACATCAGTAATCTGATCAACTCCATGGGATACATTGCAGTGCTGGCTGTAGGCATGACCCTGATTCTTGTCATCAAGCACATCGACCTTTCAGTGGGATTTGTAGCGGGCTTTCTTGGGGCTGTGGCCGCAACGCTGCTCACTTCCTACAATCTGCCGGTCCTTGCAGTCATTCCTGTCGTTCTTGCCATTGGTGTCCTCATAGGACTTTTTAACGGGTTTCTGGTTGCGAAACTTCAGATTCCTGCATTCGTCGTAACACTGGCAGGCATGCTGATCTTCAGAGGGGCACTGCTCCAGGTCACCGCCAAGACCGGAACCATCATCGTTCCGAATCAGACTTTCAATAACATCGGTGTGGGCTATATACCAGACCCCGTGAAGCTGATTCCAGGTTTTCATACACTGACGCTGGTGCTGGGTGCGCTTTTCATCGTGTATTACATCTGGTCTCAGTTCAAGAACCGGAAAAATAAGCTCAAGTACAATTTTGAAGTTGTGCCCATCAAGATCTTCTACATCAAGATGGTTTTTGTTTCCTTTCTCATCGGGTATGTCACCTATATTCTATCCGACTACAACGGACTTTCCTGGACAGTGGTCATCGTGCTCATCGTCGTGGCGATCTACCACTTCATGACCACGAAAACCGTTCTGGGCAGACATATCTATGCGGTGGGTGGAAACGATGAAGCAGCGAAGCTCAGCGGAATCGATGTGAAGAAGGTCACGCTTTTCGTCTTCGCCTCCATGAGTATGCTGGCTGCCTTATCTGGTATCCTCTTCACGGCAAGACTTCAGTCCGCCACCGTCACAGCCGGTACAGGCTTTGAACTGGACGCTATCGCTTCCGCCTACGTGGGCGGTGTTTCCGCAGCTGGTGGAGTAGGAAGAGTCACAGGGTCCATCATCGGAGCCCTGGTCATGGCTTCTCTCACCAGCGGCATGAATCTTCTCAATGTAGGGGCATCCTATCAGTACATCATAAGAGGTGCCATCCTTATTCTTGCCGTCGTCTTTGATGTGCAGACAAGAAACAAGAGCAAGTAGGGATAGAGTAGGCATAGAGAAGGAGAAAAACAGTATTGAAAAAAGAGACCTGAAAATCCACATGGACGATCAGGTCTCTTTCATCTCTTCTTAATGATTTTCCATTTCAGAATGAAGAAATCCCCTCATCATTTTGGAATCTTCCAGAGTCTGTAGTAACGGGAGAACTGGGTGCCGGAAACGATGACCTGGTTTTCAGGGTTTTCCTTCTGAGTGAAGAGATAGCCGGAGCCCATCTGGTCTGAAAGGGTATAGCCTTTTAGGACAGGCAGGGAAGTAAGCAGATTCTCATCTGCCTCTGTTTCTGAGATATAGTAGAGAAGCCCTGTATCCTCATCATACTTCACAAACTCCTGGTCACTCCCTGTAAGCTTCAGGACACCTGAAAGTACAGAGACGGTGTTTTTCTCCTGGGTCAGAAGGGGTTTTGCCCAGATAAGCAGAAAGAGCACCAGAAGTATCGAGACGGATAGTAGAATGGACTTTTTCTTCATACAGATCACCTCACATTTGTATGGGTCCATTATAGCAGTGGTGCACAGGAAATAGTGACAATATCATGAATATCCAGGATTTTATGCTTCCGGTTTAATGGGAGCGGGATGCCTTACTATTTTAAATGCAGTATCACTTGGTTATAATGATAGGAAGAGTACACGAAGAACAGGAGAAATCTATGGAATACAGAAAACTTTTAGACCGCTGCATGCTCTGTCCCAGAAACTGCGGTGTCAATCGGAACCAGGGAGAAATCGGATTCTGCGGAGTCACAAGCGAGCTTCTCGTGGCACGGGCAGCCCTTCACATGTGGGAGGAACCTTGTCTGTCCGGAGAAAAAGGTTCAGGCACCGTGTTTTTTTCAGGATGTGCCATGGGATGCGTATTCTGTCAGAATCATGAGATCGCCTTAGGCAGAAAAGGAAAGATCATTTCCGTTTCCAGGCTGGCTGAGATCTTTCTGGAACTGCAGGAGAAAGGGGCTAACAACATCAACCTGGTGACCCCCAGCCACTATGTGCCGCAGATCATAAAAGCCATCAGGCAGGCAAAGAAAAGAGGTCTGGTTTTACCCATCGTCTATAACAGCAGCGGCTATGAGAAAGTGGAGACCCTGAAACTTCTGGATGGCCTCATCGACATCTACCTCCCGGACTTCAAATATATGGATGGCGAGATCGCTCACAGATATTCCAGATGCAGAGATTATGCACAGTTTGCGAAACCTGCCATAGAGGAGATGGTGAGACAGACAGGAGAGCCGCTCTTTAATGAGGAAGGCATCATGATTAGAGGAACCATCGTCAGGCATCTGAGTCTGCCGGGTTTTCTCCATGACTCCAAGGACATTCTGACAGATCTTCAGGACACCTTCAAAGACCGGATCTTCATCAGCATCATGAACCAGTACACCCCCATGATCTCTCTTAAGAAGTATCCTGAGCTTACGAGAAAAGTGACGAAGGAGGAGTATGATGAGCTGGTGATGTTTGCAAAGCTCATCAGAATACACCATGCATTCATTCAGGAGGAGGAGACCCAGGATGAGAGCTTCATTCCATCCTTCGACGGAGAAGGGGTCTAGAAAAGCACTATGATTAAAGTATCCTGTGAGGAGGAGAACAGATGGAGCTACTGAAAAAACTGAAGAGAAAAAGCCAGGGGCAACTGGTTCTTCTGGATCTGCCTGAACTTTTGGAGCCCCTCCGAAAAGAGTTTGAGGACATTCTATCTGTGGAGAATAGTCTGAAGGAGGATAAAGCGGATTTCATTCTGGCCTTTTTCCATACCCAGGAGGAAATAAGAGAGAAAGTCCCTTTTATCATGGAGAAGGTCCATGCAGATACGCTCCTCTGGGTATCCTACCCGAAGAAATCATCCAGGAAGGTTTCTTCCGACATCACGAGGGACAAAGGCTGGGAAATCTTCGGCGAATATGGCTATGAACCCGTAAGCCAGATTTCCATCAGTGAAGACTATTCGGCCCTGCGCTTTCGTCCCCTGAAGAACATCAGAAGCTTCAGAAGAAATGAAGAGATGATTCTATCGGAAGAAGGCAGAAAGAGAAGCAAAGGAGAAAGAGGGGAGTAAACGGACGAAGAAAAAGGGAAAGAGAGATGCCTATGCATTTGACTTTCCCTAAAGGACAGTTATTCCTGCCTGTTCCTATGTTCTACGATTTTTCCAGGGTCGCTGATGATTTCAATGGTGGAGTGGCTGACACGAAGCTCAGTGGTGAGAAACCGCACTTTTTCTTTGATGTCCTCAATCTTACGCTGATTGTCCGTGGTGACGAAGAGCGTTGCATTCAAGGCGTTTTCTTCTCCGTCGATGGACCAGATATGAAGATGGGTCACGGCATGGACATCATGGATCTTCAGAATATCATCTTCCAGTCTGTCCAGATCCACATGGGAGGGGACGCCTTCCAGGAAGATGTGCATGGTGCTGATGAAAAGCGGCAGGGTCTTCACGAAGATGAAAGCCGCAATGAGAAGGGACAGGATGGGGTCCAGGATATACCACTGGGTGTAGCGGACCACGATGCTAACAACCAGCACCCCCGCCCAGCCCAGCACATCCTCCAGCATATGGACATTCAGAACCTTTTCATTCTGACTGGTCCCTCTGCTGAGAAGCCACGCCGCATAGCCGTTCATGGCGATGGCAAGGACCGAGATGAGAAGCATGCCTTCCGCGTTGACTTCTTCCGGAGCAAGAAGCCTCGGAATACTTCTTGCGAAGATGAAGACAGAGCCTACAAGAAGCACCACGGAGGTGATCAGCGCGCCCATGAGAGAGAATCTCTGATGACCGAAGCTGAAGCGATTGCTGGGCTCCTTTCTGGAATATTTCTGGAAGAGCCAGGAAAGCCCGACAGAGATGGAATCCCCGAAATCGTGGATGGCATCGGATAAGATGGCCATGGAATTGAAGAGCAGTCCGAAGACCACCTCAAAAATGGAGAAGAAGAGATTGAGAAAGAAGACGATTTTGATGTTCTTCACAGATTTGTCGGGATTGTTGAAATCCACTTCATGACTGTGCCTGTGATCATGACCAAGCCCTTTCCTATGGTCGTGCTCTTCGGGAGCATTCTTGCTATCCTTGTCTTTCGGATAGGCGATGACTTTCTCCTGGGCGAAAATCAACCTGACGTCATCGTCCTTCATATCATCAGGAACCGTGATTTCCTTTTTTTCATAATCCACTTTGACCTCTTCCCCGTGGGGGAGCTTCTTAAGCTTCTGTTCCAGTCTCACGCCGCAGTCTCTGCAGTGGAGACTCTGCAGTTTATATATTCTCATGAAGATGCCTCCTTCATTTTTAGATTGATCTGGTTTCATAGATTCATCTTATCACAGCAGAAAGTCCTTTTGCTATTGATTCCTGATGTTGTATGATGAATAAAAGAGGATGAGGAGAATTCGTTATGAATCGCATTGAGAAGGAACGGGAAATATTTCATTATCTGCTGAAGGATCTTCTAAGCCATGAAGAAGTGCTGAAGATGAAAGCGTACATCCAGCATGGAGACCTTTCCACTTACGACCATGCGGTGAATGTGGCCTGGGTGAGCTTCAGGCTGTCCAGGAAACTGGGGCTGAAGGTGGATGAAAGAAGCCTTCTTCGAGGCGCGCTTCTCCATGATTTCTATCTCTACGACTGGCATGAGCGAGACGAAAGCAGAAAGAGATTTCACGGCTTTCATCATCCCAGAACAGCGCTTAGAAATGCCAGAGCGCATTTTTCCGTAAACAAAATCGAAGAGGACATCATTATGAAACACATGTGGCCCCTGACACCGAAGCTTCCAAGATACAGGGAAAGCTGGGTGGTCACACTGGCAGACAAGTACTGCAGCGTGAAGGACACCTTGGGGTTTGAAAACAGGGAAAGACACACAGAATAAAACGCAAGCAGAATGAAATCAGAAGAGGAAAGAAGGCGGCAGGAATAGAGATGCTGCCAGGAGGAGACATGACCATAGAAAACACCAGCAGAAAAATAAACATACTGGATCATAAGGAAGACTTCATTGAAAGGATTCTTTCCTGGTATCAGTGGGAAAGAAGAACCATGCCCTGGAGAGAAGAACCGCTTCCCTATTACATCTGGCTGTCGGAGATTATGCTCCAGCAGACGAGAGTGGACACGGTGATTCCCTATTTTCACCGGTTCATCGGGAAATACCCGGACATCAGAGCATTGGCGGAAAGTGATGAGGAAGAGCTCATGAAGTACTGGGAAGGCCTGGGATACTATAACCGGGTGAGAAACCTCAGAGCCACAGCCATGGATCTTGTGGAGAATCATGGAGGCAGGCTTCCGGAAACCTACGAGGAGCTTCTGAAGCTGAAGGGCATCGGTGAATATACCGCCGGAGCCATCGCCTCCGAAGCCTTCGGGCAGAAGGTGCCTGCAGTGGACGGGAACGTCTACCGCGTCATGGCCAGGCTTCTAGGCGTCAGGGAGGACATCAAGGAGAGGAAGACCCAGCAGCTGCTGAAAGAAACGGTGAGCGCGCTGCTTCCCGAGGAGCAGGTGGGCGATTTCAATCAGGGACTCATCGAAGTGGGCGCGCTCATCTGCATCCCCAATGGCAGCCCGAAATGCGGACTCTGCCCGGTGAGAAAATACTGTATTGCCTTCGAAGAAGAGATACAGGATGAAATTCCCAGAAAGAAGAAGCCCAAGGAGCGAAGGGTGGAAGAGCGCACCGTACTTCTTCTGGAACATGAAAGCGCCTATGCCATCCGGAAAAGACCGGAAGGAAAACTCCTCGGGGGACTCTATGAATTCCCCCATGAAGAAGGATTCTATGGTCCCGAGGAAGTGAGAAAGCTTGTGAAAGAGATGCATCTTAGCCTTTTGTCCATGGAGCCGCTGAAGGAGAAGAAGTTTCTCTTCACCCACATTGAATGGAAGCTGAAAGCCTACCATATCAGGGTGGAAAACCCTGGGGAAGAACTGCTCTTTGCAGACCGTGAAATCATCCGTGAGAAATATACTCTTGCCACGGCCTTCAGAGAATATCTGGAGAAGCTGGACGAGGAGCAGCAGGCCTCCTTTCTCTAGATAGTAAAGCTTGGGAGGACCCGCTGCATAGAAAGAAACCAGGATCATGAAGGAGGAGAAAAGCCATGCCACTTAAAATTGTACAGGGGGATCTCACTGAAATGAAAGTGGATGCCATCGTCAATGCCGCCAACACCACCCTGAAGATGGGGGGAGGCGTCTGCGGCGCCATTTTCCTGAAGGCAGGTCCAGAAGAGCTTCAGAAGGAATGCGATGCAATCCACATGTGTCCTGTGGGAAGTGCAGTGATGACAAAAGGATACCGACTGAAAGCCAAGCACATCATCCACGCGGTGGGTCCCATCTGGCAGGGCGGGCATCATCAGGAGGAGGAAATGCTGAAAAGCGCTTATGAAAGTGCACTGAAGCTGGCGGAAAGTCATCATCTGGAGTCTGTGGCCTTTCCCCTCATCTCTTCCGGCATCTATGGCTATCCCAAGGAGGAAGCGCTGAGAGTGGCCAGAGAAGCCATCACGGACTTCCTCGAAAATTCCGATCTTCTGGTGTATGTGGTGATCTATGATCAGCGGTCTCTGAAGATCAGTGCGGAGAGAAGATCCTCACTGGAGAAGTACATACTGGAATACTATGAGCATGAACAGAGAAGAGGGCTTGTCAGAAGAAAATGGGAATCGGATGACCGCTATCTGGATAGCGCTATGGAAACGCCATCTCTGTCCATTGAGGAAGCCACGGAAAGCATCTCGCTGGAAGATTATTTCGACAAAATGGAGGAGACCTTTTCGGAAAGACTCCTGAAACTCATCGACGAAAAAGGCTATACCGATGCACAGATCTACAAGAAAGCGAACATAACAAGACAGCACTTCTCCAAAATCAGAGTGGATAAGGACTATCAGCCCAGGAAAAATACAGCCATCTCCTTTGCCATCGCTCTGGAGCTCAATCTGAAGGAAGCGCTGGATCTTCTGGGGTGTGCAGGATATACCCTTTCTCATTCCAGCATGTTCGATACCATCATCGAGTATTTCTTCGTCACGAAGAACTATGATATCTTTGAAATCAATGAAATTCTGTTTGCCAAAAAAGTGCATACACTAGACTAGAGAAATGTCGCCTGGGAGGCGACCTTTTTCGTTTTTGCCTCTGCTATGATTACATCATCAAACAGATGGAGGGAACGAAAATGAGAAAAGAAAAAAGAACAGATCTGGTGATGATTCTAGACAGAAGCGGTTCCATGTCAGGACTGGAAAGAGACACCATCGGCGGATACAATGCCATGCTGGAGGATCAGAAAAGACTTCCTGGCAAAGCTTACGTCACCACGGTGCTCTTCAACCACAACGTGCGCATTCTTCATGACCGGGAAGACATCCGGATTGTGAAGCCCCTGACCCATAAAGAGTACCACGTATCAGGCACCACAGCGCTCTACGATGCCATCGGCATCACTCTGGACCATATGGAGAAGCACTACAAGGAGAGGGGAAGCAGTGAAGACCGCGTCCTGGTGGTGATCACCACCGACGGTATGGAAAACGCCAGCTCGGAATACCATCTGGCCGCCATCCGAAGCAGAATCCAAAGGCTGAAGAAGCATTATGGATTCGAATTCATTTTCCTGGGTGCCAACATGGATGCGGAAGATGTGGCAGGGGATTTCGGTATCCAGAAAGACCGTGCCGTAACCTATCAAGCGGATGTGATCGGTACGAAGCTGAATTTTGAAACCATCAGCTATGCGGTGGAGAATATGAGAATGAATAGTTCCATCCCTGATGACTGGAAAACGGATATTGAAGCCGATCAAAAGGAAAGAAAGAGAAAGGATCCGAACCGATAAAATCTGGAAAGCCGAAAGTCAGATATTTTTGAGAGAGGGAAAATCCTTCTCTCTTTTTTTGAATCTGCTAAAGTGATGAAGAACTTCAGCAACTATTTAACGATTCATTTAAAATTGATTCAATATTTTGTCAATAGATGGTAAGATAGAAGGGTAATATGGAATAAAGTTGGGGGTTAATCAATATGACAACAGTTAAAAAGGTTCTTACAGGGAATGAAGCCGTTGCAAGGGGTTTTTATGAAGCCGGCGGTCTGCTCGCTTCCAGTTATCCGGGGTCTCCCACCGTGGAGCTTCTGGAAGCGGTGAAAAAATATGAGGGTGTCTATGCGGAGTTCAGCGTCAACGAGAAAGTGGCCCTGGAAGTGGCCATCGGTAGTTCTTTCTATGGGGCACGGTCCATGGTTTCCATGAAGCATGTGGGGGTCAACGTGGCCATGGATCCGCTCATGACCTTCACCCAGACGCCCATGAATGGAGGATTTATTCTGGTGACGGGGGACGATCCTGGCATGGCCAGTTCCCAGAATGAGCAGGACAACCGGATTCTGGGAAAATTCGCCAATATGCCCATCCTCTTTCCCGGCAGTTCCCAGGAAGCAAAGGACTATGCAAAGCTTGCTTTTGATCTGTCCGAGGAATTTGAAACGCCCATGATGCTGGACATCACCTCCAGAGTCTGTCACGCCAGGGGAATCGTCACGGAGGAGCCCCGCGAGGAGCATGAACCCAAGGGGTTCACACCGGACAACGCCAAATACACCATGCTTCCACCCATCACCCATGCAAGGCAGTATGCCATGAAAGAGAGAATCGAGGCCCTGGCGAAATACGCCTATGATGCACCGGTGAATCTCCTGAAGGAAGTGGAAGGCTCCAAGGTGCTTCTGGTGGCATCGGGCCTTGTGTATCATAATCTGCTGGAGCTGAATCTACCCTATAGTATTTACAGACCCGGCATGGTCTATCCCCTGAGCGGAGAGAGAATGAAGGAGCTCAGCGAAAAATACGACCGGATCCTCGTCATCGAGGAGCTTTTGCCCTTCATGGAGAATGAGCTGAAGCTCATGGGCATCTCCTGCGAAGGGAAAGAGTGGTTCTCCTTCACCGGAGAGCTCAATACGGAAAACATCGAAGCGGGACTGTTCAATGCGGGTCTCATCACAGACAGAAGACTGGCGCTTCTGGAGAAAAATGATGCGGTCTCCAGACCACCCATGTTCTGCTCAGGCTGTCCTCACAGACCGGTCTTTGATATTCTGAAGAAAATGAAGGTCCTGGTCATGGGTGACATCGGATGCTACTCCATGTCGGTTCTTCCGGCCTTTGAAGCTTCTCATACCATGATCTCCATGGGGGCCACGGTGGGCATCACCAAGGGCATGAACAAGGTCATGCGCATGAAGGGAAATGACAAGCCCCTGGTTTCGGTCATCGGAGACGGCACCTTCTTCCATTCCGGCATGACAGGATTCGCCAATCTTCTTCATCAGATGGAGGAGAACGACAATATGACCTTCATCATCCTTCAGAACGGAACCACAGCCATGACCGGCGGTCAGGGCAATGGAAGCTCCGGAAAATACGATGTCAACGACGATATGCACATCGACATCAAGGAGATGCTCAGTACCATGGGCATTGGAAATGTCCAGTATGTGGACCAGTTCGACTACAACCTGTTCCGGGACACGCTGAAGGAAGAAGTCAAGAAGAAGGGCATCTCGGTGATCATCGCCACAAGGCCCTGTGCACTGAAATTCAAGATCAAGCAGCCCAACTACTATGTGGATCCGAAAATCTGCATCGGCTGCAGAAGCTGCGTGAAGACCAACTGTCCACCCATCAGAATGAAGCAGTATCCGGGCATCGAAAAGCTGAAATCTTCCATCGATCCCAACATGTGTGTGGGCTGCAGTGTATGCGCGCAGGTCTGTCCGGTGGGGGCCATCAAGAAATCACTGAAGGGAGAGCAGAAAGAATGGATTTAAGAAGTATCATCATCGCAGGCGTAGGTGGCCAGGGGCTCGTCCTTGCCACAAGAATCATTTCAGAAGCCGCGTTCAAGGCCGGCATGGATGTGAAAACCAATGACGTGGTGGGGCTGTCTCAACGAGGCGGTACCGTATGGGGCACCGTGAAGATGGCTGAAACCGTTCATTCTCCCAATATCCTTCCAGGTGAAGCCGACATCGTTTTAGGCATGGAGCCTCTGGAAGCCTTGAGATGGAGCCATGGACTGAAGGAAGGGGGACTGGTGATCTTAAACACCAACAGAGTCTATCCCACCCCGGTGCTCCTGGAGAAAGCGGAATATCCCGAAGCGGAAATTGAGAAGCTGAAGGAGAAGTTCAGGGTCATAGAGATTGACGCCCAGGCTGAAGCCAGGGCTTCCGGCAACATCAGAGCCGCAAACACCATCATTCTGGGCGTGCTGTCGAATTTTCTGGAGATTGACGATGCAGTATGGCTTGAGGTGCTGAAGGAGAATGTTCCGGCAAAGGCCGTGGAGGAAAATCTGGTGGCCTTCAGGAGGGGAAAAGCATATGTCAGAGAGTAAAAGACTGTTCATCGGCATCGAACTGAATCAGATCCACAAGGAAAATCTATCCGAGACCAACAAGAGAATCATGATGCATCTGAAGGAAGGACGTCCTACGCCCAGAGACAATTATCACATCACCCTGCGGTTTCTGGGAGAAACCAAGGAGAACAGAATTCCGGTCATTGAGGAGATCATGCAGGAAGTGGCCATGAAGTCCCAGATTTTTCTCACCTACATGGCAGACCTGGATGAATTCAGAAAAGGAGACAAATCCACCATCTGGATGGGCGTGAAAGACCAGGAGAAGCTGACGGAGATTCGCGAAAGGCTGGATGAGGAGCTGGAGAAGCTTTTCTACAAGAAGGACCCTGCCGATTATGTTCCCCATATCACACTGGTGAGAAACGGACAGTATCTGGAAGATGTAGCGGGGATAGAAGAGCTGAAGCAGAAGATGAAACTTCCCAAGCTTCCGATCCTCATGGATAAACTGGTTCTCTTTGAGAGCGTGAAGGCAGATGAGGAGCAGAAGTACCTCAATATCTATGAGACGCCTCTTAGCGTGAAGAGAGTGGATGGATCTCCGAGAGTTACGGAGTAGAAAAAGCAGGAAATGTTCCGGCAGAACGCACAGACACTCTGCCGGAACTTCTTTTTTCAGAAAGAGTTTTCCGAAAGTACACAGAGTATACACAGCTCCAAGCTCTCTGTATGGGAAAATGGATGTAAGAGAAACAGGAAAGGAGAATCGTTTATGGGTGTACAGATATTTCTCAACTATAACGGAAACTGCAGAGAGGCGGCAGAGTACTACAGTGAGATCTTCGACACGAAGCCACCGGTCTTCATGACCTTCGGGGAAGGCATCAGGGAAGAAGACCACAGTGTTCCTCTGGAAGCCATGAATCTCATCATGTATACGGAACTGGAGATAGAAGGGGACCGGATCATGATGTCGGATATCTTCCCGGGGATGGAGTACAAGGTGGGCAACAACATGAATCTCACCGTGATCTGCAAGGATGTGGAAACCGTCACGAAGTATTTCTATCGTATGAAGGAGAAGGGCACTGTGGAAATGGATCTTCAGGAAACGGAGTGGAGCCCCATCTACGGCAGCATCACCGATCCCTATGGCATCCACTGGCAGTTTAATGCTTCACCTGAAGTGGGAGAATTCAGTATAGAATCATGATTGAGGAAAGCGGATAGCAGGTCTATCCGCTTTCACTATGGTGTATAGAGCGAAACGGCAGAAGATTTCAGCATTTCTTCATGTCATTCTTTCTGGAACTGCGATATAATAAGGATTATAGAAATTTCTGAACGAAATGTGACAGGAAGATCCTGAAGAGATCCCTGCAGAAAGAGGTGAGCATGATCTTAGACAAGAAAACCGTAAAAAGCCTGATAACCATCATTTTTTCCGCAATTCTGTTTGCATGGGCCCTGAAACATATACCCTTTATTCTGGGCGTCTTCGGGACCATTCTGAAACCGATGATCCCGCTGATTATCGGCGCTTCTCTGGCCTTTGTGCTGAACATCTACGTGAAGCAGCTGGAAAGATTCTTTGCGAAGATCGAAAAGAAGAAGCTGAAAAGAGCACTCAGCATCGTGGTGGCCCTATTGACTCTGGTTCTGATTCTGGCACTGGTGCTTCTCATCGTCATACCCGAGATGGCCAGGACCTTTGAGAACATCGGGAAGATGCTTCCCGGATTCTTTGAAGATGCCAAGACATGGCTGGAAGGACTGCTTGGAAGCTTCCCCATGTTCCAGGATTACCTGAACAACATAGACTTCTCTCTGGAGAACATCGGAGAAACCCTCATGGACATCATCATGGTGGGTGGAAACAGTCTGGCGGACTTCACCGTGAGTGTGGCGACGTCACTGTTCTCAGGAGCCATGAATATTCTTCTGGGACTCATCTTTGCCATCTACATCCTGTTTGACAAAGAAAATCTGGGCAGACAGGTCAGACGAATTCTCTATGCCTACCTGCCTGAAAAAAGAGTGGACCAGCTACTGGGCATCTCCGTTCTTGTCAGCGACATCTTCCAGAAGTTCGTCACCGGACAGCTGACGGAAGCTGTGATTCTGGGTATGATGTTCGTGGTCTCCATGCTGATCTTCGGATTCCCCTATGCGGTGGTGGTGGGCGTCCTTGTGACCCTTACAGCCATCATCCCCATTGTGGGGGCCTTCATCGCCATGGCCATCGGATTCTTCCTGATCTTTGTGAACAGTCCTGTGCAGGCGCTGTGGTTCCTGGTTCTGTTCTTCGTGCTCCAGCAGATCGAAGGGGACTTCATCTATCCCAAGGTTGTGGGGAACTCCATCGGCCTTCCGGCGCTATGGGTACTTGTGGCCGTGATGGTGGGGGGAGGACTCTATGGCATTCTGGGGATTCTCCTGGCAGTGCCCATCGCATCGGTCTTCTATGTGCTCATCAAGAGAAATGTGGGCAACAGGCTGGACGATAAGGATATCGATATGCGCAAATACAAATAAGCTTGTTATTGAGGAGTCCGGCTTGAGCCCGGACTCCATTCTTTTGCAGCATAAAGGCGATCCGAAGCTTCTGGTATCAAGGAGCATCATCAAGGTTTTAGTTTAGAAAACCAGGAAATCAATGCTATAATGAAGAAAACGCATGAGGAGAAGTGCCATGTATTTTATGATCATCGGAGAACTGAGGGGGCTGGAAACAAGGCAGCAGAGAGCCCAGGTGGAGGAAAGACTCACGGAGATCCTGAAAAAAGTCAATGAGGAGTATGGTGGTGTCATTGCGTCGAATTTCACCATGACCATCGGAAATGAGTTTCAGGGGCTTCTTCATAGAGGAGATAAAATCATGGAAATCATTGATCTGTTGCGATTCCACATGGAGGGCGTGGAGCTTCTTTTCGGCATCGGTGCTGGGGACATCGAGACGAGAATCACGAAGCTCAGCATCGGAGTGGATGGTCCTGCCTACTGGAATGCGCGGGAAGCGCTTCTTAATATTCATGAAGACAATGATTACGGAAACCTGATGATCCGCATCGGTGCAGAGGAAAACGTAAGCCTTCTGCGCATGATGAACGAGACACTAAGACTCTGCGGCTATATGGAAAGCCGATGGAGAGACACCCAGAGAGAGATGGTCCATCAGTCGGTGCTGCTTCACGGTCATGATCTTTCCGTGAAGCAGATTGACCTGGCCAGGGAGCTGGGGCTCTCCAGTCAGGCGCTCAATCAGAGAATTCAGAGCAGCGGCTACTACAGCTATGTTCGTGCACGCCGAGAAATCTCGCAGCTGCTGGAAGCGGAGTGGGGAAATGGAAACAGATCCTAACGGAAAAGCCATAAGGATCTTAATGAGAAAACAAGTCAAATCGGAGGTTTAGTCAATTGAAGAACAGGAAAAGCATCCTCATCCTACTTCTACTCCTTCTTTCCGTCCTGATTTCTGCGGGATATGAAAAAAGCGGCAGGGAAAAGGAGAGCATAGCGGAAGAACCGGATTTTCAGAAGGCATCTGAAATCTGGGTCATTTCCGATATTCATTATCTATCCCCCTCCATCAACGATCAGGGACCCTCCTTTCAGCGGATTATGGAAGTGGGAGATGGAAAGAATCTCCACGAGATCCATCGGATTCTTGACGCTTTCAAGGAAGAGGTCATGAGAGAAAAACCCCATGCCCTCATCGTCAGCGGAGACCTGACCAATAACGGAGAAAGGGAAAGTCATCTGGAGCTGGCTGCCGTCTTTTCAGAAATCGAGGAAGCGGGGACAGAGGTCTACCTTACACCAGGAAATCATGACCTGAACAATCCCTTCGCCAGAGGGTTTCGTGGAGAAGAGCAGTACAAGGTAGAGACGGTGACCCCGGAAGACTTCAGGAAAATATACAGAGAAAACGGCTTTGCGGAAGCGTTCTCAGAGGATGCGCACTCCCTGAGCTACGCGGTGAAGGTGGATGAGAAAACCTGGATGCTTCTGGTTGACACCAACCGGTATCAGAGAAACATGGAGCTGGGATATCCGGAAGCGGGGGGCATCCTTAGTCTTGGCACCTTCAGGTGGATGAGAGAAGTTCTGGAAGAAGCCCAGAAGGAAGGAGCAGAGGTCATCACGGTATCCCATCATAATGCCCTGATGCACAGCGGCATCGCCATAGAAGGATATATGATCGACAATCATGAGGAGTATCTCGGAATCATCAGAAGAAACGGGGTGAAGCTCAATCTCACTGGGCATATTCATATTCAGGACATCACAGTGAATGAAGAGATGGATCCCGTCTATGAGATCGCCACCAATGCCTTGTCGGTCTATCCCCATAAATACGGAAGAATTCTTGTATCGGATGAAAAAGGGATCGAGTATCGGAGCAGGAAACTAGACCTTTCAGACATCATGATGGGCAGCGCCTTGACAGATTTCCATTCACTGGATGCCTATTCGAAAGCCTATTTCCAGGAGCGGTCTGCTACACGCATCTATCACAGACTCCTTGAAGAATCAGAAGCTACAGAAGAGGAAGCATCCCTCATGGCAGAAGCCATGGGCATGATGAACGCGCTCTATTTCGGCGGAGATGAAGAGAACATCACAGAAGAAATGATGAGCCATGAAGGGGTTTTCCTCATGGAGACAGCCGGTGATGAGAAGACTGCGTATTATCTTGAGAGAATGCTAAATGAATCGGGACCCGACGACAATGTTCTTCACATCGGAAAGTGATTGTTGAGAATCTTTGAATTTCAAAGTAGATGTAAATATTTACAGCTACAGGATTATTCCCTGATTCGTGTCAATCTCATATTTATTCAGTTTTGCGGTTGACATGAAATGGGGATTGGGATAGTATAGAGGCAACAATTTAATAGTGACCTCATCTTAGTAGGGTGAGGTAGAGGAGCGGTATTTAAGAACCATGGAGAAGTAGAGGAAGCAGAGATCCCATGGCACAGGAACTATCGCCGAAGTGTAAAGTGGCCTCACCGCTTTATGCTGGGCTTGCAGTGAACAGCTGCAGGACTGTCCTTATGGCTTACCCAGGTCATAAGGTTGAGCTATCTTATCAAGGGAAAGAAAGGGGTTCAAGGGTGCATTATAATGCCTGAGTTCGTCTCGGGTATTTTTTTATTTATCAGAAAACACTATTAAAGCGTTCGAATGAATAATTATAAATAACTAGAGGCTGTATAGAGATACTATGCAGACAAAAAAGGAGAGAAACAGAATGAGAAGAATCAGTATGATGGTCATGGTGATCATGAGTGCGCTTATAATATTAGCAGGTTGCGGAACAAAGATCGATGCCGAAGGGGATGGCGTATTCAAGGTTGGCATGGAAGCGGGTTATGCACCGTTCAACTGGACACAGAGTGATGATGAGAGCGGCGCGGTGAAGATTGAAGGAACAGAAGAGTATGCAGCGGGATATGACGTGGAGATTGCCAAGAAGATCGCAGAAGGCCTTGGAGAAGAACTGGTCATCGTGAAGGTGGAATGGGACGGACTGGTTCCAGCGCTGAAGTCAGGCACCATCGATGCCATCATCGCAGGCATGTCCCCAACAGAAAAGAGAAAAGAATCCATTGATTTCACAGACAACTACTACATGTCGGATCTCGTCATCGTTGTGGCGAAGGACGGAGCCTATGCCGATGCACAGACCCTTTCCGATTTCGGCGGTGCCAAGGTCACAGCCCAGCTGAACACTTTCCACTATGACGTCATCGATCAGATGGAAGGCGTTCTGAAGCAGACCGCCATGGACAACTTCTCCGCCATCAGAGTGGCACTGGAGTCCGGCGTCATCGATGCCTATGTGACAGAGAGACCGGAAGCGGTCAGCGCTTCCGCAGCCAACGACAAGTTCACTTTCATTGAACTGACAGACGGTTTTGAGACTTCCCCTGATGATACCGCCATCGCTGTAGGTGTGAAGAAGGGAAATGAGACCCTGGTTGAAGAAATCAATGCGATTCTTGCAGGGATCTCTGTAGAAGAGCAGCAGAGCATTATGGATCAGGCGATTTTGAATCAGCCTTCCGCAGAGTAAAATGTGATACCTGGCTTCAGAGCTTCTGAAGCCGGTTTTCCACGAGGAGGATAAAATGACACTGGAGACTATTTTTGATATAGCCGTTAGCAACTGGCCGATGTTTCTGAGAGGAGCCTTGTCCACGTTAGAGATTTCCATCATCAGTACCATCCTGGGTACGGTGCTGGGACTTGTTATCGGCATCATACGAACCATTCCGCAGCCCGAGAGAGGACCAAAGAAAATCTTCCTGAAGATCGTCAACGGTCTCATGTCGGTCTATATCGAAGTGTTCCGAGGAACACCGATGATCGTGCAGGCCATGATCATCTACTACGGCGTGGCCAACACCTACGGAATTGACATGGACCGAACCTTTGCCGCCATTCTCATTGTCACCATCAACACCGGTGCCTATATGTCTGAAATCGTGAGAGGAGGTATTCTTTCCATCGACAAGGGTCAGTATGAAGCGGCGCAGTCCGTAGGCATGACCCATTTCCAGACCATGATGAATGTGGTGCTGCCGCAGGTCATCCGAAACATTATGCCGGCCACAGGAAATGAATTCGTCATCAACATCAAGGACACCTCGGTGCTGAACGTGATATCGGTGACAGAGCTCTTCTTTGCCACGAAATCCGTAGCCGGTGTCAACTATATGTATATGGAAACCTTCATTGTAGCAGCGCTGATCTATCTGGTCATGACCTTCAGTGTCACGAGAATCCTGAGATTCATCGAAAGGAAGATGGACGGACCGGAAAACTACAACCTGACAGGAAATCAGATGCAGGTGCTGAAACCCGAAGACATGGCACACAAAAGCGAAACGAGGGGGAATTAGAAAATGGAACATATCATAGAAATCAATCATCTTCGAAAGTCCTTCGGTGATCGTGAAATCCTGAAGGACATCGACTTCAGAGTGGACCCGGGCGAAGTGATCTCCATCATCGGCGCTTCCGGTTCGGGGAAATCCACGCTGCTCAGGTGCATCAATCTGCTGGAGACACCCTCCGGTGGAGAGATTCTCTACAAAGGAAAGAACATTTTAGGGGAAGAAATGAGCATCCATGCCTATAGAACCAAGCTCGGCATGGTGTTCCAGCAGTTCAATCTCTTCGAGAACCACAATGTGCTCTCCAACTGCGTGGTGGGACAGATGAAAGTCCTGAAGAAAACCAGAAAGGAAGCGGAAGTAACCGCTCTGAAATATCTGAAGGTGGTGGGCATGGACCAGTATGTCAATGCCAAGCCCAAGCAGCTTTCCGGTGGTCAGAAACAGAGAGTGGCCATCGCAAGAGCACTCTCCATGGAACCGGACGTCCTTCTTTTTGACGAACCGACCTCAGCTCTGGACCCTGAAATGGTGGGCGAGGTGCTGAAGGTCATGAAGGATCTGGCGGAAGCTGGCCTGACCATGATCGTGGTGACCCACGAGATGGCCTTTGCCAGAGATGTATCAGACCGTGTCATTTTCATGGATGACGGCGTTATCGTGGAAGAAGGACACCCAAGAGACATCTTCAATGCACCCAAGGAAGAGCGAACAAAAGCCTTCCTTCAGAGAACGCTGAAAGAGAATTAAAGAGGAAGCGGCAGGGCCTTTCTGAGACATCAGAAATTGACCCTGACCGCTTCTTTTTCATTGGGTCCAATGGATACTTTACCGGCAGTTCATGACTTGGTGGTATGTTTACAGTAGACTGGCGGACATGTTGTCGGTATCGAGTTGAAAGAATGAGGCGAAAGAAAAATGAAAATAGCAGTAGTGACAGACAAATCAAGAGCAGAGATCCTTCATAACGAAGAAGGTTTTCTTGAAGACAGTTTCAAGGAATCAGTAGGAAAAGCGGTGGTGAAAGCGCTGAAAAGCAGATATGATGTAATCCGTATTCCTTTTGATCAGAATCTTGTGGAAAGAATCCGGAAGGAGAGGGTGGATTTAGTATTCAATCTCTGTAACGGCATTGAAGGTGCAACCAGATTATCTCAGCTTCCTTCTCTCCTGGAGAAACACGGGATCCCCTACACGGGTTCGGGACCTCTACCCCATAGCATCGCATACAACAAGATCTTTTCGGGGAAAGCCCTGCAGGCATCCTCCATCCCCACACCCGGATTCTTCACCTGTACAAAGGTGGAAGAGCTGTCGGACATGGACCTGACCTATCCTCTTCTGGTGAAACCCAAGAATGAAGGCTCCAGCCGAGGCATAAGAGAGGATTCTCTGGTGCACAATTTCAAGGATCTGACAAAGAAGGTGGAGCATCTTCTTGCGCACTATGATCCACCGGCGCTGATCAATGAGTATATTGACGGAAAGGAGTTCACCGTCGGGGTTCTTGGAAACGGACAGGAGCTTTTGACGCTTCCGGTCATGGGCATCGATTTTTCGAATCTGCCACAGAAGTTCAGCAGATTCTACAGTTTTGAAGTGAAGCATCATTATGATGATTATGTGCGTTTTCAGATTCCCGCAAAGGTGGAGAGACATGTGGAAGAGAAGATCAGAGCCACGGCGGAAGCCGCCTTCAAAGCGCTGGGATTAAGGGACTATGCGCGCATCGATATGCGGGTTGTGGACGGAAAGCCCTATGTCATCGAGGTGAACTCGCTGCCGGGGCTTCATCGGGAAATCAGTGATCTGGTGAAGATGGCGAAGGCTGTCGGCATAGGCTACGAAGACCTGATTCTTCATATCGTGGATTCGGCAAAGAGAAGATATGAGCATCTTTCCGGTGGAGACTACAAGACCAAGGTCTTCCCTGCAGTGTAGAAATCAGCTGTATAATAAAAGACTGCGGAAACTTTCTGTGAATTTCTGCTCCATAAGATACCTTGAGAAAGCGAAAGAGAACAGACCCTTATTATACGGTTCTGTTCTCTTTCTGCGTCCTGCATGACTATCATATTGTTCTACGTATTTCTGATGTTCTTTCCTGATCAATACTTTGTGATCCTGCTTTTCTATCTGCTGATGAGAAACACCGCTTTTCCATGAAGCTTTCCAGCCTCATGTAGTCTGTGAACCTCTGGAATGTCCTCCATTTTCCAGGTGGAAGCAATCATCGGCTTCAGCTCGCCTTCCCTGACCAGTTCTGAGATTTGATGAAGCCGCTCTCCGCCGCGCTTGGCCTGCTCGCCAAGTACAGTGATTCTTCTGTGCTCTTTCGCATCTTCCGGCACACCGGTGGTGCTTACAAATCGTCCGCCGTCTTTCAGCAGGGGAAACAGCTTCTTCATCTGCTCATCATTCAGGGGAGCCAGGTTGTAGATGAGATCCAGTTTTTCGGTGATGGCATCCAGGGGGTTCTCCTTCTTGTAGTCGATGATCTGGCTGATCTGAAGCTCTTCCAGCACGGAAAGAGTTTCTGTGCTGGCTGTGCCGATGATCTGAGCATTCTTAAGCTTTGCCAGCTGGATGGCCATGACGCCGACGCCTCCGGTAGCCCCGTTGATGAGGATGCGCTGATTCTCCTTCAGCTCTCCCAGCTCATAAACGCCCTGCCAGGCGGTGAGGGCTGTAAGCGGAAGAGAAGCTGCCTCTGCATAGGACAGATTCTCGGGAATCAGGTCCGCATCCTTTTCCTTCAGAACAGCATATTCTGCATAGGAACCATCCCTCTTGATGCTGAGGTAGCTGTAGACCCGGTCGCCGGGCGTGAACTTCTTTGCCTTTGCGCCTGTCTCTACCACTTCACCAGCCAGGTCCAGCCCGAGAATTCTTGGACTACTCACATCGATGAGCTTACCGAAATCACCGTTTCTCGCTGCGGCATCGGCAGGATTGAAAGATGAACCATGAACCTTCACCAGAATCTCATCTTCCTCAGGTGCAGGGACATCGAGAAAGGCTTCTTTCAATACCCATGGGTCTCCGAACTTCTCTATGATCATTGCGCGCATTTTCTTCATTCTTGCATTTCCTCCTTATCTGCTTCTGTCTTCTACCCTCAATATAGTATAAACTGCAGTAGGATTTGCGGGTTCCGCCTGATTGTTTACAGAAGGTTTCTAAATTCATAATAAAAGATTCCTATAGATTGATATAATAAGAGTATTAGTGAGGTGAAGGATAAATGGCCAAACGACTGTATTTCATCGCGAAACCCTCCTATCAGGGGCTTATCGTGGAGAAAACCATACATTTTGAGAATTTTCGTGGTCAAAGCTTGAATCAGAAACATAAATCCATCGAATCCATGCATCATGCCATCCGGGCTTTTGAAAGCGGAGGAAAGATCCTGGAAGTATCCACCATCTCTCCGGACCCCTTAGGAAGAAAACTTGCAGGGGTTACGTTATTAGCGGAAACAAGAGATGGACTGGAAGTACCCGTCATGAATATCTTTGAAAGTGCAAAAGTGTTTGAGAAAGGCGGTCCCTACAGAGATCTTCTGGAAGCGGATCCTTTTACGGTATCAGAAGATAAGAGGCTGACGGAATCAGGAAGACTTCTGGGATTCCATTTTGAAAATGTGCCCTACAGCTTATCGCCCAGACATCTTTTTTTCGACTGGATCTATCTGCGTGCCCTCTATAAGAGGAAAGAGCTTCATGAGGAGCTCGCCTCCTATGACATGGTGACGGACATCGAGTACAATATGCAGAGCATGTTTGCAAGTTCTGCCAGAGCCTGTGCTTATTTCATCAGTCTCTATCATGCAGGACTTCTGGATGAGGTCATGAAGGATCCGGATTCCTTCAGCAGAATCTATACCATGGTGTTTTAATATCGACGTTCAACCAAGCTGTGGTTCTCTTCATAACCATGGCTTTTTGGCGTATACTGAAATCAGGAAGGAAAGATACAGAAAAGGAGGGGGAATTTAATGAAAGCAGCCATAGGAAAGAGGAACGCTTCCCAAGTTTCAGGAAGAGGAACACCGGAAAGGGAAGAGATGATCTCTGTGACGCTCTACAACGAGGAAATCATGCAGGAGAAAATAGTGACCCTGAAGGAGCTCATGGAACAGAAAGCGTTTCTGGAAGCAAGAGAAGGGTTTAATCTCTGGATCAACATCGATGAAGGGTATGACAATAAAGTGGTGGAAGCCATCTGCGCTCTTTTCGACATTCACCCTCTGGTGAAGGAAGACATCATCCTCATGGGCCAGAGGCCCAAAGTGGAGGAGTATGAGCATTACATCTTCAGCATCGTGAAGATGATCTACTACAAGAAAGGAATCATGAAGGCGGAGCAGCTGAGTTTCATACTGGGGAAGAATTACGTCATCACCTTCGGAGAAGAAGAGGGGGATGTCTTTGACCCGGTGAGGGTGAGGCTTCGCAAGGAAAGCAGCATGGTCCGGAAGGAAGGTGTGGATTTTCTTTTCTACAGTCTCATGGATGCGCTGGTGGAAGAGTATTTTCATATTCTCTCCTATATCGGTGAGCGCATCGATGTCATCGAGTATGAGGTGCTGGAGAGCAGCACCAATGAGGAGCTGAAGGAAATCCGTCTGCTCAAGAAGGATCTTCTATACCTCCATAAATTCGTATGGCCCTTAAGAGAAGTGACGGCGTGGCTGGGAAAAGAGGAAGTCACTCAGATCTCCGATGCCACCAGTTTCTACTTCAAAGACCTGAACAGGGAACTGGTGCAGATCGTGGAGTCCACGGAAACCTATCGGGAGGTCCTGTCCTCCCTTATTGAAATCACCTTATCCAGCATCAGCTACAGACTGAACGAAGTCATGAAGGTGCTGACCATCATCTCCACCATCTTCATCCCGCTGACCTTCATTGCCGGGGTCTATGGCATGAACTTCAGGCATATGCCGGAGCTCTACTACAGATGGGGATATCCCATCGCTTGGATCGTCATGCTGCTGATCGCGGCGGCCATGATCTACTATTTCAAGAAAAAGAAATGGTTCTAGTTGACAAAGCCTTCTGCTTGCGTTATTATTTAGTTGAACACACCCCCCAGGGGGTGGGGTAAGGAGGTTAACATGGAACAGAAATTTGATGTCACTGGGATGACCTGTTCTGCCTGCACTGCAGCGGTAGAAAAGTCTGTGAAGAAGCTTGAAGGGATTACCAGTGTAAATGTCAGTTTAATGACCAACTCCATGACCATCGCTTATGACAGCGATGTGCCGGAAGAAGCTGTAATTGAAGCAGTGAAGAAGGCGGGTTATGGGGCTCAGGTCCATAAGAAAACAGGGGAGAGAGGAGCGACGGTGTCGACCGTGAACCCCATAGAAGAAGAGCTGAAGGAAATGAGATACAGAGTGAAAGTCTCTTTCATTTTCCTGATTCCGCTCATGTACATCGCCATGGGCGATATGGTGGGACTTCCGATCCCATCCTGGCTTCTGGGCTTTGAAAACGCCGTGAGCTTTGCCTTCATTCAGATGCTTTTATCCCTTCCAATCATCTATGTGAACATGAAGTACTACAAGGTGGGATTCAAGGCTCTATGGCTGAGATCGCCGAACATGGATTCGCTCATCGCCATCGGATCCGCAGCAGCGTTCATCTATGGCATCTATGCCATTTTCAGAACCGGATACGGTCTGGGTCATGGCAATATGGAAATCGTCCATATGTATGCCCATGATCTCTATTTTGAAAGTGGTGCCACCATTCTGGCGCTGATCACTTTCGGTAAGTATCTGGAAGCGAAATCCAAAGGCAAGACCTCAGAAGCCATCAGCAAGCTCATGGACCTGGCGCCGAAAACCGCTCTCATCGTGAAAAACGGTGAAGAGGTGGAAGTGCCCATTGAAGATGTGGTCATCGGAGATGTGGTCGTGGTGAAGCCCGGTAAGAGCGTACCTGTGGATGGCACCATTGTGGAAGGTTCTTCTTCACTGGATCAGAGTGCCCTCACAGGAGAAAGTATCCCGGTGGAGAAGACCATCGGTGATAAGGTCATCGCAGCCACCATCAACAAGACCGGTTATTTCCGGTTCAAGGCGGAGAAGGTCGGAGACGACACAACCCTTGCCAAGATCATTCAGCTCGTGGAAGATGCCAACGCCACCAAGGCGCCCATCGCGAAACTTGCAGACAAGATCAGCGGAATCTTTGTACCGACGGTCATCGGAATCTCCATCGTCACCTTCATGGTGTGGATGCTCATGGGATACGATTTTGAGTTCGCACTGTCTCTGGCTATCACGGTCCTTGTCATCTCCTGTCCATGTGCCCTGGGTCTCGCGACTCCTGTGGCCATCATGGTCGGAACCGGTAAGGGAGCCCAGCACGGAATTCTCGTGAAATCCGCGGAAGCTCTGGAAACCATGCATTCCATCAACACGGTGGTGCTGGATAAGACCGGAACCATCACGGAAGGAAAACCTGTGGTCACCGATATTCTGACCAACGGAGAAATGACAGAAGAAGAACTGATCCATATAGCGGCTTCCATCGAAAAACCATCGGAACATCCTCTTGCGGAGGCTGTGGTGGAGAAAGCCAAGGAGATGGGTCTGACCCTCAAGAAAGTGGACAATTTCAATTCCGTATCAGGTATGGGGATTGCCGCATTCATTGAAGGAAAGCCATACATCGCCGGAAACCTGGCGCTGATGAATGAAGAAAGCATTGAGCTTGGACAGTTCCAGGAAGAATCAGACAGACTGGCGAATGAAGGAAAGACACCACTATTTTTCGGAGACAATGAAAGAGTCCTCGGCATCATCGCCGTGGCAGACGTGGTAAAGAAGAACAGCAAGCAGGCCATAGAGCTCTTCAAGAAGATGGGCATCGACGTGGTCATGCTAACGGGAGACAACAAGAGAACGGCGGAAGCCATCCGAAGACAGCTGGACATCGATAAGGTCATTGCGGAAGTGCTGCCTCAGGACAAGGAAAGAGAAGTCAGAGCCATTCAGGAGAAGGGTCACAAAGTGGCCATGATCGGAGACGGCATCAACGACGCACCAGCACTGACAAGAGCGGATGTGGGCGTGGCCATCGGCGCAGGAACGGACATCGCCATTGAATCAGCGGATATCGTGCTCATCAAGAACGATCTTCTGGATGCGGTGACTGCGGTGCAGCTATCCAGATCCACCATCAAGAACATCAAGCAGAATCTGTTCTGGGCATTCTTCTACAATGTCCTGGGTATACCACTGGCAGCTGGCGTATTCTATCTCTCCATGGGATGGAAACTGAGCCCCATGTTCGCTGCGGCAGCCATGAGCTTAAGTTCGGTGTTCGTTGTGACCAACGCACTGAGACTGAAGTTCTTCAAGCCAGTCCATGAAAGAAATCAGATTGAGTCATAGACTAAAGAAATCAAGAGAATAATATAGAAAAGAGGAGAATGAAAAATGAAGAAAGTATTAGGAATTGAAGGAATGCACTGTATGGGATGCGTAGGAAGAGCCACCAGAGCTCTGGAAGGTCTGGATGGAATCTCATCTGCGAAAGTGGACCTGAACAAGAAAAGTGCAGTGGTGGATATGACTTCTGAAGTGTCAGAAGAAGCCATGAACGCAGCGCTGAAGGAAGTGGAACTGGAACTGGTTTCCGTATCCGAGAAGAAGAGCATATTTGGATAGGAGGTCGATCTAGATGCAGGCCGATAAAGATCGGATCACGAAGCTTCTGAAGACCGCCCGCGGTCAGATGGATGGACTTCTTAAAATGGTGGAAGAGGACAGATACTGCGTGGACATCTCCAATCAGCTTATGGCCACCCAGGCCATTCTCAAGAAGGTCAATGCGGAAATCCTCCATGATCATCTCAACCATTGTGTACATGGTGCCTTCGGTACGGAGGAGCAGAGTGAGAAGATCAGTGAGATCATCATGATCATGGATAAGCTGACTAAGTAAGAGCAGTAGTATAAAAAAAGAACAGTATAGAATCTCGAAAGCAGAAGCTTCAGAATATGAAGTTTCTGCTTTTCCTTTTTTTAAACATACTTTTTCCGTTTATCTCCATATGAATATTCATACAGATACAATGCTGTTATATAGATATATACACAAAAACCTCAGTCCTGCTATTTTTTACTGTTACGGCATGAGATGTATAATATTTTCAGTAATACCATCGTAGAATAAACCTTATTTCTTTGTGAATATCATGCATAAGATGCATAGTCGAAAAGTTTTTTTCGATTTTAACCACTATTACAAACATTACAGATGGTTTGAATAATATGTCAGATAATACGAATAAATCTGACTACTCGGTAGTGATATATATCGAAATACGCAGTATAAATCATGCTGCTAAAGTGACATTAGAAAATGTCAGACAACTTGAGTCGAATTATTAAGGCGCCATGAACGATAACATGTCGAAAATTGAATAAGTTTAATAAAAGTAATAATTTGGAAAGAAATTTTTGTTTGACATTAACAATTCAGACATTATAGAATGTGATTAGTAAGAAATGTAGAGAATATATTTAATACATTTCAAATCAATTATTAGGGGGTACGATCATGGAAATGTTAAAAAGACTCTGGAATGATGAAGAAGGACAGGGAATGGTAGAATACGGACTTATTATTGCATTGGTTGCAATCGTAGCTATTGTAGGACTTAAATTAGTCGGTGATAGTGTAGGAGGGATATTTAACGACGTATCTGCTGAATTGGAATCACCTTCAGGTTCATAATAATTCTAACAATAATCCATAAAGCCCCCTCTAGAGGGGGCTTTTCAAACATATGTCTATGTTTTAAGAGATATTTCATTCAACCGAGGTGACACATGGATTTCATAATGACCATGCTTTTACTTATTCTACTTAGTTTAGCGGTTTATCACGATCTCAAGTTCAGGAAAGTGCCAAATAAAATAACTGTGCCTATGGCTTTGGCAGGGATTCTGTTGTCCGTACTGCATTCGGGTTTAGAAGGTCTGGTTTTTTCGATAGTGGGCCATGTATTTGGACTTCTGATTTTCATCATACCTTATATGATGGGTGGAATGGGTGCCGGGGATGTGAAACTCATGGCTTCTATAGGGGCACTGATGGGATGGAGATTTACGATGTGGACCGCTCTAGGGGCTGCGCTTGCCGGAGGTCTCATGGTCGTTCTTTATATGACTTATAAGAAAGAACTTGGCAATACACTCCTCAAAGCGGTAGGGATACTCCTGATTCCTCTTGGTAAGAGAATCTATGAGAAAACCTTCAGTCCTAAGATTCTTAAAATGGTATCTTATTTTGAAAACAAACAGTCACGAAGCAGCGCTGTGTATATTCCCTATGCTGTAGCCATTGCCACCGGATCAATACTTGTTCTCTTTGGAGCCTTTGTAAATTTCTAAGTGAAATTGGGGTGGTCATAATGAAAAGAATAAAAAACTTCAGAAGTAATGAGGAGGGACAGGGCATTGTTGAATTTGCTTTGGTGCTTCCTATTTTCATTATGTTTTTACTTGGAATCATTGAATTCGGATGGATGTTCAATGCACAGATTACAACCACATCCGCAGCGAGAGAGGGCGCAAGAACAAGGGCAATCATGGGAATCACAACAGATCCGGTGAAAGTGCTGTCATTTGATACTGCAGCAGAAGAAGTGGTGAGGCAGTCTGCGCTACCCACCATACCTGAAGATAAGATAGAGGCTACTTTTATCAATATCACTGAGAACAGCATCAATGGTGTCTTTATACAATGTGATGTGGAAGCAGTTGTAAAACCACTTGTAGGTTTTTTTATAAGAGGTGATCAGATATTGACGGCCACGGCAACATTCCGAGTAGAGTAACCAGTCAAGGAGGAGTCCATATGAAATGGATCAATAAACTGATAAAAAGTGAAGAAGGATCTGTGCTACTGATCTCGGCAGTCCTCATTTCTACGGTTTTTGCCGGATTTGCAGCACTTGTCATTGATGTAGGGATGCTTAGAGTGGAAAGAAGACAGCTAGTAGCAGCGGCTGATGCTGCCGCGCTGGCTGCTGCACAGGTTCTTGAAGTCAATCAGGGAACTGGAACAGATGCTGCAAAAAAGACAGCGGAAGAAACCATAATACTGAATGGCTATGATCCGCTGGATTCAGAAATTTTCATCGGAAACAGGCAGGTGATGATCCAGGGGGAAGCTGATACGAGGCAGGTGGTGGATGTCAGTCTGACATCGTCTAAAAATCTGCTTTTCGGAAAAATCTTCGGAGAACAGTATGGAACAGTTCATGCCGCTTCTACAGCCACATGGGGCTATTCCAAAAGAGTGGCGGGTGGTGGTGTACTACCGTTTTTCGTGTTTGAAAGTGTATTCCAGGAAGGTGCACATGCCAATCTTCATACAGGGAAACTGGTCCTTTCGGACGTGGAGAACATCACAGAATCCACGGAGATTGCCAACGGCAACTGGGGTTGGAACAATCTTTTTCATGAAAACGAAATGAAGAATGTTATCGAGGGAAGTAACGTAGGGGTAATACTCGAATTTGATCCTGAAATCGGCACAAACACGGGAAATAAGCAGGGATTTGCAAAAGAATTCAACACCAGATTAAATAATGCAGGATTACTGACATCGGAGGATGATTCAAGAATCTATATGAGCGGACTCATTCCCATCATTGATGATTCAAGTGAAATCGAGTCCAAAGGAAGCAAACTGATTCTTCCTGTGAAGTACTTTGCCATGTATGAGATTCTTGATTACATCGTCGCGGATGGGGTTGGATCGGATCGATCCTTCCTGTTTCTGAAAGAGGAAACAAGTGAGAGCGCCTCGTTCAATGTGGAAGACTATCGGGTGAATTATCATCGACAGAGATTTGAGGATAACCTGACTGGTATCCGGTATCTCGATGATCCGGATACACCGGAAGATGAAGAACTGAAAATGGGAACCATAGTAGGTAGATTTGTCGGGCAGCCTGTGCCTTATATTGCAGTTTCCGAGGCTGGTGATCAGTTATCACCAGTGGATAAGGAAATCGCCACCTATCATAAATTGATTAACTAAATGAAACTAGAGAGGAAATCTTTATGAATATGAAAAAGAGAGTTATAATTCTAGCCATTATATTTTCCATAATTACTTCCGCGCTGATCTATCTGTATCTGAATAGTGTTGATGTGCCTGCTGTCTCTGTTGCTGTTAATAAAACAGAAGTAGTTGTTGCCGCCAATACGATTCCTGAAAATGTGATCATCACGGGAGAAATGCTCACGGTGATGTCCTTGCCGACAGATGGTGTGCATGGAGATGCAGCAAGAACAGTAGAAGAAGTGGTCGGTTTCTTGTCCAAGAATGAAATCATCGCTGGGGAACAGGTTCTTAAAAGCAGAGTAGCCACAGATCTGACTTCCTCCTCTCTTGCATATAGAATCCCTGAAGGGATGAGAGCCATGACTCTTTCCTCCAATGAAATCAGTGGAGTGGCTGGGTTTATCGCAGTAGGTGATAAGGTGGACATCCTTGTTTCCTATACGGATATGGAAGCGCTAGGTCAAGGACTCCAGATCACAACGCAGTTTCAGAATGTTGAAGTGGTGGCTAAAGGTCCAGCGGTCTCGGGGGCCACAGGTGGACAAAGTGATACAGGTGTATCATCTTCCCTTACGCTGCTTGTAACACCGGATGATGCGCAGAAACTTGTATATGCTGCAGCATCAGGATCCATCAATATGACGCTTAGAAATCCAGTAGACACTAAGATTCTTGAACTTCCAGGATATGGAATGGATGCGTTTGAGGGTCTGGAAGAGGAGGTGGAGTAAATGGAAAAAATCAGTGTGATGATTCTGGAAGACTCCATTGAAGAGAAGGAAAAACTGCAAGCCGTCTTATCAAACATTGAATATATCAACCTGGCCAGAGAGCCCAAGACGCTCTCCATGGCCATGAGTATCATTGATGCGGAAAGTGTCAATGTTATTCTCGTTTCTGAGGATTTTGACGGAGATGGCTTTTCCATGGTGGAAGGACTGACTCATGAATACCCGGATCGTGGTGTTATCGTTTTGACGGATGAACTGAAGGAAGACACAGTACATAAAGCCCTGTTTTCAGGGGCGAAAGATGTGATACTAAGACCCTATGAACCATCAAAATTACTGGATTCCATCTACAAAGTTAATGATTCTCTTACAAAATCGGTCAAAAAGGAAAAGGTGGTTCATGGAAAGAATTCTCTTGCGAAGATCGGGCAGGTGTTTACATTCTTCAGTACAAAAGGTGGAGTTGGAAAGACCTTTGTTTCATTGAACTTTGCAGTATCGCTGATACGAGAAACAAAAAAGAAGGTTGTTCTTGTGGATTTTGATCTAGGTTATGGCAGCGGCGCACTGGCTCTCAATCTTACACCACGATATTCTATCATCGATGTGGTCAATGACATCAGAAATATTGATGCTGATTTTCTGGAAAGCTATCTTACAGTTCATAATACAGGACTGAAAATTCTTCCGGCAAATCTTGATCCTAATAGGGCGGAGATGATCAGCGCTGAACATCTGATGCTCATCATAAAGACACTGCAGTCTAGTTATGACTATGTGGTGGTGGATATGCCTTCTTCCTATTCGGAAGTGGTGAAACCAGCCATTTCCTATGCAGACAAGCTCTTTATGGTGGTACTTCCAGAGATTTCCTCCATCAGAAGCACAAAGTCTTCTCTGGTATATCTCAATGAAATGAACTATCCCAAATCCAAGATTCATCTGGTTCTTAATAAAAGGTCTAGAAAGGACGATATCAAGAGCAAGGATGTAGAGAAGACTCTGGATCAGAGTATAAGTTTTATTCTGGATGCGGATCACAGAAAAGTGCCCTATACACTGAATCAGGGAATTCCCTACGTTGAAAGATATACTAGAAGCGCTATATCAAAAGAGATGAAGAAATTTATCTTAAAAATGAGTAAAAACTAAGGAGGGTTCATCATGAGTTTTGGAAGTTTTTCCATGAATAGAGACAATGTCGTTCAATTTAGTGAAGATCATGCAGCTAAAGAATTCAAAGCGAAACGCAAAAGAGAAATGGAAGAAGTCTGCAAAGTGGTTCTTGATAAGGTCATTGATGAGATGTCCGTAAATAAGCAGAATCCCGATATTGCTCAGAAGAAAGAAGTCTCCCTTCAGATCACGAGAATAGTAGGTGAAGTATTAAGCGAGAGCAGCAGAAATCTTTCTTATGGCGAAAAGCAGAATATTGTGAAGGAAGTCATGGATGAAATCTATGGGCTTGGCCCACTTACGCCGCTCCTTGAGGACGACGATATTTCTGAAATCATGGTCAATGGACCTGATAATATCTATGTGGAGAAAAAAGGAAAACTGATCAAATCAGAAGTGAGCTTCAGAGATGATACACATGTGCTGCATATCATAGACCGCATCATAGCACCCATCGGAAGAAGAGTGGATGAAAGCTCACCTATGGTGGATGCAAGGCTACAGGACGGCTCTCGTGTGAACATTATCATACCACCGCTTGCGCTGAATGGACCAACAATCACCATCAGAAAATTTGCGGCAGATCCATTCACTCTGGAGGATCTTATTTCCTTCGGGACGCTGAACATGGACATGGCTACTTTTCTGAAGGCCAGTGTCAAAGGGCGAACCAACATCATTGTATCTGGAGGTACAGGCTCAGGTAAGACCACGTTTCTGAATATTATGTCCAGCTTCATCCCTCATGATGAGAGAATCGTCACCATAGAGGATGCTGCGGAGCTTCAGCTACAGCAGGACCATGTTGTGAAGCTGGAAACAAGACCAGCCAATGTGGAGGGAAAGGGGAAAGTCGGCATCAGAGAACTTGTTGTGAACTCTCTTAGAATGAGACCGGACCGTATCGTGGTAGGTGAGGTCAGAAGTGCGGAAGCACTGGACATGCTCCAGGCCATGAATACAGGCCATGACGGGTCACTGACCACAGTCCATGCCAATACACCTCGAGACAGTCTTTCCAGACTTGAAACCATGGTCATGATGTCCGGGATGGAGCTTCCTTCTCGTGCAATCAGAGAACAGATTGCATCTGCCATCCATCTCATCGTCCAGATTTCACGTTTTAATGACGGTTCGAGAAAGGTGTTGAAAATCACGGAGGTACTAGGTATGGAAGGGGATACGGTAACCCTTCAGGATATATTCGAATTCAGGCAGGATGGGTTTGATGAAAATGGTAGAGTCAAGGGAAGTCATGTACCGACAGGAATTGTTCCTGGTAACATTGAGAAACTGAAAACCCATGGAGAGAAGCTGAATACATCCATATTCAGAAATCAGTCCTTCCGGGGAGAAAACAGCTTTAGGAGATAATCATGAAGTATTTAATTATTCTAGGTGCATTCTTTTTCTCCCTGTTCTCCTTTTTATCACTCTATCTCATCCTCTTTTCCGGTAGATTAAGACTACGAGGTAGACTCCAGGGGATTCAATCCATGAAAAAGGATTTCGAAGAGGAACTGATTGAGGAGTATGCACCAAAAGACAAGGAAAAGAAAAGCGTGTCTGCTATGCTTCGAAAACTACTTCCACTTGAGAAGTACCTTGAAAAGAAAAGAAGAAAACTCATGCAGGCATCCATTCTGCTGAAGGCGGAAGAGTTCCTCTTCATCACCTTTATGGTTTCTCTGATTCTTGGACTTCTTGTTTATCTTTTCAGTGGAATGATTCTTATTTCGATACTTACATTTTTCATCGGCTTCAGGCTTTCTGATTCCTATATCCTATCTGTGAAAAGAAGCCGAAGTCAGAAGCTGAACGATCAGCTGCCTGACGCGCTGGGAGCGATCTCAAACAGTCTCAGATCAGGGCTCAGTTTCATTCAGTCCATGAATATCGCCATGAAGGAAATGGAATCTCCCATTGCGGACGAGTTCGCGCGTGTCATACGTGACAACACACTTGGGAAACCCCTGGATGAGGCCCTTTCGGATCTTGCTGAGAGAAACGATGACGAGGATATCGACATGCTTGTTACAGCCATCATGATTCAGAGACAGGTGGGTGGGAATCTTTCGGAAGTTCTTGATGTCATCACTGGTACCATCAGAGAGAGAATGCGGATCAAAGGGGAAGTAAGGACGCTGACCGCTCAAGGGAAGATGTCCGCGGCGGTTATCGGGCTTCTGCCTGTAGGAATCGCCTTAGCCATTTCTGTCATGAACCCGGAATATATCCATGTTCTTCTGAATACAACATTGGGGAATATTCTTATAGGTGTAGCTGTGATGATGGAGATGACGGGTACATTCATATTGACCAGAATCATCAAAATTGAAGTATAGGAGGGAAGAGGAGATGGAATACATAATCATTACATCCGTATTTATTACATCGATTCTGGTCTTTTATGCGCTGTTTTACATTTTCTTTCAGAGCAGAATCAATCTGGCGAGAAGAATGGAGGAGCTATCCAAAATTCAGGTGAAGGAAGAACCGGAAGATGACCTGGTGAAGCCCTTCAGTGAAAGAATCATAAAGCCTGGTTATGCGCGGTTCATAAAGCTCATCAATAAAGTCACCCCGCATTCCATCAAGAAGAAATATGAAGTGCTGATTTCGCAGGCGGGGTATGTGGGGAGGTATTCACCAAGTAACATCATCAGCATGCAGGTGATGTCAGGGATTCTTTTAGCCAGTGGGGCGTATCTCATTGGCTCGCCTTATCTGGTGGAATATGGTGTTTTTCCTTATGTCTTTGCTCTTTTTCTTGGTTTCTATTTTCCCTATAGCATTATAAATAGTAATGGGTTGAAGAGACAAAAACTGGTTCAGAGAAAGCTTCCTGATCTTCTGGATCTCCTCTTCATCAGTGTGGAAGCGGGGCTAGGGTTTGATATGGCTCTTAAACGTGCTACAGAAAAAATGCAGGGTCCACTGAGTGACGAATTTGATCGTGCCCTTCATGAAATGTCCAGCGGCAGGAGCAGGCAGGATGCTTTCAGAGGGATCATCACTCGAACAGGCGTAGAAGATGTCAATACCTTTCTCACTGCAGTGATCCAATCAGAGCTTCTGGGTACAAATATCGCCAATACCTTACGAGTTCAATCCAATGAAATGAGGCAGAAAAGGAGACAGAGAGCGGAAGAGATTGCCATGAAGATTCCCGTTAAGATGTTGTTTCCGCTTGTAATTTTCATGCTGCCTGCACTATTCATTGTGATTCTAGGTCCTGCAGGAATCAATATGATGGAATCTCTTGGGAATATGTAGATCAATACATTAAACCCATCCAACGAAGAACATTCTCGGTGGATGGGTTTTCGAATTGAAAATAATGAATAGAAGTTAAGTAAAAGAGGTTTGCTCCAAGAAATAGATAATTTAAATGCAGATAGAGAATGTTATTATTGTTGACATCCCAGCTAAGCCATTGTAAGTTAGATTGATACTGTCAGTTTGTACTTTTCATCATTGGTAATAAATGCATAATATAAGGTGATGAGAAATTAAGAGGAGTCTGCTGGAAGAATAAGTGACTATGGAGCTGAGAGACATCCATAGAAGTGTTGAAGAGGGAGTTGACTGGAGAGCTAGAAAAATAAAACGGAAGAGCTCTGTCATTGTCCTATGAAATCACTTTTCGAAAGTTACCAGATTAATGCAGTTATTAAGATGTATAGGGGCTTTCATCTGAAGCTCTTCTGGATAAGCTGGTATAAAAGGTACTGACCACCAAAACTCTGAATCCAGATCTAGTATCTAAAGTGTTCATGTAGTTTATTGTTTGAACAAGTGAAAGTATGGTTGGTATGGTTGGAGTTAAGTTGTTGTATCATTTATTACTGATAAAATAGGAAGACTATTTATTTCCTTATGAGTATAATGGTCATAAGAAGATAAAAACAGAGTATGAATTGTGAAAATTGCTGAAGGGTGGGTTGTAGATAATGAAAGTCATCAATGTCACTACGGGAGAAGAGATCCTGAAAGAACTAAATATTGCGGATACATTTGTAAGGAGATTTATGGGGCTTATGGGGAAAAAGGGGTTATGTCCTGGGTTTGGTCTTAAGATTGAGCCCTGTAGCAGTATACATACTTTCAACATGAGATTCGCAATAGATGTGCTTTTCGTTTCAGAGGATCACAAGGTACTCGAGGTGCTTTGTGCCATGACTCCTGGAAAGGTCAGTTCTGTGGTAAAGGGTTCTAGGTATGTAATAGAGGGAAATGCAAATGAACTTAGTGACAAAGTGAAGATCGGTGATGAAATTCAAATTCTGTGACGATATTCGACAAGGGTGGCTACTCAGATATAATCAAATACACACAAGGTGATAACACCAATACATTTACGTGATTGCAAATGTATTGGTGTTAATTTTGATATTCAAACAAATTTAACAAATAATTGCTGAAAATATGCTTAAATTTTCCTTTAAAATATGTTTAAATAATATTAATGGATATCCAGAAAAAGTGTATGATAAATCAAATACCGAAAAACCAAGTTAAACAATTTTCGCTTTGCCTTATTATACTCAAGTGAGATAAAACTATTAGTGTAAAATAGTTTTGTGAATGAAAAAATATTCTATGAATTAAAACAATTTATGTCGAAAGTATGGGTTTATTTCTGAAAATTACTGAAATATACAATAAAATACGGAGTAATATGTATTGACAATAGTCGATTGTAAGACTAAAATAAAAATAACAGAAAATTGACATAATACATTACTCGTACTACTAATTTTAATAAAATTTAAGGAGGTCTATCATGGAATTTTTAAAAAGGTTATGGAATGATGAAGAAGGGCAGGGTATGGTTGAGTATGGTCTGATTATTGCTTTGGTGGCTATTGTAGTTATCGTAGCATTAACAGCAGTAGGTGGTTCGCTTGATAAGATTTTTACTGATATTTCAACTGAGTTAGAGTCACCAACTAAATGATCGAACTACATAAATGCCCCCTTTTGGGGGCATTTTATTAAAAGAGGTGAATTATGTGAGAGTTATATATGAAGTGTTTTTTGATGAGTCTGCTCAAGGATTAGTTGAGTACTCTCTGATTATCTCTTTAGTTGCTATCGTGATAATAAGTGTGGTAATAATGTTTGGTGAATCATTGTTAAGTTTATATGAGACGATAAAAGAAGATGTAATAAATGCGTTGTAGGTGATTAAATGAATTTCGATTTTTCCCATGTTGTACTACTTATTTTGCTGATGCTTTCTGTTTACTACGACTGGACACGAAGAAAGATCCCTAATAAAATAACGATGCCTGCCATATTGATTGGTGTCATATGGTCAACTGTGAACAGTGGGTTAGACGGATTCCTATTCAGTGTATTGGGGTTTCTGCTCGGCTTTGCTGTTTTTTTAGTTCCCTATATTTATGGAGGAATCGGGGCAGGAGATGTGAAACTTATGGCTGCAATCGGTTCGCTTATGGGATGGGAATTTGTTCTTGTGTCTGGATTGGCAACAGCCATTTTTGGGGGCGGGCTTGTTATAGTGTACATGCTTTATAAAGGTGGCTTGAAAATGACGCTAATTGATGCGTTAGGGTTAGTTATCAGACCACTATTAAGACTACTATATATGTTAACTAGAAAAGATTGGTTTCTAGTTAAGCAGAAGTATTTCATTGGAAAGAAAGAAGAAAAGCAAAATGATTATATTCCTTATGCTCTAGCAATCGCATCTGGTACTTTGGTTGTCATGATGTTCAGGCTGGACACTTTTATTCAATTTTGAAAATAGTAAACCAGAGGTGGTTTTTATGTATAAAAAATTAGAAATTCATAAGAAAGAAGAAGGGCAAGGTCTTGTGGAGTTTGCATTAGTACTCCCGATTCTTCTTTTATTTCTATTAGGTATTATTGAGTTCGGGTGGTTGTTTAATGCTAGGATATCCTTGACCAGTGCAGCAAGAGAAGGTGCTAGGGTAGCAGCTGTTTCAAACATCAATCACCAAGCAAAAGCTGAAGAAGCTGTTACAAGCTCACTTTCGGGAGCTAGTGGAGTTGTGGTAACAAGTGTAGGTTATGATTCCGATATTGACACTTTAAACAACATTAGAAACGTAATCATTGAAGTCAATGGACAAGTAGAGCCGCTTATTGGTTTCTTTGTAACCGGTCCTCAACAGATGACAGCAAAAGCAACTATGAGATTGGAGTAGGAGGTGGATTGAATGAAATTCAGAATTATTAAAGATGAGAAAGGAGCAGTGCTGCCGATCGTAGCTTTATTTCTCCTATTTGTAGCTTTTGGTATGGCGGCGATAGTTGTAGATGCAGGTACATTATACAATACAAGAAGATCTATGGTAACTGCGGCAGATGCAGGTGCTCTTGCTGGTGCAAAAGAAATGGAAAAAGTGTTGGGGGAAACTGACCTTGCAAAAATTAGTCAGATTAAAACCGATGCCATAGCTATCGCCAAGAGTCTGGCAATTAAAAATGGTGCTGAAGGAGAACCAATTGTTGAGCTCAAGAAAATGGATGTGGAGCTTGCGAGTGGTGGCATTTCAAACCGTGATGTTATCGTTGTCACTGTCAAAAAAAATGAAGAGCATGATTTTGCAAAGCTCATCGGTTTCGACAACTCAGATGTTGTAGCTCAAGCAGTAGCGACATGGGGTTACAGCACTCAGATTACAGGAGGGCAAATTTTTCCTCTGTTTATGTTAGAGGAAGCTTTTATAGATGGGGAAACAACGTTACATTCTGGTAAAGTTACTTTAGAAAATGGCGAAGTATCAGATCCGAACAGGGGATTTGTTAAATTGGAAGAAGGCGAGAATGGGCAAAAAATCATTAATGATACACTAGCTGGGATTAATATGGATAGACAGTTTATCATCAATCAGGTTCTTGTATCAGAAACAGGACAAGCAAATTCGATGGTTGATGCAGTTGAAGATCGGATGATTACAGCTGCAGCTTTAGGTACAGTGAACGAAAGAAGACAGTTCATGTCTGGGTTAATTCCGATTGTGATTTCTGATGTAGCACTTGAAGAAGCTGAGAAGAATCCTAATGCTCATATAAACCTTACTATTCAGTATTTTGCAGTTTACACTATACATGATGTGATTACCGCAAATAACAATAAGATTCTTGGCTCTCAGTATGCTTTGACAAAGACGGATTTCACTAAAGTAAGTCAAGCTGCGACATACACTCCGGACTATGCGAAAGGGACTTTGTTAGGGGAGTTTACTGGTGAGATCATTGAGTTAAACACGATTATTAAAGATGGAGATCAGGATCCGTTACCTGGATATGAGGGTTTGTCTAGATACTCTAAACTAGTTAAGTAGGTGGGGGGATATTTATGAAAGTAAGGAAACGAGTAATTGTATTAGCGGTGTTATTAGGTTTGATATCAATGAGTTTACTGTATGTTTATTTAGAAGGTAAGGAAGAGGTGGAGGCTGTTCCTGTGCAACTGTCAGATGTCGTAGTGGCGGTAACAGCCATTCCGGCACATGTAACAGTAACACCAGAAATGGTTGCAGTGAAATCCATACCTTCTGAAGCGGTTCATCCTGATGCAATCAGTAGTATTGATGATATTGTTGGATTCACAACTAATATGGCTATTTATAACGATGAACAGATTATACGAACAAAAGTGGCAACTGATGAGAATTCTGTTAATCTTTCCTTTAGGATTCCAGAAAATATGAGAGCGATGACTATTCCGATGACAGAAATTTCCGGTGTAGGAGGCTATATAGTCGAAGGGGATAAAATAGATATTCTTGTTACATATACACTAGAAGCAGTGGATGATGACCCTGCTACGGAGCAAGATGAAGAAATTGAAGGGAAAACTGTAACATACACTCAGTTTCAAAACATTGAGATAATTGAGAAAGGACCAAACACAACGCCTACTGATGGTCAGACTCAACCAACGGGTGTAACCAGTTCATTGACACTTCTAGTAACACCTAGCCAGGCAGAGGTCCTTACCTACGCCCAAATGTCAGGGAGTATTAATATGACCTTGAGAAATCCTGTAGATGAAAATATTAATGAATTGACCGAGTTTGGATCAGATAACTTTAACACTTGGAGAGGGAGGTAGCTATAATGGATAGAATAAGGCTTATGATTCTGGAAGACAACGAAGAAAAACGAATCGAGATAGAAAGTATCCTTAAAAATATCGATTATATCATGCTTTCTCAGAGAGTGGATACCAGAGACGATGCAATGAGAGTACTTGATCTAGATCCCATTAATGTTGTAGTCGTCGGAAAAGATTTTGACGGAGACGGATATGACGTAGCTGAAGAGATTACAGCAGAGCATTTAGAAGTGTCTATTATCCTTATTGAAGATGAGATTAAAGAAGAAATCATGCATAAAGCGCTCTTCTCAGGTGCGAAAGATGTGGTTTTAAGACCCATCGTTCCTACCAGACTGATGGATTCCATTTACAAAGCATATGAACTGAACAAAAAAAGAGCAGATCTTCATCGAGATATTCCGCAAAGAGTAAAGAGAAAATCAGAACTTGGTCAGGTGATTACGGTCTTCAGCACCAAAGGTGGAGTAGGTAAAACCTTCGTTTCCATCAATCTGGCAGTTACTCTTTCCAAAGAGACCAAAAAACGAGTTGTTGTGGTAGACCTTGATCTGGATTTTGGCAGTGCTTCATTAGCACTGAACATTCAGCCAAAGTTTACGATATCAGATGTAGTCAATGATATTAAGAATATTGACCCGGATCTCATTGAAAGCTATCTTCTGATGCATGATTCAGGCGTGCGCATTCTTCCTGCCAATATTGAGCCTCAGATGAATGAATTCATCAATGCGGAACATATCCAGATCATACTCAGGACTCTTCAGAATTCTTATGATTATATTATTGTGGATATGCCAGGAAGGTTCTACGAACCCATTAATCCTGCTTTCGTATTTGCAGATAAGTTACTGATGATTACGACACCTGAAGTCTCTACAGTGAGAAATATCAAAGCATCACTGATTACGCTGAATGACTTGAATTATCCCAAATCAAAGATCAAGCTGCTTCTAAATAAAGCAGACAGACGTGGTGAGGTCAAAGCAGGAGATATTGAGAAGACACTGAATCAGACCCTGTTCTCGAGCATAGAAGCTGATTATAAAGGCGTCATATCCTCCCTCAATCAGGGTGTGCCTTATGTGACCAAAAACAGCCGTAGTGCTATTGCGAAGAATTTCAAGAAACTGGCTAAGAAAATGACAGATGAGTCAGAGGTAAAGGCAGCAAGTAAGTAAAGAGGTGACAGAAATGAATCTAAGCGGTTTTAACATAAATGAATCCAGTGTCAGAAATGAGGTTGCGAAAGAGCATGATGAGCTGAGTCTCAGAAAGCTGAAAGAGATTGAAGATTTCTCTCAGGAGATTCTAGCAAGAATCATAGACGAGATCATCATCTCTCCAGATAAGAATGATCAGGCCCAAAGAAAGATGGTTTCCGATCTGGTGAACGAAAAAATCAATGAAGTGCTGAACCAGAACAGAAAACATCTATCATCATCAGATAAGCAGAAAGCCCATAAACTGGTTATGGAAGAAGTCTTCGGATACGGCCCCATTACCTCTCTTCTTGATGACCCGACTGTGACAGAGGTCATGGTCAATGGTCCCAATGATATCTATATTGAGCGTTTCGGTAAAATTGAAGTGACAGACAAGAGATTTCGTGATGACAGACATGTGCTTCATACCATAGATAAAATCATATCTCCGTTAGGCAGACGAGTTGACGAAAGTTCACCGATGGTCGATGCGAGGCTTCCCGATGGTTCCCGTGTGAATATTATCATTCCGCCCTTATCCATCAAAGGTCCAGCCATCACCATCCGTAAATTTGCAGTAGACCCTTATACCCTAGAAGATCTGATTTCATTCGGAACGCTAAACATGGATATGGCAAAACTTCTCCGATCCAGTGTCAGAGGAAGAATCAATATCCTTGTATCCGGTGGTACGGGTTCTGGTAAGACCACTCTTCTTAATGTGGTTTCAGGATTTATTCCGGACAACGAAAGAATTGTGACCATTGAAGATGCTGCCGAGCTTCAGCTTCAGCAGAGACATGTGCTACCACTGGAAAGCAGGCCTTCGAACATTGAAGGAAAAGGTAGAGTGAATATCAGAGACCTGGTTGTTAACTCTCTTCGTATGAGACCAGACCGAATCGTCGTGGGAGAAGTCAGAAGCGGTGAAGCTTTAGATATGCTCCAGGCGATGAATACGGGCCATGACGGCTCATTGACAACCATCCACGCCAATACACCAAGAGACAGCCTGGCAAGACTGGAAACCATGGTTATGATGAGTGGGATGGATCTTCCATCAAGAGCAATCAGAGAGCAGGTAGCTTCAGCCATCAATCTCATTGTTCAGGTAGCAAGATTTACAGACGGTTCAAGAAAGATCACGAAAATCACGGAAATCGTCGGCATGGAGAGTGATACGATTACGCTGCAGGATCTTTTCGTGTTCAGACACGACGGATTTGATGAAAGAGGTGGCGTAGTAGGCAAACACGTTCCCACCGGTATTGTCCCTAATTACATGGAAAAACTAAGAGCTCATGGCGAAAATCTACCAACCAGCATTTTCAAAACACATGAAGGTGGAAACATTCAGGCTGCGAGGGGGAGATAACCTATGAAATATCTTGTATATTTATCGTTTTTTCTATTCATGACCCTGTTTTTCATTCTGCTCTACAATATGTTCTTTGCAAACAGGTCAAAAACAAAAGAGAGAATGAAACTCATTGCATCTTCATGGGACTACGCAACAGATGAAGACAGTGAAGAAGAAAAGGAAATAGAGAAAGATCGAAAACGTAAAAAGAACAGTTCTTTATTGAATGCATATTACACCAAGAAGAAGAAAAAGCTCATGCAGGCGTATATTCTGATGAAACCACAGGAATTCTTCATGATTTCCGTGAGTGCTGCTGTTTCGGTTTTTCTTCTAATGTTTCTCCTGACGAAACTACTGCCTATGGCTTTTGTGGGAGGACTTCTCGGATTCTTGCTGCCTGATCTTTATGTCAATCGTATCATCAGCAAGAGATCTCAAAAGCTCAATGGACAGCTGCCAGAAGCGCTGAACATCATCTCCAATGGTCTAAGGGCAGGCCTTAGCTTTGCGCAAGCAGTTAGTATTGCAGGTAAAGATCTGGAGAGCCCTATAGGTGATGAATTCACCAAAATCATACGTGACAATACACTGGGTAAATCCATGGAAAGCGCACTGGAAGATTTCTCTGAAAGAACCAGTGATGAAGATGTGGATATGTTTGTTACAGCCATGATCATACAGAGACAGGTGGGCGGAAACCTTTCAGAGGTGCTGGACACCATTTCCAATACAATTCGAGAAAGAGTGCGAATCAAAGGTGAAGTAAGAACGCTCACCGCCCAAAGCAAGCTATCAGCAGTTATCATCAGTTTTCTACCTGTTGGTATTGCCTTGGTGCTTTCGATTATGAACCCTAGTTATATCGGTCAGCTTTTCGATAATCTCATAGGACTTATCATGGTAGGGGCTGCTGTAGTGATGATGCTTATAGGTATCTTCATATTGTCTAAACTGGTCAAACTGGAAGTATAGGAGGATGATTTCATGGAACTGATGGTATATGTTTTATTATTCATCACAGCAAGTCTTTTCTTTGGCATTGTCTTTCAGATGGTATTTGGCAAAAGACTTCTTGTCAGTGAGCGAATGGAAGAGATTAATTCCATGTATAGCCTCCAGGGTGATGAAGATGAGATGAGAAAACCCTTTGTAGAACGTGTAGTGAATCCTGCTTACCAGAGATTTGTGGAAGCGCTAGGGAGTATCACTCCAGGATCCATCAAGAAGAAGTACGAGCAGATGATTATGCAGGCTGGCGTTGGAAAGAAATTCACACCAAGTTCTATTTTATCCATACAGGTCATGCTGGCCATTGTAATGGGTTCACTCTTATATCTGGTTTTCAGACTGCTGATCGGAGAAGGAAACATACTGCTTTCTGTTCTATTTGGTGCCTTGGGTTTCTTTCTTCCATATGTAAGGCTGAATTCCACGGCTCAGATCAGGCAGAAGAAAGTGCAGAGTGCGCTTCCGGATCTTTTGGATCTTCTATATATCAGTGTGGAAGCCGGGCTTGGGTTTGATACAGCGCTTAAAAAATCTGCGGATAAGATGCCGGGTCCTCTCAGCGATGAAATCAAGAAAGCGCTGGAGGACATCGCTAAAGGTCGAGACAGACAGGAAGCTTTAAAAGGGATCATACGACGTACAGGTGTGGATGATATCAATACCTTCATTACCGCAGTTATACAGTCTGAGATTCTGGGAACCAATATCGCCACCATGCTCAGAACCCAGTCTACAGTTATGAGGCAGAAAAGAAGACAAAGAGCAGAGGAAGCTGCCATGAAGATTCCGATCAAAATGCTCTTTCCGCTGATATTTTTCATGTTTCCTGCACTTTTTGTAGTAATTTTAGGACCTGCAGTGATCAGTGTTATTGAAAATATGAGCGGTTTATTCTAATATAAAGGTGGAGGTGGGAAAAATGGCAAAAACAACGAGAAAGACAACGTTATTATTGCTTTTTTTCCTCTTTTTTAATTTCTGCAATTTAAGTACTAGTAGAGTGCTGGGTGACGATGTGAAAGCGCTGGAAAGTGTTGCCATATCGCTCATCATCGATAAATCCGGTAGCATGAGTGATACGGACCCGAGTCTCATGCGAGAGACAGCAGCCAATATCCTTGTTGATCTACTCAGTCCTGAAGACTATCTGGGAATCATATCCTTCAGTAACGATGCTCAGGAGATTCAGCCAATGGCTTTGATAGGAGAAACGGGTAAGGATCAGCTGAAAGGAAAAATCACTGGAAATCTGGAAGCGCTGGGAAATACAGATTATCTGAAAGCCTTTGATCTGGCTTTTCGTCAGATGGAAAGTATTCAGGATGAGAATCTCAATAAGGTGATCATATTTCTCACAGATGGAGATCCTGACCCCGATGCAGCAAGAAGAGATGAACCGGGATTCATGGAAGAATATATGGATTCATTCTGGCTTAAAGTGAAAGAAATCGGTCTAGCAGGATACACTGTACATACGGTTGGTCTTGGTACTCTGGATTCTGAAGTCATGGATCGACTGGCACTGGAAACAACTGGAACATCCAATGTGTATAGTGAGTCATCTGATGTCGCGGTGGCTTTTTTTGATATCATCAGTCAGCTGAAAAACAGAAATGAGTTCATGAATATTTCTGAAGATGTGGCAGGTGAAAAACTTCTGGATTTTAAAATGGATGAATTTGTCTCTCAGGAAACCTTTGTCGTCAGAAATACAGGTGGCCCTCTGGAGATTGATTTCATTCCGCCAGAAGGAGTGGACCCTGGAGAGAATCTTAAGATCGTGAAAACAGAAAGCTACACCCTGGCAACCATTAATCAGGATGAGGCTGAAAGTTCAGGAATGTGGAAAATCAAGCTTACAGGCAATGCATCTGCCGAAATAATGGGCACAAAAGATCTTTTTGTGAAGATCTGGATGGATAGTCCCATCAATAATTCTCTTCATCCTATCGGAGAGCCGCTTGAAATAAGAGCAACATTGACTGGAAGTTCCAGTGAAGAGTTTCTTGTGGAGGGAGATGTCATGATTAATGGCGTTCAGGCTCTGCAGCCCCTGACCTTCGTGAAAGAGGGGGATGAATATGTTGGTGTATTTGAAGACACCAGTACCCGTGGCGACTACGAAATCAACTTGGCGGTTCACTCTGAAGAAGAGGTTATAGCAGCAACTTCCACCACGATTAGTGTCAAACTTCTTCCTGCAATCAAAAGCGACCTGGTCCTTCAGGAAACAGGCTATGTGCAAGGAGAAGAAAGAATCGTAAGCAGTACGCTTACCCTCGCTTCTACAAATCTGAAGGTATCAGACGAGCTGACGCTTGATTATTATGAACTTGTGCAGAGAAATGAAGAGGAGGAAGAAACTATAATTTCTCTTGTGGATGATGGTGTATTTGAGAATGGAGATGTGAAAGCTGAAGATGGAATCTTCAGTGGGATACTGAGCTTTGATGCGCTCGGCGAGCAGGAGATATTTATCCGGACTCGAGGAACTTACAACGGAGATCTGTTTATTCTGGAAAAGAATATTGGAAGGGCTGAGGTTCTTCCTCCTGGGACTGTAAGCATCAGCCTCGAAAGTCGATCCTATGAACTGCTGCAAGGAGATGCAGCACAATTACTGCTGACAATGAAAAGCACATCACCTTATCGAGAAGTGGTGAATCTATCCATCGATGGTGCTTACGGGATTCTTGAAACTGAGTCCGTGGCTCTTGAACCTATGGAAGAAAAGACTGTAAATGTAAGCCTTATGCCAGCTGTTGAAGCCAATGGAGAGCTGCTTACAGTTCCTGTGAGTTTCACTGTCAACAATGAGCTTACAAGTCTTTCCAGTGAAAGTGTGGATCTGGAACTGATGGTCACAACCAACACTGCGAGAATAATCAGTAGAATTCGAGAGAATCTGATGCTGATTACCGGGATTTTAGTATCTATAGCAGCAGCGCTTCTACTCATTTATGGGATTGGTAGAGTGCTTTATGAGAAAAATTACAAAAAACTCTATCAGGTTGCTGGAAGGTTGACCTATAGGAGAACAGATGATGATGCTTCAAAAGAAACAGGAAACGTTGATTTGTCCACCTTCGGTAAGTCCAAGGTGATCCTGACATTCAGTGAAAAAAGAAAGGACACTTCAGACTACTTCATTCCTGGAAGTCGATATGACTATGATCTTATCTTCGAAAAAATGGTGGATCAGGGAAGGTTCAAGTTCATGGACGGATACAGGAGTCTGAATAGAAAAACGCCTCCAAAACTCCAGATCAAAACCACCGAACCTGGTATTCTTGTGGTCAATGATGCAATTCTGATCAAGTATGAAGTGGATACTCAAGTGAACTTCACATCCGGAGAGTATGTTTTCAGCTATGAGTCAGCCTGGGTAGGAGATGCCAAAGCGGATACTGGAAAGAACATCCTGGAAGGTAAGTTCTAAAATAGTGTAATAGCAAAACCGCCTACTCCATAGGAGTGGGCGGTTTTTAAAAGTTCAAGCGTATTCTTCTTCTTTATATGATGAGAGTCCGCTTAATTTCGGATGGTGATGTATTTATATGGTAAGCGTTCAATAAATGCATGGATTCTATGTGAAATAAAACTATGAGATAATCTTCTCAATGGATTGGTTTTATCCTCAGCTGAGCTTGCTGAGCCAGGGTTAAAACTGTGAGTAAGGAGAGGATTGAATTTGGCAACTATGCAACAAGCTCGTCATGAGCTATTGAAATCGAAATGGACGGAGATTATCAAAGAGCAGCGAAAAAGCGGCCTGGCCATCAGAAAATGGTGTGAGATGAATCAGGTCTCCGCACCCAGTTTCTTTTACTGGAGCAAGGTAATCCGTCAGGATTCACTGGTGAAAGCTGGCACCATGGCGGTGACGGGGCAAGCCTGCTTTACGGAGATTACCTCCGAGGAAGGCCGACAGCAGCCTCCACATCAAAGTGGCATCTGTGCAGTTATTCGATCTCACGGTAATGAAGTCGAGATCCACAACGGTGCTGATCTTGCTACTCTTCAATCTATTCTCGGACTCATTGGTCATTCCTCATGAAAGTGAAGTTTCCCGAAGATGTCCGGATCTTCATCGCCTGCGGACAGACGGATATGAGAAAATCAATTGATGGCCTCGCGGCCATCGTCAGCCAAACCTTTAAGCTGGACCCTTTCCAGAATGCGCTGTATCTCTTCTGCGGAAGAAGAAGAGATCGGGTGAAAGCGTTGTATTGGGAAGGTGACGGATTTCTGCTTCTCTACAAGAGGCTTGAAAACGGAAGTTTTCAGTGGCCTCGAAGCAATGATGAAGCCAGGGAAATCACACCTCAGCAGTACCGCTGGTTACTTGAAGGCTTGTCTGTCGATCAGAAGAAAGTCATCCAAAACATCGGAAGCAAAAGAGTGCTCTGAATCACTGAAACCATTGTGAAATCAATGGTTTCAGTGATTATTTTTCGTGCATTTCTGCTGAAATTATGATATAATAATTGTAGATTTTAAATATAACAAAGGAGAGGTTCAACATGAATGACACCGATACATCCGTACTGCTCGAAGTGATCAAAGAACAGAATAAGACCATCGAATCTCTCCGTAAAACCATTGAAGAAATGAGTGTGAACATAATACTTCTACGTGAGCAGATTGAGTATCTCAACAAAAAGCGCTATGGTGCTAAGAGTGAGAAGACAGCTGCTCTGACCGGCCAGATTGTGATGGATGAGGTGTTTGAGCATGGTCAGTTTGACGAAGCTGAAACTGCGGCTGATCTTACAGAGGATGCTGAAGAAGATCTTACCCCGAAGAAAGCTTCGAGAAAAGGATATTCCCGAGAGAAAGCGTTGGTCAACCTTCCGAGAGAAGAGAAACTATATACGCTGACAGATGAAGACAAAGTCTGCTCCGTTGACGGAGACAGACTGTTTCCGGCCGGTAAAAAGTATCTGCGGACAGAAATCGAATATACACCTGCATCCATGAAACTTGTGGAGATCTACGTGGAAACAGCGGAGTGTCGCACTTGTCGCACTTGTCGCAAGGAAGGAAGAAGCTATATGATCCAGGCAGAACCAGATCAGCCGGTGCTTCAGCATTCGATGGCTTCCCCCTCCAGTGTGGCATGGACCATGTACCAGAAATATGTTAATCACGTTCCCCTCTACCGACAGGAGAAGGATTGGCATAACCTTGGGC
>NZ_JAFNJU010000010.1 GCF_017368455.1 Proteiniclasticum aestuarii | reverse complement strand
TTGCAAAACTTAGTGAGACAGTCACCCATAGCCCAAATAAAAACTCCACAAGATTCTTGTTCAACAAAGATGCTGGCATGTATGTTTGTCAGGCTGGACACATGAGTATTCGAAAAACGATCACAGGAAAAAAGAAAAGAGAAAAGACAGGTTTCGCAGCCGTTGTTTCCTATTTCTTCGATGTCGAGAAATGTAGGGTTTGTCCCCATAAAGAAGGTTGTTACAAAGAAGGTGCACTGACTAAGAGCTTTTCGGTTACATTAACATCTAGATTGCACTCTGAACATAAAGCATTTCAGGAAACCCAAGAATTTAAGCTCTACTCGAAGCACAGGTACAAGATTGAAGCAAAGAACAGCGAACTGAAACATCGGCATGGCTATGGTGTTGCCTCCAGCCGAGGTCTGTTTGGCATGACCTTACAAGGTGCATTCGCAATTTTTGCAGTGAATGTCAAAAGAACATTGGCTTTAGTCGATAAATAACAGAAGAATAATACAGGTAAGAGCACCGAATAAAAAAAGAAAAGAGAGAGAAGTTTCGCATAACTTGCGTTCTTCTCTCTCTTTTCTTCGAGGCAGACTTATTGTGAGCCACTTTTTCAGTGGCCTCGCGTTTTCGTTTTCTTCTTTTTCTTATATAAGAATAAAGAAGATTCCGGATTAAAATTTCATGAATTAAGCCAGCTTAAAGTCTTCGGGGCTATAATGAAAGAAAACGGACTGGAGAGATAATGTGAAACGTGTAGTGAACGGTATAGAATTTACAACCATTAACAGGGATTTCAGAAGGATCTTTGATGGCCTCTACGGAGGAAATCAGCATCTTTCCACAAAGCCTCTTGCCATGTTCGGCTGCGGGTCTGTGACCCTGAATAACCATGCGGCGTATACGGAGGGGAAATCCTATGTTCGAGAAGAACTGGTGAAAGACCAGAACCATATGTTCAGAAAGTATCTTCTGGGACCCACCACAGCACTTCGATTCAAGCTCGCTTCACTCTGGTATTATGCAAGCAGAGGAAAAAGAGCCAAAGTGAAGATCATACACAGCTATGCGGGCAGCCTTCTCGGCCTCAGAGCCATGATGGTGGATATCAAGAAGCATATCGATGCCGACAATCCTGTGCCGCTCATCGTGGGCCTGAGACTCTTCAAAGGCTATCGGGATGGACTCTACAATCATTGGGTCACTGTCACAGGCTACGCGGATCATTTCCATGTCCTGGTGTCTAATAATGGAAAGATGGAAGTGATCAATCTGAAGGACCTTTCCGAGAAGAGAATGTTTGTGGCTACGGCCTCCATTACTGTAAGGGAATAAGGGGAAAACAAGGAGAAGCTGGTTAAGTTCAGCTTCTCCTTGTGGTTCCAGATATTTTTTCAGCACCGGACATATTTTCTTTTGAATCCCAGTCGTCCCCGGTCCAGCTCCTTACGGATGGAAGCGATGGGATGGATGGTCTTTGGATTCTTTTCATCTTTCATCAGCATGATTTCTCCCAGCTCCTCTGCAATCTCCACGGCTTCCTCATGAAGAGGAAGATAGGATAGAGCCATGGTATAGAGAAATTCCCCCATGGCTTTCTTCGCATTTTGAGGTGCTTCATGAATGGTCTCTTTCACATGCCGCATCATGGAGCGCAGCTTCTCTTTGTCAAATTCGCTGTCTTTCCGGTTGCCGAGAAGCCAGCAGTAGCAGCTGTAGCCACCAGACATTTTAAGATCCTCCCCGCTTCTGATCCAGCGATCCGCCACTTTCTGAGCGATGTCAGATTCGGAAAGCGTCACAGCAACGATGTAGTCGGAGATCATGAAGAAATAGGCAGCATCCATCCATCTGTCATAATCCTCTTCACTCATGCCGTCAGGATCCGCGATGATTCCGGCAAAATACATGGCATCGAAGTTTCCTGTGGCGTAGAGCTCTTCTGCCAGAGACTGATTGATGCCGATTTTCTTTGAAAGAGGCTTCATAGCGCCTGTGGCTACGCCGAAGAGGGGTTCTTTTGCGCCTCTTCCCATATAGCTTTTCTTTATGCGTTCTTTTCCAAGTGACGCCAGTTCTTTCATGAGCGTTTCAAAATCAAGTGCTTGTTCCAAACAGATCACCTACTCTTCTCTGCTTTTCAGGAACTCGATGATTTCTTCTGCATGACCCTCTGCCTTCACCTTACGGTTCTCATAGATGAGGATGCCTTCTTCGTCAACGATGAAGGTGCTTCTCTGTATGCCGATGGATTTCTTTCCATACATGTTTTTTTCCTTGAGCACATCATATAGAGTGCAGACTTCTGAATCCTCATCGGAAAGCAGGACAAAGGGAAGATCCAGTTTCGTGATGAACTTGTCATGGGACGCCAGGTCGTCTCTTGAGACACCGATGATCACGGCATTCTGTCCCTTGAGAGTCTCATTGTGGTCTCGGAAGCTTTCCGCTTCCAGCGTGCATCCGGGGGTATTGTCTCTTGGATAAAAGTAGAGAATCACTTTTTTTCCTTTGTAGTCACTAAGGGAATGGTTCTTGTCATCAGAGCCCATGAGCGTAAAATCAGGGGCTTTTTCATGTAGTTTCACCAAAATCGATCACTCCTATAAATATTATTATCTCTATATTATAGCGGGAAGGTATGAACTGAAAATTAAGAAGCAGATAAGCTTTCTTTAGTATGATTGGTATGGTTTTGTAATCCCTATGAAATATGTTAAGATAGAAAAGAATTCACTGTAAAAGGAGTAAATTAAATGGAAAACAAAGTACTGGCAACTGTCAACGGAATCGAAATCACAGATGCGATCCTGGACAGCACCATTGCCTCATTAGCCCCAGAAAGAAGAAGTTATTTTGAATCAGAATATGGCAGAAAGCAGCTGCTGGATCAGCTGGTCAGCGTGGAGCTGATCAACGCCTTCGGAACAGAGCTTGGCCTGGAAAGCGATCCTCAGTACATGGCTCAGGTAGAGCAGGCGCTGAAGGACATCAAGTACAGCTTCACCATGAACAAGATTCTAGGAACCATAACCATCGAAGAGGATGAGGCTAAGGAAGTATACGAAGCGCATCCTGAAAGATATCAGGGACAGGAAAGCATCAAAGCCAGTCATATCCTGGTGGATGATGAGAATCTTGCAAAAGAGCTCATCACAAAGATCATCAGTGAGGAGATCTCCTTCGAAGATGCTGCTAGAGAACATTCAAGCTGTCCGTCCAAGGAGCAGGGTGGAGACCTTGGAGAATTCGGAAGAGGCATGATGGTCAAGGAATTCGAAGATGCGGCCTTTGCCATGAACGAAGGAGAAATGACAAAGAGCCCGGTATCCACACAGTTCGGATACCACATCATCAAGACCACTGAAAAGAAGGGGTCTGAGCCACAGAAGTTTGAAGACGTCAAGGATGAGGTCATGAACAAGATGCTTCAGGACAAGCAGATGGAATACTACACCAAGCTCATGACGGAGCTTCAGGAAAAGTTCCCTGTGGAATACAAGAAATAGCACTGAAAACGGAAAAACTCTTTCGAATCATTTCAATGGATTCGAAAGAGTTTTTTTTGTGCCATTTCACCATGAAAGCAGGAGCGCTCCTTTAAAGAAGATGCGGAAGCAGTTCTCCGAAATTCTCGATATAGGTGTGACAGATGCCAAGAATCTCCTCTTTTTTGTCTTCAGAGAACTTATCATGGACACCGAACACCTTCATGCCTGCCTTTTTTGCACCGGTCATGGCTGCTGGAATGTCCTCAAAGACCGCGATGCTTTCAGGGGCGATGTCCATGAGCTTTGCGGCCAGAAGGTAGACATCCGGCTCCACTTTGGTTTTTCCGGCCATATCCGTTGTGACGATGACATCAAAGAAATGGGCGATGCCTTTGGAAGATACGGTATTCTCCAGAAGCTCCTTGGAGGAGCTGGTGGCGATGGCCATTTTGATGCCTTTGGCTTTCAGTGCCGTAAGAAGAGCCAGCGCGTTGTCCTTGAGAAGGACGTTATGGGTATACTCATGTTTTGCCTGCGTGTTCCAGTGGTTCTTGATATCCTCCACGGATTCAGGCAGCCTGAATTCTCTTTTGAAATACTCTGCTGTTTCATGGAAACTCAGGTGGGAAATATTTCCCATGAGATCTTCGGGCAGCATTTCAATGCCCTGTTTCAGAATGAAATCTTCATCGATTTTTCTCCACACCCACATGGAATCAATGAGCGTTCCGTCCATGTCGAAAATGACACCTTTGATTTGATCAAACATAAAAAAACAACCTCCTAAAACAGATGCACTGCCAGTGCAAAGAAACTTCCGATGACACCACCTGCGACGACATCGGATGGATAGTGTACGCCAAGATAAACCCTTGACAGCGCCACAAGAAGCGCCAGCACAAGGTAGGCGGTGGATGCCACATGACCGTTTGTCACCAGTGCCGAAGTCACTGCCAGGCAGAAAGCTGCAGTGGTGTGCCCTGATGGAAAGGAAAACTGGTCCACACCGATTTTGAGACTCTTCAGTTCAATGATGGTCTCGAAGGGTCTTTTTCTTCGGATGGTGTTCTTCAGAATCCCCACGGTGATGGAAGAGAGTATCAGTGCAGCGGCAGCGTATAGGGCAAAGTCATTGATCTTGCTTACAGGAAGAAAAAGGAAGGCCAGGATGAATCCTATGGCGAAAACATCCGATCCCATGTACGTTGCAGCAACAAAAAAGTAGTCCAGGGATTTTCTTTTGATCTTCTGATTGATATAGATGACAATGCGTTCATCCCAGTTTCTGATTTTCTCTATCATAATTTCCTCACTCGCCTATAGATATGTAAGATATTATACCCTATTTTCAGCTCAGTTTCACCCATAGCAGGGAGCGGGCAATGGATTGGATGAAAGTGCTTTCTTGTATTCGTCTCCGTTTGCCTATAAAATGTAAGAGAATATGAGAAAAGATCGAAAGTGGGTTTATTATGAGTGAGTTACTGCCAGGGGAGACATTGGAAGATCTGGAGAGAGACGGCCTTAAAATCATACAGAAGGAAAAGGGATTCCGATTCGGTGTGGATGCTGTGCTTCTGTCGGATTTCGCCAGGGTGAAGAAAAAGGATCTGGTGATGGATTTCTGCACGGGTACGGGCATTCTTCCGATTCTTCTGTATGGAAAAAGTCATGCCCGGCAGATCACGGGCATTGAGCTTCAGGATGAGTTCGCGGAAATGGCCATGAGAAGCGTGCAGCTTAATCACATTGAAGATCGGGTGAAGATCCTCAAGGGAGACGTCAGAGATGAGACGCTGCTGAAGAGCCTGCCCCGGTTCGATGTGGTCACGGTGAATCCTCCCTATAAGAAGGAGAACAGCGGTATCATCAATGAAAAGGATGCTTTGACCATTGCAAGGCATGAGGTCACACTGAATCTGGAAGATGTGATCCGAGGAGCAAGAACCGTTCTCAGGGATCAGGGAAGGTTCTATATGATCCACAGACCGGAGCGGCTTGCGGATATCCTGACGCTCATGAGAAAGTACAGAATTGAACCCAAGCGGATGAGAATGGTCTATCCCAATACAAAGAAAGCACCCACCATGGTTCTGGTGGAAGGCGTGAGAGATGGAGGAGCCTTTCTCAAGGTGGAAGCGCCCCTTTATGTGTACAATGAAGACGGAACCTATTCAGATGAAATCAGAAGAATTTATGGAGATGATAGAAGATGACGAAACTGTATATGGTACCGACCCCCATCGGGAATCTGAAGGATATCTCATTCCGGGTGCTGGAGGTCCTTGGTGAAGTGGACCGCATTGCCTGTGAGGATACCAGGGTCACAGCGAAGCTTTTGAACCGATATGAAATCAGAAAACCGCTCATAAGCTACCGGGAACACAATGAGATGGAAGCGTCCGCTTTCATTCTGGACAAGGTGGAAGGGGGAGAAAACATCGCGCTGGTGACAGATGCCGGCATGCCGGGCATTTCGGATCCGGGTGAGATCATTGTGAAGAAGGCCATTGAAAGGGGTATTGAAGTGAACGTCCTGCCTGGACCCTCTGCCCTCATCAATGCACTGGTTTCCTCGGGCCTGGATACCAGACGATTCACCTTTATCGGATTTCTGGACAAGGCGAAGAAGAAAAAGAGAGATGAGCTCGCGCTTCTCAAGGAAAGAGAAGAGACGCTGATCTTCTATGAAGCACCTCATCGGATTCTGGATACACTGGAAGCAGTACGTGAAGTATTTGGAGACCGCAGGATTTCCCTTTCACGAGAACTGACGAAACTTTATGAAGAGCATCTGAGAGGCACCGTCAGTGAAGTGCTGAAGTGCTTCGAAGACAAACAGCCCAAGGGAGAGTTTGTTCTGGTGGTTGCAGGAAAGTCACAGGAGGAGATTCAGATGGAGCGGGAAGAAGGCTTTATACATCTGTCCATAAAGGAACATATTCTGGAAGTGATGGAGGAAGGGCTCACCAAGAAAGAGGCAGTGAAAAAAGTGGCGGAGCTGAGAGGTATTCCCAAGAAAGAGGTCTATAAAGAAAGCCTTGATCTGTAGGGCATCTGCATCCTAAGCATCAATAGATGTGCGCAATAGGACAGAACGTGAAAGAACACTGAAAATGTTTGATATATGGTATTTATTAACATATAATAAAGTTAAAGTAAGTGTTAAATAAGGATGTGAATGTATGAGCGATCAGAAGGACCCTACAGCGATCAGTATTGAGGATTCCGTGAAGGTGAAAGCTAAAAGCAGTATTCTGCCTTTAAAGGATTTCCCCAAATATGATCTGTTTCTGTCTCAGGTCATTGAATTTCTGGAAGACCTGTTCAATGATGAGACCTACACCATCAATATCATACAGAATTACATAAAAAGCGATGTCATCGCCAAGCCCCATCAGGGGAAAAAGAAGGGATACACCAATATCCATCTGATTCAGCTGGTTTTCGTCAGCTATATGAGACCGGTTCTCAGCACGGAGGAGATCAAGAAAGTGTTCAATCTGGCTTTCAATGACATCAACAATCGTGAAGATGACATCATCTCCTGGGAAACCGCCTATGCGCTATTCTATGAAATCCAGAAGAATCAGGCCAAATCAACTTCCAATCTCATCATTGATGAAAAGAAGTTAAGAGGATATGTGGATGAGCTGAACATCAGAGAAGAGGACAAGGAAAGAATCTTCATCTTCATCTCAGTGCTCGCACTGGTGGCGAAAGCCAGCTTCATCAAGAATACGGCAAAGGAACTGATCAATTAATCTTCGCTGCTTCACCTGTAGGATGCATAGTTAGCTATGGGGTGAGAAATATGGAAGTACTCATTGATGCCTGTGCCAACATCGGATTTCCCATGGTCATTGCCATTTATCTTCTGACGAGGATTGAAGGCAAGATGGAGAATCTGACCATCAGTATCAACAAGCTCAGCGGTGCACTTGAAAAATCACTGTAGCAGACCCTTAAGAGAGTCCCGAAAGGGACTTTTTTGCTTTCTGCGCCTTGTGCCTGAGGCGGACCAACATTGTTCATTTCAGACTGTATTCAGCACTGTTTAATGGTATAATTCATATCATAAAAGGATAGAAATCAACTTGGAGTTATTATGATTGATATTAAGATATCTGTTAGAAATATAATAGAATTCGTCCATCGATATGGGGATATTGTTTCTTCGACCATGGGGGCGAGTCCCCAGAGAATGGAAGAAGGCACCCGTGCCCATGTGAAGATTCAGAAGGACAGACAGAAGGAGAATGCTTCCTATGAAAAGGAACAGTACCTGAAGTATGAAATTCTCTTTGAGGACATACGCTTCACAGTGGACGGCCGAGCAGACGGGATGGTCAGAGGCAGCTACATTGAGGAAATCAAGTCCACCTATACACCGCTGGAAGATGTGGATGAGGACTTCAACAGGCTCTACTGGGCTCAGGTGATGTTCTACGGATTCATGTATATGGAAGAGCATAAGACGGAGAATATCCTGCTGCTGCTCACCTATTTCAATCTGGATACGGAGGTTTCCAAAACCTTTGAAAAAACCTTCACCTACGAAGAGCTGAAGACCTTTGTGACGGAGACCATAGAAGAGTATCTGCAGTATGTGAGAGAAGATGCCAGATGGAAAAAGGAGAGAAACGAATCTCTGAAGGAGCTGAAATTCCCATTCCTGAACTACAGAACCGGCCAGAGAGAGCTGGCTGTGGATGTGTATCGGACGCTCCGGCAGGGCGGCAAGCTCTTCGCGAAAGCACCCACAGGCATCGGGAAAACCATATCCACCCTGTTTCCGGCGGTGAAAGCCATAGGAGAAGGGGAGGCGGACCGGATCTTTTATCTCACTGCAAAGGGAACCCTGAAGACCGTAGCGGAGGAAGCGGTGGAGATCATAAGAAACAAGGGCGGCAGCGTGAAGTTTCTCACCATCACCAGCAAGGAAAAGGTCTGTCTCAATGATGAGGTGAACTGCAATCCCGACAAATGCACCTTCGCGGAAGGTCACTATGACCGGATCAATGCATGCATACTGGACATTCTGAAGAAGGAGAGCAGCTACTCCAAAGAGATGATTCTCTCCTATGCCAGAAAGTACAGAGTCTGTCCTTTTGAGCTTTCTCTGGATCTCTCCTATTTCAGTGATCTCATCATCTGTGATTACAACTATGTGTTCGATCCAAGGGTCTATCTGAGAAGATTCTTTGTGGATGTCCGGGAAAACTATATTTTTCTTGTGGATGAAGCCCATAATCTTGTGGACAGATCCAGAGACATGTACTCTGCGCTTCTGACCAAAGATATGGTCATGGAAGCGAAGAAAGCCGGGGAGAAGTTCTCCTATCTGAAACGCTCTCTGACAAAGGTCAACAAGAAGTTCATAGAAATCAGGAAAGTGCTGGAGGAAAAGGGCGGAAAGCAGCACTATTTCGGTGTTTCCGATGACCTGATCTTCACGCTGAAGGATTTTCTCATGGCATTTGAGATCTTCCAGAAGGAAGTCAGAGAGGATTTTGAAGGAAGGGAAAAGATTCTGGATCTCTTCTTTGCGGTGAACAGCTTCCTTAATATAGCTGAACTCTACAATGACGGGTATGTGACCTATGAGGAAAACAGCGGATCCAATGTGATCATCAAGCTTTTCTGCGTCTACCCTAGAGATCTGCTCATTGATGTCTTCAAACGAGCCAAGGCCTCCATCCTGTTCTCCGCCACCTTGTCCCCAATGAGTTATTATTTTGATGTTCTTGGGGGAGAAGAGGCGGATTACAGAAAAACGCTGGGTTCTCCTTTTCCGAAGGAGAATCTCCAGGTCTATCTGGACAGAGGCATCGATACACGGTACAGAAAGAGAGAGGAGAGTTTCTCGGGCATCAGTGAGAACATCCATAAAATGGTCAGCGGAAAAAAAGGGAACTACATCGCCTTTTTTCCATCCTATAAGTATATGCGTGATGTTCACGAAATATTCATGGAGAAGTATGGTGATTTCTTTGAAACCTATATCCAGGAACCAAGTCTGGGTGAAAAAGAAAGAGATGAGGTGCTGTCACTGTTTTATGCGGAAAGAGAGAAGAGCTTTGTGGCGTTCATGGTTTTAGGGGGGATTTTTTCAGAAGGGATCGATCTGGCGGGCGAAGCGCTCATCGGTACTTCAGTTGTCGGCGTGGGTTATCCTCAGGTGTCTTATGAAAGAGATCTTATAAAGGATTATTTCGCCAGGGATAATCTGGGATTTGAGTATGCGTATATCTATCCGGGCATCAATCGCGTACTGCAGGCGGCAGGCAGGGTGATCCGCTCTGAAACGGATCAGGGGCTTGTGCTGCTCATGGATCTTCGCTATTCCTGGGCGCAGTACAAACATCTTCTGCCGGAGGAATGGCTACCCCTTCGGGACTGGAAAAATCAGAACCAGTGATCGATTCTGCTGGGGGAAATGTGAAATATTTTTAATGACGCTTAATCAATTGACAGAACTTATGAATTAATTATAACATTAGGTAGACATTGAATAATTTTAGTATGAAAGGAGTAGATTATGTTAAGCAAACGAGCGAAAAAAGTATTGCTCCATACTAGTATTGCCTTAGTGATGAGTCTATCGGCTACGGCTTTACCGATGGGTAGGATCGATACAGTTGTGGAAGCGGCAGTAATCAATACTCAGGCAGGAAATCTTACCGTCACTGCATATTCATTATGGGCATACAGCGGTCCCGACTGGAATGCAAAGACAAGAACATACAGCAAGGGTACTACCCTTCAGGTCACAGAGAAGCATGCTGTAGATGGAAAAGAGATGTATAAGCTGTCTAATGGACTCTACATCAGCGCGAACCCATCCTATGTGTCATTCTCTGCTTCAGCTGCTGCTGCGCCATCTGCGCCAAGCACCACCACGGACAAGAGAGAAACCACGGCGAATCTCAATATGAGAAGCGGCGCTGGTCTATCAAACTCCATTCTGCTCACCATACCCAAGGGCACCACACTGACTGTGCAGTCTGTTTCAGGTTCCTGGGCGAAGGTCAGCTACAGCGGAAAGACCGGATATGTTTCCACGAACTATCTCAGATCTGTGACATCATCCACTCCGGCACCGTCACAGCCGGACAATACAGCACCCGAGTCTGGTACGGACATCAGAAAGACCACGGCGAATCTCAATATGAGATCAGGTGCTGGGACTCATAACCGAATATTATTAACCATACCAAGGAATACTACAGTAACCGTATTAAGTCAGAGCGGAGGCTGGGCGAAGGTCACCTATGGCGGAAAGACCGGATATGTCTCCACCAGTTACCTTACGGTGGTTTCACCCACTACACCGGAACCGACACCCACACCGGATCCTCCTGCAGGGGCTGTAGATGATGTGCGGCAGACCACGGCCAATCTCAATTTCAGAAGCGCAAGCTCCATCACCAGCAGTGTGCTGAGTGTGATCCCCAAGGGGACAAAGCTCACGGTGCAGAGCGTTTCTGGGACCTGGGCAAAGGTCACTTATGGTGGGAAGACCGGATACGTTTCGACGAATTATCTGTCCAAAGTATCTACGAGCACACCGGACCCCACACCCACACCGGAACCGTCCAGTGACATCAGAGAAACCATAGAAAACCTGAATATGAGAAGTTCAGGCAGTATTTCAGCAACCATTCTGCTCACCATTCCCAAGGGAAGCAAGGTGACAGTCCTCAGTGAAAGCGGAGGATGGGCAAAGCTGATCTACAATGGCAGAACCGGTTATTCCTCCGCTGCCTATCTCAGGAAGCTGGCCGTGGACCCGACACCGACACCGGACCCCACACCGGATCCGACGCCGACACCAACACCGGACCCCACACCGGATCCGACGCCGACACCAACACCGGACCCCACACCAGATCCGACTCCGGAACCGGAACCGACTCCGGAACCAGCACCAGAGGAACCTGTCATCGTGAACAGCAAGATGATCATCACAGGAAATCTCAACATGAGAGCGGAGCCGGATGGAACCTCCACTGTACTGACGGTGCTTCCTAAGGGAACCATCGTGACCGTGGAGTCCTTTACAGGCAAATGGGGAAAACTCACCTATAACGGTTATGTGGGATATGCTTCACAGAACTATATGAGCCCCTATGATGAGCCGGAGGTGGAAGTCCCCGCAGGTGAGGATATTCGTGAGAACACCTACAATCTGAACCTCAGAAGCGGTCCAGGAACAAACTACGGTATCATTCTGACCATTCCTAAGGGGACGAAGCTGACCATTGAGAAAATTGATGGAAACTGGGCGCAGGTCACCTACAGCGGCAGGACCGGATATGTATCCATCGATTACCTGACAAAGGTATCAGGACCGGATACACCACCTGAGACGGAAGAACCTTCAGCATCGGATTCCATCATAAAAATTGAAGGGCTTTCAGGAACGCTGGACTATGCGGATGTGACCGTAAAGGGATATGTGCTGACCAATGATTCCGTGAAGCAGGTTGATGTCATCATCAATGGCGTCACCATCGGCATCGCGGAGATCAATATGAAGAGGGATGACATCCTGGCTTCCAACCCTGAATTTGCCAATGCCGGCACCAGCGGGTTCCGACTCATCGTCGGTAAAGACCGTTTTGTCAGTGGCACCAATCAGGTGACCACCAGTGCGAAGATGGCAGATGGAAGCACCGTGAAGACCACTGCAAGCTTCACCTACAACAGACCGACCATTGAAACGGCAGGCAAGCTGGATCACATGGATGTGGTGAACTACAAGAACGAGGATATCCTTGTATCCGGATACGGAAAGTTCAATACTGGTGTGAAGAATGTGCGTGTATATCTCAACGGAAGAGCACAGGGCACAGCGCAGTATGGAATTTCCCGTGCGGATGATGAGAATCTCAATACAGGATTCGAGTATCTGATCAGGAGAAATAATCTCTTCCCTGGAAAGAACACCATAAAAGTGGAAGTGAACGGAAACAGCGGAGAGAAGCTGACGTATACGAAAGAGATCAATGTGGAAAAGATCCCGACCATTGTAGTGGATGCGGGACATGGCGGCAAGGACAGCGGAGCACGAGGAAATCTCAATGGAATAAACGTGTATGAGAAGACTTACGTGCTGCAGTATGCGCTGGCTCTGGATGCGGAACTCAAAAATGCCGGATTCAAGACGATTCTCACCAGAGGAAATGACACCTTCATTGAACTTTCTGATCGTGCAAGAATCGCCAATGAGGCGCATGCGGATCTGTTCTTCAGCATCCATCATGATTACAGCTCGAACAGCAGTTCACAGGGAGCCTTTGTCATCTATCCATCCTACAAGGTATCCAGCATATCGGAGTCTTCCATCAGAGAAAGCATCGATGCGGCGGGTTATGTGAAACAGTCCTTCATCTCCATGGGATTCAGAAACAGAAGAGATGGAACGGACCAGAGTATTTCAGGTCATACCCTGGCAGTGCTGAGACAGACGGAGATGAGATCGGTTCTGACTGAAATCGGCTATATGTCCAATGCGGAAGACCTTTCAAAAATCATTGATCCTGTCTTCCAGAAAGCCATGGCAAAATCCCTGGCAGCTCAGATCAAAGCATACTTCGGTATGTAGGAGATCAGTTTATAATGAAGTGAAACATCCCTGTGCGGAAATACTGCACAGGGATGTTTTTTCCGAACTACATCCATTTCCTTCGAAAAATGGACATTCGGGAAAAATGATACATAATAGAAGTAGTGCTAAGAAAGAAGAAGAAGGGAAGCAGGATGAAATACAGGATAGGAATTGATTTAGGAACCACAAACATAAAGGCAGTGCTCTATGACGAAGATCTGAAACGGGTCTCCATGGCAAGTGCAGAATTAAGGGTCATTCAAGAGAGGAAAGGCTACGCCGAACAGCACCCGGTGGAAGTGCTGGAGGCATTCTATAAAGTCATGGAGGAAGTTCTGATCCCCATAGCGGGGCGGGAGAAGGAGGTTCAGCTTCTTTCCTTTTCCAGTGCTATGCATGCTCTGATTCTCCTGGGCAGCGACAATGCGCTTCTTACGAGAAGCATCATCTGGTCTGACAACAGAGCCACCGATGAAGTGGAGGCGTTCAGAGAAAGCAGAGACTGGCTGAAGCACTACAGAAACACCGGAACGCCCATCCATCCCATGAGCCCTTTCTTCAAGCTCCTGTGGCTGGGAAAGCATACGGATCTCATGGGGAAAACCGTTAAAATCATGGGCATCAAGGAATATATACTGATGCATCTCACAAAGGAGCATGTCATGGACTATTCCATGGCTTCTGCCACCGGAATACTGAACATTCATACCCTCACGTGGGATGAGGAAGCGCTAAGCTATGCCGGAATCAGTGAATCGCTTCTGCCGCGCCTTCATGATGTGACCGATAAGCTGCCTGTGAAAAACATGGATTTTCTCAAGAAACTCGGGTTTTCCAAGGATCTTGAAATCATGCTGGGTGCTTCAGATGGCTGCCTGTCAAACCTAGGAAGCCAGGCACTCAGGAAAGGCGAAACAACGGTGACCATCGGTACCAGCGGTGCGGTGCGCATGACGGTGGACACCCCAGTGCTGGATGATTACGGCAGAACCTTCTGCTATTACCTCATGAAAGGGAAATGGGTCATCGGCGGGGCCGTGAATAACGGCGGAAATATAGTAGACTGGCTGGGAGGGGTGATCCATGAAGAGAAAGAGGACATCTACGAGGACCTGGAAACCAGCCTGTCCATGATTGCCAGAGGAAGTGACGGACTGCTCTTCCTTCCCTATCTTTATGGAGAACGGGCACCGCACTGGGATGGATCATTAAACGCTTCTTTTGTGGGGCTCTGCGCCTTTCATGGGAGAGAACATCTTCTCCGGTCTGTTGTGGAAGGGATGGTCTTCAATCTCCGGGAAGTATGGGAAATGCTGACAGCCCTTTCAGGAGAGAGCAGATCCCTTACGGCTTCCGGAGGGTTTCTGAAAAGTGGAGTGTGGGCCGGGATTCTTTCCGATGTGTTCGGGCGGGACCTTGAGCTCGCGGACGATACGGATGCAAGCTGTCTGGGTGCAGTGCTTCTGGATAGTGTCCCGCACTTGCCGAAGGCGAAAAGCCGAAGGGAAATCATAAGGTGCATCCATGGGCATCATGAGGAATATGAGGTTCATTACAGGAAATACCTCTGGTATTCGAAGAAACTCATCGCCCTTCAGAAAGAGGAGCGGGAACTGTTCCCATAAGAAAAACTGCAGTCTGTGTCGACTGCAGTTTTTCTTATGGTGTTAATATCTGATTCTAATATCTGATTTCGATGATGTAGGTATGGGTAGCGGACTCTCCAGGACTCAGAATCACATTGTCTTCCTTCTCCATGAATTCTCCATGGAAGTCCTCATAGTCCGCATGGCCTACCCAGGGCTCGATGCAGATGAAGGGAGCGCTGCCCGTTGTGGTCCAGATTCCCAGAAAGGGGAATTCACGGATATGAAAGCGCACTTCCTTATTGGTTTTTCTGCTTTTCAGGGAGAGGTATTCTGATTTCAGATTCTGAAAAATCAGGGCATCTTCCTTGAAAAGAGACTTGTCCAGATCAATCCTTGTGACTTTCTTTCCGAAAGGACGATGATTTCGCTTCAGAAGTCCTGTCTGCGCATCCAGTCCCATGGCTGTGAGATCTTCAGGATGCTCGAACTCCAGATAATAGCCCCAGTGCTTCTCATCTCTCAGCAGATATTCCTGGCCTTCCATATCTTTGATGCTGAGAAGCTCCGCACCCTGCTGGGTGAGTTCGATGGTGAGATAGGTATTCTTCAAGATGATCATGTCCATTCCTCCCGGTTTTGCTTCTTTCTTTCCAGTATAGCATCAAAGAACTTTAAACTTCTGATTTTTGCGAGGATTTTCTGCTCATTGGCATGGAATCGCATAATTAAGTTATGAAAGGGGTTGGTAATAATGGCAGTAACAGTAACAAATCTATCCAAGGACCTGATTCTTACTTTTGAGAGGTTCAACGACCAGGGGGAACCCGTTGGAGAAACCAGAAGGGTGAGAAACTTCAAGACCACGGCACTTCCTGAAGATCTTCATGAAGTGGCACTCATGATTGCGGCTTTATCCGAGCAGAACTGCGAAGGGATCAGCATGCAGGACGTCAGCGAAATCACAGCGGCATAGGAGGTAGGGATTTATGAATACTCTTACAATGACATTTCAAACCAAGGAAGGTAGAAACTACAACCTGAGACTTCCCAAAGTGAGAACCGACATCACGAATCTGGAAGTGGAGGAGCTTATGAGCGCCATCATTTCAAAGAATCTCTTCTTTGAAGGAGACAAGGAGCTGGTATCCATAGAATCGGCTTCCATCAACAGAGAAGAGGAAATCATCGCATAAATGAGTTTAAAGGTGGGCTGATCATCGTAAGGGTGGTGAGCCCACCTTTTTCTTTCAGCTCTTTCTTCCTGAAACCGGTATTCTGACGGGGGTTAATCGGATGTTTATCCTTTGTTCACGGGAATGTGTTTGGGAATTTCCCCGCATCTATTGTATAATTTTAGTAATAGTACACGGCTATAGAACGAATCACATAGCCGAAGGGGGTTGGAAATGAACAAGTCATTGGCTTTCATGAAAGGATTTCTGGATAAGATCAAAAGAGAAGACAGCATCGCCTATGCCTATCAGCTTACCTATGGGCTTCTCCTGTCCATCTTCCCTTTTCTGATCTTTATCATGACACTCATTGCCTATCTGGGACTGGATACCAGCTATGTACTGAATCTTCTGAGAACCAGCTTTCCGGAGGAGATCTACAAACTGATCAGCGGACCTGTGGTGGACCTTGTGCAGAATCAGCGAGGCGGTCTGTTATCCGCATCGGTTTTTGCGGCGGTCTACACCTCCTCAGGTGGATTCCGTGCTTTCATGAAAGGAATGAACAAGTCCATGGGCTTCAAAAACAACCGTGGTATTCTCTACAAATACGTCATCTCCATCGTATGGGTCATCCTGCTGGCCACGACGATTCTTCTGGCACTGGTGGGGATTGTCTTCGGGAAGCAGATTCTGGATCTCATCACATCCTACTTCCCGCATTTTCCGGCAGCTGGACTCATCGAAGTGCTGAGAATCATCGTACCGGTGGCACTTCTCTTCGGTATCCTGTCTCTGGTCTACATGTTCATTCCCATTCGAAACATCCGGTTCAAGTATGCTTTCCCGGGTGCTGTTTTTTCAACACTGCTCTGGATCACCGTAACCTTTCTGTTCCAGTTCTACATCAATAATTTCGCCAATTACTCCAGATTCTACGGCACCCTCGGAGCCGTCATCGGTCTCCTTCTGTGGCTCTCTCTGACTTCCATCATCATGATTCTGGGTTCATCACTGAATTCCTATCTCATAGAGGTGAGAGGGGCAGAGCATCCTTTCATCCGCAAGAAAGGTGGTAATCAGAATCAGAATGAGGAAAAGGAGCAGAAAGAAGCGGAGGAGTCCTCTCTGACCATGGCCGAGCGTAAGTTCAAAGCGCTGAAGGAGCGATTCCAGAAGACTCTGGAAACAAAAGAAGACAGTGAAGATCAGTAGAAATGATTCATAGACGAATACAGGCGTTCTGCTCTAAAACCGGCAGAGCGCTTTTTTCATGCAAAGGATTAATATAAACTTTCTAAGAACAATGGGCTAAGTCATTTAACTTCTCTTATCATACTATATTCTTCATAGTATAATTTAGGGTAAAAGACAGGTGGTGAGTACATGATTTTAGGTACCGGGATGGATATCATCGAGATAGAAAGGGTCCATGGAGCCTTTCAGACGGAAAGAAGAAAGAATCGGATCTTCACAGAAGGGGAAATTGAACGAAGCGGGCAGTCCAAGTCGAGACTGGCCGGCTTCTATGCGGCTAAGGAAGCCTTCTCCAAAGCCCTGGGAACGGGCATCAAGGGAATCTCTTTCAAGGAAATCGAAGTGCTGAAGGACCCGGAAGGCAAACCCTACTTCAACATGGAGCCGCTCATGAGCCACCTGACAGGAAGATTCGGAGAGAAGAGGTTTCGCGTTCATCTGACCATTTCCCATGACCGGGAAAGGGCTGTGGCCATGGTCATCATCGAGGAGGAAAACTGATGCATGTAACAGATGTCAAAGCAATGAGAGAAATGGACAGACGTGCCGTTTCAGAATATGGGATTCCAGGGATCCTTCTCATGGAAAATGCAGCCATGGCAGTGATGAAGCATCTGGACTTGTCTCTTCATTATTTCGTTCTGGTATGTGGTCCAGGCAACAACGGCGGAGATGGTTTTGCTCTGGCCTGGAAGCTTCAGAAGCTGAATAAGGAAGTGGATGTGTTCTATGTATCCGACGGGAAGGAGCCGGAAGGAGAGGCGAAGGTCTATTACGATATCATAAGAAAGACGGACGTGCCCGTTGAAGTGGTGTCTGATGCCGAAAGCCTGTGGTCCTTCGTTGAAGCGCTGAGAGACGCGGACCTGGTGGTGGATGCCCTGCTCGGAACAGGTATCAGCAGGGAGATTTCGCCGCTTTTCAGAGAGGTCATTGAGTACATGAATGATTTTTCCGAGAAGATTCTGTCCGTGGATGTTCCTTCTGGATTGTCGGCAGATTCCGGCCTGGCCATGCCTCTTGCGGTGAAAGCCTCGAAGACAGTCACTTTCGAAGCCATGAAGAAAGGGCTGCTGTCCTACGGCGCCATTCCCTGCACGGGTATTCTTGTGATGGAGAAGATCGGCATTCCGGACAGGCTGAAGGAGGAGCTGGCAGGCTCTGTATATCTCACCGATGAAGAGGATGTCATGAAGATTCTGCCGAAACGGGAAGTGACTGGTCATAAGAACCACTACGGCAGAGTTCTGGTGGTGGCGGGTTCAAGAGGGTTCACCGGAGCCGCCATGCTGAGCGCAGAAGCCGCTCTGGCCACCGGATCCGGTCTTGTGACCCTCTGTTCCTATAATGAGACCATGGGGATTCTGGTGCCGAGGCTGACGGAGATCATGAGCCTCTATGAGAATAATCTGGAAGAAGGCGTCCGGAAAGCGGACATCGTTGCCTTCGGTCCAGGACTGGGCGCCTCCCGGGATACCCTGAAGCTTCTTCTTCGCGTCATCAAGACGCTGCAGGAAGAGGAGAAGACCGGGTCCACACTGGTCATCGATGCCGATGGACTCAATGTGCTGGAAGGAAAATGTGAAATACTGAAGCCTTTATGCTTCCACGTGATCCTTACGCCCCATCCGGGAGAGATGGCCAGGCTTACGGGAAAATCGAAGAAGGAGATTGAAGAGAACCGCATAGAAACAGCAAAGGGATTTGCCAAGGAGCACGGCGTCATTGTGGTTCTTAAGGGATACCATACGGTGATCACCGATGGAGAAAGAGTGTATATCAATTCCACAGGTACTTCAGCCATGGCCCAGGGGGGGATGGGGGATGCCCTGACGGGCATCATCGCCTCTTTATCCGGACAGGGGACTCCACCTTTCGAAGCAGCGGTGCTGGGCACTTATATCCATGGATGCATCGGAGACCAGCTGGCGAAGGAACGCTACAGCGTGAAAGCTTCGGAAATCATCGAGAAGATCCCCTACTACATGAAAAAGCTCCAGTTCAGAAAGAAAAGCACCAGCCAGTGAAATGATATCCCAGTGGACACCTGATTATGAAATATCGGGTAAAGTGATGAAATCATCCATGGTGTTGTGATAAGATAATAGATGGACAAAAATTGAGAAGTTATGGGAAACAGGAAGAAGGGAGCGCTTCAAAGATAATGATGAACGAAAAAATGAGGCCCTTATGGGCAGAAATCAATCTCGATCATCTGGCATATAACGTCAGGAACATCAAGAAGCTTGTAGGCAAGAGCAGACTCGTAGCCATCGTCAAGGCCGATGCCTATGGCCATGGTGCATCCTGTGTAGCACAGACCATGGTGGAAGCTGGTGCAGAAGCCTTCGGTGTGGCAGTGATCACGGAAGCGCTGGAGATGAGAAGAAGCGGAGTCAGAGAAACCATCATGGTTTTAAGCTACACCCCTCCCGCTTATTTTTCGGATGCCATTCAAGAGGACATCATTCTAAACTGTCTTTCCTATGAAGACGTGGAAAAGCTGGACCAGGTGGCGGCAGAACTGGGTAGGACCGCCAAGGTGCTGATCTCCCTGGACACCGGCATCGGACGGGTGGGCTTTCAGCCCGATGAGAAAGGCGTTTCTGAAATCATACGGATGAAGAACCTGAAGCATATTGAGCTGAACAGCATCTATACGCATTTCGCATCCGCGGATTATAAAGAAAAGAAAACCACTTATATACAGATTGAAAAGTACAATTCCGCACTGAAAAGACTGAAAGAGGCGGGGGTCGAATTTCAGCATGAACATGTGGCAAACAGCGCTGCCATCGTAGACATGGAAGAGACCTATCTTGAAAGCGTGCGGCCGGGCATCATCCTCTACGGATATCATCCTTCCGATGAGGTGAAAAAAGAGAATCTGCTTCTCAAACCCGTCATGAGCATCAGAGGGAAAATCATTCAGCTGAAGACGGTACCCAAGGGAACAGGCATCAGCTACGGACACAAATTCATCACTGAGCAAGAGGAGACGAAGATTGCGACGATTCCCATCGGTTATGCCGATGGCTACTTCCGTGGGCTTTCCGGAAAAGCGAAGGTCATCGTTCACGGAATCGCATGTCCTCAGGTGGGCTCCGTCTGCATGGACCACATTATGGTGGATGTGACGGAAGTTCCAGATGTGAAGGTGCTGGATGTGGTGACGCTCATGGGAGAAGAGAACGGCGTTTCCTTCAACGCAGAGGATATGGCAAGGATTCTGGGAACCATCCCCTATGAGGTGGTCTGTGCCGTTTCCAAGAGAGTGCCAAGAATCTATATGAAAAATAATGAAGAAATCGGAAGAAGAGAGTACGTGTAGGAGAGAAGATGAAAAAATACAAAGAATATATACTCATTACCTTCGGATCTGCCCTGGTGGCTCTGGCTATACAGCTGTTTTTCGTCCCGAACCAGATTGCTCCAGGTGGGGTGTCTGGCATCGGACTGGTGCTGAATTCAGTGACACCGCAGGTTTCCGTATCCACCTATGTCATCATACTGAATGTCATTCTGTTTCTTCTGGCCTTCCGGCTACTGGGTGGAGGATTCGGCTTCAAGACCATCTATGCAAGCTTCTCCTTATCCATCATCATGTGGATCATCGAGAACATCATAAGACCGGAGAATATCACAGATGATCTGATGCTGGCCAGCATTCTGGGGATCCTTCTTCTGGGAACGGGGCTGGGCATCGTGTTCAATCAGGATGCTTCCACAGGTGGAACCGACATCCTGGCCAAGATTCTCAATAAATACACACATCTTTCCATGGGTTTGTCCATGACCATCATCGATCTCATCGTGGTGGTTCTTGTGGCTTTTTTCTTTGGCCTGGAAAGAGGACTGTATGCCGGACTTGCCACCTTTCTCAATGGAATCGTCATCAACCGCGTGGTAGGTGGATTTAATGAGAAGAAGCAGGTCTTCATCATCACCAGCGACAAGGAGGATGTGAAGTCCTTCATCGTCAACGACATACAGCGTGGAGCGACGATTTTTTCCGGAGAAGGCGGATTTTCCGGTGCAGAGAATCATGTGATCTACACGGTTCTTTCCACCAAGGAGTTCGTGCACCTGAAGATGTATCTGAGAGAGCATCATCCGGACTCCTTCGTCACGGTCAGCAGCACCACGGAGGTGCTGGGGCAGGGATTCAGCATGCCGAAGAAAACAGTCGCCAAGCAGCACTGAGAGAAAACTGGAGGTAAGCCATGAAAGAAATGATAAAGAAGTTCAGCATCAAGGATTTTGTCATGATCACCCTGGGGATATTTCTCGTGGCTTTCGGCCTGGAGTATTTTCATATCCCCAACAACATCGCCGCCGGCGGTGTTTCGGGTCTAGCCATCATCATCAATAATTTCATTCCCGCGCTGCCGGTTGGGATCATCATTCTCATTCTGAATGTGATTCTTTTTGCGGTGGCCTTTCTGACTCTGGGCGGAGGATTCGGGGCGAAAACTCTCTATGCTTCCTTCGGACTGTCGGGTATCATGTGGATCATGGAAACCTTCTTCACCCCTGTGGTCCTGTCGGAGGATCTTTTCATCAATGCCGCTGTGGGCGCACTCATCATCGGGACAGGCATGGCCATGGTGTTCAATTATGGAGCTTCCACTGGAGGAACGGATATTCTTGCAAAGATCCTGAATAAGTATTTCCATGTGGAAATCGGGAAATCCCTCCTGGCGGTGGATTTCGTCATCGGCATAACGGGCCTTGCCACCTTCGGTATCACGGCAGGTCTGTATGCGCTCCTCTGCATTGTGGCCAATGGCACGCTCATCGACAGACTCATCGATGGATTCAATACGTCGAAGGAGCTGATGATCATCAGCAAAAGAGAGGAACAGATCATCCGGTTCATCATCGAGGAGCTGGATAAGTCCTGCACAGTGCTCAATGGGTATGGCGGATACACCTCGGAGGATATTCAGATCCTCTATGTGATCCTCAGCAGGCGTGAATACATCAGGCTCAGAAGCTACATCAAGGAGATTGATCCCAAGGCATTCATCTCCGTCAATGAAGTCCATGAGGTTCTTGGAGAAGGGTTTATGGACATCAAGCTCTAATCACTGGGAAGTGATATCCAAAGACATGTTTTCTTCATAAAATCTTTACATTATTATGACATAATTAGTACTCGTGAGGATGATGAGAAATCCATGCGAAACCTATAGCGCTTCAACAGATAAAAGCACTGAAAATATCTATTTCAGGAGCATAAGGAATTTGAACATTGGGAGATGTAATATGATAGAGTTTAAGAATGTCACGAAAAAATATGACAATAAAGTCATGGCACTGGATAACATCAGTGTCAGAATCGATTCCGGAGAGTTCGTCTTTCTGGTCGGTGCCAGCGGAGCAGGTAAATCCACCTTCGTAAAGATGCTTCTCAAGGAAGTGGAACCCACCAGCGGAGAAGTCATTGTCGGGAACAAGAATCTGAAGGGTGTCACCAAAAAGGATGTTCCATACTACAGAAGAAAGATCGGTATGGTGTTCCAGGATTACAGGCTCATTCCTACACTGAACGTGTATGAGAATGTGGCATTTGCCATGCGCGTCATCGATGCCACACCAAAGGAGATCCGAAGAAGGGTCCCTATGGTCCTTGCGCTGGTGGGCCTATCTGACCGTTCCAGAAGTTTTCCAAGTGAACTGTCCGGTGGGGAGCAGCAGAGAGTATCTCTAGCCAGAGCCATCGCCAACAATCCTACGCTTCTGATTGCAGACGAACCTACAGGGAATCTGGACCCGGAAACGGCAAAGGATATCATGAGACTGCTCATGGACATCAACAAAGCCGGCACAACCATACTCATGGCTACCCATGCCAAAGACATCGTGGATTCCAGCAAACGAAGAGTAATCGCCCTGGAGAAGGGTCAGATTGTGAGAGACGAAAAGAAGGGCAGGTATGAATTCAATGCAGAAAATTAAGATGTTTACCCTTGATGCCCTGAAAAGCCTCAAGAGAAATAAGACCATAACACTGGCAAGTATCGTGACCGTTTCCGCAACCCTGTTCATATTCGGGGTGTTCCTGCTGGTAGCACAGACCATCAATATGGGTGTGGAATCGGTGGAATCCAAAGTGGAAATCAAAGCCTATCTCAATGACGGAATCACCTCCACGGAGCAGAGCAATGTGGAGACCATCATAAACGCCGTGGAAGGTGTCAAGGAAGTCTATTACGAGACGAAGGAAGAAGCCTTTGAAAACTTCAAGGAACGACTGGGAGAAGACAATTCCATTCTTACAGGGTTCTCAGAAGACAGAAATCCGCTGCCGAACTCCTTCGTGATCAGTCTCGAGGAGCCGGAAGCCGCCATGAGAGTGGAAGACGCTCTCACGGGGGTAAGAGGTGTGGAAGATGTGGGAAATGAAAGAGAAACCGTCGAGAAGATCATCGGCCTTGCCAGACTTATCCGAAGCATGGGTGTTGTCATCTTCATCATTCTGGTTCTGGTATCCCTGTTCCTGATTTCCAATACCATCAAACTTACGGTATACTCAAGAAGAAGAGAAATCGGAATCATGAAGTTCGTGGGTGCCACAGACTGGTTCATCCGCTGGCCTTTCATCATTGAAGGAATGATCATGGGTCTTGTGGGAGGAGTCATCGCATTTGGCGTTGTCTACTCCGCTTACAGAGTGATTTATGCGGATGTGACTCAGAGCATGTTCTATGCGGAACTTGTCACTCCACAGTATGTCCTGCAGAATTTCTCCTGGCAGTTCGGCGTCACAGGGCTCGTCATCGGAGCACTGGGAAGTTTTATTGCACTGAAGAGATTCCTGGATGTATAATGAGCTTGGAGGGTGATTACATTGTATGAGGACAGAAGCAACAAACGTACCGGCAAAATAGTAACTTTCATTCTGATACTGATCATAGGAACAGGTGCGTTCTTTCTGGGTACCGTATATGGTTCTCTGAACAGTGAGGAGATCATAGACAATGGAACACCCGTGGTCGGGGATTCGTCCTTCGACAAACTTTATGAAGTCAGAGATGTCATCAACAGCCAGTATTATCAGGACATCGATCAGGATGCTCTTGTGGAAGGTGCTATAAAAGGAATGGTCAATTCCGTAGGAGACCCCTATACTGTATTCTTCAATGCCGAAGAATACAAAGAATTCAATGATGACGGCGACGGCAATTATGTCGGCATCGGTGTCATTGTGGGGATCAAGGAAGATAGAATTGTAGTCATCACACCGTTTGAAGGATCTCCTGCTTTCGAAGCCGGACTTCGTTCAGGTGATTTCATCACCAAGGTGGAAGGCGTCGAATATACAGGCACAGAACTGGACAAGGCTGTATCCGTGATCAAGGGCGAAGAGGGGAAACCTGTGACCCTGACCATCGTGAGAAACGGCGAAGAACAGGATATCACCATTGTAAGAGCCAGCATCACCATCGTGAACGTGGAGTCTGAAATGCTGGAAGGGGACATCGCCCATGTGACCATGCTTCAGTTCAGCAACAACACCGCAGAACAGGTGAGAGAAGCCATGGAGGAGCTGAGAGACCAGGGTGCGAAAGGGTATATTCTGGATCTTCGAGGAAATCCTGGCGGATTCCTGGATGAAGCTGTGGATGTGGCCTCCCTGTTTGTGGAAAAAGACAAGACCATTCTGTACACACTGGATAAATATGACCAGAAGAAGGAGTACAGATCCTATGGCGGAAGTTTCATCGATGCACCTCTTGTGGTGCTCATCGATGGCGGCAGCGCATCGGCTTCCGAAGTGGTTTCCGGTGCTCTGAAGGACTATGAGGCAGCTACCCTGATAGGACAGCAATCCTTCGGCAAGGGGATCGTGCAGATGGTTTATCAGGTGGGAGACGGAGAAGCGGTGAAAGTCACCGTATCATCCTACTATTCCCCGGATGGAATCAACATCCATGGAGAAGGAATCGCACCGGATATAGAGGTGGAAATACCAGAAGATGCGGAAATGCCGCTGACTATGGAAAACGACACACAATTACAGAAAGCTGTGGAAGTCTTGAGAGAGAAGATGCAGTAAGAAAAGAGGATGAAGGATGTTCGTGGAAATTCTTAAGGGATATTTCAGTATATTCGCTTCACCGCAAATTCTGATCATGCTGATTCTGCTGATTGTATTCTACATGAGGAATGCAAAGGAAGCGAATGTAAGAAGAATAATACTAGGGGATAGTGAAGACTCTCCCCTAGTTTTAACTTTATATCAGATGATTTACGGAATTGCGGGAGGCTTTGCCATCAGCGTCATGGCTGGTGTTATTAATATCGGTTTCAACTCCTATATGGAGGTGCAGATCATATTTCTTCTGACCGTGTTTGCGGTTACAAGATTTTCTGGCTATGTCAATATAGGGGTCAACGTCATGGCGGTGTTTCTTGCGGGGTATCTTCTGAATCAGGATGTGATTCCGGTTCTGGACCTTGTGAATCTCTACCTTTTCCTTGGACTCCTCTATATCGTCCATGGACTGATGCTGATTCTTGACCGGAGACATGGGTTTCTTCCGGTGCTTTTCTCGAGAAACGGAGTGATCCGCGGCGGATTCAAAGTAGACAAGATCTATCTCCTGCCAGCAGCGGTGGGATTCTATACCGCTTCCGGGACCATCCTGGGCGCATCGGTTTTCTATCTGACCCTGTTTCATCTGTTCCATGTTCAGGAAACGGTGATGAGTTTCAGCAAGAAGCAGGCCATTCTGATCCTGGGCGGACTGAAGATGCTTGCCGGGTCGCTGATTCTTGCGGGATCTGTTCTTGTCAGCTACGATCTGGAATCGGTGTATCTTCTGATCATTCTGGTTCCGCTGCTGGTCTATGCGGAAAAAATGGCATTCAGACTCATGGATAGCAGAAGAAAGGCCTTTTTCACCTCGGATCAGGATCAGATCATGGTCCTTGAGGTCAGAGAGAACACACCTGCATACCGATCAGGTCTTCGTTCCGGCGACAGAATTCTTTCCCTCAATGGAACGGAAGACCCGACGTACAAATCCCTCATGGCTTTCATGGGGACGCTCCACTATGAACGTGGGGTGCATCTTCTGGTGCAGGATCTGCAGAAGGTGGAAAAGATGGTGAAATTCACCATCGCCAAGGAGACCAGTACGGGCATCATCATCGTACCGCCTTCGGATGCTCTGGCATTGCCGGACAAAGAGAATGCATAGACTTAAAAGGTCTGTTAATAATAAATGAACGTATGTACTTATTAAGTGTGAAAGAGTATAATAGATAATGAATAACGGAAGGGGTGATGAAAATGGAGGGAACCTTCAAGATCGCATCGAAATTCAAACCGACAGGAGATCAGCCTGATGCCATCAACACACTGGTGAAATCCATAGAAAGCGGAAACAGAGGACAGACGCTTCTCGGGGTCACCGGTTCAGGTAAGACCTTCACCATGGCCAACATCATTGAAAGAACCCAGAGACCGACCCTGGTCCTGGCGCACAACAAGACTCTGGCAGCTCAGCTGACCTCGGAATTCAGAGAGTTCTTTCCCGACAGCGCCGTGGAATACTTTGTTTCCTACTATGACTACTATCAGCCGGAGGCTTATGTGGCCCAGACGGACACCTATATAGAAAAAGATTCATCGATCAATGAGGAGATCGACAAACTGAGGCACAGCGCCACATCCGCTTTATTTGAAAGAAGAGATGTCATCATTGTGGCTTCGGTTTCCTGTATCTACGGTCTGGGTAATCCGGATGAGTACAGAGACCTTTCCATCTCCCTGAGACCTGGCATGATCAAGGACAGGGATGATGTGATTCGTAAGCTCATTGAGATTCAGTATGAACGCAACGATATCGATTTTTCCAGAGGATCCTTTCGGGTCCGCGGAGATATTCTCGATGTGATTCCGGCTAATGAATCGGCCAAGGGAATCCGTGTGGAATTCTTCGGTGATGAAATCGAAAGAATCAGAGAGTTTGATGTGCTCACAGGAGAAATCATCCATGAACTTTCTCATATCGTCCTGTTTCCGGCCTCTCACTTTGCCACGTCCTACGACAATCTCCAGCGAGCCATCAAGGAGATCGAAGCAGAGCTGGAAGTGAGAATCAAGGAACTGAATAGCCAGGACAAGCTTCTGGAAGCGCAGAGATTACGGCAGCGAACCAACTTCGACATCGAAATGATGATGGAGATGGGATACTGCTCCGGCATCGAGAACTATTCCAGGATTCTGGATGGAAGAGCGCCTCATACACCACCCAAAACCCTTATAGACTATTTCCCGGATGACTTTCTGCTTTTCATCGACGAGTCCCATGTGACGCTGCCCCAGGTCAGAGCCATGTATGCTGGAGATCGTTCCAGAAAAGAGAATCTGGTGGAATACGGGTTCAGGCTTCCCTCCGCCTTCGATAATAGGCCTCTGAAATTCGAGGAATTCGAAGAAAAAGTCAATCAGGTGCTCTTTGTCTCAGCGACTCCTTCGAAATACGAGAAGGAGCATTCCGCTGTGGTAGCAGAACAGGTGATCAGGCCTACAGGACTCATGGATCCGGAAGTGATCATCAGACCTGTAAAAGGTCAAATCGACGATCTTTACGGGGAAATCATCAAGACGGTGGAACGAGGGTATCGAGCACTCATCACGACACTGACGAAGCGCATGGCGGAAGATCTCACCAAGTACTTCAAGGAGCTTCGGGTGAAGGTCACCTACATGCACTCGGATATCGACACCATGGAACGCATGCGAATCATCCGGGACCTGAGACTGGGTGAAGTGGATGTGCTGGTGGGCATCAATCTCCTGCGAGAAGGACTGGATATTCCGGAGGTTGCACTGGTGGCCATCCTGGATGCGGACAAGGAAGGATTCCTGAGGTCAGAGACCTCTCTCATCCAGACCATCGGCCGTGCAGCCCGAAACAGTGAAAGCAAGGTCATTCTCTATGCGGACCGGATCACAGGTTCCATGGATCGCGCCATGTCCGAGACCGCGCGCAGAAGAAAGATTCAGGAAGAATACAACAGAGAACACAACATCACACCGACCACCATCAAGAAGGACATCCGAAGCGTGCTGGAGATCACTCAGGTGGTGGATGAGATCACGGAATTCGAGTCCCTGGACGAGGCGGTGAAATATAACAAGGAAAATCTTGAAAAGACCATAAAGAAACTGGAGCTAGACATGTACAAGGCCTCCAAGGAACTGGAATTCGAGAAAGCTGCCTACATTCGTGATGAAATCGCTAAACTGAAAAAAGAACTGATCCGAAACAGACAGGGTTAGTCAGTATAAATGGAGAGAAAATGAAGAATATAGTAATAAAAGGTGCAAAAGTCAATAATCTCAAGAATATCAGTCTGGAGATACCACGAGACAAGCTTGTGGTGTTTACAGGATTGTCCGGTTCAGGAAAGTCATCGCTGGCTTTTGACACGCTTTATGCGGAAGGGCAGAGACGCTATGTGGAATCTCTGTCTTCCTATGCCAGACAGTTTCTGGGTCAGATGGACAAGCCGGATGTGGAATCCATTGAAGGGCTCAGCCCGTCCATCGCCATCGACCAGAAGACCACATCCAAGAACCCCAGATCCACTGTGGGTACCGTCACGGAAATCTATGACTATCTGAGACTGCTCTATGCAAGGCTGGGCGTACCGCACTGCCCTGTATGCGGCAAGGAGATTTCCTCTCAGAGCGTGGACCAGATGGTGGATAAGATTCTGGAGCTTCCTGAAAGAACCAGAGTGCAGATTCTTGCACCCATGATCAAAGGGAAGAAGGGTGAACATGAGAAGGTGCTGGAAACCATCAAGAAGGCCGGGTATGTAAGAGCGAGAATCGATGGCACCATCATCGATATCTCCGAGGAGGATGTGAATCTCAAGAAGACACTGAAGCATGACATCGAGGCGGTCATCGACCGTCTTGTGATTCGCGAAGACATCAAAGGAAGGCTGTCTGAATCCATAGAGCAGGCGCTGAAGCTTGGAGAGGGGAATGTCATCGTCAGCATCATCGACGGAGAGGATCTGAAATTCTCGGAAAAGTTCGCCTGTCCGGATCACAATATCGGTATTGAAGAGCTGGAGCCAAGGCTCTTCTCCTTCAATGCGCCCTACGGAAAATGCGAACACTGCGACGGTCTGGGTACCCTTCTGGAGATCGATGAGGACCTGGTCATTCCCGACAGAAAGAAGAGCATCCTGGACGGGGCCATCGCTTCCTGGGGCAACGGAAGACTGAAAGAGGACTCCTGGACCTATGGAATCCTACAGGCACTATCGAAGAAGTATAAATTCGATCTCAATACGCCCATCGAGGATCTGCCCGACAACATTGTGGACATTCTTCTCTATGGAACCAGAGGCGTCAAGCTCAAGGTGTTCTATACCAAGAACTATTCCAGAGGAGAGTACAACTATGCCTATGAAGGGGAAATCAACAACCTGAAGAGACGTTATCTGGAGAGCGGCTCCGATTACATCAAGGGTGAAATCGAGCAGTTCATGAGCAGCAATCCCTGCCCCACCTGTAACGGGGCTAGGCTGAAGCCGGAAGTGCTTTCGGTGACCCTGGCTGGAAAGAACATCTATGAATTCACCACCCTTTCCATCGAGGAAGCCCTGAAATTCATAGAAAGCTATAAACCTACTGAGCGGGACCTGGTCATCGGTGAACAGATCATCAATGAGGTCCATGCCAGACTCAGCTTCCTGATGAATGTGGGACTGGATTATCTCAATCTGGCCCGTAATGCGGGCACCCTGTCCGGGGGAGAAGCCCAGAGAATCAGGCTGGCCACCCAGATCGGGTCCAGTCTCATGGGGGTGCTCTATATTCTGGATGAGCCTTCCATCGGACTGCATCAGCGAGACAACGACAAGCTCATAGAAACACTGAAAGCGCTCAGAGACAACGGAAACACGTTGATTGTGGTGGAACATGACGAGGATACCATAAGAAACGCGGATTATGTGGTGGACATCGGTCCTGGTGCCGGAGAACATGGCGGAGAAGTGGTGGCCAAAGGCACAGTGAAGCAGGTCATGCGGTCCAGAAAGAGCATCACGGCGCAGTATCTCACCGGGGAAATGAAGATCGAGGTACCTGAAAAGAGAAGAGAAGGCGATGGTACTTATATCACCGTCAAGGGTGCCCGAGAAAACAACCTGAAGGACATCACCGTGGATTTCCCGCTACGGGAGCTTGTGGCGGTGACGGGTGTATCGGGTTCTGGTAAATCCACGCTGGTCAATGAGATTCTATACAAGGCTGTGCACAGAAAAGTGAACAAGGCCAGGATCCTTCCAGGAAGACATGAGGATGTCACAGGCATCGAAAACATCGACAAGATCATCGACATCGATCAGAGCCCCATCGGAAGAACGCCAAGGTCCAATCCTGCCACCTATACGGGGGTCTTCGACCGGATCCGGGAACTCTATGCGAACACGCCGGAAGCCAAAGCGAGAGGCTACAAGCCTGGCAGATTCTCATTCAATGTGAAGGGCGGACGCTGCGAAGCCTGCTCCGGAGATGGAATCATCAAAATCGAGATGCAGTTTCTCTCCGATGTCTATGTGCCCTGCGAAGTCTGCAAAGGCAAGCGATACAACCGGGAGACGCTGGAAGTGAAATACAAAGGAAAGAACATCTCTGATGTGCTCAATATGACCGTGGAAGAGGCATCCAAATTCTTCGAGAATCTGCCTCGGATCCACAGAAAGATCAAGACTCTCATGGATGTGGGCATGGGCTATGTGAAGATGGGACAGCCCTCCACGCAGCTCTCCGGCGGAGAAGCCCAGCGTATCAAGCTGGCCTTCGAACTGTCCAAGGTGAGTACCGGACAGACGCTCTACATTCTGGATGAGCCCACCACAGGTCTTCATACGGACGATGTGAAAAGACTCAATGAGATTCTGCAGAGACTGGTTTCCCAAGGGAATAGCGTCATCGTCATCGAACATAACCTGGATATCATCAAGTGCGCGGACCATATCATCGATCTGGGACCGGAAGGCGGAGACAAGGGCGGAACCGTTCTTGTCACGGGCACACCGGAAGAAGTGGCAGAACACGAGGCGTCCTACACAGGACAGTATCTGAGAAAAATGCTCAAATAAGGAATATGCTCCGCTAGGATCTTTGGTTTATCAGGTAGATCCCAGCGGAGCTTCACCATAATCCGAGAGATTTCTTTGGTGTTACGCGGTTTTTGGTATAAAATTAGAGAAATAGGCTGACTCGAGTCAGCAGAGGGAAACAGGTGCCTTGGACAGATTAAGATGGAATTCAAATAATATTAATCTTTTCAGGGTAGAATGGTATCAATCTTATCGTATCGGGAGGGAAACATGGATATTCAGCGTATCATCAGTCTAGCTTTCACAGGCTTTTTCGTCATCATATTATTCTTCATCATCATCCGCTCACTGATCCTCATGTCCAAAGATATGAGCGCACCGCAGGAGGAAAGAGAAAACATCCTGAAACTGACGGTGCTTGAAATCGGTGAGAACAGGAATCTCCGAAAGGGGGGAACCATGACCATTTCCGAAGAAACGACCTTCGGCAGAAAAAATGACAACACGGTGGTGCTGACGGATCCCTACGCTTCCGGATACCACTTCAGAATCTTTCCCCACGAAGGGCGTTATGTCATAGAAGACAACAAGTCCACCAATGGAACGCTTCTGAACGGGGACAGACTGGAGATGAAGACGTACCTCAAGAAAGACGACATGATCCGAGTGGGAAACCTGAAACTTAAAGTGAAAGTGTCATAGGAGGATCTCATGAAAGATGCAAAAATCAGAATGCTCATCCCCATATTTCTATTGACCTTTGCCATGTTTTTCAACATTGCGGTCTTTCAGCCGGTATTTGACATCGGTGCACTGATCATGGCTGCGGTCATGTGTGTGCTGATTGCCTATGCCCATTTTGTGGTGAACAAGTTCTTTTCCAGCGGGGACAAGTTCCTAGTGACCTTCATGTCCGTGCTGCCGGTCATCGGCATCGCAGTGCTGTACAGGCTGAATCCGGATATCGCCATCAGACAGGTGCTGTGGTTCATCATCGGTATGAGCGTGTATATCGCTCTGGTGATCATCCTGCCGGACCTGAAGCGCTTTGCGAAGCTGAAGTATCTGTATCTGGTGGGTACGGTGGTCTTCATGGCCATGGCCACCTTCATAGGAGAGACAAGGTTCGGCGCGAAGAACTGGGTGGATCTCGGATTCATCTCCTTCCAGCCCTCGGAGTTTGGAAAAATCTTCTTCGTGTTCTATCTGGCCAGCAGCCTGAAGAATTTCTCCACATTGAAGTCCCTTCTGGAACCGGGAATCATCGTGCTGGTTTCCATCGGTTTCATGGTGCTCCAGAGAGATCTCGGTTCCGCCATGATCTTCTCCTTCATAGCCATCGCCATGATTTTTGCGGCCACATCGAAAGTGAAGTATCTCCTGGCATCCTTCGGGGTGGGCGCTCTGGGGGCGCTGATGAGCTACGCGCTCTTTCCCCACATCAGAAGAAGAGTGATGATCTGGCTGAAGCCCTGGGAGTATGCGACCAATGAGAGCTACCAGATTGTTCAGGGACTCTATGCCATGGCGTCTGGAGGTCTCTTCGGACAGGGCCTCGGCAACGGTTCTCCGGAATATATTCCTGTGAGAGAATCGGATTATATCTTCGCGGTCATTGTGGAGGAACTGGGGATGGTCTTTTCCTTCGGGATTCTCATCATCTACTTCCTGCTGTTCTACAGAAACATCAGGAGTGCCCTGAAGGCCAGATCGACCTTCACCTCACTCCTGGCGGTAGGGTTTTCGGTGATGATTGCCATGCAGGTCATCGTCATCATCGGTGGCGTGCTCAACATGATTCCGCTGACAGGAATCACACTGCCCCTGATCAGTTATGGCGGCACTTCCATGCTGACGGTTTTCTTCAGCCTGGGTATCATACAGAAGATTTCGGAGGAGGCGTAGCGGATGCGTGAAGAAGTAAGAAAAAATGCACTGAACAAGAACATAAAAATCATCTCCGGTGTGATCCTTCTGCTTTTCGTCGGAATCATGGGATACATGCTCTATTTCCAGGCCACCATGGCGGAGGAGATTGCGGCGAAACCAGGGAATGTGAGAAGCGCTGTAGAGCGAAACAGAGTACTCCGTGGGACCATCTACGACAGAAACGGAACAGTTCTGTCCTACAGCCAGCGGCAGGAGAACGACAGTCAGAAAAGAATCTATCAGGGTGGTGCAGCCTTTGCGCAGACTTTAGGGTATGTGACCAGGGGAACAGTGACAAGCCTGGAGAGCTACATGGATAAAACCCTTGTGACGGACGAATATGAAATCAATATAACCAGAGAAAATTTCTTTGAGGTGTTCAGAGACCCCGGTTCCATCATCAACAGAACAAAGCTCGGAAACAATGTGGTGACGACGCTGGATGGAGAGCTTCAGAGAAAAGCCTACGACCTTCTGGGTGATGAACTGGGAGCCTCTGGCTCCGTGGTGGCGCTCAATCCGAAAACTGGAGAGATACTGGCCATGGTCAATAGGCCCAGCTATGATCCCAACAGACTGGAGGAGATCTATGCAGAGCTCAATGAAAAAGGGTACGATGAAGGTGTGTTTGTGAACCGTGCTTCCAGAGGGACCTATGCACCGGGTTCCACTTTCAAGATCATCACGCTCCTTGCGGCGCTGGAAGAGATTGAGGGTGTGGAAGAGCGGATTTTCGAGGATGACGGTTTCCTGGAAGTCAATGCAGGAAATGGTATCCCCAATGTGAATGACAACCGATACGGAAACATCAGCCTGAAGAAGGCCTTTGAGGTATCCTCCAATGTGGTCTTCGGCGGCCTTGCCATTGAGCTGGGCGGAGAGAAGATGAAAGAAGTGGCTGAAAGATTCGGTTTCAATGAAAGCCTGGATGTGACGGGCGTCAACTTTGTCAGCGGATCCTATACAGCTTATGGGAGAAGCGATGACGGACTTCTTGCCCTGACAGGCATCGGCCAGGGGGATGTAGAGGGGAATCCGCTGCAGATGGCCATGGTCACGGCAGCCATCGCCAACGACGGCATGCTCATGGAGCCGAGACTTGTGAATTCTATTCTGAAATACGATGGAACCACTAAAGAGCGCTACGAGCCCGTCCTCTACAACACCGTGGCGGATGTGGATACAGCCCAGACAGTGAAAGCCTATATGAAGAACAACGTGGATGCATCGAAAAACGACAATATGAAAGTCATCTCCTCCATTCGTGGAGGGGGGAAGACGGGCACTGCCCAGGACAGATTCCAGACGACCAGCGGTGACTACATCGATGTCGAGAATTCCTGGTTTACAGGGTATGCACCCTTTGAGGACCCGGAAATCGCCATCGCGGTCATCGTCCTGGATGGAGGGTCCGGCAGCGGAAAAGCGGCTGCCATTGCAGGAGAACTGATGAAATGGTATACGGAGAACAGGTGATAAAGTGTTTGATTTAGAATATCAGCTCAGTATACTCCCGGATAACCCGGGTGTATATCTGATGAAAAACAGCTTGGGTGAAATTATCTATGTGGGTAAAGCCAAGAATCTGAAAAAAAGAGTGAAGTCCTACTTCCAGAATACGAAGAACCACTCGGAGAAGACCAGGGTCATGGTTAGCAAAGTGGCGGAATTCGAGTACATCATCACAGACAGCGAAATGGAAGCGCTGATCCTTGAGATGAATCTCATCAAGAAGCACAGTCCCAGATATAATGTGCTGCTGAAGGATGACAAGCATTTTCCGTTTATCAAGATCACCACCAATGAGGACTTCCCGAGAGTCTATATGACGAGAACCTATGCCAGGGACGGAAACAGATATTTCGGTCCCTATACGGACGTGAATGCGGTCCATGAGACCCTGGACACCATCAAGAAGATCTATCCCATCCGAACCTGCAGAAGAGTCATACTGGAATTCGGAGAGCCTACAAAGCCCTGCCTCAATTATCATCTGGGACTCTGCAAGGCGCCCTGTGCAGGGTATATCTCCAAAGCGGAATACGGCCTCATGATCGAGGACATCATAAACCTTCTGGAAGGAAGGGATGTGAAGATCAGAAAGTCTCTGAAGGAGGAGATGCTGGAAGCATCGGAAGCGCTGGATTTTGAACGGGCGGCGCACCTGAGAGATAAGCTCTTCGCCATCGACAAGACCCTGCAGAAACAGAAGGTGTTCACAAGAAGACTGGATGATGAGGACTACATCGGCATCCATAAGGATGAAGAGGATGTATCCGTTCAGGTCTTCAATGTCAGAGACGGAAAACTCACAGGAAGAGAACATTATATTCTCAAAGGCTTTGCCCAGGAAGAAGAGGAGAAGATCCTGACGGATTTCATCAAAAGCTACTACAGCGGCACCGCCTTTGTACCGAAGACCATCTACAGCAGAGTGGAGGTGAGGGATGAGGTTCTGGCGGACTGGCTCACCATGAGAAGAGGAAAAAGCGTTGCGCTTCATACCCCGAAGCGGGGAGACAAGCTCAACATGCTGGGACTGGCAGAAAGCAATGCCAAAGCCACCATCGATCAGTTCAAGCAGAAGATTCTCAGCGAGTATGAAACCAGCAGCCTGGCACTCAGTCAGCTGGCATCGACCCTCGAACTGGACGATCTACCGGAAAGAATCGAGGCCTTTGATATTTCCAACATTCAGGGCGTGGATTCCGTGGGGACCATGGTGGTCTACGAAAAGAACAGATTCAAACGAAGCGACTACAGGAGATTCAAAATCAGAACCGTCAAGGGAGCCAACGATTATGACTCCATGCGGGAGATTCTCACCAGGCGATTCAAAAGAGGGCTCAGTGAAGTCAGGGAAATCCAGGAAAGAAAGCTGGATTACACCGGCGGAAAATTCTCGATCTTCCCGGATCTCATCATCATGGATGGGGGAAAAGGACAGGTGAACATCGCCCTTGAAGTGCTCAGGGAACTGGATATCGAGATTCCGGTCATGGGGCTTGTGAAGGATGATTATCATCGTACCCGCGGCATCATCTACATGAACCGGGAATATGGTCTGAGAGAACTGAAGGAAGCCCGAAATCTTCTGACGAAAATCCAGGATGAAGTGCATCGCTTCGCCATCACCTATCACAGGACCCTGCGAGACAAGAAGACCCTTCATTCCATTCTGGAGGACATTCCGAGAGTAGGTGCCACCAGAAGAAAGAATCTGATGCTGAAATTCGGGTCCATTGATGCCATTAGGGAGGCATCGGTAGAGATGCTGCAGGAAACGCCGTCCATCGACAGACAGACGGCAGAGAGTATTTATACCTACTTCCATGGTAACGGAGAGGAAGAGAAGAATATCGGGCGGGAAGACCGGCATCAGGAGGAGAATCTGTAGGATGGAATCCTGAGCCTTCTTAAAGAAGAAAGGAAGGTTTTATCATGAAAAAAATGTGGATGATTCTACTGGTCATTACAGTTGCTGCGGTTTTCACAGGATGCCAGGGAAAGTCCCAGCTGAAAACCGGAACCTATCTACTGGATGGCAATGCGGAGAACTATATCTATGTGGTTCTTGATGAGAAAGGTGGCTTTCAGTTCAGCCGAGGTCTGGCGCTGTCCTACCGGCCCATGGGGTCCTATGAAGTGGAAGGGGACAGGCTGATCCTTCAAGCAGGTCCAGATGAGACCTATACTTTTCTCATCGATGGAGAGGTGCTGGTCTATCTGGAAGGATTCGGAGAGATCATTGAGAAGGGCAGCCGATTCATCTATTCAGAGGTCTCCATGCAGGTTCATGGAAACAGGGCTGTTTCAGGGTGATGGAAACAAAGCTCCTAGGGTTTTTCTTAGGAAATCAGTAATCTTTCCTTAACCATTCTGTTAAAATCATGTATTATAGTAATGATAAGGATAAATTTGCAGATATTGTGGGGCTAAGGATGCACTTCAGCAAGACTTTCACATAATGCCTATTTATTTATTTCGTCCTATTGTGTATAATGCATAGATGGAATTAAGTTTAAGGAGCATTGAGAATGAATAGATATTTGAATGCCTATGATGAATTGGCATCATTCCTCAACAAGGAGGAAATTCTACTGGACGAACCCATGAAGAACCACACCTGGTTTGAAATCGGCGGTACTGCGGATATTCTTGTGATTCCCCAATCGGTGGAAAAGCTGATCAAGGTGATTCATTATGTCAGAAAAAACAACATCCCCACTTTCCTCATCGGGAATGGGTCCAACCTGCTTGTAAAAGACGGTGGCATCCGAGGGATTGTCATAAAGACCGAAATGATCAATAGAATCTCTGTAGAGGGAGAAATCATCACAGCAGAATGCGGTGCACTTCTTGAAGATATTTCTGGAATCGCCTATGAGCATGGTCTCAGCGGGTTTGAGTTCGCATGCGGCATTCCGGGGACCTTGGGCGGAGCTGTATTCATGAATGCAGGAGCCTATGACGGGGAGATGTCTTTTGTTCTGGACAGCGTTCGCGTCATGACACCGGATCTGAAAGTGCTCACACTGAAGAGAGATGAGCTGGAACTGGGCTACAGGACGTCGGCGGTGAAAACCAACGGCTATGTGGTTCTGGATGCGAAGATTGTGCTGGAAGCTGGCAGCAAGGAAGAAATCAAAGCGAAGGTGGATGATCTGACCCATAGAAGAGAAGACAGACAGCCTCTGGAATTTCCATCTGCCGGCAGCACGTTCAAAAGACCCACTGGACATTATGCGGGTAAACTGATTCAGGATGCGGGCCTCAAAGGATACCAGATCGGTGGTGCTCAGGTTTCCGAGAAGCACAGTGGATTCGTCATCAACAAGGATCATGCGGAGGCCAAGGATGTGCTGGATCTCATCAGTTATATCCAGTCCACGGTGATGGATAAGTTCCATGTGGAGCTTTGCACGGAAGTGCTCATTGTGGGAGAAGACAAACAGGATATCATCTAGAATTGAATTTTATGGAAGAGAGACAGGATAGTTTCTCTTTCTTTTTTTGCCTTATTTCTGTACTGCTTGCGGGCAGGATTTCCTTGATTGGCCCATCTGCATGGGGTATCATCAGAGTATACGATTTCATAAGGGGGAAAACATGAATTATAGAATACGGGAAGAAATAAAGAACATGAAGAGATATGTGGCGGGGAAACCCATATCTGAAGTGAAGAGGGAGCTGGGGATCGAAACCGTGGTGAAAATGGCATCCAATGAGAATCCCTTCGGAGCCAGTCCGATGGTGAAGGAAGCGATTCTTAGAACCTGCGAGGATGTGAGCCTTTATCCGGATTCCGGATCCTTCGGACTGAGACAGGAACTGTCTCAGATGACCGGGAGACCCATGGAGGAGATCTTTGTAGGCGGAGGTTCCGATTCTCTCATCAAGGTCATTTCTTCCACCATGCTGAGCAGAGGAGACGAAATCATCATGGGAGAGCATTCCTTCTCCCGATACGAGGACAATGCGAAGCTCATGGGGGCTGTGGTGGTGAAGACCGATATGGAGAAACTGGTGCTGAACCTGGATGCCATGGAAAAGGCCATCACGGAGAAGACCAAGATCATCTACCTCTGCAATCCGAACAATCCCACGGGTTCGTCCTTCGGGAAGGCGGATTTTGAAGCGTTCATCGCCAAGGTGAGTAGTGACATCCTTGTCATCATGGATGAGGCGTACCGGGAGTATGTCACAAGAGAAGACTATTTCGATGCGCTGGAGTATCTGGATGACCATAAGAATCTCATTGTGCTCAGAACCTTCTCCAAGGCCTACGGCATGGCCGGTCTTCGTGTGGGCTACGGTTTTGCGGATCCGGAGCTTGTGGGGTACTTCTATCGCGTGGTGGATCCCTTTGATGTGAACCTCTTCGCTCAGGAAGCGGCGGTGGCTGCGCTCAGAGACCAGGCGTTTCTGAAGGAAGTCATTGAAAGGAATACGGAAGGCAAACATTTCTTCTACCGGGAGCTCGAAAAAATGGGACTGCCCTTTGTGGTATCCGATACGAACTTCATCCTCTGGGATACAAAGAAAGATGATATGGAGATCTTCCGAAGACTCATGAAGAAGGGCTATATCATAAGACCTGGCGGCTTCTTAGGCATTCCGGGACATATCCGTGTCACCATCTCCACCATGGAGAACAACAGAGGATTCATGAAGGCCTACAAGGAAGTTCTGAAAGAAATGGAAACGGGAAAATAGAAGATCAGTTGGAGGGAAATCCATGGACATGAACAAGAAAGATCCTAGAAAAATATCAGGTGAAAGAAAAGGTCTGTACTATATCGGTATGGGCATGAGTGCCATCGGGGTGGTGCTGTTCTTATCCGTATTCTACTATGCGTTTACGGGGATCGGAGGAAGCGGTATGGTGGAACCCGACTTCGGATTCATGAAGAACGGGTTCATCGGGTTCATTCTTATAGGAGCAGGGGGATTCGTCATGAATCTAGGGGCGAAAGGCGCTGCGGGGTCAGGTCTTGTGCTGGATCCCGAGAAGGCCAGAGAGGACCTGAATCCCTACACCTCCGCGGCAGGCGGGATGATCAGTGATGCCTTGAAGGAAGTGGAGGTGCTGAAGAAGTCGGGGGAAGAAAAGGCTGAAATCAGAGTCCGATGCAGGCATTGCAGAGAACTGAATGAAGAAGATGCCAGGTACTGCAAAAGCTGCGGGAAGGAAATGTAAGGAGTCAGTCAAGGATGTGGCAGGTTGAATCAGGCTGCATCCCTTTTTTCAGCTGTAAAATTCCGGTTTCCGGGGTTATTGATGAAATTCGAGAAGCGGAATGGATTGGGATGATTGAAGAAATGTGAATTCTGGTGTAGAATTGCTAAGAAGACAAAAAACTGAAACTGTTTCTGAAAAGCAGAACAGTTCCATAGGGAAACGGATTTTACTCAAGAACAGGGAGATAGAAGAATGGTGACGATATACGATATTGCAAAGAAAGCGGGTTGTTCATCCAGTACGGTGTCCAAGGCACTGAACAATTCCTCGACAATCAGCAAGAAGCGAAAAGAAGAGATCATAGCGATTGCGAAGCTCATGGGATATGTTCCGAACTCAAACGCAAGACAGCTTGCGACAAAGAACAGCTGGTCCATTGGGATTCTCTTCAGCGAGGATCTGAACATCGGTCTGGAGCATCACTTTTTCGGTGGTGTGCTGGAGGCTTTCAAGACCTATGTGGAGGACCTGGGCTATGAAGTGACCTTTGTTTCCAAGAAAGTGGGACATCAGTCACTGAGCTATCTCGAATGGTGCAAATACAAGAATGTGGATGGGGTATTCATCGTGACGGTGGATGTGGATGATGTCAATCTCAAAGAGCTTACAGAAAGCGGCATTCCCATCGTGACGGTGGATAATGGCGTCCTGAACGTGCCGACGATCATTTCGGACAACTACCAGGGAACAAGGATGGTGCTGAACTATCTGAGACTGAAGGGGGCGAAGAATATTGCCCATATAGCAGGACCCATGAGATCCTTTGCGGCCCAGGAACGTATCGATGCCTACAGAGATGTATTAACCAAAGCCGGAGTTGAAATCGATGAAAAGCTCATTATTGAAGCCAACAACTATGATTTCAACAGCGGTAAGAATGCTTTGTACCAGCTGGTCAGCCAGTATGGCGGCGTTCCGGATGCCATCTATGCTGCCAGTGACGACATCGCTCTTGGTGCCATCAGGGCGCTGAAGGAGCTGGGGTACAAGGTTCCTGAAGATGTATGTGTTGTAGGATTTGACAACATCGAGCTGACGAAATACACCTCGCCTGCCCTGACGACCATCGCTCAGGACAAGGTGAAAATCGGCAGAGAAGCGGCCAAGCATCTGATTGCACTCATCAATCATGAAATAGAGAGTACGCCCGGCATCGTGAAACGCGTACCGGTTGAACTGGTCATTCGGGAATCAACAAAATAAGACTGGACGATCAGTCCGTGAGAAGAGATCTGAACAAATCAGGTCTTTTTTTTGCGTTGTAAGAAAAAGGGCAGGTGTAATATCAGAACGGAGAAAATCGGTGAATAAAAACTGATTTCACAGATTCTTGTATTTGCTTAATGGAATTCCTATGCTATCATAGACTAAGCGAAACCGATTTCGTAAATAGTTATTATCGAAAAAAGATATGGAGTGTAAGCGAAATCGGCATTCTTAAATCACTGTTCAACAGGAGGAACTATGGGATATTATTATAAGGACAAAGAATTTGTCATAGAAAATTACGATAAAAGGAAACCCTTTTCCAGTTTTCTTCCAGGGATTGCGGGTATCCGAGGCATCCCTTTATGGGTATATTACGCGAATCGCGGGCAGGGCATCACCAGTTTCGGGCTAAGAGACAAAAACGAACCGATCCAGGAGTTTTTTCCCGCCAACACCAGCTATCAGTATGTGGACCGATACGGGTTCCGCAGTTTCGTGAAGGTGGATGGGGAAGTCTACGAACCTTTTGCTCCAGGCAGTCGTGATGTGGTGAAGAGAACCATGTTCATCGCCCAGGGGCATTTCACCATCGAGGAAATCAATGAAACCCGAAAGATCACCTACCGAGTCACCTATTTCGGGCTAACCAATGAGCCGGTGGCAGGGCTTGTCAGAGAAGTGGAGATCGTGAATGACGGAGCTGCAAGAATCCTGGAAGTTGTGGACGGGATTGCGAATATCCTCCCTTCGGGCACCACCAATGAAACCTTTAAGAACATGTCGAATCTCATGGTTTCCTGGATGGGCGTGGAAAACATGGACCACCATATTCCGTTCTATAAATTCAGAGCTTCCAGTGGAGACGATGCCGAAATATCCATGGTTCAGAAAGGGCATTTCTACCTTTCCTTCATGGAGGACGGGCAGCTGATCCCTCCCATTGTGGATCTGGAGAAAATCTTCGGCTATGACACGTCCTTGTCAGTGCCGACAACGATGGAAAGCCATAGCCTGGAAGAGTTGGATCTCAAGAATCAGGTGCTGGTCAATAAAGTGCCTTGCGGGTTCTCTCCCGTATCGAAAAAGCTTGAAGCCGGGGAGCATCTTAACATCCATACCATCATTGGCAGTGTTTCCGATGTGGAAATCATCAATGAGAAAGCCAAGGCTTTCACGAAAACAGCATACATTTCCCGTAAACGTGAAGAAGCGGAGGAGGTCCTCGATGAACTGGTGAATGTGATCCGAACGGAGTCAGCCTATCCGGTCTTTGATGCCTATCTGAAGCAGAATTTTCTGGATAATACCTTGCGAGGCGGGTTTCCGCTGGTATTCGGAGAGGGGGACCAGAGAAAGGTCTACCACGTGTTCTCCAGAAAGCACGGGGATCCTGAACGGGATTACAACTTCTTCTCTCTCGCGCCTGAGTTCTATTCTCAGGGAAACGGAAACTTCAGGGATGTGAATCAGAACAGACGAAGTGATGTGCTTTTTACGCCGGAGGCAGGACTGTTCAATGTGAAGATGTTCATGAATCTCCTGCAGCTGGACGGATACAATCCCCTGGGGGTTCAGGGTACCACGTTCACCATAGAAGCATCTGCGATGGAGGTGCTGATGGGAAAATATGTCCTTGAAGGGCAGGAGAAACTGAGAGAGGTTCTTTCCGGCAAATTCACGCCGGGCAATGTATCCATGAAGATTCTTCTGGAGGGGATCAGGCTTGATATCGGCGAGGACGCATTCATGGATCGTCTTCTGGAAGAAGCGGAGCAGCACATTGAAGCCGTCTATGGGGAAGGGTACTGGTCCGATCACTGGACATACAATTTCGATCTAGTTGAAAGTTATCGGAGCGTCTACCCTGACCGGATCGAGGAGATGCTGTTCGAAGATGAAACCTATCGGTACTACGACAGTCCGGTCCATGTTCTGCCCAGACGCGAAAAATACGGACGAACGGAAAATGGGGTCATCAGGCAATATGGCGCCATAGAGGAGGAAGAGCATTCTAGCCGATTCGAGCAGTCAAACTGGAAGCGTGTCGGGGGAGAAATCTACAAAGTGAGTCTCGCACAGAAGCTCCTGCATCATGTGATGATCAAGTTCACGACCCTGGATCCTTTCGGCATGGGCGTGGAAATGGAAGCGGACAGACCCGGGTGGAATGATGCCATGAACGGTCTTCCAGGACTGTTCGGATCAGGGATGAGTGAGACCGTGGAACTGGTGAGGGTGGTCAGGTTCCTGAGGGAGAATCTGACAAGACCGGTGCGTCTCCTTGATGTCAGTCATCATCTCTACAGTCGGATCACTGAGGTGCTTTCCAGGGAGATGTCACTGTTTGAAAGATGGGATGCGTTGACTTCTCTGCGAGAGGACTTCAGGGAAAAGATCAGAGAGGACATCGGCGGAAATGAAGTCCTTGTGGATGCGAAGGAAGCCGGCCAGTTTCTGGAAAGGCTGGAGGGGGTTCTTATGGATGGAATCAACCGGGCGAAAACCCTCCATGAGGGCGTGCTTCCCACCTATCTCATCTATAAGGTTACGGATTATGAAGTGCTGGAAGGAAAGACTCCTTACGGACTGCAGAGGGTTCGTGTCAAGGGCTTTGAACTGGAGAAGGTCCCGTTTTTTCTGGAGGGTCCTGCAAGATTCCTGAAGATCGGGACGGCAGAGGAAAACAGAGCTCTGCATCACCGCATAAGAAATTCAGGTATGTATGATCCGGTCCTGAAAACCTACAGGACCAGTGCATCGCTGGAGGATATGAGCTATGAGACCGGTAGAATCAGAGCGTTCACCCCAGGTTGGCTGGAAAGGGAGAGCAATTTTCTGCACATGACCTACAAGTATCTTCTGGGACTTCTGAAAGGAGGGCTTCCGGATCTGTTCTTCGAGGAAATCAGAACGAATCTGGTCTGTTTCATGGATCCTGAAGTCTATGGGCGATCCACGCTGGAAAACTCCAGCTTCATTGCCAGCAGTCTGAATCCCAACAGTAAACTGCATGGGCAGGGATTTGTGTCCAGGCTCAGCGGGTCCACAGCGGAGATGCTCAGCATCTGGCAGCATATGATGTTCGGGAAATCCTTGTTCACCTTCAGCGGCGAACTGTGTTTCTCACCGGAGCCGATTCTCGGGGCGGATTTCTTTGTGGATGGAAGGGTTACGACCACGCTTCTATCCGACATGGAGTTCATCATAGAAAATGACACCGGGCTGCCCACCTATTCAGAGCGGGTGTGCATCGATCACTACAAGGTGGACGGAAAAGCATATGCATGCATCTGTGGAGATCTGGCGCAGAAAGTGAGAGACCGTGAGGTGAAACAGATCATCATGATATACAAGTTGAAGGAGGAATCACTATGAAAGTCAAAGCAATCAGGTCCGAGAAGAGAGATCTGAAATTCTGGAAAACTCTGCCCGAAAGAGAAACGGGTCATTATGATCCGAAAAGACCCGTAATTGCCGTGAACAGCAGGGTGGAATATCAGGAATTCATGGGTTTCGGTGGCGCGTTTACGGAATCAGCTGCCTTCACCCTGTCTGAAGCTCCTGAAACGGTTCGGGAGGAAGCTCTTCGTGCCTATTTTTCAAAGTTGGAAGGGCTCGGGTATGTTCTGGGAAGAGTGCACATCAACTCCAGTGATTTTTCGCTGGAAAACTATACCTATGTGGAAGAAGGGGATCAGGATCTGAGCACTTTCGATCTTTCAAGAGAGGACAGATGGGTTGTGCCCATGATCAGGGATGCCATGAGACATGCGGAAGAACCTCTGAAGCTTCTTGCTTCTCCGTGGAGTCCTCCGGGGTACATGAAGGATACCGGGGAAATGAATTACGGTGGAAAGCTCCTGCCGCAGTTCGCTGATATCTGGGCGAAATATTATGCCCGATACATCGAAGAAATGAAAAAGCGTGGAATCGGCATCTGGGCCGTCAGTGTCCAGAATGAGCCTCTGGCCACCCAGACCTGGGATTCCTGTATATACACAGCGGAAGAAGAACGTGATTTTGTGAAGCACCATCTGGGTCCTGTTATAAGTGCAACCCACCCTGACACAAAGATCATTGTGTGGGATCACAACAGGGATGTTCTGGTGGAGCGAGGGGCAGTGGTGCTGTCGGACCTGGAGGCAGCCCAGTATGTGTGGGGTGTCGGCAATCACTGGTATGTGAGCGAGGCATTCGAAAATCTCACGGCGCTCCACAACATGTTTCCGGATAAACATATTCTGTTTACGGAAGGCTGCGTGGAACTGACCACCACATCCGAGAATGCGGTGCATAACGGATATCTCGGTTCCTGGTCCAACGGGGAGCGATACGGCCGCAATATCATGGGTGACTTCAACAACTGGAGCAGAGGATGGATCGACTGGAACCTGGTTCTGAATGAGATCGGAGGGCCCAATCATGTCTACAATTACTGTGAAGCGCCCATCATGTATGACCGGAACACGGAGAAGCTCATCTACAACAATTCCTATTATTATATCGGTCATTTCTCGAAATACATCGCTGTGGGGGCAAGAAGACTGGAAATCAGTGTGACCAAGGAAGACGTCCATGCGGTGGCATTCAGAAACCCTGATGGCAGGATTGTGGTGGTTGCGCAGAATGAAGGGTTCATCGCTGAACTTTCTCTCGTGGTGGACGGGGAAGGGCTGAACATCAATCTGCCGGACAACTCCATCACCACCTTCATCATCGGATAAATAAGGAAAGCGGTTTCGAAAATGTGAAATATGAGGCGTCTGGTTGCTGATCAGAGCCTTGTGGAGAGGATGCGTATGCAATAGTGGAAGGGAGTCTTCCGCTGGCAGTCAGAAGACGCATCAAAAACGGAGAAACATCTGAAATCAGCTGATTTTCAGGTGAAATGAGATTATGGGCTGTCAATCTCATAATATGGATTCAAAAGCGCTACTGAAAGAAACAGATGTTTTCTCCTTTTTAAAAGGTTTTCATTTTCATAAAAAACTTTTAAAAAACTATTGAAACCGCTTTCGTAAATGTGCTATATTATGGGTGCGACATAATGAGTGTTGAAATAAAGGAAAAAGGGGTTAATCGAATGAAAATCAAAAAAATACTTTCATTCCTGATGGCATCTATGTTTGTACTTTCTGCCTGCGGCACATCTGAGGAGGCGCCAAATGTAGAGGTGGATCCATCCAAAGACTATTCAAATGAGAAACTGGTGATCTGGTCCTTCACAGACGAACTGGAGACAGCCGGAGACATTGATCATTTCAAGGAACTATATACAGCGGAAGGCAAACCTCTGGAAGGCATGGAAGTGGAGTTTGTTGCAGTATCCATTCAGGACGGTTATATGGATAAGATTCTGCCTGCACTATCCTCCGGCAACGGACCAGATGTATTCACTGGAGAGCTTGACCACATCAAGCAATTCATTGAAGCTGGATACTATGCCGACATTGAAACCATGATGGAAAATGATCCTGATGTGGATCTTGCTGCAGAGAAAGCGGATTATGCGGAGTATATCTGGCAGTCCGGAATCGATCCAGCCACAGAGAAGCTTGCCGCTTTATCCTGGCAGGTGACACCTGGTGCCATCTTCTTCAAAACAGATATGGCTGCTGAAGTATGGGGCACAGAAGCCGGATTCCCAGCAGAAGGGTCTGAAGACTACAACACCGCTGTGACAAACTGGATGAACGAAAACAAGTTCGATAGCATCGAGAATATGCTTGAAGCGCAGGAGGAAGTCAAAGCCTACAATCCGAACTGGAGACTGTTTCCGGATGATCAGGCGGTAAGACACTTCGCTGCAGGTACAAACGATCCTGCGAAATGGGTCGATGAAGACGGAAAACTGAATGCGGATAAAATCAAGGAACAGATTCCATATATCAATCTGGTGAAGGAAATGTACGGTGAAACCATCGATGCATCACTGACTGCCAATGCAGCAGAGTGGAGTGGTCCCTGGTTTGATGCCATGGACAAGGACCTGACCGATGCAGAAGGAAAGACCTGGCAGGTCATGGCGTACTCCATGCCTACATGGGGCCTGAGATACATCATTGAACCGAACATGGAAAAAGTGGATGCGGAGGGCAACACACTGGCAAAGCCGGCAGAAGACGCATCTCAGGAAGAAAAGGACGCATATGAGAATGCGGCATTCAAAGGCAACTGGGGTATGGCATCCGGACCGAATTCCTATTTCTGGGGTGGAACTTATCTGGGTGTCAACGCAGATTCCGAAAATCCCGAAGCGGCATTCGCTTTCCTGAAATCCATGCTGTTTGACAAGGAAAGACTGGCAGAGCGTCAGGAAGCAGATGGAGACATGTATTCCGTCGAGTCCGTCATGGCACCGGTCATTGCAGACTACGAAGGCAGACAGTCCCTGGGCGGAATGAATCACCTGAAGGTATTCAGTGAAGAAGCGGCCAAGATCGATCTATCCAATGTAACAGTCTATGACAGAGGTCTCAATGATCTTCTGGGTACACACATCACAAACTACAAGCAGGGTGCTTCAGGTTACAGCTCCATTGCAGATGTGCTGACTGCTTTCTATAATGATGTCAAGGTGACCTACCCTGAAATCTATGTGGATGGGCTGCCAACAGAATAAAGAAAAAAACTATGCAGAAGTAGACGTGAAGTCTACTTTTGCATATGGAGGTAAAAATGAAAAAAACAAAAGAAAGGAAAGGATATTTTTTTATCACACCATTTTTTCTGGTGTTCGCCCTGTTCAATGTATATCCGATTCTGTTCACATTGTACCTGTCCATGACGAGATTCAAAGGTTATGGACCACAGGTGTTCATCGGAGCTGAAAACTTCAAACTGGTTTTCAATGACCCCAATGTGGTGGATGCATTCTTCAATACCATCAGAATCTGGGCAGTGAATATTTTCTTCCAGATTTTCCTGGCGTTTCTATTGGTCATGATTTTCTCGGACATCAAGTATAAAGTCAAAGGACTGGGCTTCTTTCGAGTTGTGTTCTATCTTCCGAATCTCATCGCATCCGCGACCATAGCACTGATTTTCGTGAAGCTTCTCGACAGAGACTATGGCGTTGTGAATCAGGTGCTCTTCAATATCGGGTGGATTGATACCGCCATCGGATGGCTGACGAAGCCGATTCTGGCTCAGATGAGTGTTTCAGGGATTCAGACCTGGATGTGGTTCGGCAACTCCTTCATTCTATTCATGGCTTCCGTGCAGGCTGTGAGCAAAGAGACCTTTGAAGCAGCAAGAATCGATGGGGCCAACAGATTCCAGATCATGAAGAACATCACCATACCTTCCATCAAGCCCATCCTCATGTATGTCATGGTCACGGGTCTCATAGGGGGGCTTCAGCTCTTTGATATTCCCTTTCTCATTACCGACAGCAGAGGGTTTCCGGAAGGCAGTCTGAACACGATGATTGTGTACATCTACAATATGGCCTTCGTCTACAGAAACTATGGTTATGCTTCTGCCCTTTCTTTTGTACTATTCCTCCTCATCATGGTATTTACAGCGGTCTTCACCATTGCGACAAACAGAAGAGAAATCAGAGAGTTTTTTGAAAACAGGAAAGAGAAGAAAGCGAGAAAGAAAGAAGTTTTAATGATGAAAGGCGGTGATCCTCATGAAAGACAATAGAGTGAAAGAACAAATCAGTCCACAGACCGATGAGCAGAGACGTAAAGAGATACGAAGAAACAAAGCGAAGAAAGTCATGGTCTATAGCCTGATCTATCTTTTCCTTGCATTTCTTGTGGTCATTGCCGTCATTCCTTTCTGGATCGTGCTTATCAATGCCACCCGTGACGGAATGTCCATTTCAACCCAGGGCATTTCGCTGATTCCAGGAACAAGTCTGGTGGAAAACTACAGGATTCTGGTGGACAACGTGGATGTGGTCAGGGGCTTCATGAACTCCCTGAAGATCGCAGTGGCGGTGACGGTGTTATCGGGATATTTCTCGGCGCTGACGGCTTACGGATTCCATGTGTTCAACTTCAGAGGAAAGAATGTCCTGTTCGGACTGATCCTCATATTCATGATGGTTCCCAGCCAGCTGGCGTTTCTTGGCTATGTCAGACTGATGACCCAGATCGGGCTCATGGATAATCATCTTGCGCTGATCATACCAGCCATCGCCTCCATCGGAACGGTGTTTTTCCTGAGAGCCTACATCAGTTCCTCCCTCGGCAAGGAGGTCATCGAGGCCGCCAGAATAGATGGCGCAGGAGAGCTCTACATTTTCCATAGAATCGCGCTGCCGCTCATGGCTCCGGGTGTGGCGACCATGTCGATTTTCACCTTCATCGGGTCCTGGAATAATTATCTCAGTGCAAGAGTCATTCTGAGTTCCAAGGCGAATGAAACACTGCCCATGGTCATTTCCTCCCTGAAGGCACTGAGAATATGGTATCAGAATCAGGGAGCGATTTATCTCGGCTTTGCCATCTCCATTGTACCGATTGTTGTGGTGTTTATATTCGCTTCCAAATACCTCATTGAAAATATTTCAGCCGGTGCAGTGAAAGGCTAATCACACTGATGAAAGGAATTAACGATGAAAGATAAGAATTTATATATCGGCGACTGTGTGCTCCATGCGGACTCGCCGGAGATTTCATTAACCACAGTGGAAATGAAGGGGGAAACATACTTCCGGATCAGCGATTTTCATGAAATGCCTCCTTTTTTCATGACCATCGTCAACGACGGAGATTTCTGGCTTTTTGTTTCCAGTACCGGCGGACTCACCGCGGGTCGGGGGAATCCCGACAACGCACTGTTTCCCTATGTGACGGACGATAAGGTTCATGACAGCATTGAGACCACAGGTCCCGATACGGCTTTGATCGTGTCTGATGGGGGAAAACGCAGCCTCTGGCAGCCTTTCACCAGTCACAATGCGGATCTATACAGAATCAAGAGAAATCTCTATAAGAACACCATGGGCAACAAGATCATGTTCGAGGAAGAGAACCTGGATCTGAAGCTGACCTACCGATACACCTGGAAGATGAGCAGCCGGTACGGTCTGGTCAAAGAGTCTGAACTCCTGAGCCATTCCAGTGAAGCGCTTACCGTACGTGTGCTGGACGGCATCAGAAACATCCTGCCCTACGGCGTGGATGCACTGGCTCAGGCGAGCCGCAGCACCCTCATTGACGGATATAAGCGCAGTGAGCTGGTGGAGGAATCAGCCCTGGGCATCTTCACCCTCAGTTCCATCATATCGGATCAGCCCGAACCCAGTGAATCGCTCAAAGCGACGACGGTTTGGGCCAAGGGGCTGGAACAGCCGACACTTCTTCTCTCGGAGCATCAGGTCAGAAGCTTCAGAAGAGGGGCTGACATCACGACGGAATATGACATCAAGGGTCAGAGAGGCGCGTTCTATGTGTCTTCAGCGCTGAAGCTGGCTGCTTCCGAGACAAGAAAATGGATTATGGTTTCGGAGCTCCAGCAGAGCGCGGCGGATATCGAAGCGCTGATCAGTGAAATCCGTGAAGGGGACAGCATCCTCCGCAGTCTGGAAGCGGATCTTAATAGAGGCGATGAGAATCTCAAGAAGCTTGTGTTTGACGCCGACGGATGCCAGATGACGGAAAAGAAAATGGATAGCTACAGACACTTTTCCAACACCCTGTACAATATCATGCGTGGTGGAATCTATGCGGACGGCTACAATGTCTTTACAGAGGACCTGAAGGCGTTCATCGGAAAATGGAATAAGGATCTCCTCGCAAGGCACAGAAACATGCTGGATGCTCTGTCTGAAGAGAAGAATTATGCGGAGCTTATAGCTCTGGTGGAAAAAACCGGGGATAAAGATCTCATGAGAATCCTTCTGGAGTATCTCCCATTGACCTATTCCAGACGACATGGGGATCCCAGCCGTCCATGGAATAAATTCAACATCAAGATCAGCGGGGAAGATGGAAAGAGGAATCTGAACTTTGAAGGGAACTGGAGAGATATTTTCCAGAACTGGGAAGCGCTTTCCCTGTCGTTCCCTGGCTACATCGAAAGCATCATCGCGAAGTTCGTCAACGCTTCCACACCGGACGGATACAATGCCTATCGCATTACCAAGGACGGTGTGGACTGGGAAGAACCGGATCCCACGGACCCCTGGTCAAACATCGGATACTGGGGAGACCATCAGGTCATCTATCTTCTGAAGCTCATGGAGCTGTCGAAGAAGTACCATCCGCACAAGCTCAGTGAAATGCTGGACAAGGAGATCTTTGTCTATGCCGATGTGCCATACAGAATCAAGGGCATCGAGGATCTCGTGAGAGACCCCAAGAATTCCATCGACTATGATGAAGCTTCGGCGGAAGCCATCAGAAGAAGAGTGGACCGGTATGGCGCTGATGGTAAGCTGCACTTCATCGGAGAAGAGATCTATCATGTGAATCTGACGGAAAAACTCCTTGCGGTGCTGCTCTCCAAATTATCAAACTATATCCCTGATGGCGGCATCTGGATGAACACCCAGCGTCCGGAATGGAACGATGCCAACAACGCTCTGGTGGGTAACGGGGTTTCCATGGTCACGCTTTACTATCTATACCGTTATCTGGGCTTCATGGATACGCTGCTGGAAGCTGAAGAAGGCTCCGTGGCCGTTTCCGGAGAAATGAAAAGGATGCTTATGGACACGCTGAAGGTTCTTGAAGAAAGCACAGAAATGCTGGATCAGGGCATAAGTGATGAAGCACGATATGAAATCGTCATGAATCTCGGGCGCATCGGGACGGATTACCGCCAGAAGATCTATGCCCATGGTTTTACGGGTGAAAAGGCGAAGCTTGCCTATGGTGACATCCGAAGACTGCTGAATGCCGCGAAGGGGCATCTGGATGCCACCATCGCCGCAAACAGAAGAGCGGATGGACTCTATCATTCCTACAATCTGCTCCGATTCGATGAGAACACCTGCAGCCTGAGTCATCTCTATGAGATGCTGGAAGGTCAGGTGGCGGTCTTAAGCTCCGGCGCTTTAAGCAGCAGAGAAGCGATCAGGGTCCTTGAGGCGCTGAAGAGAAGCCGGATCTATCGAGAGGATCAGAACAGCTATATGCTCTATCCGGTGCGAGAACTGCCACTGTTCCTTCAGAAGAACATCATTCCTGAGGAAGCGGTGAAATCCTCTTCGCTTCTTCAGAAGGAACTTGAGAAAGGATCCGGAAGATTCATTGAACAGGATGTGAAGGGGCAGTACCGTTTCAACGGACAGTTCAGAAATGCCAAGGAAATCGTGAATGCTCTGGCTTCCGGGACGGACTATGAACCGGCAGAGATTGAGAAAGTCGGCGCGATCTTCCATGAGATGTTCGAACATCATGCCTTTACAGGTCGCTCGGGAACCTTCTACAAATATGAGGGGCTTGGAAGCATCTACTGGCATATGGTATCGAAACTTGTGCTGGCGGCTAAGGAAAATCATGAGCTTGCCCTGAGAGATGGTGAACTGGAGGTTGCGGACCAGCTGGCGGAGCACTTCCGTGACCTGAAGGCGGGCATCGGTGTGGATAAATCGCCTCTGGACTATGGCGCATTCCCAAGTGACGCCTATTCCCATACCCCCAGTTTTGCTGGGGTTCAGCAGCCTGGCATGACCGGGCAGGTCAAAGAGGATTTCATCACCAGATTCAGCGAGCTGGGTGTCTTAGTGTCAGATGGAGAAATCCGATTCGATCCAAGCATGCTGTCGGAAGAGGAGTTCCTGAAGAAACAGGTGGACTGGGTGCTTCCGGAAAGAACGCTGGACATCCGGGAAAATCAGCTGGGCTTCACCATCTGTTCTGTTCCGGTGATTTATGAGCTCAGTGACCACGATGCGGTATCGGTCTTCTATGAAAATGGGGACAGGTATACCTTCGAGAACACTCTGAAGCTTAACAGGGAGATTTCAGGCAGTATCTTCAGACGGGATGGAAAATTTGACAAGATCATTGTGCAGATCAACAGGAAGAAAACGCGGAAGAAGGCGTAAAGGATTCGTTACTCCCATTTTCACTTTCCTGATCGGCAGTACACGGGGAATCGGCTCTAAAAGCCGGTTCCCTTTACTATGCTGCACATTCGCTCCTTTATTTAGAAAATGCGATAAAGAAGAGGCATGTTCTTCATCGAATAAGCTGTGGTATAATCAAAGGTAAGAACAAGAGGAATTAGTGGTGTGTATAGATGAAGATAAAAGACTGGATGAATACGGGATTCGGAATCAAGAGATGGTTCGGGCTGGCTATAGTGGGCATCAGCCTGCTGGTGTTCGCCATCATAGAACTGATATTCAGAAGATTTGGAGAAGATGTATATAATCTGTATTATATCTATCTTCTTATTTTAGGTGCGTCCACACTCTATGTATCCACAGCGGAGCTTCTGAAGAATTTCATGTCTCTGGCCAAGGACGGACTCATCGACTTCAACATGGACTCCAGAGAAATCGGAAGCCTCATCCATGACAAGAAGCTTCTGGTTCAGGGGCCAAGAGTCGTGATCATCGGTGGGGGCACGGGGCTTTCCACCATCCTGAAAGGCATCAAGAGCTACACCAACAACATCACCGCGGTGGTCACGGTGGCTGATGACGGGGGAGGCTCCGGGGTCCTTCGGGAAGACCTGGGCATTCTTCCGCCTGGAGACATCAGAAACTGCCTGGTGGCGCTGGCCAACACCGAGCCCCTCATGGAGGAGCTCATGCAGTACCGTTTCAAGGATGGAAGCCTGAAAGGGCAGAGCTTCGGGAATCTTTTTCTTGCCGCCATGGACGGCGTCTCGGACAATTTCGAAGATGCGGTGCAGAAAATGGCCAGTGTTCTGGCCATCACGGGAAAAGTGCTGCCAGTGACCTTGGATAATATCCGGATCAATGCGGTTCTGGAGAACGATCAGGTGGTGGTGGGGGAATCCCATATTCCCGATGTGAGCATCTCCGAAGGGGCCAAGATCGCCAGGCTCTACATCACACCGGAAAATGCGGAGTGCCTTTCCGATGTGCGGGAAGAAATCCTGAGAGCCGATGCCATCATCCTCGGACCGGGTTCCCTCTACACCTCCATCATTCCGAACATTCTGGTGAAAGGTGTTCCGGAAGCCATCAAGGAAAGCAGGGCGCGAAAGATCTATGTCTGCAATGTCATGACGCAGCCGGGCGAAACGGATGAGTTCAAGGTGTCGGATCACATCCGGGCCATCTATAGGCACGGTGACATCGGTCCGCTGGATTATGTCTTCGCCAACACGACGAAAATCAGAAATCCGAAGCTTCGAAGTGCTTACCACCATATGAATCAGTTTGAGGTTCCGGTGGATGAGGAGAATCTCAAGGAGTATGATTTCAAGCTCATCACAGGAGATTTCATCAAGCCCCGGGAAACTTCCGTCAGGCATGATGCGGAAAAGCTTTCCCAGAAGCTCATGGAAATCATCCTGAGTGAGGCTCTGGTCAATGACAAGAAGAGAATCCTGGAGTATGTGGCTTTATCGGGCAAGCTGAAACACAGAAAAAAGTGAGAAGAAAATCCTGGATTCTGAAGTAAAGAAGGTGTTCTGACCAAGGCGATCTGCCGGTGTCGGAACACCTCTATTTTAATTGTGGTGAATGGGTGCTTATCCGTTCTATGATTTCTGGTGTTATGGTATAATTAGAAAGGTAAACTGTACTAAAACTGTCTGTTAAAGATGGAGAAAACTGCAGAATTTACAATAAAAATAGAACAGGTTCGGGTGATACTATGTCATTTTCATCGACAGTGAAAAGTGAAATAACAAGAAATACAGATATATCAAGGGAAGAAATCATCTCGATTCTTTCCGCCATCATGAGGCTGTCGGGGACACTGTCCTTCGGCTCCTCGAAGCTGGCCTTCAAGATCACCACGGAGAATCCTTCCACAGCAAGGTTCATCTTCAAGCTTCTGAAGGATCATCTGGAGATCCATGGAAGACTTCTGGTGAAGAAGTCGGGTTCCCTCAAGAAGAACAATGTCTATGTCATCGTCATCAGCGAAGACATGGGACTGAAGGATCTGCTCATGGAGACAGGTATTCTCAGAAGCGAGGAGGATGTGTTCAGCCTGGATTACAGCATCGGGGAAGAACTGGTCCATACGGATGCGCTGAAGAAGGCATTCATAAAAGGGGCTTTTCTGGGGTCAGGCAGCGTATCCAATCCGGAAAAGGCCTATCATCTGGAATTTGTGGTGAACGCTCTGGAGCTGGCGGAGGATCTCAAGGAACTCATAAATTCCTATGGACTCACCTCCAAGGTCATCGCCAGGAAGAATGCCCATATCGTATACCTGAAGGAAGGGGAGCAGATTGTGGACATTCTATCCATCATCGGCGCTTACAACAGCCTTTTCGAGTTCGAGAACGTCAGAATCGTGAAGGATATGAGAAACAACGTGAACAGACTGGTGAACTGCGAGACGGCCAATCTGTCCAAGACAGTGAATGCAGCCGTGCGGCAGGTGGAGTCGATCCGACTCATAGAGAAGGAAATCGGACTCTCAAGGCTTTCGAAACCGCTTAGAGAAGTGGCGGAGATGAGGCTGGATTATCCGGATGAATCGCTGAAGGAACTGGGCGAGATGCTGAATCCTCCTGTGGGGAAATCCGGTGTCAACCACAGATTGAGAAAGATCGAAAAAATAGCCGATGAACTGAGGAAGGGGGGACTGTAGTGGCGAAGATAGATCGAATCATGGAGCACATCAAGGAAATGCAGCTGGGTACGAAGCTCTCTGTAAGAACCCTGGCAAAGGATCGAGGGGTCAGTGATGCCACGGCATACAAGGCCATCAAGATCATGGAGGAAGAGGGGTATCTGGAGACCCTGCCAAGGACCGGTACCATCCGGATCGAAAGCGAGAAGGAAAAGAAGATCGAGTCCATCACCTACAATGAAATCATTCGGATTGTGGATGGAGAACTTCTAGGTGGAAGTGACGGGGTGGAGAAGACCATCTACCGCTTCAACATCGGTGCCATGACCATGGAGGCCATGAAGAAATATCTGACCATGGGCGGACTGCTCATCGTGGGAAATCGGGATGAAGTCCATACTCTGGCACTGAACATGGGGGTGGGCGTACTGATCACTGGTGGTTTCAAGGCCAGCGAGAAGAATGTGGCCCTGGCGGACAGGCTGAAGCTGCCCATTATTTCCTGTTCCTACGACACCTTCACTACTGCATCCATGATCAACAGAGGGATATCGGAAAATCTCATCAAGCAGACCATTCCTTATGTGAAGGACATCATCCAGAAGGAGACCCATCATCTGCTTCTGGACAGTACCATAAGGGATTATCTGAAGATTTCAGAGAAATCCGGCCACGAAAAGTTTCCCGTGGTGGACCGGAAGATGGTGGTCCAGGGCATCATAACACCTAAGGAAACCCTGGGACGAGAAGATACGGACCTGGTGGGCGACGTCATGAGAAAGGTGAACATCTCCGTGACGCCCAAGACCACCGTGTCCTATGTGGCCCATATCATGGACTGGGAGAATCTGCCCATCTGTCCTGTGACGGAGGAAGGCATTCTAGTGGGGGTCATCACAAGAACGGATATCCTGAAGGCCCTTCAGGAAAGACATATGAAGCCCATGGAAACGGACACCATCGAGGATAAGATCATAAGAAGCCTGGTGGTGGAGAAGAGAGACGGAAAATTCTACTACAGTGGCGTCGTATCGCCGGAATTTCTGGACCCGCTGGGCAATGCGTCCAGAGGTCTTTTGTCCATGCTCATGTCCAAAACCGCCATCTCCCATCTGCAGAACCAGTATTACAGCTGCAGCCTCGATAAATGCTCCACGGATTTCTATGAGGTGCTGGGCATCGATGCCAGGTTCACCATGGAGATCAGCATCATCAAGACGTCAAAGCTTCATTCCAAAGTGGATGTGGCCCTGCGCTCCCGGGACAAGCTCATAGCAGCCTCCAGGCTCAATGTGCTGCATACGCTGGATGATTAGGTGCCTCATTTTAGAAAACGGAGATCCATGAAAGAACAGATTCTAAGACAATGAATAATGAGAGAAATCAGGAGGACAATATATGTTTTATCACGTAGTACTTTTCAAACTGAAGGACAACAGCCCGGAGAATATGGACAAGGCCAGAAACATCCTTACATCCATGGAAGGAAAGATACCCCAGCTGAAAGGACTCACTGTTGGGAAAGATGAGCTTTTCACCGAAAGAAGCTATGACATCTGCCTCATCACCACCTTTGATTCCAAGGAGGATATGGATGCCTATCAGGTGCACGAGTATCATGTGAATGAAGTGCTGGCGAACCTAAGACCCATGCTGGAAGCATCCAAAGCCTGCGACTTCACAGCCTAAGAGGCAGCTTCACGCAAACATACAGAAAGGAAACGAGTTATGGAAAGAGCATTTGCCCATCTACATCTGCATACGGAATACAGTCTTCTGGATGGGTCAGCGAAAATCGACGGCATCATCGGAAGAGCCAAGGAGCTGGGCATGGAATACGTGGCCATTACAGACCACGGAAGCATGTATGGCGCCGTAGAGTTCTACAAGGCGGCAAAGAAAGCCGGGATCACGCCCATCATCGGATGCGAGATCTATGTGGCGGCCAAAGACATGCACATCAAACATCAGGACCCGGAAAACACCACCCATCATCTGGTTCTTCTTGCGAAGAACGAGACCGGGTATGAGAACCTCATGAAGATCGTGTCGGCTGCATCTCTGGAGGGGTTCTATTATAAACCCAGAGTGGACCACGCTTTCATCGAAAAGCACGCGGAAGGACTCATCTGCCTGTCGGCCTGCTTAGGTGGAGAGGTGCAGGAGTTCTTCAATCTGGATATGCCGGAGAGAGCCAGAGAAGCTGCGTTGTTCTACAAGCGCGTCTTCAAGGAGGATTACTATCTGGAACTGCAGGACCATGGTCTGGAAGAGCAGAAGAAGGTCAATAAGCTTAACATCACTCTGGCCAGGGAACTAGATATTCCACTGGTCTGTACCAATGATGTGCATTATCTGAAGAAGGAAGACTCCAGAGCCCACGATATTCTCCTCTGCATCCAGACGGGAAAGACCGTGGATGAGGAGAACCGGATGCGCTACCCATCGGATCAGTTCTATCTGAAATCCTATGAGGAGATGCATGAGCTGTTCCAGTATATTCCCGAAGCACTGGAGAATACCGTGAAGATCGCGAAGAAGTGCCGTTTCGACTATGAGTTCCATGTATCGAAGCTGCCCAAGTTTCCACTGCCGGAAGGTGCGGATCCCTACCAGTATCTCACTTTGAGAACCTATGAGGGCATGGTGGAGAAATATGATGTCTTCAGCGGCTACAGAGGAAAACCGGTGGATGTGGAAGCCCTCCGGTCACTTCAGGGAGAAGAGGAGCAGAAGATCATCCGCCGCATCGACTATGAGCTGGGCATCATGAACCAGATGGGCTATGTGGATTATTTTCTCATCGTCTGGGACTTCATCAGATTCGCCAATGACAACGGCATTGCCACGGGGGCGGGAAGAGGAAGCGCCGCAGGGTCCTGCGTGTCCTACTGCCTCAATATCACCAAGATCGACCCCATCCGGTACAATCTGCTGTTTGAACGGTTCCTGAACCCGGAACGAATCTCCATGCCGGATATCGACTCGGACTTCTGCTATGAACGAAGAGGAGAAGTCATCGACTATGTGGTGGGAAAATACGGAGCGGACAACGTGGCCCAGATCATCACCTTCGGAACCATGGCCGCCAGGGCCTGCATCCGGGATGTGGGACGTGCCATGAACTATCCCTACGGGGAAGTGGACCAGATCGCCAAGATGATTCCCGGTGTTCTGGGCATCACCCTGGATAAGGCCATCGAGATGAATCCAGAGCTTAGAAGAGTCTATGAAGACGATGGACGCGTCATGGAGCTGCTGGATATTTCCAGAAAACTGGAAGGGCTCAGCAGACACTCCTCCACCCATGCGGCGGGGGTGGTGATCTCCGAGAAGCCCCTGGTGAACTATGTGCCTCTGCAGAGAAACGAGGAATCCATCGTGACCCAGTTCACCATGAACACTCTGGAAGAGCTGGGACTGCTCAAAATGGACTTCCTGGGCCTTCGAACGCTGACGGTGATGCGGGATACGGTGGATATGGTGAAGGAAGCCAGCGGCATTGAGATTGATGTGGATACCCTCTCCCTGACGGATCCCGAGGTCTACAAGATGATCGGTGAAGGAAAGACCGTAGGGGTCTTCCAGCTGGAATCCGCAGGAATGACAAGCTTCATGAAGGAGCTGAAGCCGGATTCTCTAGAGGACATCATCGCGGGGATCTCCCTCTACAGGCCGGGACCTATGTCGGAGATTCCGAAATACATCGAGAACAAGAACAACCCCGAGAAGATCACCTATCTGTGCAAGGAGCTGGAGCCCATCCTGTCCGTGACCTATGGTGTAATCATCTATCAGGAGCAGGTCATGCAGATCGTGAGAGACCTGGCGGGCTATTCCCTGGGACGATCAGACCTGGTCCGAAGAGCCATGAGCAAGAAGAAGCATGATGTCATGGAAGAGGAAAGAAAGAGCTTCATCTATGGACTGGTGGACGAAAAGGGACAGGTGGTGGTGCCTGGGTGCGTCCGCAACGGCATCAGTGAGAAGGTGGCCAACACCATCTTCAATCAGATGATGGATTTTGCGAGCTATGCCTTCAACAAGGCCCATGCGGCAGCCTATGCGGTCATCGGCTATCAGACGGCCTATCTCATGCGGTATCATCCTGCGGAGTTCACAGCAGCCATGCTGAACAGCTTCCTGGGCAATGCCGACAAGTGCTTCTCCTACCTGAGGTTTGCGAAAAGTCTGGGCATTGAGGTGGTCTCTCCTGAAATCAACAGTTCGGAGTTCCGATACAAGGTCAGAGACGGGAAAATTCTCTTTGGTCTTGGTGCCATCAAAGGCGTCGGAAAGAATTTCGTGGATGCTCTGGTTTCCGAGAGAAACAGAAACGGTAACTACAAAAATCTCATGGACTTCATTGAGCGAAACACGGCCACGGGACTGAATAAAAGAGCAGTGGAAGCCCTCATCAAGGCGGGTTCCTTCGATGGTCTGGACGGAAGTCGTGCCCAGATGCTGGCTGTCCACGAGAAGATCATTGAAAGCTTTGCGCAGAAAAGCAGAAAGAACATCGACGGGCAGGTTTCACTGTTCGGGGACATCCTGGAAGACGAGGATACGGTGAAAGTGGAGTATCCGGATCTCAGAGAATTCGATCACAGGGATCTGCTCTTCATGGAGAAGGAAATGACGGGCATGTATCTTACGGGTCATCCTCTGGATGAATATGAGGAGACGCTGAGAAAGGCGGTCAGTCACAAAGTGTCTGATATTCTCTCGGAAAGCGATGATATCCTGGATGATGTGAGAGACGATGCCGCCCTTTATGCCGACGCCATGATGAAAAAGAGCGGATTCAAGGACGGAGAAAGAGTGATCCTCGGCGGTATGATCCGGGACATCACAAGAAAGATCACGAGAAATTCTGCCATGATGGCCTTCATGAATCTGGAGGACCTCTCCGGGGTTCTGGAGTGCATCGTGTTTCCCAAAACCTACGATAAGGTGGTTTCCTACCTCAAGGAAGACAGCATTGTGCTGGTGAAGGGGAGACTGTCGTTGAAGGAGGAGGAGAACCCGAAGCTCATTGTGGAAACGGTGGGGGATCTCACTGCCGCGAAAAGCGCTAAACTCTACCTGAGGTTTAAGAATATGGGTGATGCCAAGCTCATGGTGAAGGCCCTGAGGCCTGTGCTGAAGACCTTCGGAGGAGACACACCTGTCATTGTGGTGGCTACGGACAAGAGAGATGTGATGCAACTTGCCAGAGAACTGTGGATTGACAGTGCTTCCCCTGTGGTTCGGATGCTGAAGGAGAAACTGGGTGAAGAGAACGTGAAACTTGTTGAAAGTTAAGAATTTTACGTACTGGACGGAAGTGATATCATCTTCTTGAAATCATTTCATTTTAGATATACAATAGTATGGGCTAAAATTTTTGTGGACGGAAGATAAACTCTTCTGCCTCTCTTTTAGGAGGATAAGAAATGAAGAAAATCGGGATATTAACCAGCGGTGGAGATGCGCCAGGAATGAATGCTGCCATCAGAGCCGTGACAAGAACAGCGCTAGTGAACAACATAGAAGTTATGGGGATATACAAAGGATACATGGGACTGCATGAGGGGGAGATTCTCCCCATGGACAGAAGATCCGTATCCGACATCATACAAAGAGGTGGAACGATCCTGAAGACCGCCAGATTCCCGGAATTCAAGGATCTTGCAGTGAGGGAAAAGGCAGCCCAGGTACTGAAGATCTATGGCATCGAAGGCCTTGTGGTCATCGGTGGAGATGGATCCTTCATGGGGGCCAAGGGCCTTTCAGAGCTGGGTATACAGACCATAGGGATCCCAGGCACCATCGACAATGACCTGGCCTATACGGATCGTACCATCGGATTCGATACGGCACAGAACACCGTCATCGATGCCATCAACAAGATCAGAGATACCTCATCCTCCCACCAGAGAGTTTCCGTGGTGGAGGTCATGGGAAGGGACTGTGGAGATCTTGCGCTTTATGCGGGACTTGCCGGTGGAGCAACCACCATTCTTGTTCCGGAGAGAAAATACACGGATGAGGAAATCATCAAGACCGTCATGGATGGAAGAAGACAGATGAAGCATCATAATCTGGTGGTCATCGCAGAAGGGGTAGGAAACTCCCATGAGATCGCCAAGAAGATCGAAGATGTTTCAGGCATTGAAACCAGAGCCACGGTTCTGGGACATATCCAGAGAGGTGGAGCGCCGACTGCCTTTGACAGAGTGCTGGCATCCAAGATGGGGCATCGTGCGGTGGAACTCCTGATGGAAGGAAAATCGGGACGTGTCATCGGAACGGTCAAGGGTGATATCGTGGATTATGACATCCATGAAGCGTTAAGTGTGAAGAGACCTTTCAATGAGAAACTGTACCAGATTGCAATGGACCTCGTTTAAGAGGATTTAGGAGGAAGAGTATGCGGAAAACCAAAATTATCTGTACCATCGGACCTACATCTGATTCACCGGAAAAGGTGAGTGAGCTAATCAGTGCTGGAATGAATGTTGCCCGATTCAACTTCTCTCATGATGTGCATGAGAATCACAAGAAAAAGATGGAAACGGTAAGAAGTGAAGCGGAAAAGCAGGACAAGCTTGTGGCGATTCTTCTTGACACCAAGGGTCCTGAAATCAGAACCCATGATTTCAAGGATGCACCGGTGCTGCTTCATGAAGGAAATTTCATAGACATTCATACCAAAGAAGAGGTTCTGGGAGACGACAAGAAATTCTCCCTGTCCTATGAAAAGCTGGCAGAGGATGTCCATATCGGTTCCAGAATCCTTGTGGATGATGGACTGGTTGCACTGGAAGTCACGGCCATGAATGAGGCGACAGGTGTCATCACCTGCAGAATCCTTAACTCCGGCACCATTTCCAACCATAAGGGAATCAATCTGCCCGGCGTGAAGACCCAGCTGCCTGCACTGACGGAGAAGGATCTGGATGATCTGAAGTTCGGTGTGGAAATGGGTGTGGACATTGTTGCTGCGTCCTTCATCCGTAAAGCGGAAGACGTCCTTGCCATTCGTAAGGTTTTAAGAAACCTGGGCGGAGAAGATATTTTCCTCATGTCCAAGATCGAGAACCAGGAAGGTGTGGACAATGTAGAAGAGATCATCAAGTATTCCGACGGTATCATGGTAGCCAGAGGAGACATGGGGGTTGAAATCCCACTGGAGCAGGTACCAGGTATTCAGAAGAAAATCATCGAAATGTGCAATCAGGCTGGAAAGCCTGTGGTCACTGCGACCCAGATGCTGGAATCCATGGTGAGATTCCCAAGACCTACCAGAGCAGAGGTATCAGACGTGGCCAACGCCATCTTTGACGGTTCCGACTGCATCATGCTTTCAGGAGAAACTGCCAATGGAAAGTATCCTGTGGAATCTGTGGAGACCATGGTGAAGATCGCGGAAGATGCGGAAAGCAGAATCAATCATGATAAGCTCATCACGAAAATGATGCTGACCCATGCGTCCTCTGTGCCCATCGCCATCAGCCTGGCCAGTGTTACAACAGCCTATGAGCTGGGTGCATCGGCTATCATTTCCGCAACGGTATCCGGCAGTACCGCGAAGAATGTGTCCAGATTCAGACCGGAGTGTCCGGTGCTGGCCATCACACCAAGCAAGTCCGTAGCGAGAAAGCTTCTTCTCTACTGGGGTGTCTATCCCATCGTGGCAGAGCTTTACAACTCCACCGATGAAATGATCGATACCACATCGGAAATCGCCAAGAAGCGCGGATTCGTCCATGATGGAGAACTTGTGGTCATCACCGCAGGACTGCCCATCAACTTCGTCGGTTCCACCAACATGATCAAGGTGCATCTCATCGGAGAAGTGCTTCTTCAGGGAAAGAGAACCCATGAAACCAAGCAGATTGTCAGTGGTGTCATCAAGAAGGCCATCTCTGTTCAGACTGCTGAGGAGAAGATTCAGGCAGGAGATATTCTGGTGGTGAACTCCCTCAATGACACCTATATGGACATCATCCACAAGGTATCGGGCGTCATTGTGGAAACCAATCAGGTGACTCCGGACATTTCCGTGGAGGCTATGAAGCATGACATTCCTGTCATTGCGGAGGCTCCCAATGCCATGTCTGTCCTGACGGAAGGAACCCTTGTGACCATCGACGGCAAGAGAAGTCTTGTGATCAATGGACGTACGGTCTTAAAATCATAAATTCTGATGTAAAAGGAGCCGGAAGGCTCCTTTTCTGAACAGAAATTGCAGAATGAGTTAAGATTAACATTTTGTACATATATGGAATTATGATTGGTGCTCAACGGGAATAAAAGATATGACAAAAATTGATGACGAAAATTAATAAAAAGTTTACAATTTAGATTCAATAAATTTACATTTAGAACGGAAGCTAGTGATATAGTAATACATGTAAAAAATTGAATTATTGGCAACTGATTCAAGAACTTCAGCACCCTGTGAATGGGTGCATTTTTTTTGGGTAAATGCACAGTTATAGACTATAATGAGAGAAAGAAATGAAGTGAATGGGGAATAGATGATGAAGAAAAATGATGAGCTTACCATACAGATTGTGGATCAGGGACACACGGGAGAAGGCATCGGGAAAGTGGATGGATATCCACTGTTCATCGATTTTGCGCTGCCGGAAGAGGAAGTGAAGGTCAGGGTCCTGAAGACCAACAAGAATTATGGCTTCGGAAAGATGCTGGAGATTGAAAAAAAGAGTGAGAAGCGTGTGGAGCCGCCCTGTCCATACTATTACAGATGCGGGGGATGCCACATCATGCACGCGTCCTATGAAGGGCAGCTGCAATTCAAGAGAAAGAGAGTGAAGGATTCTCTGGAGCGCATCGGAAAGATTGATTTTTCTCCTGTGGAGGAGACCATTGGCATGGCGCATCCTTTCCGATACAGGAATAAGGTTCAGATACCTCTGGGCAGAGTGAACGGAGAATTTGTGGCGGGGTTCTACGCCCGAAGATCCCACAGAATCGTGGATATTGAAAACTGCATTGTGCAGCATCAGGATGGAGATCATGTGCTTAAAGTGCTGAGAACCTGGGCGGAAGAGTTTAATGTGTCCACTTATCACAATGACTTGACGACAGATCCCAAAGGGATCCTGAGACACTTGATGGTGAGAAAGGGTTTCACAACGGGAGACCTCATGGTGGTCCTGGTGGTGACGGATAGAAAGGTTCCTCATCTTGAGGTGCTTCTGGAAAGGCTGAAGGAGCTTCATGGATTTCAGTCGCTGCTTCTCAACATCAATCATGAGGATACCAATCTGGTGCTGGGCAGGGAAAATGTTCTGGTCTACGGGAAAGAGTTCATAGAGGACTATATCGGACCTTTCAGGTTCAAGATTTCTCCCCATTCCTTCTTCCAGGTGAATCCGGTCCAGACGGAAGTGATGTATGGAAAAGCAATGGAGTATGCTGGTCTTACTGGTGAGGAAACTGTGTTTGACTGTTACTGCGGAGCTGGAACCATCTCTCTATTTCTTTCCCAGAAGGCAAAAAAGGTCTACGGCATTGAAGTGGTTCCCCAGGCTATTATGGATGCGAAGGAAAATGCGGCCCTGAATCATGTGGACAACGTCGAATTTCTTGTGGGTAAATCCGAGGAAGTCATTGTGGATCTCATAAATCAGGGGATCAGAGCAGATGTGGTGGTGGTGGATCCGCCGAGAAAAGGATGCGACATCAGGCTTCTAGAAGCCATCAGAGAAATCGCACCGGAAAAGATCGTCTATGTATCCTGCGATCCGGGATCCCTGGGAAGAGATTTAGGTATTCTGGAATCCTTCGGATTTAAGACCATGAAGGTCACTCCGGTGGATAATTTTCCACAGTCCTATCATGTTGAGACGGTAGTATTGATGTCAAGGGTAGAGAAGTAAGAGATTAGAAACGTGTGTAAATAAGAGTTTTCCGTGATTTGAGATCTGGCTTTAAGCCGGAGGGATAATCACGGTTTTTTATGTAAGAATAAATCGTAATAGGATGAGAAAAGTATAACTGCAATCTATCCAGCACGAAAAAGGGTGGGAAGTAAAGCCGCAAAAGAGAAAGTAAAGAAACTGCGTGTTGCTGCTTATTGCCGAGTTTCAACAGAAACGGAAGAGCAGAACTCAAGCTATGAGGTGCAGGTAGCCCATTATACAGACTTCATAAAGGAAAATGCTGAGTGGGAGTTTGATGGCATCTTTGCAGATGACGGTATTTCAGGCGCGAATACGAAAAAACGAGAATAGTACATCCGCACGATTGACGAGTGCATGGAGAGGTACATCGATTTGCCCGGAAAACTCTGGACGGCCTAAAGAATATTAGGCAGCTCAAGGATAAGAACATTTCAGTATTTTTCGAGAAGGAGAATATCAACTCATGGATGCCAAGGGGGAGGTACTTCTGACCATTATGGCATCCCTCGCACAACAAGAAAGCCAGAGCCTTTCGCAGAATGTTAAACTTGGACTTCAATATTGATATCAGCAGGGTAAAGTACCGGTCAACTACAATCGGTTTATGGGCTTTACAAAAGATGAAGAAGGCAACTTGATGATTGTTCCTGAAGAGCCTGAAGTCATTAAGCGTATATATAGGGAGTACCTTGAGGGTAAAAACCTAACAAACATTGGTAGGAATCTAGAGATGGATGTTATTTTAACAGCTGCAGGAAAACCAAGGTGGCAACCGAAGACCATAAAGAAGATTCTCTTGAACGAGAAGTACATCGGGGATGCCTATTTCTGAAGACCTTCACCGTGGATTTTCTTACAAAGAAAAGAGTCAAGAATGAAGATCATGTTCCACAGTATTATGATGAAAATAGCCATGAGGTGATCATAAGGGCAGATGGAAACGTAATGAAGTATACAATACAGTTAGCTATGTTTTTATGCCCGCTTGATGAAAAGATGACATGAGAAAAAGATTTCTCAAAATCAATTCTGAGTTGGAAAGAAAATATAAAGCAAAACGAGGTTTATGTGGTTAAGTTATAGCCACTTTGGTAAGATTATAATAATAAGGAACATAGATTGAAGCTACTTATGGTGAAGGAGGGTTATATTGGAAAATAATAACGATTTTCTCATATATCAGACAGAAGATGGAAAAACAAAAATAGATGTAAGACTTGAAAATGAAACTGTATGGATGACACAGAAGACGATTTCTGAGCTCTATCAAAAAGGCGTTAATACCATAAATGAGCATATAAAAAATATTTATGCAGAAGGTGAACTTGAAGAAAATCGAACTATTCGGGAAAACCGAATAGTTCAAACTGAGGGAAATAGAGAGGTTGAGAGAACAGTACGTTTTTATAACCTGGAATTAATCATTGCAGTAGGTTACCGTGTACGCTCTAGTCGAGGTACACAATTTAGACGGTGGGCAACAGAAAGATTAAACGAATACTTAGTTAAAGGCTTTGCCATGGATGATGAACGCCTTAAGAGTATGCGTAATATTGGTGATGATTATTTTGATGAGCTATTAGAACGCATACGTGATATTAGAGCCTCAGAGAAAAGATTTTATAAAAAGATCACAGATATCTATGCCTTATCCATAGATTATGATGGAAAATCAGAAGAAGCTAAAAAGTTCTTTGCAACAGTGCAAAACAAGCTCCATTTTGCTATTCATGGACATACGGCAGCAGAACTTACTGAGTAAAGAGCTGATGCGTCAAAAGATAATATGGGACTTACCACTTGGAAGGGTATTAAGTTGCGTAAAGGCGATATCACTGTTGCGAAGAATTATTTGACGGAAAAAGAGATAAAGTCCCTCAATCGTATTGTAACCATGTATCTCGATTATGCAGAAGATCAGGCAGAAAGACGTAATCCTATGTATATGAAGGATTGGGAAGAAAAGCTTAATGCCTTCCTAAATTTTAATGAGAGAGATATTCTTACTGGTGCAGGGTCTATTTCACGTGAAGTGGCTAAAGAGCTTGCTGAGAAAGAATATGAGAAGTTTAATAAAAAACGGTTAAGTGCACCTGAAAAAGATGATTTTGATATGTATTTAGAAGAGAATGAATGGACACATAAGAAGTAACCCTGTTTTAGATTCTGCAATGGAAGTGATTTCATGAAAGAGGTAGAAGTTATGCGGTATTGAAGGAGAATGATGACCATAATATATTAATGATGATTCGAAGCTTATGTTTCCAGTAAAACGCAACGGTTCAAGCTGTTTGCTTAATGACTGACTTTTGCTCGTGTAATTTGATTTTTTGAGGTAAACAGCACGTTTATCTTATACATGAGAATATAAACTAAACATCGGTTGATTGAAACAGACTTGAGGAAATAGTATGAAGTTATAAGGGAGGTGGATTTATCTAAAACCTGAAAGAATACCCCCACTTCTTAAGTGGGGAATGAATTTCGCCAAATATTTCTGAATAATAGAATTATTATTTTAAGTGCGATATAATAGTACTATAATATTTGAAGGGAGTAGCGATGATATGCTGAAACACAAAGCTTTTAAGTTCAGAATATATCCAAATAATGAGCAGAAGATTTTGATTAGCAAAACCATCGGCTGCTCCCGATTTGTGTTTAACTACCTCCTTGATGCGTGGCTGGACCTTTACGAAACTACAGGTTCAGGATTGTCCTATAATAAATGTTCAGCTATTCTTACAGAGCTCAAGAAGCAAGATGCCACCATCTGGATGAACGAGGTAGACAGTATCGCACTCCAGACATCTGCACGTCATCTGGCTGATGGGTTTGACCGGTTCTTCAAAAAGCAGAACGACAAACCTCGTTTTAAGAGTAAGAAGAACCCTGTTCAATCCTACACAACCAAGTTTGTGAATAATAATATCAGGATTGAAGATAGTCGTTTGAAACTGCCAAAACTTGGTTGGGTTTCTATTAAAGAGAGTCGTAAACTGGAAGGCCGTATCATCAATGCTACCCTTAGTCGCAAGCCTTCCGGAAAGTATTTTGTATCCATTCTTTGTGAAACAGATATAGAGGAACTTCCCAAAACGGGCAGCTCGGTAGGCGTTGATGTTGGCATTAAGGATTTTGCTGTGTTCTCAGATGGTATGACTTCTCCTAATATGAAATATTACCAAAAATCTCAGAAGAAGCTTAAAAAGGAACAGCAAATCCTGGCCCGAAGACAAAGACTCGCTTTAGAGAAAGGGATTAAATTATCAGAGGCCAAAAATTACCAGAAACAACGCATAATAGTTGCTCGTATTCACGAAAATATTGAAAATCAGCGTTTGGATTTTCTTCATAAACTCTCAACCAAGATTGTCAAAAACCACGACATTATTGGCATGGAGTCCTTGGATATTGTTCAGATGCTTCAAAATAAACAACTCTCAAAACAAATTGGTGATGTGTCGTGGGCAAAGTTTAAAGATCAAATCCGCTACAAGGCAGACTGGTATGGCAAAACGCTTGTTGAGGTGGACCAATCCTTCCCATCAAGCCAGCTTTGTCATGTATGTGGGCACAAGAACCCCCAGGTCAAAGAACTGAGTGTTCGAGACTGGACCTGCCCTACTTGCAATACGCATCATGACAGGGATTTGAATGCCAGTATCAACATAAAAAAAGAGGCTCTACGAATAACAGCCTCAAGAACCGCAGGAACTGCGGAGATAGCCTAATAAAATAGGAGCCGTTAGGCTCCCATACTTAGGAATCTCCCTCTTCAAAAATGATCTGATATCATTTTAAGGGGGAGTAGTTCAATGCAAAAAGAAGAAAAGAACTCGGGATGACTCAAACCCATCTTGCTAAAAAACTTCATGTTACTGATAAAGCTGTATCGAGATGGGAACGGGGTATTGGATTGCCCGATATAAATAGTATTGAAGCTCTGGCAAAAGCATTGGGAGTGAGTTTGGTTGAACTGATGCAGGCAAAGCGTAATGAGAATGAACATATAAGCACGAAAGAGGCTGAGAATCTAATGATGGACACAATCGAGTTATCAAAGATAACGTCAAAAGTTGTGAAAGGTATTGGAAGTGTTATACTCTCAGGGTTTGCGCTCGTTGCAATATTGTTATTGCTTATGCTTGTTTCTGATGGGGAAATAGTGCTGTTTTCTGTTGGTAGTATCATCGCTGGCCTGATTGCTTGGGGAATCCCAATTTGGCAAATCTCGTATGCAAATTCAGGGGGAATTGTTATTTCTATAATTTCAAGTTTAGGCTTTACTCTAATATCACTTATGATTCAGTTCTTAAATATTGCAAACGAAGTGCATACAGGTGATTGGGCTGCAATCGAAGATACGATTGATGCATTGATTGTAGTTATAATATTATTTGTTTCTATCACTATGTTTCTCAATGTTACGATGACAAAGATAGTAACAAAGAGACATAGATTCCAAAAATAGGAAGGTTTCTTACTCACCTAAAGATTAGCATATACTAAGCGGAGTAAGATCAATCTCGGATCTCAATGTTATCTTTTTTACACATGTGGAGATAATTGTAGTCCTACATAGAAAAGTAACTATTATATGTAATATTCAAATTGATGGCTCATTTCAGTTATAGTCATCGTAGTAAGTTTTTGGATAGCGATTAGAATAAGTGAAGGATTTAACATTTGGGTGATGATAATCGAGAAAATGAATATTTACTATAAATCCACGGGTGTGATGCCGGTGGGTTTTTACGTGGAGTAAATATTAAATTATCATATGTTTATATTATTAAAATTGTTATAATATTAGTGATAAGCTGTAATTGCAATAATTGGAATTTGCTCAGAAGGTTCCTTGATGAGCTAGAGATGAAATGAGTTAGCCTAAGTTATTATGTATTCAAGAATTCAGATCTTAGAATAGTGCATTGATGCATGCACTATTTGCTTGGCGCTAAATTGATATTGTTGTTGGGAGGCTTACATTTGAAGAATAGATTAATCATTTTTATATTGATCATGGTCTCTATTTTTACTGGTTGCAGTGGCTGGAACAGATCAGGATACGATCGTTTGGGGCTGAATTCTATAATTGAGGTAGAAATCACTGACGTTCGGCAAAATAATAATATCATAACTTATACGCTCGTTAATGGAACAGATCAGACCATCTGGTATGGCTCAGATTTTGAGTTTGAAAGAGAGCGATTAGGGAAGTGGTATAAGATGGAATCCGTTGTAGATGCAGAAGTTACGCCAGAACTCTATCATCTTCCGCCCAATAGTCAAGAGGAGCACCAAATTCATCTTGAATACTGGAAGAATGCAAAACCCGGGAAATATCGGGTCATAAAAGCGTTTATGCTCTCACAGTATAATGAAATCAGAAAAGAAGAAGAACCAGGAAATGAGTATTACTTCGTTTCTCAAGTTTTTGAAATAGTCGAGTGAGTTCCCGCATACGACCATCAGAAAAATGAGGTCTATATAGTAGGTTTTTTGATAGCTATTAACTCATCTCCAAGCATGAGGAGACAGGGTATTGATGTCAAGGGTTGCTAGATAAGCACATGAAATATCTGATTTTAAGAGAGAATTACATGATTAGAACCCAAATTCAAAGATGGTTTCAAGTGTAAATCAACCTAATGCAAGACCCTTTCCAACACTGTGAAAAGGCAGAGTTGAATGGATAAGATTATTTTATAGAAGGCAAGAATACAGTTGAAAATCCCTCTCTAACAAGGTTTGCAACTGTTAGTTGCGAAAGTTCAATGTCTGATTGGTAGAATAGAGCCAACCTAAATTCTATAATTAGATCACTAGCATAGAAGGTGGTCATAATGACTTTTGGAGAAAAACTTCAAACTTTAAGAAAACAAAACGGTCTATCGCAAGAACAGCTAGCCTCACAGCTCAATATATCCAGGCAGGCTATTTCTAAATGGGAATTAGATAGTTCCTTACCGGATACAGAAAACATCATTCAGCTAAGTAATCTGTTCAATGTGTCGATTGATTATTTATTGAAAGATGAGATAAAGTATACTGATGATGGTGAAATCAAAAAGGATAATAAGATCGAAAGCAGCAAAAGATTCACTGGGGCCTCTAATAATATCTGGGGAATCTCATTCTCTTCCATTGGTTTTCTAGGTATGCTGATCATAGGCATACTAAGCTCTATAAATCCTGTTGAGATCTATTCTGCAGTAGTTGGTGATGAGAGCACATCTACTGTAAGCACTGGATTGCCCGCTTTTCTTGAATATCATAATTTGGAATGGTTATTTGTCTTGTGCCTTGCTACGGTATTAACAGGATTATTTATCATATTATATCCTTTTGTTAAGAAGAAGCAAACGAAGTTTGTGAGTTTGAGAAGAACGCTATTCTAGTAGCTTCTGGAAAACCATATCGGTGACTAGAAAATTAATACCAGTTTGGCTTAGCGCTGTTCAGATGAGTTATCTAGCAAGATATCTGAAAATACCTATCTAAGTTTATACATATTGAAAATTCTCAAAGAGCATAAAATTTATTAGAAGACCGCTCGTATCCTAGTCTTCTATTAAAGCGTCTCAAATTACGATGAGACGGTCGTACTTCTAGAAAGAAAATAAGTGTAAAGAACCCAGGAATGAGCATTAGGAGAGGTTTCCGGGGTTCCATTATTTTGTATTATCTATATTTTCAGATGGAGGGTGACTACTTGTGAATATAAGAAAAGTTCCAGATAATAAAAAAGCCTTTATCGACTTGCTCTTATTGGCCGACGAACAGGAAAACATGATAGACAGGTACCTTGAACGTGGTGAAATGTTTGTGCTGGACGATGATGGCGTGAAAGCTGAATGTGTGGTTACTAAAGTGGCCGACGGTGTTTACGAGATTAAGAACATAGCGGTTATGCCCGATTATCAGCGAAAGGGTTATGGAAAAAGACTGATAGAGTTTCTGTTTTCATACTACACTGATTGCAATAGGATGCTTGTCGGAACGGGGGATGTGCCTTCAGTGCTGAGATTTTACAAGGAATGCGGATTTGAAGAATCACATCGAATAGAAAATTTCTTTACGGACAATTATGACCATCCGATGTTCGAGGACGGAACGCAGCTTGTAGATATGGTCTATCTGAAATGGGAACGATAATTTCTGTCTGCTTGTGAATGCTCAGTAAGCTGGGATTGTCATGACAGAGAATAAAACAATTCATTATTTTTCACGTAGAGACCGTTAATCTGCTGGAAATATATTAAGTTAGAAGTACCCTGGAATAAGCTGTAGGAGCTGTTTCCAGGGTTTAATCATGTAGAGTTTCACCAATCTTTTGAGATGATTGCTGAGGATTTTTGGGTGAATCATACTACAAAAATACTGAATCTAAAATAGTGACTGTATCAGATTTTATCCAGATATATTATAATGTGAATATATCTACAGCATAGCTAAATCTGTTACTTATGCGGGTTATGATGTGATATTTCAAGAGAAATACTGTTTCATCAGAAAGCGATCCGGGTTTACCTGAATAAGAACAGCCTATTCTACTGATTCTGCGTGAAGTACACTTTGTTGATGGAGGAAAAAATGATAAAACACAGCTCTTTTCCGATATTGGAATTTGATACTGATGAAGAAGCAAAACTGAATCCAATTCATTTCGTGAGAGAAAAATTCAAAACAGATCAAATGATCATCACCTTTTTCCCTGAGGTCATTGACCGGCTGATCAGCGAGAAAGTCATTCTGCTTGAAAGGACGATAGGCGGTGAAAATCCGGTATATGTGTATCATTTCGCTGAAGATGCTTCCACTCTGATCACACTGGGTCAGGTGGGGTGTCCTGCCTGCGCAGGAAATCTGGATCTGTTTCATGCCATGGGAATCAATAAGGTGATCTTTTGTGGAGGTGGAGGTGTCCTGGATAAGGATATTGCCGTCGGCGAGCTCCTTGTTGTGGATGGTGCGATCCGGGATGAAGGCTTTTCCTACCACTATATTGAAGCATCAAGATACATATATACAGATAGGGTAGTGAAAGAAAAAATAGTCCGGTACCTGAAGGATCATGATATACCCCATATTCAAGGATTGACATGGACAACAGATGCCATATTCAGGGAGACAAGGGATAGAATCGAGCTCAGAAAGAGGGAAGGTGCCAAAATTGTAGAAATGGAGCAGGCAGGATGCATAGCAGTGGCTCAGTTCAGAGGCTTTTCCTATGGGGCGATTATATATGGCGGAGATGATGTGTCGCAGGAGGAATGGTCAAATAGAAGTTGGAGAAGCCGCAATGGCATTCGCTATGACCTTGTGATGTTATGTAAGGAACTGGTGAAAAGGATATAAAATGAATTCCTGTTTCTTTGCTCAATTGTCAATCCTGTTTCAGACAGAATAATTTGTAAGAAGTCCTGCTTATAAATGATTTCGTGATGGTAAGCATCGCTGCAGCTGGAAATATAACTTAAAATGGAAACAGGATCATTAGAATTTGGATGTGATGTCAAAATTGTAATGAAGATGTGGAAAAAGGAATAGTCAGGAGTCTCGGTAGAGAAATGAGCATGTAGAAATGGGAGTAGATAAGGAAATTTGGTGTATTATTTTAGTAGATGATAGTTTTTCAAAGTATTACTAATATTATAAGAGGTACGTGCAAATGAAGATTTATAACAAATCATACTTTTTCATGGGTTTATTCTGTCTAGGTGCAATTCCGCTTTTTGTTTCTGACATTGTACCAGTTGACTGGTGGCAATATGGCATCACCATTGGATTTTCATCATTATTTCTGTATCGAGGTCTTTCCAAAGAAGGAAGTGAACGAGATCGTGTTTTCAGAGAATATTTTAAAGAAACAGCACTTTCTATGTATGGTCCATTATATTCTATTAAAGTGAATTTACCTTGGATTCTTATTTTCATCTTCTTCCCTTTTGCGCTCATTTTGCGCCTGGTGTTTCTTATCTGGATTCCAACAGGGGTAGCTCTTGCATTTGTTCTCATACTTGCGATTTCTGCTGTTTATAGTATTGGAATAATAAATGACGTTAAAGGAGAAATTGAGAAATTGAAGTGAAGCATGCTGAACAAATAGTCGATGATATATGGACTATGCAGAAGGATATGTTGAAAGGCAGCTCGAAAAAGGCTTCGTAGTTTGCTACGCAGATTATCTTTCAAACACCTGAAAAATAAAGAAGGAGGTAAGTTGTCAAAGAAGGTAATAGTATAAAAATCTGAAATCAGGCCTGATCACTTCACAGAAGAACAGCAACATATGAAGAGACTATACGCACCAGACAACGAAAAGGAATATGAAAACAAACCTCATCATCAAGACTTGGAGTGAGTGTGGACGTGTAAAAACCAAAGCTTCCATTATCAGAAACGGTCCATATCTGTGAAGAATGTGATTGTGGACTAGAAAGAAACTTCAATTCTAGTATCACTCCATCCTGATATGACGCAGTAGTGTAATCACCAGTAAGATACTGCTCCTGTGCTCCACCGTAGTATGGGAATGTAAGCGCTCGGAGGTGAGATCCAATACCGCAAAATCGGACTCGTGGAACAGGAAGGAACAAGGCTGATAGATTTTAATATGTCTTTGACAAGATTATTGCAATATGGAATCAAAGTCAGAACAAATGCTCAGAAATCCTGAAATAGAGCCATCCTATGATGTAATTGCAACTGCGCTGGGAGAAGCGAATAACGCCTATATCGAATTTATTGGCACACTTGCCAGTCATGATATTCATATAGACTGGCGTTACTACAACGATGGCAAGGCGTGGCTGGCAAAAGGACTTTTCAACTGGACAGGTGCCCGAGGCGGTCAACATGAAACAACTGTTTTTTGGTTATCAATCTGGGACGGTTTTTTCAAGGTGACTATTTATGTTCCCGAAAAATTTCGTTCAGATGTGATGAATCTTCCACTTAACCATGAAGTCAAGCGTATGATTGACGGTACACCGCAAATGGGGAAACTCAAGTACTTTCCTGTTGTTTTCGACATGCGTTCAAATGAACAGTTTGCAGCTGTTTTCCTGCTTGCTGATTTCAGGAAATACATAAAATGATCGGGAAAGCATCGCTGTGTGCGTAAGATCTAAAGAGATGATTTCTGCATGCAGCTCAATCTACGACTCCAGCATAGAAGCTTGATATGAATTTGAAGGAGGAAAAGTATCGTGGATAATGAAATACTGATGAATCATCTGAAATCAAAATCGGATTTGAATCTGATAATCGATGAAGCCATTAAAGATCCAACGATCCTCAACTCTTTGATGAGCATGGTTCCAACAGAAACATCCAGTCTCAAGTATGCCTGTACGAAAATTATTCGTAAGGTGAGTGAGCAGAAGCCAGAACTGGTCTATCCATACTTTGAGAATATTGCCAAATGGCTCCATCATAAAAACAGTTTCATCAAATGGGATGGAATCCTGACTCTGTCTAATCTCTCATCAGTCGATAATGAAGATAAGTTTAAGGTGGTCTATGAGGAGTACTTTGCACTGATTCAGGATCCACAGATGATCACTGCAGCCAATGTTGCCGGTAATGCATGGAAAATTGTCCTCGCCAAGCCTGAGCTGGAAGATGAGATCACCAGGAGATTGCTGGAAGTGCCCAATATTACTTATTATCACAAAGGAGAACCTTCACCTGAGTGCAACCGAATTGTATGTGGTAAGGTACTGGAATGTTTTGATCATTATTACGACTACTCGAAGAATCAATCTGCCATGCTCCAGTTTGCGGAAGAACAACAATACAGTCATCGAAGATCTGTAGTAATAATCGCTGAGAAGTTTCTGAAGAAGCATTCATGTTGACTTTAGCAATTTTGAGACGATGTGATGGTTGTAGAATGCAGGAAAAGGTTGAAATAAGGAGAACTCATAATGAAAAAGCTGCAGATTAATATTGATAAGGAAGCTACCAGGGCTTATCGTTTAAAGTATGAGCAGCAATGCAGCTGTGCATACTGCAGAAACTACAATAAGACCTTTAAAATGAAGTATCCTCAAACATCAAAGCTGTTGACTGAACTGGGTTTAGATACCGATTATCCACTGGAAATCATGCCATTTCAGTTTGATCACCGGAGTAATGAGAAGGAGTATCTGTCCTTCTATCCAGTGAAAGGAACCCTGGATGAACATGAAATAAACCTTGTCAGTGAAGAGCTTGCCATCCATATCTTTAAGGGATCTCATGAAAAAAATCCGTGCCCGAATCCTCAGATGGAAGAACCCTATATACTGATCGGTATTTCTGGAATCAGGCTGCCATGGGTCCTGGATGAAGATCCGGAATAGAAAGAATGATTCAGATGCAGGGCGCTTCATTCTTTTCGGAAAGTGAGATCTGATGATAAAACAAGGAGGAAGGATTCAAATGAAAAAGGGTTTCAGGAATGTCTTTGTTGCCATCGCTTTAGTTGCTGGGATATCAGCGATATGGGTAGGTACAAGTAATCCGCTAAGACAGGATCCGCAAAAGATTATGATTAGAAACGGATCTACAGGGGAAGAAACTGTTCTTGAAGAGGAAAGTCTGGTTAATATGATGGAAAGCCTGAAAGGGGTCAAGACGGAGGTATCAGGATTGCATCTCTGGACGAGTGGATATGGATATATAATCAGTTTCCAGAACAATGGATATTCAGATGAAATCACAGTGTATTTGCCGGAAACTATTGTCTCAGGGTTTGTCCGATATAAGACGGATGCTGATCTCATGAAAATCATCAAAGAGTTTGCAGAATGAATCTACTGGTGAGGCGGTATGGTTGACACAATGAAGAGTTTACAAAACCATTGAAAAAGACTCATATCGAGCCTGTTTTCAGTTCATGATTTTATGGTAGAGGAGATCTTCGTTGTATGCTCCGGTGGAAGTGTCCTGATGATGCCCGAGCACCGTTCTAGTAAGGATGGGAATCATCTTGCTGATGGCATGTATGGAAGCTCTGTTGTTGCGTTATGCATAGATTCTTGCGATGGTGGACTCTTCTCCATACTCCGATTGATAAATGTCTTTTTCACTATTCCATTCCGATTCAAGGTCTGATATAACTACCATGCTAATTAATGTAGCAGGGGACCCTTTTCAATCGCTCTGCGGGAACTTTGAGGTTGGAAGGGTCCCTTTCCTTTTTCTTTAAATACTCTTAAGGAAAATATATCCGTCAATTTACAGACAGGCGACTCTGTCAGATTAAAATCAGCTGAAACAACCGGCTGAACATCTTCACTGAAGAGAAGGAAGATCTTTTTCTCAATTTCATGAACAGTCCCTCTCTTGCCGTGATACCATAGGAGTAACAACAAGAGGATGCGAGAAGTATGATCAGAGCAGGTATACTAGGAATCTGACATATCGCAGAGGACTACGTCGTTATGTTCTCCAATGGTCTCATAAAAGAGGCGAAACTTTCAGCACAGACTTCAAGAAACTGAGACAATCTGGAAAGAATCAGAGACGAGTAAGCCCTAGGAGAAATGGTGGGTCTTTTAGTCTGGAGGAAATGCTCTATAAGGATGTGGTGGATGCCGTGATGATCGCGGCACCCAATTTACATCATCCGGAAATGCCACCCTGCAGCTTCAAAATGCGGAACTTAAAATGGAGCACGACATGTAAAAAATGCAGATGCTTACTTTGCGAAAAACCAAGAGTAATCTATGGATATACATAGAGTCACCCTGAATACTCAGCCGCGAAGACGGTTTAGATTCATGAACATCTCTCGCAGTGGATACTGTTCCTGGAAGAATCGGAAGGTCTTTCAAGAAATGCTTAACGATGCCATGGCAGGTGAGTTAAATCTGGTCAGTACAAGAGTTCGGAGTTGATGAATGAGCTGAGATAAAGTATGTTATATAAGTAAATATATTTTAGAGCAACTTAGTAATGAGATGATTTTATGTTGCTATGCGTGGAGGTAGGTTTAGTGGATTATGAAAACCATCAAGGCAGGAAACAGTTAGTGCGGTATTCAGTTTTGTCCTTTCTTCTGGTGTTTCTCCTTTCCTTTCTTGTCTTATTTCTTATAGAAAGGCAGGTGAGGACAGAAAGGGTTGCGGAGTTAAAGAGTCAGGAGCAAAGAGTGGTAAATCTGGAAAATGACTTTATAGGTCGTGAGTTCCATATGATTTTATCAGATCTGCATTACCTGAATCGCGCATATCAGAGTGAATTGTTTGAAAGAGATGACTATAGAAATATTGCAGACAATTGGACGGTGTTTATCACACAAAGAGGAATCTATGATCAGATCAGATTCATCGATACCAATGGAAATGAAAAGATACGCATCAATCATGGTGAGGATGGAGGATACGTAGTACCTTTTCAGGAGCTGCAAAACAAGAAAGACAGGTATTACTTCACGGAAACCATTCAGCTGAATGAAGATAGTGTCTATGTGTCTCCCCTGGATCTTAATATTGAACAGGGGGAAGTTGAAGTTCCTTACAAACCGATGATGAGGATTTCTACACCGGTCTATGATGAGCAGGGAGCCCTGCAAGGTATGATTGTATTGAACTATCTTGCTGAGCATATGCTGTCAGGATTCAGGGACCTGGCCAGCAATAGCCAGGGTGAAATGACGTTGATTAATGCTGACGGGTACAGGCTGTCCTCTGCTGATCCCGATTGTGACTGGAATTTCATGTTTGATGAAAAAAAGGGGGATACTTTCGCTGAGGAATATCCGGATGAATGGCTGTCCATCATTCGGAATGAGGCCCAGACGACAACGGATGAGGGACTGGTAACTTCAGCATCGGTGGCCTTGCGACAAAGATTTGGTTCAGAAGAAAGAACCGGTGAGCATCAGCAGATTGTTCTGGGAGATGGCAGCTGGTATATCGTTTCCTTGTTTAGCCGAAACTCCCAGAATATTGGATATTTTGAGGATGATCTCTTGAACATAGCGGTTCACGTGATAGAGAAGAATGTGTTCTACTTTCTCCTCATCGGCATCATTTCTGCTGTTATAGGCTTCCTCATCTATGTGAACAGAAAAACCTATTCAAGAATCAAATACTATTCCGAGTTTGATCCATTAACCAGGACCTTAAACAGACGGACCGGCATTATGAGACTGAATGATTTGTTTCCAAAAGATGAGAAGAGACATTTTGTAGTCAGCCTGTGCTTCATTGATATCAACGGTCTGAAAGAAGTCAATGATACGCTTGGCCATAAATACGGGGACGAACTTATAGTGTCCGTAGCAGATGTCATAAAAGAGACGATCAGAGCTCAGGATTTTCTTGTCAGAGTAGGTGGTGACGAGTTTCTGATTGTTTTCAACGGCATTGATTCCGAGAAGGCGGAAGCCATCTGGCAAAGGATCAAAGAGGCCTATGAGAGAATCAATCTAGACGACAGAAGACCGTATCTTATAAGCATCAGTCATGGCATTGTTGATTTTGACAGCAAGCATAAAACCCATGTGGATGATCTGATCAATGCTGCCGACGAAAAGATGTACAACGAGAAAAAGATAATGAAAAGTGGCTTGACGGTTATAAAAGAAAACGCGGTACACTAATGCTCTGCTAAAACTTTTCACCTGGAAAATCTGAATAAAGTGATTTAGGGTCCGAAGAACAGAATCCGGGTGCACTGAAACACTGCACTGCAAAGCAGAGATGAAGTGGGCTGTTGTGTGAAATCAAAGATCTATGGGAGATAAAGGAGATAAGATGAGCAATCCATATAACAGACACTACAGAAAAGAATCCTATTTTGGGCAACCCTATCCAGGGCTGGTTGATTTTTTTGAGAGTTACCCTGAAAGAAATGTGGTGCTTGATCTCGGATGTGGGCAAGGTAGAGATGCGTTGTTTTTAGGTGGAATTGGGTATCGCGTAGTAGGAGTAGATATTTCTGATGTGGGCATCGAACAACTGAACAAGGCGGCAAAACAAGAAAAACTCCAGGTGGAGGGCGTTGTTGCGGACATCAGTTCATTTGATATCACGAATGAATATGACATCGTCTTACTGGACTCCATGTTTCATTTCTATAAGAATGATGTTGAAAAAGAAACAAGGCTGCTCCGCAGAATAATGGAGGAAATAAAACCTGGTGGATTGGTGTGTAATTTCATGCAAAAAGGCAATGAAAGAGAAGAGAAACTGAAAAGCATCATAAAAGAGAGCGGAGTGCCTTTTGAGATTCTGCTGGATGGGTACACCGACTATCCGGAATTTGATGCAGAATTCCATATGTATATAATCAGGAAGCTGAAGCAGGAATAGGGGGCTGCTGTGAAAAACAAGTGAATGGAATTGTCCGATTGAATAATATTACGGATAGTTGAGTTCATACTCAGATGCGATTCAAAGAAGTGACAGATATTCAGTCAGGTTGGCTACATGATGAAACAGGAGGGAGAAAAATATGACCAAAAGAGAACTAATCGATTATTGTCTTGCGCATTTTGAATGCTATGAAGACTATCCTTTTGATGCGGTTACAGCTGTGATGAAGCTGTCATCAAATCACAAGATGTTCTGTTTGATTGCTGAGCGGAGCGGTACTGTTTACATCAATCTGAAATGCAACCCTGATGAGGCGATTGAATTACGAGAACAGTTTGAAGGAATTACGGAAGGATATCATATGAACAAGAAGCATTGGAACACCGTGGTGACGGAAAGTGATGTGCCTTTTGAACTGCTCGAGCGGATGATTGCTCAAAGCTACCATCTGGTGAAACCTAAGAGGAAATTAAGGGGAAGCCAGTAATGGGGAGATTGCATCGATGAATAAAAAGGCTGATTTGAAAGATATTGAGAAGATACTGAGCACAAGATATGACAATGGTGCCGATTACTGGTCCACTCCAGATGGCAGGATCGGTGTTGGGGGACCTTTTAGTACAATAGAGTCGCTCCTGATTCTAAGCGAGTTGGAGATGGACAGGGACCATGAAGCTGTTTCCGGTGCTGCGGGAAAGGTGATGGATTCTATACAGGATGATGGAAGGGTGCGAGTTGCACCCAAAGGAACTCCTTTTCCTTGCCACTCGGCAGCAGCTGCTGCAGCACTATGCAGAAATGGTTATGGTGACAACCCGAGAGTGAGATTGCTGCTCAGCTATCTGATGGGGAACAGATACGAGGACGGTGGTTGGAGATGCAGGAAGTTTTCGGGTGGTAGAGGTCCTGAAACGGAACACTCGAATCCAGGTGTCACACTCTGGGCACTGGATGCTTTCAGATGTAGCGGATTAGACCGCTTTGAAGCAGGGCTGGACGAAGCAGTTGAAACACTGCTCGAGCATTGGAGGATTCGCAAGCCCATAGGACCATGCCACTTTGGGATTGGAAGTCAGTTTATGAAGGTGGAATATCCCTTTTTGAGATACAATATATTCTACTACACATATGTTCTTTCATTTTATGAGAAAGCAAGGAAGGATGAACGATTTGCTGAAGCATTAGATGTGCTGAAAACCAAGTTGGATCATGAGGGGAGCTTGGTGGTTGAAAGACCGAATCGAAAACTGGCAGACTACGATTTCTGCAGAAAGGGAAACCCTTCACCTAAGGCGACAAAGCGTTTTCGGGAGATTATGCGGAATATGGAGAAGTAGAACTGGATGGCAGCATAGTCACCTTAGGGAGGCCGGTCATGCTTTTCTCCTCCATTTGTGCCTGCTGCAGCGTGAACGGTTGATGACGCATGTGAAGCCAGCCTGCCAGGCATCGGAAGACAGCATCGTTTCTCCAGAAAAGAGGGGGAGAGCATCCCGCTGCATGTGTGAGCTCAAGAAGATTCCTGCATTCCGGGAGTTCAATATTGGGATATCGCAGCAATGCCGCCCCCATGAATATGCCTGGAGAAAGTTCCCAAGTACTCTGCTCTCTTGGCTGGAAAGGTTGAAGTGCCAGGAGCCATGTGACAACATGGGAGAAGGTGGTTTATGAACGTCAAAGCCAGAGAAAGCTCATGTTCTCATGGACGGAGTCACCCAGACAGATCAGGCACACTACAGAAGAGAAAAGCAGTTCCAGCAAGGGAAATCCGAAGGGGATTGGAATAAAGCGCGTAACCGAAACTATGGAAATGAGATGAGATGATGAATCTGAAAGAAATGTCAAAGCGGCTGAAAAGGGACATTCCTGCCGTGTATTTAAGCCTGAAAAGCAAAGAGACTCCTGTGGCAGCCAAGCTGGTAGGCGGAATCGCGCTGATCTACGCCTTATCCCCTATCGATCTGATACCAGACTTCATTCCGATTCTTGGGTATCTGGATGACATGATCATTCTGCCGCTGCTCATTGGACTGACCATCAGATGTATTCCCCGCGAGACTTTTCAGCGGTTCAGAATGGAAGCGGAAGAGATGTGGGAGAACGGGCAGCCGAAAAAATGGTTCTATGCCATTCCCGTCGCTGTACTATGGCTGCTCATAATCCGACAGATTCTGCGAGTGCTGTGATCACGGATGCGTAATTAGGATAAAGCTGAAGCAAAGCCGTTCTGCATATTGAGATGGCTTGAGAGTCATCCTGCAGGATGATGAATACCGAGAATCCCTTATGGAAAAGGAGAGATGAAAAAATGCGGAAAGTGGTTTTATACATTGCCATGAGCTTAGATGGATACATTGCTGACGGAACTGGTGGCGTCGGTTTTCTCACGGGAGATGGCAGTGAACCGGATCATCCGGGCAGCTATGCCTCTTTTCTGTCCACGGTGGATACAATTGTCATGGGTCATACCACATACCACCAGCTGACCACTGAGCTGTCACCGGATCAGTGGGTATATGAAGGAAAGGAGACTTATGTGCTGACAAGCAGAGCACTGCCTTCCACAGATGAGGTTATTTTCACAAAAGAGCCTATGGAGAATCTTCTGGACAGACTCAAAGGAGAAGAGGGGCAGGACATATGGATCTGCGGTGGGGCCAGCGTTGTTAGTCAGGCGATGAATTTCATCGATCGGTTCTGCATAACGGTGGTGCCGGTGATTCTTGGAGACGGGATCTCCCTTTTTGGAAAGCGGATGCAAGAAATTCCCCTTGAACTCATCTCAATATTGAAATACAACGGCATGGTGGATCTGATGTATGAGCGGAGAACGTAAGAGCAGTGTTTCCTGTTTGAGCAAAGACATATACCGTCCTCCAGCCTATGTTGCACACTGTTTAGGATAGAAGAATGATGAGGATGTATAGAAGGGGTTATCTTTGCGGGCACAAACATGGACGGAGTTGTCCATGACACAGTTTCCATAACAACCGGATCGGTTAATAAGGGGAGTTTCTCTCTACCAGAAAGTACACCGGTACTTCGATCGTACCGGCATTGTGATCTTCTTATCTTTATGCTCATTTTGCATCTGTTATTTCTTGCTTGGGTGTCAACAACGGAAGCGACTCCATTCATAATAAAACTAACGATTTCTGTGATGGTTCGCTTTGAAATAGTAAATGCACAAAGAAGATAGTGAAAAAATCAGATGAATGATGTTGATAAATAAAGAGAAAACAGCTGATAAAACCATAGCGCTACATGATAGATCCAATCTTTGGTTATCGTAATATATATGTTGCGAACAGAGGTTTCCATGCAGTGATCCAAATGGATATGCTGAATGGAATGTTCAATCACCGTGATCAGCCTAAAGAGGCTCTTGGTGGAGGCTGCATATCCCGAGACTGGATACATGTGATATTCTGTATATAAGAAGAGGTTTTTCATGATAGTGTTCATGTTAATCATCATTCAAATGAAGCAACTGGATTGAAGAATGCACTTCAATCATTTTCTCATCAGTAAGCAACTATGATAAGACCTGGTTCTGCAATCGAAAGGAGGAGCGCAGCGTGAATAGACCTTCGACACCTGTACTCTTGATTCTAGTCAGCATAATGCTGGCAATCCTGGGATCAGGCGTATTTTATGTTGGGAGAAAGCTGTTTCGATGGCTGGATCTTGTCTTACCGGGCAGCAATCAGAAACTGTATCTAGTCATTCCAGTAATGATTGGACTATCATTTGTCCTGGCTTTTTCGCCGCTTGATGTCAGTATCAGGAAATATCTAGTCTGGTTCAACTGGTTCATAGTGGGGGTTTGGGCCTACTTCCTTCTGTTCTTCCTTGTATCAGATACTTTGCTGTTTATCGGGAAGCGAGCAGAGATAATTCCTACGCCTGTTCCGCAGATTTTCACGATCAGTATCGGCTGGGTGGTCCTCGCTGTGGTGGCGGGGTTGACAGCCTATGGCACATATCATGGCCGTCAAATCACACAGGTGTCTTATACTGTCCAGGTGGAAAAAGAATCATCTCTGGAGAGTCTGAACATCGTATTGGTTGCTGATATGCATCTGGGGTATCAGAATGATGAGAAGTGGCTGGCAAGGATAGTGGATGAGATCAACGCCTTTGAGCCCGACATTGTAGCTATATCAGGAGATGTGTTCAACGATAATTACGGAGCCCTGGCAGATTCGCAGGATGCTGTCCGTTCTCTTCAAAGTATCACATCCACCTACGGCGTATACGCAGCCCTAGGCAATCATGATGGTGGGAATACTTATGGTGAGATGCTCCGGGTTCTTGAGGAGAGCAATGTCATCCTGCTTCAGGATGACTATCGGGTTATTGAGGATCACTTTGTCATAGTAGGCAGATCTGATCCATCGCCTATAGGCGGGGGACCACCACCACGAAAAGATACATCAGTTGTATTTGCCGGAATCGATGAGAATTTGCCAGTGATTGTCATAGACCATCAGGCCGCATCTACAGCAGAATATGGCAAGAAAACGGATATGATCCTTGGAGGGCATACTCACAAAGGACAGATGTTTCCGGGCAACCTGGTTACAGATCTTATGTTCGAAGTGGACCATGGATATTATCAGAGGGACGAAGTCAGTCCTCATATCATCATAACTTCAGGTGTGGGTATCTGGGGTCCTCCCTTCAGAATTGGAACGGATAACGAGGTGGTACAGATTCTGGTGGAGTTTAAGCGGTAGAACGGATATACTGAGCATAATCCATGAATTTATGAAAGTAGACAGTCTCAATGATGATCATTGCCCTGCTTCTTGAATGGATAATGAATATAGATAAGGTTTCAGGTGATAGGTATGAAGCCGGAAGAGAAACTGAAAAAAAGACTCTAAGCGAGTCTTTTTTCATTCCAGAATTTTATGATAGATGAGATCATCAATGTATGCTCCGGTGGACGGGTCCTTATGGTGTCTGAGCACTGTGCCGGCATGGATGAAGTCCATCTTGCCGATGGCGTGTAAGGAAGCACTGTTGTTGCTGTATACATAGATTCTGGCGATGGTGACACCTTCTTTCTTCATCTCCGCCAAAGCGAATTCTGTCAGTTTCACCGCAAGACCATTGCCCCTGGCTTCTTTAAGTGTTGCAGCGGAGAGAAATACCGCATGTCTTTTTTCAGTCGTCATTTCCCTCCTGCCTTTCACAAGGCAGAGTACCTTATGAGGCTGATCCAGAGATGCGGCCACATAGGTCAGCTCGGCTGGATTGTCAATATAAGCCAGTATCTCCTCCATATGACTTACTTCTGCAAAGGACATGTCAATCTTTTCCTCTTTCAACTCCTGAAATAACGCCCAGATGCTTTCCCGATCCTTCATCTGCACCCTTCTGAAAATATAATTCATCAGAACACCTCACCACTTTCTCTACGTATTGAAGTTCATGTAATTATAATCTGTTTCCCAAGTCCCGCTGAAGATGCCAGGACCTGTCTGTCTAACCGATTTAGCCTTATGGGCTTACGATATTCACAGGATTTCCCTCCATGAAGGCAGAGATGTTCATGGAGAGAAGCTCAATGAGCCTCTGCCTGGACTCCAGACATTTCCAGCCGACATGGGGCGTGAGCATGACATTGTCCATATAAAGCAGGGGGTTATCCAGGCTTGGCGGTTCCTGTTCCAGTACATCCAGAGCTGCACCTGCAATGACTTTATTCTGCAAAGCCTCTATCAGGTCGGATTCATGAATGATGGAGCCTCTTGAAGTATTGATGAGAAAGGCTGAAGGTTTCATCTGACCCAGTCTGTCTTTATCAATCAGATGTTTTGTTTCCGGGGTCAGTGGGACGTGGATGGAGACGAAATCGCTCTGTTCCAGAAGCTCATCCAGTGAAACCGATCGAATACGGGGATTCTCATAGACTCGTTCTGTCCGGGTGTTTGTCAGAACCTGCATGCCAAGAGCCAGGGCGATCTGGATCACCTGATTACCGATGGTGCCAGCACCAAGGATTCCAAGGGTCTTATTCTGAATCTCATGATGAGGAACCTGAAGATGATGGGTGAAGTTTGTAAAGTCATGATTTTCCAGCATCTTCTGCTGTGGGATCATGGATGCGCTCTGGTTCAGCATGAAGGTGATGACCAGCTGCGCTACGGCTTCCGTGCTGTAGCCTGGTACGTTACAGACGACGATGCCTTTTCTTTTTGCCGCTTCCAGATCGATGTTATTGTATCCGGTACCTGCTTCGCATATAAGCTTCACCGTGGAAGGAAACTGCATAATCAGTTCTCCACATAGAGGGATTTCTTTTGTAATGACAACGTGCTGTCCCTTCACCCTTTCCAGAATGTCTTCTTCACTGCTTTCAGCATAATCCGTAAAGCTTCCTAAGGCTTCCAATGGTGCAAAATCAAGCTTCTCATCGAAGTCGACTCTTGCTGAATTAAGAAATACGATGTTAACCATTTATAACGCTCCTTATATAGATCATTTCTTATAAGTATAGATTCTTTCAGGCTGATTGTAAAAGGGATTGTGATATGCAGTTTCTGGTTCCTGTCAGGACCTCATGGAAGTATGTGCTCGATTATCGTCACAGATTGATCACATGGGAATGAATCCATCATCGGGTTGATTGTTTGATATCAATATCTCTTTTTTTCTGGATGGAAGCTGCCTGATAGAAAGAGCTGTTGTAGATACCGGTTAGCTTGTCTGCTCAAGGTGCAGAGTGTGCTTAATAATGTATGGAAGATATATACAGATTATTATCAGATGTATGTTTTTGTGGATACACATGTAAAAGCAACCATCAGTTGCTAAAAAATCAAGGAAAGTTGGTTGGCATCCTGTTTCGGGTTCGGTATGATTGAGGTAAGGAAAAAATAGGAGGCGAGATCTCATGGAACTTGGAGAAAAAATACAGTCTATCAGGAAGGATCATCATCTGTCACAAAGCGACCTGGCTGAGAAACTGGGTGTTTCCCGCCAGTCTGTGTCCAAATGGGAAACCGGAACAGCCATACCGGAATTATCAAAGCTGATCCAGATTTCAGAGGAGTTTGATATCTCCCTGGATGAAATGACCGGTAGAAAAGAGCATCCTGATCCAGAAGATAGAAGAAGTGATGTGGCAGAGAGTGAGCAGCAAACGAAGATGAAAAGAAGCAGCATAGTGGGGATCATCGGGAAGACTTATAACAGCACACTCCTCAGTTTCATTGATACATCGGTTCTCTTACTTGTTTTTGTTCCACTTCATGTATTTCTATATGAGAAAGGATATTACGGACCGGTGTCCTTCAGTTTCATTGAGCAGTTCGATCTTGTTGGGAAGAGTTTACTCCTGGATGTTCCATTTATTTTACTCCTGCTTGTGTTCTATTTCAGAAGGGTGATCCGGAAAGATTATAAATACAGGAAAGTTACCCGGACAGAGATAGGTTTATCCGTACTGATCTTCAGCCTGTCAGTATTCCTGCCACTGGTTTTCTGGCTTCAGGAAAGCTTCTGGACATCTCTTGTTATTCTGGCAGGACAAGTGGGTGTTCTCGTGGTGGTTCTGAATATCAGTCTTCTGTTTGTCTTCACAGGGAAAGGAACAGAGGCGGATGAAAGGTTGGAATGAAGAGAAGGTAGATCATTATCTCAATCTCATGAGCAATCCATCTCTTGCCGTGTTACCATAAGGTTAATAACACGAGGATGTGAGAAATATGATCAGAGTAGGTATAGTAGGAGTCGGCCACATTGCAGAGGACTACATCTCCATGTTTTCGAAAGGCTATATAAGAGATGCCAAGCTTTCAGCACTTGCTTCAAGAAACAGAGACAATCTGGAAAGAATCAGAAAGGAATATGAGCTGGGCGAAACTGCGCTCTTTTCCAATCTGGATGAGATGCTCCGTGAGGATGTGGTGGATGCGGCGATCATCACGGCGCCGAATCTCTATCATCCGGAAATGGCAGTGAAGCTTCTTCGAAGAGGAAAACACGTACTGGTAGAAAAACCCGTGGGCATCAAGATCAGGGAAGTGGAGGAGCTGAAAAGAGAATCAGATGCCATGCCTAACCTGAAAGTGGCGGTCATGTTCAACAACAGAAGCAGTGATATCTACAGTTTTGTCAGAAAAAGAATCATGAATGGCGAGATGGGGGAGCTGCGGAGAGCCATCTGGCAGATCACCAATCAGTACAGAACCTATGACTACTACAACAAGAGCATTATGAGAGGCAGCTACAGTTCTGAAGGGGGAGGCGTACTGATGAATCAGGCCATTCATCAACTGGATACACTCCTGTGGATGACGGGCATGCCGGAAAAAGTCATGGCATTCATCAAGGAAGGCTATCATAGACCCATTACTTACGAGAATGATGTGATGATCCAGATGTTATTCGAGAATGGTGCGTCAGGACAGTTTCTTACAAGCACCCATGAAAGTCCAGGCACGAACCGCTTCGAGCTATCCTTCAGCAAGGGGCAGATTGTCGTTGAGAATGACAGCCTTGTGAAGATCACGACCCTTTCTATGGAAGAAGAAGATTTTGCCAAAACCACCATGGAATCCTTTCCTCAAGTGCCGAGTTCAGTGGAAGCGCATAACTTTGAGAGGCTGCCCAACAAGATTCTTCAAGCTAGGCTCATCAATAACTTTGTGCAGTCCATACTGGGAAAAGAAGAAATCATCTGTCCACTGAGTGAAGGGATCAAGAGTGTGCGCATGATCAATGCCGCCTATCTGTCTGCCTGGGAGGAAATGCCTGTTTCACTGGACTTTGATCCTATGGAGTATGAGAAGGCGTTCCGGGAAAAGGTTCGGAAGGAATTGAGAGAATAAAAAACGAAGTCATTATGAGTAAAATACAAAGAGTGTTGAAGCATCTCGAGAGTTTTCTCTTTGAGGTGCTTTTCTTGTGGTGTTTCTGGAACAAAAGTTCAAATGATTTATACTGAATATATACTATGATGAAGTATATAGAATAGAATAGATACATGAGGATCAAGCTGGATAGTTCATAGTAATGAGAAGTGGATTTGAATTCTATTTTCACTTCTGATTCGGCATGGACATAATTGATCAAGATAGACCATCAGGAATGGTTTGCTTGTTTATCTTCATCAGAAGATTTCACTAATGGACTCAGCATAGCAATTAAACTGAAAGAAGAAATTTTTACAAGTTCGTGTAACCAAATTCATTCTCATACGTATATACAGTGAAAGGGGTGTTGGAGTGCTTACTAATCAAATGGAAGAATTATACCGAAAGTACCATAAAGAAGTCTACCTCTATGCCTATTCACTATGTAAAGACCATCATAATGCGCAGGATCTGACCAGTAACACCTTTTTCAAAGCATATCTTTCCATTGATGATGTCAGTTATATCAAATACTGGCTGTTTAGAGTGTGCAGGAATCTGTATCTGGATTCTATCAGAAAGCAAAGGGAATACAGCAGAGAGGATATTTCAGGTAAAGTACAGTCCTCCGAGGTGGATATTTTGGATCAGATTATCGAAACAGACGAGAAGAGGCAGATCTATGATCTGGTGATCAGGCTTAGTGATTCCTACAGAGAGATTCTGATTCTCTATTATTACTGCGGGTTTTCCGTCAAGGATATCAGCAGTAATCACAGTATTTCAGAGAGTTCTGTAAAGACGACACTATATAGAGCCAGAAAGAAACTCAGAAGAGAATTGGAGGAAGGAAATGGATTATAAAGACTTACTAGAACGTTTTAGGGAAGGTAATGTAAGCAAAGAAGAAGAGGAGGTGATCCGAAAGGATATTGAAAAAGCTCAGGCGATCGAAGCATTTATAAGCGAAGAGCTGGAGAGAGAGCTGGATCTTTCACTCGAAGTGGCCGACAGTGAAAACCATGAGGAGGAAACCAGTAAGCTTAAAAAGAGTGTTAATAAACGACTGAGGAAAGTGGTGCTTAGTTCAGTACTGCTGGTTGTCGCGTTGTACATTACGATCTTTTACGGAATATCTCCATTGGTTGACTCGCTGTACTATAATCCTATGAAAACTTCTGTAGGGCAATCTGATCATGACATCAGTTTTGATGTGTATGCTATAACGGAGCTGAACAAACCAGGTCTGAGTCCGAGCACAGTCTATGTGGATCAGGAAGGATTCGGGAAGTATAATGTGATGTATTCCTATAGAGATGTGTTCACGGATGAAAACTATGACGTCAATCAGGTTTTACAACGCGGAGAAATTGAGAATTCTTACAGTGATCCGATATCGCAATCTTCTATGTTCATGGGAATCATGTATCCGAGTAATGACAATGACGCAGCGGTTAGCAAGGAGAAAGTGATGAATCATCTGATGCAGCTGAATCCCATTACCTATGTCTCGATGAGTATTCTGTTTGAAAAGGATCTGAGTATGGAGGAACTTTACAGGCTGGAAGAGAGCTATCCGGAGATTGAATTTGAATGGGCTGGAATAAGAACAGAATCCTCTGATCAGAGCAAAGAACTCATCGGGATAAGTCTCTTGAGCAGCAAGGTGAGTTCCCCACTTCTTGGTGATGAGAAAATATCTGAGAAATATCCTGCGTTTTTCATGCTGGATTGGCTGGTTCATCCTGTGAACAGAACAGAAGATACTTCGCTTATCGCACAAGCTTATGAAGAGCATTATAGAAGCCTTCTGCAGTATGCTATTGAAAGGAAAGATGCCATAGGTGTTATGGAATACAGAGAGGGAAAAACTGATTTCTATGAAGCTGCGTTGGATTATGCTGATAATCAGGGCATAGAAACCTATGGTGTCCTTGTATATGGAGAAGCAGAAGATCTGCTGCTGCTAGTAGAAGATGAATCTGTAAGAAGCCTGGAATTTAATCAGGCATCGGTTTCCAGAAAGAATATAAAATAAATGTTGGAAAATTTGGCAGTGATTCAATAACATGCAGATACCCAGTACTGAGCATAGAGAACTGGGTATCCGCATGTTTATAAGGATAATCCATGTTGTTGATCGATGAAGTTTCCTAGGAGGGCATCCCGTCTGCATCATGCTGCCGGCTGCGCCTGTATTCAAGAGGTGTGGTACCGGAATACCGCTTGAAGGTCTTTGTGAAATAGTTTGCGTCGGGAAATCCGCAGAACTGGGCTATGGTCTGAATCTGAAGTGCGGTGCTTCTAAGAAGGTATTCCGCCTGTCGGACTCTTCTTCTGTTGATGTATTCGGTCAACGTCTTTCCCGTTTCTTTCCTGAACAGAGCAGAAAGGTAACCAGATGAAATATTCTGCAGGGAAGCCAGTGAATGAAGGGTCAAATTACCAGCAAGGTTTGATTCAATGCATACCAGGGTTTTTCGTATGGGAAGAGAATAGTCTATCATGGAATGCTTGTTTACAAGTCTGCAGTAGTCTGAAATCATCTCTTTCATCATCTTGTATGCAGTGGTCTGGGAGGATATGAGCTCAATTCTTCTTGCGAAATCTGAAGAGACCTGATCAAGATATACCGGGTGGACAGAGCCACGCTCTGCCGCTTTTCGCATGAGGGTATTCATGATGATGCAGTAGTTCTTCATATTTCGAATGGGATCGGCCACCCGATGCTTCAATGCCAGTTCACTGAAGTTTGAGAGCATCAGCTCCGCTTTATGGGTCAGTCCGAAGGTGACCGCACTTAAAAGCTCATTCTCGTATGCATACCTCTTCTCCATATCTTCCATGGTCAGAAGAGTCTGCTCCATCGGGAGGAGTTCTTCTTCTGGTGATAATGGATGAGGGGAGATGTCCTTTTCTGTTACATCCACAATTCTGTAGGCGCGACTGCTGCCCCACAGCACTTCTGCCAGAGTGTTCATGACGGAAAAGAGAAAACTGTCGTCCGCTAGGACAGGGATACTGCCATAGTACACTTCAATTTCGCTGAAAAGCTGAGGTGAAATGCTGAATCTCTCTGCTTCGTGCAAGAGATCTTCATAGGAAAGCTGCCTTGATATATAAGGACCGATGAGAAGCACGGTTTCTGATTCTCCAGGTAGAATCAGATGAAGATAGTTGCAGAAATATCTGTCCGTGAGCTTGTAGATGGTTCTTGTCTCCCCTTCAAAAGGCTTTCTGAGGAAGGTGGATACATATTCCGCCTGAAGGCTGAAAAATCTTCGCACGCCAAAGTCGATCTGCCGATCTGGAGCTTTGTCTTTTTCGAGTTCCAGGACCTGCAGATTCATTTTTTCCAGTATGGTTCTGCAAAACTTTAATTCCTTTTCATACCACATGTGGATCTCCTTAATTCACTGAAAGCTTCATCTTCCAGATTATACTAGTTCCATCTTAACGTAATGGTCTTATTTTCATCAAGCGGTAATATGAAAATCATACTAAAAGACCTTAATATTATACTCACGGAAATCGTTTACCCTTGGTAGAATGTAAAAGAAGTGCAGATATACCGGTGACATGCTCTAATTAATATTCTGGAGAATTGGGGGAATTAGTATGAAAAAGGAAGTCCAGCTCGATGAAAGAGGCCATCGCAGATTCGGAATACGAGACAGCCTGGCCTATGCGGCAGGAGATTTCGGGTGCAACATGAGTTTTGCCTTGAAGGGCACCATGGCTCTTTTCTGGACACAGTTTATGCAGATGGATTCCATACTGTATGCCACGCTTCTGATCATTGTACAGATCTGGGACGCCATCAACGATCCGCTCATCGGGTCCATTATCGATGCGGATCAGCGTAAGTACAAGCGTAACAAGTTCGTGTCGTATATCTTTGTGGGATCTATCGGACTGATAGTGGGGGGAGCCCTGGTCTTCATTCCATGGCCAGGAGCACCGAAAGCCGCGAAAATCATCATTTTCGTCTGCGGCTATGTTCTATGGGATGCATTCTATACCATTGCCAATGTGCCTTATGGCTCTTTGCTATCCCTTATATCCAAAGAACCCGCGGATCGTGCATCACTTTCCGCATGGCGCTCTGTTGGATCTCTTCTAGGAAACATGCTCCCAATGGCCATCCTGCCATTTCTGATCTTCGACAGCAGCAACAACATCATCGGTGAGAGAGTTTTCCTTGTGGCACTGCTTATGGGCGTACTTGGATTTGCAGCATTCCAGTTCATGATCAGAAACACCGAAGTGCGAGTGGAAGAAGCCGTTCGCATCAATGAGGAAAAGAAAAAGTTCAACGTGGTAAAAGCCATGGGCAACTTTCTCCGAAACAGGCCTGCTGTGGGTGCCACCGTGGCAGCCATGGGAATGTTCATCGGAATGCAGGGTGCCATGACGGCTGTGCAGGTTCTGTTCCAGTCATACTTTGAAAATGTACAGATCTTTGGCGTGGTACAGATTTTCTCGATGCTGCCCATCATTCTTTTCACACCACTGGCAAGAAAAATGGTGGTGCGATTCGGAAAAAAAGAGCTGTCTGTAGCGGGATCACTCTTCAGCATTTTTGCAGGTCTTGCTCTTCTGATCCTGCCGATCACACCAGATGCAACAGGTCTGATGATCTATGTCGTGTGCATGCTGATTTTCAGCCTTGGACTTGGCATCTATTCCACCGTATCCTGGGCTCTCATGGGAGATGCCATAGACTACAACGAGTGGAAAAATGGCGTGCGGGAAGAAGGAGTCACCTATTCGCTTCATTCTTTCTTCCGTAAGCTTGCCCAAGGCATCGGGCCGGCTCTGACCCTGGTCATCATGGTCGGACTTGGCTATGTGGAGGCGAACAAGGGAAACCAGACCTTCGATGTGGCCCTTAGAATGCGGTATCTGGTGGCATGGATGTACTTTGCAAGTGCTGCCATGCAGTTCATCGGTCTTGGGCTGATCTATAATCTGGATAAGAAAAGACTGGCCAAGATGAATGAAGAACTGGAAGAAAGAAGGACACAGTCAGCCTAAAATAGAGAAAACGAATCTATGCAGATCAATCAGTGAAAAGGGAATCAGGTCTACATGAGGGCTGCCTCCCTTTTCCCATTATATGAAAACCAAGGAGGACAGATTTTTGAGAGAAATAGTAAACTTCAACAGCAAATGGGCTTTTACCAAGCAGGCGGATGCAGTACCGGAGACTCTTCCGTTGAACTGGGACTGGGTCAATCTGCCACATACCTGGAATGCTATTGACGGACAGGATGGGGGAAACGATTATTACAGAAACACCTGCTACTATGCCAAGTCATTTGATAAGATGGACCTGCCTGAAACCGATCGATACTATCTGGAGATTCAAGGAGCGAACGCTTCCGCCGATGTGTATCTGAATGGGAAGCATCTGGCACACCATGATGGAGGATACTCCACCTTCAGAGTGAACATCACAGAGGCTCTCGAAAGATATAATCTCATGGTCATTGCGGTGGATAATGCTGCCAATGACAGAGTGTATCCACAGATGGCCGACTTTACCTTCTATGGGGGGCTCTATCGGGATGTGCAGATCATCTGCACCCGTGAATCCCACTTTGATCTGGACTATTTCGGCGGCCCTGGACTGAAGGTGACACCTGAAATCATTGGAAAGAATGCCTCAGTGGAACTGGAAACCTGGGTCACAGGATTTGCGGAGAATCAGAGCATTGTCTACGCAGTCCATGATGCTGAGGGAAAGGAAGTCGCTAAGACACAAAGCAGAGATCTGAAGAGGATACTTGAGATTGAAGATGTGCATCTCTGGCATGGCAGAAAGGATCCCTATCTATATACAGCTAAAGTTCAGCTGCTGGAAGGAGAGAGGATCATCGATGAAGTGCATGCACGTTTCGGATGCAGGACCTTTGAAATCGATGCGGAAAGAGGATTCATCCTCAATGGCGAAGAGTATCCGCTGAGAGGGGTATCCAGACACCAGGACCGTCAGGGGTATGGCAATGCCCTGCTGAAAGAACATCATGAAGAGGACATGGAGCTGATCTGTGAAGTGGGGGCAACCACCATAAGACTTGCTCATTATCAGCATGATCAGTATTTCTATGATCTCTGTGATGAAAAGGGCATGGTGGTATGGGCGGAAATCCCCTACATTTCACAGCATATGCCAACAGCGAGAGAAAACACCATCACACAGATGAAGGAGCTCATTGTGCAGAACTACAACCACCCTTCCATTGTGGTCTGGGGACTGTCCAACGAGATCAGCATGAAGGGGGATACAGACCCGGATCTTCTGGAAAATCATCATATTCTTAATCAGCTGTGTCATGACATGGACAAGACCCGTCCTACGGTCATTGCGGCGGTTTCACCTTGCCCCATGGACAGTCCTTACGTGAAAATCCCGGATGTGGTTTCCTACAATCACTACTTCGGGTGGTATGGTGGAGAGGTTTCCATGAATGGACCCTGGTTTGACGATTTCCACAGAAAGCATCCGGAAATACCCATCGGATGCTCCGAGTATGGATGCGAGGCGCTCAACTGGCATAGCTCCGATCCGGTGCAGGGAGACTATACCGAAGAATATCAGGCCTACTACCATGAAGAACTCATCAAGCAGCTCTTCACAAGACCTTACATCTGGGCTACCCATGTCTGGAATATGTTTGACTTCGGTGCGGATGCGAGAAGTGAAGGAGGAGAGAACGGTCAGAATCATAAAGGGCTTGTGACCTTTGACAGAAAGTACAAGAAGGATGCCTTCTATGCCTACAAGGCATGGCTCTCCGATGAACCTTTTGTCCACCTCTGTGGAAAGCGATACATCAACCGGGCAGAGGACATCACAAAGATTACGGTCTATTCCAATCAGCCTGAAGTGGAACTCTTTGCAGATGGAGTTTCTCTTGGGAAGAAGAAGGGAAACCACTTCTTCTACTTCGAGGTTCCGAATGAGGGAGAGACTCATCTTACAGCGGTTTCAGGAGAGCTGAAGGATGAAAGCAGAATCAGAAAGGTGGCGGAATTTGACGAGCGCTATCGCATGAAGGAGAAAAATGCCATTCTCAACTGGTTTGATATCACTGCGCCGGAAGGATATTTCTCGCTGAATGATAAGATCGGGGATATTCTGAAGACTGCAGAGGGAACTGCACTCTTCATGGGCATGTTCCAAGCACTGCTTCCGAAAGAAGGCGATAAAGTGGCAGGCGGATTTGAAATGAATGACACCATGATGAGCATGCTGGGCGGATTCACCGTTCTGAGATTAAGTGGGATGATCGGTATGATGGGTGTCAATCTCACCAAGGAAGACCTTTTGAATCTGAACAGTGCACTGAATAAGATCAGAAAAAACAAGAACTGATCACAGAATAATGGATAAGATTCCATCGGATAGAGTGGAGTCCTATCCTTTCCATTTTGTGTTTGAGCAAAATGTGATGAGAAAGTCCAAGGAATCAATTGAGGGGGTCAGTACTGCTTTTTATAGCCACTCTCCTTTGTGTATGTGATAATGAATGTAACAGTTGCATATTTAATACTTGAGGAACCATACACTATAAATAGGATTTATTCTGAAGGAAAATGGGAGGATTGTTGTGCAGAACATAGAACTAGTAAGAGTAAGAAAAGAAGACCGGGAGATTCTGGCGAATCTTCTGGAGAAGCATCTCTATGAGTTTTCTCAGTGGGATCTGAAAGAGGTGAATCCACTGGGCTTGTATGGGTATCAGTATCTGGACTATTACTTTACAGAAGAGAACAGATGGGCATACTTCATTATGGTGGAGGAAAACCTTGCAGGATTCGTCATGGTCATCACCCTGCCGGAAGTTCATGACCGGGAGACGGATTTTCAGATGGCTGAGTTTTTCCTATTGCACAAATACCGGAGAAAGGGGATTGGCTATGAAGCATTCAGGCGCGCTGCGGATATGCATAGAGGGAAATGGCAGCTGAAGCTGCATCCGGGTAATATTCCTTCCGTGCACTTCTGGGAGAAGAGCATATCGCGTCTGACAGAAGGGGACTATGAACTTGTGAAAGCCTATCCTGGAACGGATTATGAGGATGGAACCCCCGGGGATGTCTATTTCTTTGAAAGCTGATCAGGATGAAGATGAGCGCAGCCATGAGGTCCGAATAGGAAGATGAACGTACACATAGAAGCAGCCCTATTCTCCTTGGCAGGAGAATAGGGCTGCTTCTTTTAGGCAAAGCTTTATCAGATGATCTTTCGGATCTTCTCCTTTGCCGCTGCATTTTTTTCGCGGAGCAGAAAGGATAGTCCCAGTCCCACGGCTGCACAGAAGGTGGAAATGATAAAAGTGTTGGTGTAGTTTCCGGCAGCGGACTTCAGGAGTACCCCGGCAAGGGCTGCCAGTCCATAGGCCTGATACATGATACCGTAATTGGAACCGTATCTGAATCTGCCGAAGGCCTGGTTGGTATAGATGGGAAAGAGTGTCAGGAAACCTCCGAATCCAATGGCAACACCCATGACGCCCAGATAGAACATGATTCTGTTCTCCGCCAGAAAACTGAGAAGCAAGAGTGAAACGACGGTAATGGAGAAGATGATTCTCAGCACAGAGAGGGTGCCGATCTTATCGGACAGCGCACCGGAAACCAGTCTGCTTCCTGCATTGGATATGGCCAGGATGGAGATGATGCCTGCAGCGATGCCTGATTCGAGTCCTGCCACCTCAATGCCGATGTTTTTCGCAGAACCCAGAATCAGGAGCCCGGGAATGCATGCAAGGAAATACATGAGAAACAGGATCCGGAATCTGGATGTTTTCACCATTTCACCTGTGGTGAAATCCCCTTCTTCCTTTTCGGTCTTCTGCTTCTCAAATCCTTCCGGATTGTTTGTGAGGAGAGCTCCCATGAGAATCAGTACGAAGGAGAGGATGCCCAGATTGAAGAATGCGCCCGATACTGTGGAACCCTCAAGAAAGCTGGAAATCACTTCCTTGAACAGGATGCTTCCACCGCCGAATATGGAAACGGAAAGACCGGTGATGGTTCCCTTGTTCTGAGGGAACCATTTGACCAGTGTGGAGAGAGGACATACATAAACAAATCCTACTCCTGCTCCAGTGAGTATGCCATAGGTCAGATAGAGCATTTGCGGAGTCTTGGCAAATGAGGAAAGAATCAGGCCGCCTCCATAGAGGATCGCTCCGATGAGAAGGGCGGGGCGTGGGCCTTTACGGTCCACGATTCTACCTGAAAAAAACGTGCTGAAGGCAAAGGTGAATACGGAAATGGAATAGGTGAGCAGAACCTCTTCTTCGCCCCATCCTCTTTCACTCTGAATCGCGATGCCGAAGATGCTCCATGCATAGAGGGCGGCGATGGTCAGTTGAGCAAGAAGTGCTCCGAAAAGCACAAGATATCTGTTTCTGATTGTAATCATGAAGATTTCCTCCCGGATTTCGGTTATTACTTATAAGGTTCCAAAAAAGCCTGATGGAAGAGTATTTCTAAAAGCTTAGAAGATCACACCTCAGTGTTCATTATAGGATTCCTGTGAGCGTGCTTCCAATATTTTTTCTGATATTATCATCAAAATTTAAGAAGAGCAATCTTTTTGTGAGGAGTCTCCAGCGGTTCATTTTGACACTGCCGGATCAGCAAATGGATACAGGTGTGACCTGGTGGTGCTTCCGGCCAATGGAGAGCCACAATTTCATAGAGAATTAGGTGCCACAGAATAGGATGAACTGTGATGAAAATCCGATGTTTCAGGATGAAGGCTGGCTGAAATATCGATGAAGCTGAGAATAGGGAATACAGAATAGTAAAATATTGTTATAATATTCTTACTACGAAAAATTAATTTGGATTGATAAATCAATAATATGAGTATATTAAGGTGTAATATAATGAAACAGAAAATCTGAAAGGTGGAGGATCCATGAACACAACAGGAAATGATGACTATATGAAGAGGCGAATGAACTGGTTAGGTGCTGCGGTTTTACTGCTGCTGTTTCTGAATATCCTGCTGGGATTTTTCGCCTATCGGAAAGACACTTCCTTCAAGGTGGAGGATACCCGATTTCATCTGGTGTCCAGAGAGGAGGGGGATAGGGTCTTTAAAGATCAGGATGGAGAACTCCTGACAGTGATTATTGAAGAGCCAGACAAGAATCAGGTTTCCTTTGCGACGCGATATACAGTGGAATACGGTGAGAAAGAGTTCAGGGTGGAATCGGATGATTTCTTCGAGAAAGGATACCGCATTTCGGAAAATGGCGAAGAGGTCTATGTGGAAGCCATCTCCGAAAGCCGCTGGTTTGAAAGCGATGAAGGAATCGCAACAAGAAATCATGGCAGAATGGAAGATCTGCCCTTTGATGTGCAGATGATTTATGGTCTGGAGGATGCCGTTTCCTCCATGGGAGACAGTATGGTGGAAGCCAATGTAGTCATCGTGCTGATTCTGCTGCTTCTTTCTGCTCTCGGTGTTTTTCTGATCCTCTTTCCTGAACTGGCATGGAAATTGGAGCATTTTCTGTGGGTGGAAGGCGGAGAGCCTTCAGAACTGTATCTGAGTGTGCACCGAATGGCAGGCGGACTGATTCTTTTCCTGGTTTTAGGGATGCATCTTGCCAGGGTACTGTAGCATCCGATAATAGAAATGGTAAATCCGGAAACCTCTTCAGAGGGATTCCGGATTTGATCTTTGTCCAGATGCTATAAAATTCCACTGAGGCCAATTTTCTGAATTGACTGAGAATAAAGTTGCATATATAATGAGCTTATTATTGAAATGAATACCATAGCAGAAGAGGCTCCTGCATCTAGTACAGTGTAAGATATCGCAGCACTTTATTGATAAATTATTATCATTAACTGTAATGAGTCACAACAAAAATATGAGCATCTGGAGGTTCTGATTTGATGTACGCTGCCACCTACTTCATAGACATCGCTGCGCTGACTATTCTCATGGGACTGCTGCGGTCAAGTACTGCGGTCCATCCTGGAAGAAAGAGACCTTTTGCGGCAGGAATCATCCTTACCGTCCTCATACTATCAGCAGAGGCGGTAACCATCGCAGCTGGAGAAGATCATCTCGATCTGCGTACGCTGAACCTGCTGGCAAATGTCATAGGGTTTGCGCTGACGCCTCTGATTCCCATCGTGATTTCACTGATTTTTGACCGAGGCATACTTAAAGTCCATAGGCTGATCCTGGTTCCCACCATGCTGAATATCATGGCAGCCTTATTGTCACCTCTATTTGGTATTCTCTTTCAGATCAATGAGAGCAACCAGTACTCCAGAGGCGATTTTTTCTTTCTTTTCATCACCGCATATGCATTCAATTTCATGATCCTTGTGGTCAGAACTCTGGACATGGGGAAAACCTACAACTATCCAATTGTGAAGAAGCTGATGGCACTTTCCGTCTTCACCATACTGGGCACCAGCATCCAGCTGGTGGTGCCGTCAGCCTATTCTTCCTGGCACAGTGTGACACTGGCACTGGGGCTCTATTTCCTGCTGCTTTCTGAATTTGACACCAGTTTTGATACGCTGACCGGCCTGTATAATCGGTCATCCTTTGACAAGGCGGTGACGGAGCTTAGAAAGCCCAGTGCCTTTTCCGTGATCATCCTGGACATCAATGAGTTTAAAAATGTCAATGACACCTATGGGCATGACTATGGAGATAAGGTCATTCAAGCTGTAGCTTCTGTTGTGAAAGCATCCTTTTCGAAGGATTTCACCTGCTATCGATATGGAGGAGATGAGTTCTCCATACTAAGCAGAGAAACAGACCCTGATCAGATAGAAACACAACTGAAAACCATGACCATAGCGCTAAACGATGTCCGTGAAAACGGGATGGCTCTGCCTACGGTATCCTATGGATACAGCATTTTTCAGGGAGGAGAAGATCTGAACGTCTACAAAGCACTGAAGGAAGCCGATGAAGAGATGTATCGCTACAAGAAAGTGCATAAGGCTAAAGCTGCAAAGGAGAAGAAATACTGCGATGCTGTGAATGAAGCATAAAGAATACTAAGAGACAGAACAGGAAGCATCCTTAAAACACTGCATGACAACAGGGAGGAGATACAGTTGGAAAAGAAACAGACGGATATTCTTCTGAAGATCGCTTTACTTCAGATTCTGCCTACAGGATCCCAGGCGGGAAATCTTCAGAAAGGAATGGATTATGCGCGAAGAGCCAAACAGGCTGGAGCCGATATCGCCCTCTTTCCTGAAATGTGGAGCAGCGGATATGAGATTCCGAAAGATCCGGATCTTATGAAAAAGACTTCTGTACCCCTTGATGGAGAATTTACGAAGGCTTTCAGAGAACTCGCCGGAGAACTTTCCATGGCCATCGGCATCACCTTTCTGGAGGAGTATGAGCCGCTGCCAAGAAACACCATAACGCTCTATGACCGATTCGGAGAAAAAGTCTACAGCTATGCGAAAGTGCATACCTGCGATTTCGGAGAGGAGTGCAGGTTGATGCCTGGAGAGGATTTTCCTGTGGCGGACCTTGATACGGAAAAGGGGAATGTGAAGGTGGGGTCTATGATCTGCTATGATCGGGAGTTTCCTGAAAGTGCAAGGATCCTGATGCTGAAAGGTGCCGAGCTTCTTCTGGTGCCCAATGCCTGTCCTATGGAAATCAATCGGCTGGCCCAGCTGCGTGGCCGCGCCTATGAAAACATGGTGGGCATAGCCACCTGCAACTATCCGTCAGGAAAACCGGACTGCAACGGTCATTCCACGATATTTGACGGTGTAGCCTATGTTCCTCAGCTTGCCAGCTCCAGAGACACCTGTATCCTGGAAGCAGGAGAGGAAGAGGGAATCTATACGGCAGAGCTGAATCTTACGCAGCTGAGAAAGTACCGTGAACAGGAAGTTCATGGAAATGCCTACAGAAGACCTTCAGCTTATACGCTGCTGACCTGTGAAGAGGTCACAGCGCCCTTCATCAGAGAGAACCATAGAAGGTAGAGGCTTCCATCAAAAAGCGAACTTTCCTAGGTGAGTATTGATATGCGCGCTACAGATAACAAAGGAGGGAAAAATGTCCATGAAATCACTTGAATCATCAGAAAAGAAAATGGTGATCACTGGAATACTGCTGCTGGTTCTGATCAATGTTGCTGCTTCTCTGATTCTGACAAGAAATGCAAACAGGAGGAAAGTCAGCTGATGCTGCACAGAAGATCGACCTGAGCAACTGTTTTCCGAAAGACAATGAAATGCTTTCGTGTAGAATCGGGAAGCACTTATGTACGCTGAGGAGAGGTGAGAAATTTGAGCAACTGGAAAAAGACAATCAAGGAAAGCAGAGCCCGCTGGGAGCAAAATGCGGATTTCTGGGATGAAAAGATGGGAGAACATTCCAACAGATTTCACAGGGAAATCGTGAGACCCTCTACCGAAAAGCTCCTCGCCATCAGAAGTCAGGAGCGGATTCTGGATGTGGCCTGCGGCAATGGAAACTTTTCCAGAAGACTGGCAGAACTGGGCGCTGAAGTTACGGCCTTTGACTACAGTGAAAATCTGATCAGAAATGCCAGAAAGAGATGCGAAGCCTATGGAAACCGTATTGATTTCAGAGTCATGGATGCCACAGATTTCAATGCACTCATGAAACTGGGTGAAGGCTCCTATGACAAGGCCGTAGCCAACATGGCCCTGATGGATATTGCGGATATCAAACCGCTCCTCCATGGGATATACGGACTGCTGAAACCACAGGGCGTGTTTGTTTTCTCCATCATGCATCCCTGTTTTCAGACACCTGGCATGAGAAAAGTCATGGATTCGGAAGATCAGGGCAGCGGGGGGAAGAAAAGAAGCGGAGTTCAGGTTTTCCGCTACAGGACACCAGAATGCTATGAAGGCTATGCCATAGAAGGGCAGCCTGTACTGCAGTATTACTACCACAGACCCTTGTCGGATATCCTCCATCAGAGTTTTGAAGCCGGGTTTGTGCTGGATGCAATGGAAGAACCCTGCTTTTCTGGGGAAGAGAAGGAATGGATAGAAATTCCTCCTGCAATGATTCTCAGACTCCGGAAACCATGCTGAAAATGATCAATCAGAATGAAAGGAAAACGGATTATATGAATTTAGACGAAAAGCGAAAGGATTCCTCAGTAAAACAGAAGAAAGGACTACACTTCATTCTGGCCTCCGTGGTTCTATGGAGTGCTGTCCTTGCGGTGCACCTTACAGGACTGCCCATACTCACAAAAAATCTGCTGACGTTTTTCATCACTGCGCCGCTGATGCCCCTGGCCTATCTCATCGCCAAAGTGATCAGGGTGGACTTTTCCAACAAAAGCAATCCTCTGACCTCTTTAGGGGTGCTGTTCTCAGCGAACCAGATGCTGTATCTACTTATCGCCATGTGGGTATATCCTACAGTGCCCGAGAAAATGGTCATGGTTCTCGCCATGATCTTTGGTGCGCACCTGCTGCCTTATGGATGGTTGTATCAGTCTAAAAGCTACTATTTCTTTTCAGTTCTCATTCCGATTCTGATTCTCTTTCTTGGTATCCGTTTTCCACCGTATATGGTAGCGGGCTCCATGCTTGTCATTGAGATTCTTTTCAGTCTCTCGCTGGCTTATGAAGTCAGAGGATTATCCAGAATACAGGATGAGCGAGGGATATAATATAAGAAACGGCATGGAAGAGGAAACAGGATGGGTTCTGTGAAAGGAAGCAGGAAGAATCAGGGAGGATGAAAAATGAAGAGTATCGTCATCACGGGAAGTACCCGTGGCATCGGTTATCATATGGCAGTGGAGTTTCTGAAGAAGGGATGCCGCGTCACGCTGTCCGGAAGGGGAGAAGAGCTGAAGGATGAATCGCGGATCAGGCTGAAGGACTTTGAAGGGAAATATATGTATGTTTCCTGCAACGTTCAGATGAAAGAGGAGCTTCAGAATCTCTGGGACCGATCCGTCGAAAAGTGGGGAACAGTGGATATCTGGATCAATAATGCAGGTCAGAATACACCCCATGTCTTCGCCTGGGAAACAGAGGAGAGCTACACGGAAAACATCATAAGCACCAATCTGACTGGCATGATCTATGGGGCCCAGGTGGCAGCCGGAGAAATGATCAGGCAGGGGCATGGCAGCATCTACAGCATGGAAGGGCTTGGTTCCAACAACATGATTCAGGAAAAGACCATTCTCTATGGCACAACGAAGCATGCCCTGACATATTTCATGAAAGGGCTGGCCAAAGAACTGGAAGGAACAGGAGTCCTGGCAGGGCGTCTGTCTCCCGGTATGATGCTGACGGATTTCATCACCAGAATGCCGGATGGAGGCACTGCAGAGCTCATGGCCAATGAGAAGTTTAAAAGAATCTTCAATATCCTGGCGGACAAGCCGGAAACGGTGGCGAAGTTTCTTGTGCCCGGCATGCTGAAGAACAGAAAGAATGATGCCCAGATTGCCTGGCTTACACGCAGAAAAGCGGCATGGCGTTTCATGACCGCACCACTGAGAAAAGGAAGGCTGGTTTAGCATGAAGAAATAAAGAACTTCTTCTTAAGCAACTTCTTCTGAAGAAATCAGTGCTATGCATGAACAGATATTGATTCAAGAAAAATAAGCCTTCAATTGGTATTCAGTATATTGAGGTTTTCAAATAACATCATTCAGTATGGCCCAAACATGATTATTGAGACATTAGGGTGCATGCTGGAAAGGACAAGTGAAGAGTGTGCATGGATCCACCGACACATGGAACTGTTAGCGGGCTATTCAATCAGGGAATACTAAAAGCATGAGGAGAGGATGATCAGAATGAACAGAGAAGCCATCATGAGGATTGCAGGAAATGGGCCTTTTGTTGCAGAGGAACTCCGTCATATCGTGAAGTCAACTGGACGTCCTGTTAAGATACACAGAAAATCAACTGCACTGTGTCGCTGTGGAAAGTCCGACACGAAACCGTTCTGTGATGGAACCCATGGAAGAATCGGATTCGACGATGCGAAAAGTCCGGACCGGGTGAAGAGAAAACTGGAATCCTATGTGGGAAAAGAAATCATCATCCACGATGATCGGGGAATATGCAGTCATGCCGGTTTCTGTACAGAAGGACTACCGGAGGTGTTCAGAATGAAGGAGGAACCCTGGATTGTCCCAGATGCGGAGTCCATGGAAAAAATCATAGCGACCATAGAGAAATGTCCTTCAGGTGCACTGAGCTATTCAGTGGATGGTGTGAAGCACGATGATTTTTACAGCGAAAAAGAAGTAGTGATCACAGAAGATGGTCCCTATCATGTCAGGGGCGGAATCGAGCTCCTGTCGGAGGAGAAACCACAGACGGTGAACCATTATGCCTTGTGCAGATGTGGTCATTCCATGAATAAACCTTTCTGCAGCGGAGAACACTGGTATGAGAAGTTCAGGGATGAAGGACTGATCAGTGAGAAGATGAACAGAGCGTGCGTTGAGAGAGAAGTTTTTGATAACAAGATGGATACGATCACGAACCTTTCGGAAACAGGAAGAAGTGAAGACTCATCCATGAGAACACTGGAGAGTTTTCCGGATTGGAAGACCATTCTCTTCAGGGGAGCTCAGTTGGAGCCCATGCCTTATAATGCGGATATAGACGTGAACATGAAGACAGTGATTGGAAGAAATGCGCGAAAACCGCTTACGCTATCGATTCCATTTTATGTTTCACATATGTCTTTCGGGGCCATATCCCGTGAAGCGAAAATCGCTTTAGCCAAAGGGTCGACGTTGGTTGATACAGCCATGTGTTCCGGTGAAGGCGGAATGCTTCCTGAATCCAGAAGCGCAGCGCGGAAGTATATTTATGAACTTGGCACTGCACCGTTCTCTCACAATGAGGAAGCAATCAGAATGGCTGATGCGGTGGAGCTGAAAATCGGACAAGCAGTGAAGCCGGGCCTTGGCGGACATCTTCCAGCACATAAGATTACAGAAGAAATAGCGAAGATCAGAAATCTTGAAGAAGGAGAAGACTCCGTTTCTCCCGGACGATTCCATGGTGTGGATACCATTTCCGATCTTGTGGAAAAAGTATCCCGCATACGGGAAATCACTGGTGGGGTACCGGTTGGCATCAAGATCGCCGCAGCACATATCGAGCAGGATCTTGATATGGCACTGAGAGCCGAACCGGACTTCATAACCATTGACTGCAGAGGGGGAGCAACAGGCTCTGCTCCGAAATTTCTGAAAGATAACGTTGGGATTCCACCGATTTTCGCCATCAGAAGAGCCAGAAAATATCTCGATCAGAAAGGGTCTCCAGTAACACTCTGTGTCACTGGAGGATTCAGAGATTCCTCTGACATCGCCAAAGCATTGGCGCTTGGTGCAGATGCAGTAGCCCTTGCTACAGCATCCCTGATTTCTGTAGGATGTCTACAGTCAAGAGTCTGTCATACGGGTCTATGTCCGGCAGGTATTGCAACACAGGACAAAAACTTAAGGGCTCTCTTTGACGAAGAGAGGGCACTCCATCAGTTCAGAAACTTCTACGAAGGAACGAAAAAAGAGCTGGCAGTATTTGCCAGGGCCAATGGAAAAACGGATATTCATGATCTGGGGATGGAAGATGTTTACACCATAAGCAATGAGGTGTCAATGAATACGGATATCAGGCATGTGTAGATATTGCTGGAACTGTTTTTGATTATTTCCATATAGTGAATCTACAGTGTTTGATCAGTTATGATCAGAACGTCATATGCTGCTGATGAGAATATATCAATACAGAAATCATAAAGAGGAGTGAATCCTATGTGGAGGATGAACAGAAAAACGAAACTGTATCTCATTATTGCCTTTGCATGGACATGGATCGGATGGGGAGGCGCCTATATGCTCAGTGAGAGAGCAGGCCTGGTTCTTTCTACGGAAAGTACCCTGCTCACCTTGTTCACAGAGTTTCTGGGCACAGAAGCCTTTGCTCCCCAGCTGATCTTTGCACTGGCTGTATATGGTCCTTTCGTGGGATTTCTAACGGTTTCCGGTTTCAGAAGTCTCAATGGAAGAGCGGATAAGAGAAAGAATCTCTGGCCTTATATTTTTCTCATTCCTGTGATTTCGGTACTGCCGGCAGTGATCTTCAGCCTGCTTACGTCCTTCTATGATCTGAAAGGACAGAGCATCGGCACTGCATTTAGCGCAGTGTGGATGTACTTTCTGTTTAATATCATCACCAGTGGAACGGAAGAATTCGGATGGAGAGGATTTCTATACCCTGAAATGAAGGCAGAAGGCATGTCCTTCTGGGACATTGCGTGGAAGGGAGGCTTCGTCTGGGCGCTGTGGCATTTTCCGCTTCTATTCATTCTGTATCTGCCTGCAGGAGCCGCTGTTCTGATTCCATCACTCATCGGCTTTACAGCATCCATCGTGGCCATGAACTATATCACGAACTTTCTCTATGAAGCCATGGACAGCATCTTGGCCGTGATCCTTCTCCATGGACTGAATAACACCATGAGTTTCCTTCTTGTCCTTCTGTTTCCAGGTACGCCCTTCACCCTTCTGACCAGTCTCATGGCATGGGTTTTTGTGTGGTGGATTGAAAAGAAGCATGGGGATCTCATAAAGGCAGTAAACGGAAAGCCTGATTCCTGAAAAAGCAACAGAGAAAGAATTTCAGGAATCACTTGATGAAGAATCTAGGCAAGTTAAAAAGACTGGGATGCTTGATCTCAGTCTTTTTCAGATGTTCACTGTTCTCAGATGGTGATGGCGTCAGAAGAGTTCTGGTATTTCGACTCGAGGGTCAGCCATCCTGTCATCTCTCTTGAAGGAAACTGTCTCCCTGATGTTCCAAGGGGCATGGTGCTTTGTCTTCAGAAATTCTGCGATTTCGAAGAAGGAGTATTTTCTGTTTGAATTGACGAGATAGGTTCCTGGCATATAGGTCAGGGCAGCCTGTGCGATGACTTCAGATGTGTCTTCCAGAAAACTGCAGGATGGAAACCATCTGGAGCTTGCTTCAATGAAGCCATGTTCCTTCTGGGCCTTTGCCAGAAAATCCACCATGTGATTGGACCCTTCCTCAGATCCGATCTGCCAGCCCAGCCTGAGGATGATGGAGTCCGGGTTCCAGACTCTTGCAGTTTCTTCGCAGGCAATCTTGTATCTGCCGTATTCTTCTTCCGCATCGGGCACACTCTCCGGATCATAAGGACCGCTTCCTTTTTCGGAGAAGACGGATACGGAGCTTGTGAAAAGGAGCTTCACACCAAGCTCCTTTGTCGCCTTGGCAATGAATTCCAGCCACTTCACCGGTCCTGTGGCGATGTGGAAGAAAAGATCAGGCTGGGTTGTTCTTATGAAATCAGATATGCTTTTCTGGTTGTCCGTGCTGACTTCACTGCGGTCCCAGATGATGACTTCGATGTTTCTCTTCTCGAGCTCCGTATATACATAGGGGGCTACGGTTCCGTTCATTCCTGTGATGATCGCTTTCATGATTTTCTCCTTTCATAGAGCTGGATGATTATGAATATAATTATAGCAGAATCAGATCAGATGAAACTGGCTATACTTTTCTGAGGTATCTGAGTCAGAGAGGATTTCGTAGAAGGCATCTATCTAGGGTAGTGCCTTAGAATCGGGTATAATGATTGAGAACGGCTGCAGAATTTAAATTAATTTCTGATATTCTGTAACGAAACAGGATTATGTGACACATATTAGTAGGAGGTGAGTCGGTGAAGGATCTGGAAAAACTCTATCGGGACTATTTCGAAACCGTATATAAGTATCTGTTCTCCATTACAGGAAGTGCAGACCTGTCTGAAGAACTGACACAGGAAACCTTCTATCAGGCCATGAAGACCTATGACAGTTTCAGAGGAGACGCTAAAGTGTCCGTATGGCTCTGTCAGATTGCAAAGCACCTCTGGTATAAGGAGTACAAGAGATCAAGCAGTCACACATCAGATTCTCTGGAGGATCTCTCTGATCTCATCCCATCAGAAAGCTCTGTGGAGCAGAAGGTTGTGGAAAGCGATGCGAAACTGAAGATGTATCAGAAACTGCAGAAGTTGGATGAAAAGACAAGAGAAGTGATGTACCTGAGGCTCACAGGAGAGCTGAGCTTTCGGGAAATCGGGGAGATACTGGAAAAGAACGAGACCTGGGCACGGGTCACCTTCTATCGAGGGAAGCAGAAAATCATGAGGGAGGAGGAAAAAGAATGAGGAAGGATATTACGTGCAGCATCGTGCAGGATCTTTTGCCAAGCTATATAGAACATCTCACCAGTGAAGAGACCGATCTTTTGGTGACAGAACATCTGGAAACCTGCGGGGAATGCAGAAGCATTCATGAAGCCATGGTGGAGGAAGTCACTGAAGTGGAGAAAGCCCCCAAGGCGGAGCTGAAATTCTTCAGGAAAATAAGAAAGACGAAGCTCATCGCTGCGGGAATCAGTATCCTTCTGACGCTGATTCTGACCTATGTGGTCTACGCCATGGAGTTCAGCTATGCGCTGGATAAAACAGAGCTGGCTTTGGCTGTGACGGAATTCACAGCACCATTTAAGCAGCCTGTGGAGGCCTATGCTCTGGAAACCTATTCCATCGGAAGAGATCTTTTCGTTTCCTTCAAGGACCGGGATCAGGAGTCTATCAATGGCATAGCACAGTTCGTGAAAGGATGGAACAACAGGTACAGAATCCTAAGGGTGCAGATTAGGCCATCGGAATACTCTTCTGTGGTGCAGCATTACCCCATTGAAAGCGGGAAGGAGCGATACATTGCAGTCAGCGGATACAATCTCTCTGAGGAGATCGCGCAGTATGGACTGGACTACTCCGCCTATACAATGCCAGGGGATCTGTCAGATCACAGGATCCGAATTCCAGTGAAGTTTGATAAAGAAAATCTGCAGTTTCTCCATGTCTACGAAGAAGATGAACTGCTGGAGATTGTGAGGAGTTCTCAGGAAATCACGATCCATAATCCTCGTCTTACTGGAAGTTCCTTCTATGATGAGGAAGGGAATGAAATCACAAAAAACTTCAGGCTGGCTGAGGAAGACATTCAGCAGGGCGGATATGGCGGCGGAAAGGCGGAACTGTTCATGCTCTATGTATTCATGGGCATCATAGCAGGATTCGGGGTCATCATGGTAAGGTATTTTCTGACAGATTGATCTGTCATGCGAACAGATCCATAGACGAGCATGAAGCGCTGCATCGGAAGCAGGATTTTCGATGCAGCGCTTTCCTTGAGACTGGAATAGATAACGTTTTCTCTTCCTGTGATACAGGAATTCAAGAGGATGTTATGACATGCCGTTTCGACGAAAGGTAGTTCAGAATCTCATAAGAACTGATGTATGGATGAGCAGCTTCCATGCAGATTTATTGAATAAAGCGATGATTCATCTCCTGTAGAGATGCTATACTGAAAGAAAAAGCGAGATTCTCTTGAGGATCTGAAAGGAAGTCAACATGACAAAAAGAATGAGAACAGCATTGATCGGTGGTGCACTTCTGGGTGTAGTCTGTGTCATAGGAGCCTATATAAGGTCGGGCTCCAGTGCTTCTCCTGGCTTTGTCTTTTCTCTCTGGTACAACAGAGTGATCATTGGCCTTATCGTTGGCGCTCCTTGGCCTGTAACCACGAGAGTGAAGGCGCTTCTTCGTGGGGGCGTGCTGGGACTGCTTGTTTCCTTTGCTTTCTACAGTTCAATAGGGTTTGAAGATCCTGTGAGTTTCACTGCAGGCATCATTTATGGAGTCATTCTTGAGTGGTGGCTCAGCAGAACAAAGGATACGAAAATAGTTTAGAAGTCAAAGCATTTCAGGAAATATGAAATTTTAAGGGGCTTTTTTGATGAAAGAGTCAGAAAGTTAAAGGAATATCAGACAAACGGTTTTATTTGTCAGAATAATTGAATTTTCATTAATAACATATGTCGTTAATATTACATCGATATAATGAATTATTCCTGCAATCATGCTATCCTAGAGGTAGTGAAGCACTTTACACGATTGTGAAGATGATGGAGGAATGTTAGAAAATGAACAAAATCAGAAAGTTTGATGAAAAGATGACGGATGATGTATTGCGGATCTGGCTGGATGTCAACCAGGAAGCTCATGATTTCATTCCTTGCAGTTACTGGGAAAAGAGTATCAGGAACATGAAGAAGGAATTATCCGATCTTAACATTTATGTCTATGAATCCAACGGAGTGGTGAAGGGATTCGTCAAGATGACCAAAGACAACCATATCTTAGGTGTCTACGTGGACAGACCATATAGAAGAGAAGGAATCGGCAGCAAGCTGCTCATGAAATGCAAGGAAGAACGAGAGAAACTTACGCTCGAAGTATATCTGAAGAATGAAAATGCACTGGAGTTCTATAAGAAGCATGGGTTCCGGCACTACAGACATCAGGTGGACCTGCGAACCATAGAACGGGAATTTGTCATGAAATGGAGTAATCGGAACTAATCAAAAACACCCCTGTAAAAACCTGTTGTTTTTACAGGGGTGTTTTTGATTTCGATGATTTTAATAACGATTCTCTATCTACCTATACAGAGTATCCCGTTGAATCCATAACAGTACATCCTAGAGAAACACGAGGCTGAGAAAGGGTAAAGATGCTGAAATACCTGGAACTGTAGTATTCAAAACTATGGAGAGTTTCCAGGCATCCTGGCTTGGAAGAAAAGTCATCATGTATATTGTAAATATATCTTCTTTCCTTCCTGTCTTCACCTCTGATCTATCGGAAAAAGAATAACGCTAGGACTACCCCCCTGCACAGCTTAAAGCTGTGCAGGGGGGTATCTGATTTAGACTTCAGAAGTGATGTTTACAGGAATAGAAGAGATTATTCATACAAAATTTACCTCTAGACCCTTTGAGTTCACTCAGGTTTCACACTGAAAAAAGGAAGAACATGAAATGAATCAATATCTGTGATGAGCTGAATTCAGTGGATACAGAGATTCTTAGACAGATGATCATCAGAAGCAGCTGCGCTATGATGCTGGATATACCCCCAGGTAGTATGTTTCGGTTATTCCAGGTGGTGTGGTATAATGAATATATGTTAAGTTTCAATCAATGCTTCATAAAAAAGTCAGAATATATACGAAGTCATGTAGGTATTCATGACAGGCATTTCTCCTGATTCCCTGTTACCACAGAGAAAACGGATGTTGGAAAGAGCTGTAGTTTTGAGTGAACGAATATAAATGATGAATCAAGGAGGAAATATTATGGAATTAAAGGACTATGGTGCCAATCCACTGGTGATCAACATCGAGGATGCAACAAAGGACAATAAGAATTACAGAACAGCCCTATGGACAGGAAAGAATCTTCAGGTGACTCTCATGAGTATTGAGGTGGGAGAGGATATCGGACTGGAAGTGCATCATGACATCGACCAGTTCCTGAGAATTGAAGAAGGCAAAGGCCTGGTTCAAATGGGGGACAGCGAAGACAATCTGGATTTCGAGAAACATGCAGAAGATGATGACGCCATCATGGTACCAGCTGGTAAATGGCATAATCTGACCAATGAGGGAGACAAACCTCTTAAGGTATACTCCATCTATGCCCCTGCAGAACATCCACATGGAACCGTGCATAAGACCAGAGCAGAAGGCATGGCTGCAGAAGAAGAGCACGACCACTAAGAGCTGAAATAGGACTATAAAGACGTGACGAGGGCATTCGATGAGAATCTCTCGTCACGTTTTGCGTAAAGGTGATGCCTGAAAAGCCTATGCCAAAAGCCGAGAAGGGATGGACACCCTCCTGTGAATCTGTCCTTGCCGCATTGTAAAGGCACACTTTAAACATATTTCTATGCTTTAATCAGCGTATAGGACCCGAGAAGGATGAAACTGTGTAAATTGAAGAAGGGGAAGAAAATGGAGAATTTCAGCATACGTAAAGCAGTCTGGGAAGACCTGGACGGCATCCTGAAGATCAAGAATGAAGCCCACCGACTGTATGTGGAGGAGCGTCCCGATGTCTACAGGGAAAGCGAAATCTTATACACAGAAGGGTTTCTGAAGAGTTTTTTCAGACATGATCGAAAGGTGATCTTAGTGGCGCTCACGAATGATGAAATCATAGCCTATGGTTTCATTGAATGCATGAAGGTCAATCTGCCGATGATGGTGGAAAGGCAATATGCCTATATCCATGATTTTGCCGTATCCGAAAAGCACAGAGAGCAGGGGGTTGCGACCAGGCTTCTTGCCTATATCGAAGAATATGCTTCGGGAAATGGAGCCTCCAGAATTGAACTTGCGGTCCATCTGTTCAGCAAAGAAGCCATTGGACTTTATGAAAAATTCGGATTCACTCCACGAGCGCTCAGAATGGAGAAGGAACTGGATGAAAAGAAGAAGCGGGAGTAGGTTCAGAAGCTGCAGTTTTGAAGTAATACGACAGAAGAAAAATATTCGAGTGAAAAGCGATAGAACATCAGGAGGCATCAGACACGAAGCCTCCCGGTGTTCTTCTGCGTTACCTTGCCGATGAACTGGACTCCTTTTTCGGATTTCAAATTCATGAAAATAAACTGAATTTGGCATCGGATCAGTAACAGGAACTGTGTTTTTCAGTAAATTAATATAAAACCATCAGAAAATCTGATTAAATCACTCTGAAATAAGAATGACAGAGATTATTTTTGTTGACAATAATATAACGAAACATTAAACTGAATGTGTTAGCTTAAGCAAACTTTTCAAGGTCTGATGGAATCAGGAGAGGGATCAAGATGAAACTTACAGAATCTACAGAAATGTATCTGGCGACCATCATGCTTCTGGAAGAGGAGCACGAATCTGCCAAAGTAGTGGAGATTGCCGACATATTAGGGGTCACAAAGCCCAGTGTCAGTAAAGCCATGAAGCAGCTTCTGGAGGAAGGATACATCGATAAGGAACTGTATGGACACATCACCTTGACGGATCTGGGCAGACAGGCTGCGGAGAAAGTGGTCCATAAAAGAAGGCTCATCATTTCCTATCTTCAGCATTCCCTTGGACTAAGTAGGGAAGAAGCATCCAGAAATGCATGCCGCATGGAACATGTCATATCGGATGAAATGCTCGAAGGAATCAGAACCTATCTCAAAGACCAGAAGTTGCATTCTTAAGCAGGGTAAGGGGGAAAGAAAATGGAATTCACATTTGTCAGCAGGTTTTTCAGGACGAAGAGCCGATCCATGGATCATTCTGCACCAGAAGAAAGAAACCTTACTGTTTCCAGAGTCAATGAAACTTCTGTGATCAGAGGCATCCGAACAGAGGATGCGGAAATGCGGAAATTTCTTTTCACGCTGGGATGCTATGAGGGAGAAGAAATCACCGTCATATCACGCCTTGCGGACAACTATGTTGTACATATCAAGGGAGCCAGATACAGTATCGATAGTGAACTGGCAAGATCCATCCTCATCTGAGGAGAATCTGCCTTTATTTTTACTTGAAAGTTAGCTATAACTAACTTTAATAAATAATTTGCATCAATGTGCAAGGGGGATATTATGAGAATCGCACTAGCGGGAAATCCAAACAGTGGTAAGACCACATTATTCAATACCATCACAGGTAAAATAGAACACGTGGGGAACTGGCCCGGCGTAACCGTCGCCAAAAAAGAAGGAGATGTGAAAAAAGTTCTCCTGAAAGAGAACAGCGAGAACATGCGCGTGGTGGACCTGCCAGGAGCGTACTCCATTTCTCCGTTCACATCCGAAGAAAGCATCACCAGAAGCTTCGTGGTGGAGGAACGTCCGGATGTGATCATCAATATCGTGGATGCCACCAACCTCAGCAGAGGACTGATGTTCACGACCCAGCTCATCGAAATAGGCATTCCTGTGGTCGTTGCCCTGAATAAGAGCGACCTGCTGGAGAAGAAAGGCATCCGCATCGACACGGAGAAACTGAGCAGGAAACTGAAGTGTCCAGTGGTCAGAACTTCTTCCATACAGAACAAGGGACTGAAGGAACTTCTTTCAACTGCTTCAGCTGCCAGACATAAGGGGCAGGAAACGCCATGGAATGACGACTCCGCTGCAGAAGAGGAGACAGAAGAATCTCTGGAGAAGCGAAGATTCCAGTACGTGGAAGCGCTTCTTGATGATGTGGAAAGCCGTGAAGTGGAGAGCCGCAGGCAGAACCGTTCCGATGCTCTGGATCGAATCATCGCCCATAGATACTTCGGGATTCCCATATTCGCTGTAGTGATGTATGCTGTGTTTTCCTTGTCTCAGAGCACCCTTGGACCCATGCTGGCGGATCTTTTCGTCGGGTGGATCGATGGACTCTATGCGCTGGTGGAAGGCATGCTCGGGGATTCCGTTTCCCCCATACTTCACACGCTTCTTCTGGATGGAATCATCGGTGGAGTAGGTGCGGTGGTAGGATTTCTTCCGCTGATCATGGTCCTGTTTTTCCTTCTTGCACTGCTGGAAGACTGCGGATATATGGCAAGAGTTGCCGTGGTCATGGACCGCTATCTGAAGAAGGTGGGGCTTTCAGGAAAGTCCATCATTCCCATGGTCATCGGAACAGGATGCGCCATACCGGGCATCATGGCCACCAGAACCATCCGTGATGAAAGAGAGAGAAGAACCACAGCCATGCTGACACCATTCATGCCCTGCGGTGCAAAGCTTCCCGTCATCGCTCTTTTCTCCGGTGTGTTCTTCGGAAACTCCGCCTGGGTCGGAACAGCCATGTACTTTGTGGCCATAGGCATCATCATTCTGGGTGCTCTTATTGTAAAAAGAATCACCAGAGACAGCGGCAGAGCCTCCTACTTCATCATGGAGCTTCCGGAATATCGCGTGCCAAGTGTGAAAAGAGCACTGGTCTCCATGGTTTCCAGAGGGAAAGCTTTTGTCATCAAAGCGGCGACCATCATCCTTCTGTGTAATGCGATCATCCATATCATGCAGAGCTTCACCTGGAATCTTCAGCTGGTGGAGGAAGGCATGGAGGCATCGAGTATACTCGCATCTATCGCCCATCCCTTCTCCATTCTGCTCATTCCCCTGGGGTTCGGAACCTGGCAGCTGGCTGCAGCTGCGGTAACAGGCTTCATCGCCAAGGAAAATGTTGTAGGGACCCTGGCGGTGGTCTACGGCATCACGAATTTCATCAATACGGAGGAGCTGGTGCTGGTTTCCGGTGCAGCGTCCATTGCCCAGATCATGGGACTGACTTCCGTCAGTGCCCTGGCCTATCTCATGTTCAATCTCTTCACCCCACCCTGCTTTGCGGCCATCGGCGCCATGAATGCGGAAATGGAAAGCAGAAAGTGGCTGTGGGCTGGTATCGGATTCCAGCTGGGCATGGGGTATACCGTATCATTTTTTGTCTATCAGATCGGCAGCTTTATGACCACGGGGTCAGTGGGCGAAGGATTCCTTCCGGGACTTTCGGCTGTCTCGCTCCTGATTGGCGTGGTGATTTATCTCATGTATGGGAGAGAAAGGTCAGACCTGAAAAACCTGAAGGAGAGTGCGTGACAGAATGGAAAATATAATCGTACTGCTGGTCATCGGACTGATCCTTGCAGCGGCAGTCATGAAAATACTGCGGGACAGAAAAAATGGGGTCAAATGTTCGGGCTGTCCTCAGAGTAAAACCTGTTCGCAGATAAGTTGTGAAGTCGATTCAGAACTTTTAGGAAGAAGCGATATCAAGCTTCTCAGAAAGTGAATGAGCTGAGCTTAAAAGATAGAAAACCGCCATGTTTTTGATTTCAGTCAGAAACGTGGCGGTTCTTTTATTACACTGGCCAGAAATCACGAAACATTGAAACCATATCCTTCTTCTGCGGAAATCAGATGGCAAATTTTATGATGAAAAACTCCATTTTCCATTCATTCTGGGCACAATATTTCTCATGATTCAGTAAGGAAATGAGTGTTTTAGAGGCTTTCAGAAATAATTGATGATAAAATATAAAGAAAGAACAAACACGTTTATAAGAGGAGAAGGGAATGAAATACAGAGTGTGCATAGCAAAGGCCGGACTGGATGATCTTATTGATGCGTTTCATGTCTTTGAAACAGTGGTAAGAGACACCTTCGAGAAAGAGGGGCTGGGCCATCTGGAGGAAGACATCACAGGGGAAATCCTCCATAAGAAGAGGATGCTGGAAGAGGCCATGAACGGTCAGAGTCCTGTCTTTTTCCTCGTGGCCAGATGGAAGGGGCAGGTGATCGGAACCATTTCCTTCGGACCCTGCGGCAAAATCATCCGGTCATGTACAGACGGTGCCCTGGAAGATATCGGAGAGCTGGGAAGCCTTTTCGTGCTGCCGGAGATGCAGAATCAGGGCATCGGGTCCCAGCTCATCCATGCCATGATTCATGAGCTGCACAGAAGGGGAATCGAGACATTCTGCCTGGACAGCGGCTATAAGAGAGCGCAGAAAAGATGGGTCAGAAAGTTCGGAGAACCCTACAGGATTGCGAAGGATTACTGGGGTGAAGGAAGCGATCATATGATCTGGCTGTGTAAAGTAAGTGATTTTCTGAGGAAATAATAGAGAAGAAGGATGAGCGTTTTCTCTTTAAGGAGTGATGGGTTTGAAGACGAAGAGTGAGATCGGCATACTGAAAGACATGATCGGCATCTACTGCAGAGGCATGAGTCACAAGAAGCCCTGCAGGCAGTGCGACGCGCTGTTTTCCTATGCGGAGAAGAAATCCATGTCCTGTCCCCATGAAGGAGGGCATGTTTTCTGCAGCATCTGCAGCGTGCACTGCTATGATGAAATCCATAGAGAGAAGATCCGGGAAGTCATGCGCTACAGCAGCAGAAGATATTTTCTGAAGCATCCGGTGACAACACTTTCCCATGGAATGGCACTTCTCAGGAAGAGAAAAGAAGAAAAGAACAAGGAGAGCCAGAAAGCATAGGGGGAATATGCTTTCTGGCTCTCCTTACTTATGAACGGCTACAGACCTTTATCAGTAGGTGTATTCCTGAATCACAAGAGAATTGGAGTCCAAGGCGGTGGTCTTATGCATCTTCATGTTCTTATTCCGCAAGAGATGGAAGAACTTCTGTCCTTCAGGATGAACCTCGAAGCGCTCATCGATGAAATCGAACCGGATCTTCTGGACACTACTGTCATTGATCCATCCGTAATAGAAACAGTAGTCCATCTGATCCACAGTGACCATGCTGGTCATCATCCTGAAGGGGGTTTTCTGATCCTTCAGTGAATGGATCTTCAGAGATTTCACCCCATCTTCAGCTATGCGGGGATTCTCCGGATTCTCTTCATGCGCATCAAGATAGATGAGCTGTCCGATGTAGTGGTGCCGATCATCCATAAAGGTAAACAGCACGAAACTGATGTGGTCCTGCCTCTCCGTTTCCAGCACTTTGATGTGGGAGCCATTGATGGAATAGTTTTTTCGGATCTGATTCCTGATGACGAAATAATTATGCTCGTAGGCGGTCTCATAGATCACTTCCGGAGGAGAGCTTTTCTCAGGCTCACCCAAGAGGAGGAAACCCGAATAGAAAAGCGCAAAAAAGATCAGCACCAGCAGCATTCTTCTTCGGTTCATGTTCCTGTCCAACCTCCTTCCATAAGCATAAACTGTTTCAGTCTCTACAGTATAACCCGTATTTTTCATCGGAAACCCCGAACTTCTTCGGGATTTTCCACCTTTTCGGATGAAAAGCAGAAGTATGAAACATCTTTGATGGGAAAATGGGCAATGAGAGAAAGGATTTGTTAGACCGGCAGACGAAATCAGTGTATATTAATGATAGACATCATATGTAAAGGATTACCCGATTGCCATGTAGAAAATGAAGGTTTGTGAATTTGAAAGTGAGGATGTATGAATCAGACGAGTGAATTAAAAATGAAAGTTCTTGAAAATGTGGGAAAAGTGATCATCGGAAAGGAAAAGGAAATCGAACTGCTGCTCATCGCCTTCTTGTCTGAAGGCCATATTCTTCTGGAAGATCTGCCTGGAATGGGAAAAACCATGATGGTCCGCTCCTTCTCCAAGACCCTGGAGCTTCCCTTCAAAAGAATCCAGTTCACACCGGATCTTCTTCCAGGGGATATCACAGGTGTAAGCTTCTATAACCAGAAGACCAGGGACTTCGAGTTCAGGGAAGGTCCTTTGTTCTCCAATGTGATTCTGGCTGATGAAATCAACCGTGCAACGCCCAGAACCCAGTCGGCTCTTCTGGAAGCCATGGAGGAAAGGCAGATCACCGTGGATGGAGAGACGAGAAGACTGAAGAAGCCCTTCATGGTTCTGGCCACCCAGAATCCCATCGAATCCTATGGAACGTTTCCGCTTCCGGAAGCCCAGATGGACAGGTTTCTTATGAGAATCAGGCTGGGCTATCCCAGTAAATCCGAAGAGAAGATCATCCTCCTTAATACCTTCGGAGAGGTGCTGGAGGAGCTTGAAAGTGTTTCAGATATGGAGAGCATCTTTTCCATGATGGAGGAGATCCGGAAAGTCACCATCACAGATGAAGTGATGGAGTATCTTCTGGACATCGTCCATGCCACAAGAGAGTCCGAGGAAATCAGCCTGGGCGTGAGTCCGAGAGGATCCATTGCCCTCTATAAGGCAGCCCAGGTGAAAGCTTCCCTTGAGGGAAGAGACTACATCATGCCTGAAGACATCCAGGAGATGGCGCCTTATACCCTGAATCACCGGATTCTTCTGGATGACGCCAGCAGTGTGGAGGAATGCATGGCTAGAATAAAGGCGATTCTTAGCAGCATCAAGGTGCCTCTTGAAAATCTGGAGGAAAGCTGATGCTCTGGATTTTTATTGGCATCCTTCTTCTGACCTTCATCCTCAATGAGGTGCTTTTCCGCTATGCAGGGAAAAATCTGACATATCATACCACCGTGGATAAGAAGGTGGTTGAAATCGGAGAAGAGATCAGGCTCACGCCTGTGGTGGAGAACAGGAAATTCATTTCCGTACCCTTTCTCAGGGTGGATGAATACTACAATAAAGCTCTGTCCATTGAAGTGAACAGCTACAGTCTGTTTCTTCTTCCGTTCCAGAGAGTGAAGAGAACCTATCATGTCCATGGAAGAAAAAGAGGCGTCTGGTATATCGAAGAAGCCTCCCTGAAAATCGGTGACTTTCTTGGGTTTCATCAGATCTATAAGGAAATCCCGCTGAAGATTCCGGTGGTGGTGCTGCCGGAAAAGAGACCTCTGAAGGAGATCCTTCTGCCCTATGCAGGACTATACGGGCCTTTTTCCGTAAAAAGATGGATCATCGATGATCCGCTCATGATCCGTGGCATCAGAGAATATACCGGCAGCGAGTCCCAGAGACATGTACACTGGCCATCCTCACTGAAGCATGACAGGCTGATGGTGAAGCAGTTCGACTTCACTGCGGAAAAGAGTGCCCTGGTGTATCTCAATCTGGAAAGCGCCAGACCATTCTGGCAGGACCCGGATGTGGATGCGGTGGAACAGTCCATTGTACTTGCACGATCCGTCATGGAGGAGCTGACCAAGGAGAAAATACCCTTCGGATTCTCCAGCAACGGATACAATCCGGCAGGACGGAAAAGAGGATACTATTATCCGCCAGGTCTCTCCAGAGAAAATCTGAGAAAGTACAATGAGATTCTCGGAAAACTCGGCAATGTCATCTCCATGACCCTGGAGGAAGGCCTGAAGGCACTATCGAGAAACCGGAATGCCTATCAGACCTTCATTCTGGTGACACCGAAGATTCTGCCGGAATACATCAGGCCCCTCAAGGAGTTCTCCAGATCCTTCGGTAAAACCGTGGTCATCGTCAGTGATCCGGTGAATCTGGAAAAGCTGCCCAGATCCATGGAAGTCTATAAGGGGGTGAATCTCGTTGGAAATGCTGATTCTTGAACTGATTTCCATCCTATCTCTGACCTTTTCCCTGCTCACGGTGCTTTTCGAGGTTCCAGCTTTAAGAGGCATCGCGCTGTTTCTCTATGTGGTGCTGGTTTTCTGCTTCTATCTGTGGAAAAAGCCGGAAGGGAAGTTCTCTCAAGGAGTTCTTGTGGCACTTCTCTGTCTGCCCTGGCTGCTGGAGAGGACACAGGACAATGCCTTCTTCACTGCTTTGTACACCACCGTGTTCATTCTTTATTACTACAGGAAGCTCGGTAGGCTGTATCCTGAAGATCTGTCCTTCCGTTTCCGGGTGACCTATGGGATTCTTTTTGTGATCACGCTGATCGGAACCGGAAACAACTTCATGGGCAGGCTTGTGGGAAGAGCGCTGCCCTACATGCTCCTGTACTTTTTCACAACCATCATCCTCACCACATCTCTACGGCACAGGCAGGCAGGGTTGGACCAGAAGAAGAACAGAAGAAACATCTTCTTCTATCTGTCCCTTACCAGCGTCTTCTCTCTGGTTGTCACCATAGAGGAGCTGAGAAGCGGTTCTCTGGAGATGCTTAGACTTCTCTATGAAGCGTTTCTGGGGCTGCTCTATTATGTGGCGTATCCCATTGTCTATGCTGGTTTCTGGATTTTCATGAAATTCATCGATCTTCTCAGAAGCCTTCCACCGGGGGAAGAACCACAGGAGGAGCAGGCTCTGGAATCCTTCACCGATGCATTTCAGGAAAGCGTGCAGGAAATCAGGAGCACACCGGTGCTGGATACCCTGATTCCGCTTATTCTGGTTCTTGTGGTGATCTTTCTCATTGTCCGGTTCATGAAAGGGAGAAGAGGAAAGATGAGCCAGGGGCTTCCTTTTGAGGAAGTCCGTGAATTCATCCTGGATGAGAGAGAGAAAGGCCGGCGAGGCAGAAGAGAAAAGATGCCCAGGACGCCCCGGGAGAAGATCCGATTCTATTACAGAAGATATCTGAGAAGCATCAGGCAGCATGTAAATATCGAAAAATCAGACACATCCCTCATCGTGGCGGAAAAGGGAAAGGAAATCTTTCATAGAAGTCAGGAAATCAGGTCCATCTATGCATCAATCCGCTATTCCGACAGACAGGCGGATGAAAAGATGGTGGAAACTTTCCGGGACTTTGTGGAAGAGGAAGAGAAATAAGCGGAGTCCTGCATAAAGCAGAAAGAACAGAAAAGAGGTGTATAGTTATGGAAGAAATGAGACTGGAGCTGTTCAGAAAAGGAAACACAGAACATGAAAAGCAGGCGGCTGAGCTTCTTAGAGAAGCTTTTCCCCAGGCCTACGGAGAGGGTCCGGAAGAAGAAGTCCATAGCATCTTAGAGGAAGAGAGAATTGCCGTGAAAGCGGTCCTTAAGGGAGAACTTGTGGGGCTCATCGGAGCGATTCCCCAATACGGGTACACCGGATGGGAACTTCATCCTCTGGTGGTGAGAAAGGATCTTCGCGGCAGGGGCATAGGAGGAAAACTGGTCTCTCTTCTGGAGGAAAAGGTGGCGGAAGGTGGCGGCGTGACCCTGTATCTGGGCACCGATGATGAAAATGGGGCCACCAGCCTCAGTGAGGGGGATCTTTTTCAGGACCCTTTCAGGAAGATGGCGGAAATCAGAAACTATAAGGGACATCCCTATGAATTCTATCAGAAGATGGGCTATATCATCATTGGGGTGATCCCGGATGCCAATGGCATCGGAAAGCCTGATATCTGGATGGCCAAAAGTCTGGTTCGATAAGGAAGGATCCCTGTGAAAGAGAAAGGATGAAGAACATGAATAGAATTTTCGAGAAACCTGTGGAAGAAGTCATAGAAAAGAGAAAATCTGTGCGCACCTATGTGGAGAATCCTCTCACCCCTGTGGATAAAGTGGCCATTGAGGCTTTTATGGACTCCCTGTCGAATCCCTTTGCCGTGGAAGTGAAGTTCTTCTTCCTGGAAGCGGAAGAAACCGGGAAATCCCTGGGCACCTATGGCGTCATCAAGGGAACAGCACATTACATCGGGGCTGCTGTGAAAGAGGTGCCCTATGCACTGGAAGCGCTGGGGTATGAGATGGAAAAGCTGATGCTTTTCGCCGCTTCCAGAAACATCGGAACCTGCTGGCTCGGCGGAACGTTCAAGAGAGGGGATTTCAGAAAAGCCATGGCCATCGAGGAAGGCATGCTTTTTCCTGCCATCACGCCCATCGGGTATCCCAGGGAAACCAGAAGCATGACGGATCATCTGGTGAGGTTCATCGCCAAGGGAAACCAGAGAAAACCCTGGCCGGAGCTTTTCTTCAGGGAGGAGTTTAGCCGCCCTCTATCCAGGGAAGAAGCCGGCGTGTACGAGATGCCTCTGGAGATGGTGCGGCTTGCGCCGTCTGCATCCAATAAACAGCCCTGGAGAGTGCTGAAAAAGGGCGATGCCTTTCATTTCTACGAAGCCAGAAGCGTCGGCTATAGTGATGCTTTTCCATATGATATTCAGAGACTGGACCTTGGCATTGCTCTGTGCCATTTCCATCTCGCCGCAGTGGAGAGAAATCTCAGTGGCGGGATGATCCTCGGGCATGCACCGGATACAGCGGGGCCAGACCATTATGAGTACCGGTTCAGCTGGATTTCTGATTAGGAATCTGGTTTCACTTAGTACATAGCATGGATAAAACCTTATGGTATAATACTATAGAAGGGGTTCAGAAATTTCTGAACTTTGATAAATCATAAGAGGCAGGTGAATATATGGAGAATCGGAGAAGAGTCATGGTTCTTGTGCTGCTTATTTTTATTCTTATCCTGACAGGGACCATCGGGTACAGATTTCTACTGGATATTCCACTGGTGGACGCCCTGTATATGACGGTCATCACCGTCTCTACAGTGGGCTACAAAGAAGTGACGGAGATGACGCCGGAGGCGAAGCTGTTTTCCATGTTCATCATCATCATGAGCATCGGAACGGTGGGATATGTGGTTTCAAATATCGTTTCTCTCTTCGTGGAGGGAGAAATCAAGGAGGCTTGGAAATTAAAGAGGATGGAGAATATAATCAGTAAACTGGAGAATCATTACATCATATGCGGTGCGGGGGAAACAGGATTTTATACCCTGGCACAGTTCAAAAAGCAGAATATACCCTTTGTGGTCATAGACAGCGATAAAAAGGTCATTGAGGAGCTGAAAGAGTCGGATATTCTTTATGTGGAAGGCGACGCCACCCATGAAGGGACGCTGAATAAGGCCAGAATCGCCTTTGCAAAAGGGCTGGTGGCCACACTGCCCAAAGATGCTGATAACGTCTATACCGTGCTCACGGCAAGACAGATGAACAGTGAGCTTCATATCGTGGCAAGGGCTGTGGAGGAGAATGCCAGCGAGAAGCTGAAGAAGGCGGGAGCCAACAACACGGTTTCTCCCAATGAGATCGGAGGAATCCGTATGGCGACCATGATGCTGAGACCGAAGGTCATCAGTTTTCTGGATGCCATCACCCATGCGGGGGATGTGGTGCTCAGTCTGGAAGATGTGAACATCAGAGAAGGTTCTTCTCTATGCGATCTCACCCTGAAAGACAGTGCCATTCCGGAAAAGACGGGACTCATTGTGCTGGCCCTTCGAAGAAAAGAGGAAAAGAACATGTTCTTCAATCCCGGTCCCAATGAAAGGCTCCATGCAGGAGATGCCATGGTTGTTCTGGGAAGAGATGATCAGGTGAAGAAACTACGTGAAATCGCTCACGATACGGAAGGCTGAAGCGGTCTGATGGGAGGAATCTATGAATCTCAAAAGAATACTCTATAACATACGAAGAAGCATCTGGCTCTATCCGGTTTTATATACCCTGCTTGCCATTGTACTGGCAAGCATCGTCATCATTGTGGATTCGAGGATCTTCTTTGACATCTCACCCTATATCCCTCGAATTCTCACCACCAGCACAGACCTGGCCAAGTCCGTGCTGTCCATCATAGCCAGTGCGTTCATCACCATCATGACCTTCACCTTTTCCACCACCATGGTGGTGCTGACCATGTACACATCTCAGTACTCTCCAAGAGTGGTGGAAAATTTTCTGACGCAGAAAAGCACCATGAAATCTTTCGGAATCTTTGTCAGTGGATTCATGTATTCCATTCTCTCTCTTCTTTTCATCAGAGAGATCCTTTCAGATTTCAAGATTCTGGCTGGAACCTTCGGCGTCATTTACATTCTGGTGGGGCTCATCAACTTCATCATGTACATCAACAATGTGGGCACCTACATCCAGGCGAGCAATCTCATAGACCGTCTGTTTGATAAGGCCTTGGATGACATTGCCATCTACAAGGAAGAAACAGAAAATTATGATTCCATCGGAAAAGAGGAAATCGAGAATTTTGAAGCGAAACTGGCCATAAGAAGTCCGAAAAGCGGCTATATTGCTGAAATTTACTACAGAAGGCTCTTCGAAATCGCGACGGAGAACAAAGTGCTGATTATTTTCGATAAGCTTCCAGGTCAGTTTGTAACGGATGCGGATATCATCGCAAAGATCTACTACGACAGAAACAGCGATCTGAAAGGCAATCTTTCTGAGGAAATCGGCAGAAGCCTGGATATCGGGGATCGGCGCACGGAAGTGCAGGATTTCAGCTTTTCCATTCAGAAACTGGTGGAAGTGGCCATGAAAGCTCTCTCTCCTGGCATCAATGATCCCAATACGGCCATTCAGTGCATCAGGGATCTGGGGCTTCTTCTTCGCGAACTGTCTGAGCTGAAAGCCGGATATGTGGTCATTCGGGATGAGGACAACGGCAACAGGGCCTCTCTTTACAGGGAAAGCTACGATCTGGACAAGCTGCTGTCGGATACGTTCAACCAGCTGATCCATTACGGCAAGGAGGATATCTTTGTGGTGCTTTCCATCATCAAAGCCCACAGACATATCCTTGAAAAATCCAATGAGCAGAACAGAGAAATCATCAGGCGACATACAGACTATCTCGAGGAGATTCTTGCACATCAGTCCTTTGCGGAGCTGGATCGAAACATGATCCAGGAGGAACTGAGGGAAATCGATGAACTTTTTCGTAAAGGAAGAATAAGTATCTGAAGGGGAAGCATGCTACTTTCTGTCAAAGAAGAAGACAATGGAAATGAAAAAATAGAATATTCGGGGGGAAAAGAAGTGGAAAAGAAAAACATCATCATCCATGAAAAAATAAACATCGGCATCAGCGCCTGCTGCATGGGCAGTCCAGTGCGCTACAACAACAAGGGATGGGATATGCTGCAGAATCTGGGGCGGGAAAAACAGGATTTCAACTGGTGTCCAGTCTGCCCTGAGACCATGTCCGGACTGGGTGTCCCAAGAGACCCCATTCATCTTTCTGGAGGAAACGGGGCAATGGTCTGGACAGGAGAAGCCATCATCAAGAACCGTAGAGGAAGAGATGTCACCGAGGAAGTGAAACTGGGGTCCATCGCCTGTCTGGAAACGCTGAAAAGGGCGGAAGTCACAGCCTATGTCTATATGGACGGCAGTCCTACCTGCGGAGTCTACAGAACATCTCTGAAAAAGCAGAAGAGAGGAAATCCGCCAGGGATATTCGGCTCTGTTCTCCTGGATGAGGAGCTCTTTCTCATACCCGCATCGGATCTCCAAAGCCCCATCAAGTGGTGGGACTGGAGAAGAAGACTTCTGGCGTTCCACTGGTTCCGGTCTCTGGAGATGAAAAACAAGGACGATCTATATAAAGCCTGGTATGCGCTGAAATTCCTCTGCCAGGAAATCGATGATACATGGGCGAGAGATATGGGAAGAAAGCTGGCGGACCTTGGAAAGATCAGCGAAGAAGAAATCAGCTCCATCAGAAAAGAGATTCTGGAGGTGCTGAGGAAACCGTCCACGGTGAAGAAAATCACCCACAGTCTCTGGAAGAATTACTCCTACTACAGAAAGACCAGAGGAGAGACCGTGGAAGGGATTCACTCTCCTGATTTCAGGCGGAACGTCACCACCATTGCAAAGGAGCTACTCACCATGGAAAGAACGGCCTTCGAGGAAGGCGTGTTCTTCGCCACTTCTCCGGTGATCTACAGAGACAAGAGAAGAATGCCCAAGGTGGAGCCAGAGGATATTGAAATGGATGAGGAAATCGAAGCAACCCTACGAGGGGAGCTTCCGGAAGAGGAATAGCGGATCCTTCAAAAAAAGCGAAGGTTCCATGCTTGAAAAGAGTAAGTAACACAAGAACATAAAAAACGTCCGGACCTGCAGCGTATCTGCAGATCTGGACGTTTTCTGTTTGAGGGATACCTCATTATCAGTACTGAGAAAACAGTTTCTGAAGGATGGGATAGGATTTCTTCAGCCTCTCCTTCACCACCGGCTGTGTCCATTCATTCCAGGTATAGGTATGGAGATCCTCTTTTTTCAGGACACCATCTTCCTCTGGGACAGATGCACTGAAAGAGGCGCCTTTCAGGGATACAGCGGCAAAGGAAATCCCATCAATATTTCTGCGCGAGGACAGATCCTGCGCATAGACATCCCCCATGATTTCTTTGGTGCTGGGGTCGGTGAAGCCCAGGAGAAGCCATGGAATCCGGACTTCCAGAATCCCTTTCTCATGATCGATGTCGTAGTCCGACAGTGAATCATACTCCGGCGCATCCGGGTCAGAAATGCCTCTTCGCAGTTTTCCGGTCTCGTAATCCGAGAAGGGAACTGTTTCTTCTGTGAAAGGAATGGTGAGCTCCTTGTTCAGGGCAAGACGGATTTCATCGTAGTGGCCACTGTTTCTTTTTCCATCTGTGTCCCGCTGTGGAAGCATTTTGAGCTTATGGGCATAAAGATACTGGTGGATGTTGTAGTATCGGTCCACAAGGATTCTGGAGTCTTCCTCATCTCCTAAGCGGATGAGATACTCCATGCCCTCTTCTGTGGTGAGGTCCAGTCCCGGATGTCTGGTGTTTCCCTGGTCCGGATGGGTGTTTAGAAGAATCACGACCTCATCTTCTGGCGACATGGATTCCTGAAGTTCCAGAGACAGATAGAGATAACGCTCATCGTGGGTCATCTGAATCTTCCTGAAATCCGAGGAAAAGTCCCTATTCATTTCATAGACGGTTTTCTCTTCGACCTTTTTCCAGTCCTTCAGACGGCCGTCCGTATGGATCAGAAGGCGGTCGAAGCTGAGAATCCCGAACTGCTGCTCATTGGTCTGGGCATTGCTCCAGTAGGGCCTCCTGTCGGGATTGTCCAGGTCTATGGTGTTCCAGGTGCGTTTGAACCATTCATCCTGCCAGGAGAAGATGAGGCCGCCCAGATATCCTTCCGCTATGATGCTCTCATAAAGTGTGGACACAATCTCTCCCTGCTCTTCTTCACCCATGAATCCCTGGTTCCAGCCCTGCACATTCTCATGGGTGAGGCCCCTGGAGGCGGGAATGCCGAATTCGGCAATGAGCACAGGCATCTCATGCTCTTTTATCAGGTCACTGATGTACCCCGCATAGTTGTTCTTCTTGCCCTCCTGATCGGTATACTCTGTGTACTTCGGATCGAAATTCAGAAAATCCGGATAGTAGGGATAGACGTGATAGGAGGCGAAATAGTCTATGGTATCTGAAACGGGGAGGATGTGATTCGGATTCACGCTGACCATATCCTCCTCTTCAAAGGGCTCATAGGGATGATCCAGAAGATCCGTGGTGACCCAGTTGGTGAAACTCATGGGTCTTGCAGCTTTGTAGTGCTCCATTTCATAGACGGCTGTATGGTCCATCACATCCGCCAGGAAGTATTCAAAGCCGGTGGCGTTTTTCGTTGTGAAGAAGGCGCCTTCAAATTCACCCAGCTCGGTGTAGGTCTCATTGACGTTTCGGACCATATCCGGGAACCATTCGATGCCCAGAATCCATCCGATGACATAGGGAGACACATCCTTTGTGTAAGCCCCGCTGGCATGGCCAGGGCGCTCGGGGAGATGCGCATTTCCATGGATGAGATCCACCACGTTTCTGATTTCTTCCTTGAAGGGTTCATAGGATTCTTCTCCGAAGGCATCCAGGGTCTCAACCAGAGGCTCTTCATCAATCCAGACACCGTGGAAGAGATAGATCTTCTCCTTGTGATGAAGATTGTAGTCATAGAGCGCTTCATAGAAGGCAGGTGGATGGATGGTGTAGATTCTGATGGTATTGGCATTCATTTCGCCGATCATTTCCAGCCACCTGTAATACTCCTCATAGGAGATTCCAGCTTCGCCTGGCCAGGTTCCGGGTCTGGTCATCCCGATGTTCACCCCTTTCACGGTGAGATCGGTCCACGTTCCTCCTGAAAGGACCTGGAACCGATTCGCTTCCAGCTGAGCGGAGCGAAGGATTCCATCCGTAACTTCTGTCTCAGGTTCGTAGATGGGAGGGTTCAATACTGAATATATGGGAATGATCAAAAAGACTAGTAGTATGATAAGTATTTTTTTCATATAGTTCACATCCTAGAGTTTCATAAAAGTTGTTGTCTGTCAGCTCTTTTTAGCTTATCATGGAATTAGTTTTTGTACACGTTTATTTATCATTATTAAGATTATCTGTATTGGAGTATGAACTATGAATATAACAGAAATTGCTTTTTATGGCGTTCTGATACTGATCGCCATCAACCTGATCTTATTCTTCGCCCTGCTGATCAACAAAATCGTAAACAACAGAAAAGCGGAAGAAAACAAAAGACTTGCTGTTTTCTATGAGGCCATGATCTACCAGTATATAAGTGAAAAAGAAAAGGAAATACCGAAACCCAAGAATGCAGAGGAAAGGGGGATTCTGAAGAATATCATTCTGGACTCCTTCCTGAAATATGAACCCAGTACCCATGGGCATCTGAGAAAGATTGCCAGAGAAACGGGATTCGTAGAGGAGGAGATGAAGGCGCTTAAAAATCCTTCGGATCTACGAAAAGCTGTGGCAGCCTACGCTTTAGGAATCCTGAGAATCAGAGAAGCGCTGCCGCTTCTGAAGAAAATCCGAACGGACCAGAGAGAACTGTCTCAGTGCGTCACAAGAGCCCTGATCCAGATTGGGGGTACCGAAGAAATCGATCATGTCATCACCAACATGAAAAGTACGGATTATGCACAGAAGGCGAAAGTGCTGGAACTCTTGTCAGAAATCACGGAGGAAGACATTTTCCCCCAGATGGAAACCTACATGAAGGGAGAAGACCCTGTAAAGAAATCTCTGGCCATAGAAACCCTGGGCACAAGAAAAGATGTGCGTGTGAAGCCCTACATACGGGAAGGACTCTTTTCAGAGGAGAAGGAAGTGAAGATCTCCGCGCTGAAAGCGGCGATTTCCCTGAAGTGCTTTGACTGCGGGGAAATGAAGAACCTGCTTTCCGTGCTGCTGCAGGATAAGGACTGGGAGATTCGCGCATTCACAGCCAGAGCCATGAGTCATGCCGAGGATCCTGATGAGGAGGTTCTATCAGGACTCAAGAAGCTCATGGAAGATCCCAACTGGTTTGTGCGCTTCAATGCGTCAGAGAGTCTCTTTCAGCTTGGAGAAAAGGGCGTTTTAGCGCTTTCGGAAAACCTCTTCTCGACCGATTCCTTCGCCAGAGACAAAGCCTGGGGCATCATCAGTCGTGAGCTTGCGCTGTATGACCTGAGAGGAAGGATATCGGGATTCAGAAACGGAGATCAGATACTGGAGAACATAAACACATACAAGAAGAAAAAAATGGAGGTGAGAACGAATGCTTAAAGATGCTGTATTGGCCATTCTTGCTGGATTCAGTCAGTTCTCTCTGTATTATCTCATATTTATGAATGTGGTGAATTCACTGCTTCTGGCGCTGGCCTTAAGAGGAATCAGGCGTTATCGGGAAAATCTCAGGAGCTGGCCCTACAAGAAGATGATATCCTCGGTCTATGTTCCCCCAGTGTCCATACTGGTACCCTGCTACAATGAAGCCAAAACCATCGTGGACAACATCGAATCTCTGCTGGCCATCGAATACAGCCAGTTCGAGGTGGTGGTCATCAATGACGGGTCGAAAGATGACACCATGAAAACCCTCATCAGAGCCTTTGATCTGAAAAAGCTCGACAGTCCTTATAAAAAGGAAGTCCATACCAAGGATGTGAAGGGCATCTATCTTTCCTCAAAGAGAATCAATCTCAAGGTGGTGGACAAGGTCAACGGAGGGAAGGCCGATGCCCTGAATGCGGGGATAAATGTGGCAAAGTATCCGCTTTTCACCGCCATCGATGCGGACAGCATCCTGGAGAAGAACTCTCTCCTTAAGGTGGTGAGACCCTTCATTGATGATCCGGAGCGCGTTGTGGCCAGCGGCGGAATCGTCCGAGTTCTCAACGGATCCAAGGTGAAAAGCGGGTTCATTGAAGAGGTGGGGCTTTCCAGAAAAGCGCTTCCGACCTTTCAGACCATCGAATATCTCCGGGCCTTTCTCTTCGGCAGGATGGGCTGGAGCGAACTGGACAGTCTTCTGATCGTTTCAGGCGCTTTCGGTGTGTTCAGAAAAAGCATCGTGCTGAAGGTGGGGGGATATACGGAGAACACCATCGGGGAGGATATGGAACTGATCCTGAAGATGCACAGACAGATGAGACAGGAGGAGAAGGACTATGAAATCGTCTTTGTACCGGACCCGGTCTGCTGGACTCAGGCTCCCGAGGATCTGAAATCGCTGAAGGGACAGAGAATAAGGTGGCACAGAGGGCTCATGGATTCCCTGCTGAGTAACCGTTCCATGATCCTCAATCCGAAGTATGGCGTCATCGGTCTTGTGGCCATGCCCTACTATTTCCTTATCGAAATGCTGGGACCTGTGGTGGAGATTCTAGGCTATATTTCTGTCATCGGATCTCTTTTTCTGGGGATTCTCAATGTGGAGTTTGCCCTTTTGTACTTCACCTTTGCGGTGCTTTACGGCATCTTCCTTTCCATCACCTCTGTGATGCTGGAGGAATACAATTTCATGAAATATGACAAGATTTCTGATTATCTCAGGATGATGCTTTATGCGGTCCTGGAGAATTTCGGGTACAGGCAGCTGACCACCTGGTGGAGACTGCGGGCCTTCTTCGGTTACAGACCGAAGAAGAATCAGTGGGGAACCATTGAGCGGAAAGAGTTCAATACAAAAATCACAACCTGAAGGACTGAATGAGACCAGAGCGTCACGCTCTGGTCGATATTTTTACAATGCATCATAGAAGAACGAATTTTTCATGATTGTGTTAAACTATTTTTATATATGAAAATAACAAAAGAAAGAGTGAGGGAAGCATGGATATAATTTTTGCGATCGAAAAACCCAAGTTCGGTGGAATTCTCGAGTATCCTAAAATGGAAATCAGCTCGGGGAACACCACATTCATTCAGGGTGCCAGTGGAGCGGGGAAGAGTACCCTTCTGAAACTCCTGAACGCCACCTTGACTCCGGAAGAAGGAGAAATCTACTATGAGGGTAAGGACATCAGTGAGATGGATACCATCGAGCTTAGAAAGGAAGTCATTCTCATCGGGCAGAATGTCTATCTTTTTGATGAAACCATCAGAGAGAATTTCAGAATGTACTATGCGTACCGCGATCTCCCTGCTCCCGATGATGAGACCATGAAGAAATACCTGAAGCTCTGCCATGCGGATTTCAGGCTGGAGGAGTCCTGTGTGAGGCTATCGGGCGGTGAGCGGCAGAGAATCTATATCGCCATCTGCATTTCCTTCCTGCCCAAGGTCATCATGATGGATGAACCTACATCGGCGCTGGATGCCTCCACGGCTGGAAAGGTTCTTGGCAATCTGAAAGCATTCTGCAGAGAGAACGGGATCACCATGATTGTGGTGAGTCATGATGAGAAGCTCTCTGAGGACTATGCCGATGAAGTAATCACCATTGAAAGGAGGGAAAACTGATGGGTGTCGTAGAAATCAACCTGGCTCAATTCGCGCTGATCTATGTGCTTCTTCTCGTGGTGCTCTTCATCATGAAGAAATCAAAGATCAATCAGTCCAAGCTCCTTGTTGTGGCCAGCTTCAGAATGACGGTGCAGCTGGTTCTGGCGGGACTTGTTCTGACCTATATCCTGGAAAATCCTCATCCGTTGTTCACCGTGGCCTACATCATCGCCATGACCACTTTCGCCACCATCAGAGTGCTGAACCAGAACAAAGAGCTCAATAAGAAGTTCAAGCTGGCCATCGGACTTTCCCTGGCTGGATCGGGTACGCTGATCGTATTCTTCTTTGTTCAGATTGTTGTGGGCATGGACTTCTTCAATCCTCAGTACACGATTCCCCTCAGCGGTATGATCTTCGGAAATGCCATGACCGGGCTTTCACTGGCACTGAAGTCCTTCAATGAGAATCTCAAGGCGCAGAGAAGTCGTGTGGAATCACTTCTGTACCTGGGCGTGACGCCAAAGAAGATCCTGCTTCCCTTTGTGAACAATGCGCTGGAAACTGCGCTGGTTCCGACCATGAACAGGATGATGGGTATGGGCATCATTTCTCTCCCTGGTATGATGACTGGACAGATCCTATCCGGAACCCTTCCCATGACCGCGATTCTGTATCAGATCGCCATCATGATCGCCATCACGGCTGTGGTGTGTCTGGCTGTTTTCGCTGCGCTTATCTTCGGGTATAAGACACTCTACAATGACAGAAATCAGATCACAATCTAGAAAATTGATTATTGACATATGTCGATAATGGAGTAGAATAAGAACAGAAGCTTGAAAGGAAGGCGAGAGAAACATGCCAAGACCGGTGAAATGGAGAAAAGTCTGCTGCATGCCTGAATACAACCGATTTGGTCCCAAGGGCATCAGGAACATGGATTCCGAGATCATTGAAATGACGGTGGATGAGTATGAGACCATAAGGCTCATGGATCAGGAGAAAATGACCCAGGAGGAATGTGCCAATGTCATGGGCGTAGCCAGAACCACAGTGCAGAGCATCTATGTTTCAGCCAGGAACAAGATTGCTCAGATGCTGGTATTCGGTCTGGATATGCATATCCAGGGTGGTGAAATCCGTCTTTCGGAAGATGCTGAAAGAAAGTGCAGCTGTAGAAGTGATTCTGAAGACTGCCGTGGTAGAAGAAAACGGATGCAGAGGGAGAAGGAATAAAATGATTGAAATATCCAATGAAAAGAAAGAAAAGAAGTACGATTTCAACATCAAGACCAATGCCCTGAGCAGTTTCAAGCATGTCATTGGTGTGGTCAGCGGAAAAGGCGGTGTGGGGAAATCCTCCGTGACAGCCATGATGGCAGTGGAGATGAACAGAAAAGGCTATCGCACAGCGGTGCTGGATGCGGACATCACAGGTCCCTCCATCCCCAAGACCTTTGGCATCAAAGGAAAGGCCATGGCGACGGAGCATGGTGTCATGCCCGTGGAAACAAGAACGGGCATCGAGCTCATGTCCATCAATCTGCTGCTTGAAAACGAAACGGACCCGGTGGTCTGGAGAGGACCGATTCTGGCCAATACGGTAAAGCAGTTCTTTTCGGATGTGGTCTGGGGAGAAAATGACTTTCTTTTCATCGATATGCCTCCTGGCACAGGAGATGTGCCCCTGACGGTATTTCAGTCCATCACCATGGATGGCATCATCATCGTGACCAGCCCACAGGAACTGGTATCCATGGTGGTATCCAAAGCCGTGAAGATGGCTGATATGATGAACATCAAGGTCCTGGGCGTGGTGGAGAACTACTCTCATTTCACCTGCCCTGATACCGGAAAAGAGTATAAGATCTTCGGTGAAAGTCACCTGGATGAGATTTCCAGAGAGTATGGCCTGGAGATTCTGGGTAAGATTTCCATTGACCCGAATCTAGCCGAAGCCTGCGACAAAGGTGAGATTGAGCGTCATATGAGCGGAGAATTTACGGCAATAGCAGATAAACTTGATGAAATGCTGTAGGCAGGAGGAGAAAATCATGAGAATAGCAGTTGCGAAAACAGGTGGAGTCATCGCGCCACATTTTGGTCACAGTGAAGGGTTCGACATCTTCGAAGTAAAGGAAAATGAAATCCTGTCCACGGAGTTCATCACAAGTCCCGAGCACAGACATGGTGCCATGCCCTTGTTCCTCGGAGAGCAGAACATTCATGTGCTCATTGCCGGAGGGCTGGGGCAAAATGCTGTGGCTAAGCTTTCGGAGAGAGGGATTGAAGTGATATCGGGCATCTCCGGTCACCCCACGGATGCGGTGAGAAAGTATGTGGAAGGCAGTCTTTCCACCACAGGCGTACCTTGCAGCGGGCATGACCATAATCATGATCATCACGGAGGTGGCGGATGCGGCGGCCATCACGGTAGATAGAGTAGGAAGATCTGCGAAAACCTTTGTGTTTTCACAGATCTTTTTTTGTATTCTTTCAAATTCAAGGATATTCAAATTGGAAAGAAAATTATATAATCTATATAAGAATGGTGAGGGTCTGAATTAGTGTGACCAGACCCTTCAGAAAATACCTAAAGCTAGAATGCAGGACAAGCCCAATGAAGAAATCTAGAAGAACGGATATCGATGAAAAGCACAAGAAAAAAACGATGGGAGGAAAGGTCCATGAAAAAATGGCTCTATGCAATGATTATTGTGATTGTTCTAGCCGCCGCATTCACCGCAAATTATTTGACCAGCAGCTTCAGTCTGGGGGACTCCACAAAGCTTTCCAGGGAAGCATTGGACATCGGTGAAAACTACTATCTGAGCTATGGACTGCACTGGGAGGGCTATCTGCGTCCGGAGATGATTGAACTCGATATGCGCAGCAAAGACGGTTCCCTCATCAGCAAGATGCATGATCAGGTTGAAGTGGAGTATTTCATCGATAAGAAGAAGCATACAGGGGCAATGGACGAGTCGGAATATCAGAAGTACCGGTCAGAAGGCCTCATTGACTATGTGCTGGTTCAGGATGCCCCCGTGGAGGAAGACAACCAGCTGGTGCTGAGAGTCCTTGTTAAGAATGAAGCGTATATTGAAACAGTGGATACCATGATCCTAAGGTATAAGATCCTTGGTATTCCGAAGGAGCAGATTCTGAAGTTTGATGGTTTTCTTGAAATGGAAGAAGACTTTTGATTTTGCGAATCGTTTTTCAGAAACTGCAGAATAACTGAAAAGAGGAACGGGGAGATGCGAAGAAAAGCATTGATCCCGTTCCTTTTCTAATCTCATGGCATAGGAACATACCGTTAAGCAGGTTATAGGTCATGTTCAGATTTTTCTCTTTACTTCCTTCTCTTCTCGTCCTATAATGGCAGAAAATGAGCAGTAAATGGCGTGTGATCCTATGAATGAAATGGAGGATGGAGTCATGGAGAAATCGAAGAAAAAGCTGTTTGATAAAATCGCCCCGATCTATGGCATGTTTTATGAGATTCAGAAAAAGAACTATGCCTTTGTACCTGAAATGATGGAGAAAGAAGGCATCTTTCCCCCTATGCAGATATTGGATCTGGGGTGTGGAACCGGTGCGCTTTTATCGGTTCTCGAGCATGCAGGCTACCAGGCCACAGGCATAGACCCCGCCAGGGATATGCTGAAAGTGGCCATGTGGAAGACCAGAAAGCAGAACATCCGGTTTCATCATATGAAGAATCCGGCCAGGCTTCCTTTTGAGGACAACAGTTTTGATGCTGTCATCAGTTCCTATGTGCTGCATGGCATGCCGGAAGAGGAGCGGCGAGTTCTCTATGAAGAAATGAAGAGAGTTTCCAGAAGAAAAGTGATCATACACGACTTCAACGAAAAACGCGCCCTGCACATCAGTGTTGTTGAATATCTGGAGAAGGGTGACTATTTCCGGTTCATCAAGGTAGCCCGGAAAGAAATGAGCGAAGTCTTCGGCGAGGTGAAGGTGACTCATGTGGGCAAAAACGCCGCCTGGTATGTGATGAATGTGAAGGAACCCAGAATCTACGCGGATCAATGAGAAAACAGAGACGGATGCTCTCCTGAAAAGAAAAGAAAGCATTTTTCAGGAAAGTATGTTATAGTAATCAAAGCGACTTTTTTAGGTAGTGACCATCCATGTGCTTTTTATGAAGTATTTTGCAGCTGGTCATCAGAAATAAATGAGATTCAATGTATGGGAACGCATTGCGCGTTCCTCTTTTTGTTCATTTCTGAGCATACCGGTGAGATAAAAAAGGCTGAATAAAAAAGACATGACAGGATTGTCATGCTGAAGGAGTATATATTGTTATTTACAGAAATGAACCTGACCCTGCCCATACAGAAAGCCTTGAAGGATGAAGGGTACAGTGAAGCCACCCCCATCCAGGAGCAGTCCATTCCAAAGCTTCTGGAAGGAAAAGACCTTTTAGGCTGTGCCCAGACAGGAACCGGAAAGACAGCAGCCTTTGCGCTGCCGATTCTGGAGGCGCTGTCCAAGAATCAGACCTTTAACGGGAAGAGAAAGATCCGAGCGCTGGTTCTGGCACCTACCAGAGAACTGGCCATACAGATCAGCGATAACTTCAAGAATTACAGCAGATATCTGAATCTGAAGACCACCGTGATTTTCGGAGGAGTTTCACAGAATCCCCAGACAGCAACTTTAGGCAGAGGCATCGATGTTCTCGTTGCCACACCAGGAAGACTGCTGGATCTCATTTCCCAGAAGTTCATCAATCTCTCCCAGGTGGAACACTTTGTGCTGGACGAAGCGGATATGATGCTGGATATGGGGATGCTTCATGACGTGAAGAAAATCATTTCCTATCTTCCTCAGAAAAGACAGACCCTCTTTTTCTCGGCCACCATGCCGAAGGAAATCGAAGTGCTGGCCAACACCATCCTGCACAGACCGGAGAAAGTCACCATCACTCCGGTGGCATCCACAGTGGATACCATCAGCCAGTCGGTCTATCATGTGAACAAGAAGAACAAGATTCATCTTCTGACGGATCTTCTGGGTTCCATAGACATGGACAGAGTTCTTGTGTTTTCCAGAACCAAGCATGGTGCGGACAAGATCGTGAAAGCCCTGGAGAAGATGAAATTCAAAGCCCAGGCCATTCACGGCAACAAGTCTCAGAATGCAAGGCAGCTGGCACTGAAGAACTTCAAGGATCGTGAAACAAGAATACTTGTGGCCACGGACATCGCTGCCCGAGGCATCGATGTGGAGGAGCTTTCCCATGTGATCATCTTCGATCTTCCTGAAGTGGCAGAAACCTATGTACACCGTATCGGGCGTACAGGCAGAGCCGGACTTGGCGGAGTTGCCTTGTCCTTCTGTGATTCTGCCGAGCAACATCTCCTGAGAGACATCGAGAAGCTCATCGGAAAGAAGATCGGTGTGGTGGCGGAGCACAGCTATCCTCTCATGGACCTCCCGGAAGAAGAGACCACCGAGAAGAGATATGTTCCTGCTAAAAAGAGCAGCAGCCAGGGCGGTTATGGGAAGCGCTCCAGTGAAAAGAATGCTGCCAGAAGAGACAGCAGCAGAGGACAGAAGAATCAGTACGGAAAAAAGAACAAGGCAGTATAAAGAGCATCTGCACGAAGAAAAAGGCAATCCCCCTGGGGAATGCCTTTTTCTGGTTTTTCGTCTATTTTTCTCTCATGGTGCCGGATTCTGGTGCTTCCGAGGGTGCGCTTTTCGCATCATCTTTCGCTGCGCCTTCTGGCTGAGAGGGGTCTATTTCCTGCCGGATGGTACCGGACTCTGGTGCTTCATAGAATTTTGGTTTCTGTTCTTTATTTTCGTTCTTTTCCACTGACATCACACATCTCCTTAGATTTTCTATTCTGATTTTATTATAAGACCGGAATTCTAACCGGATGTGTAGATTCTTTGAACTTTAGGTGAAAGATGTTGAGGTTCATTGGAATTGAGATTATATTGAAGGAGAAGAAGGAGGGACTCATATGGATTATGATAAACTGGAAGCCTATTTTCTTTCTCTGGACCGGTCGCTGTTTCTGGAAGGTGAATACAGAAAGCTCTCGGAGATGAATCAGCCGCTGCCCATCGGATTCGGACAGACCATTTCGCAGCCTACGCTGGTGCTTATGATGACCTATATGCTGGATCCTGATGAAAGGTGCAGGGTGCTGGAGATCGGAACGGGTTCAGGATTTCAGACTGCGCTTCTTTCCGCCTTTTCAGAAGAGGTCTACACCGTGGAGCGGATACCCGAGCTGTCAGAAAAAGCCAGGAGAAGACTGGATGCCATGGGATACAGGAATATCTTCTACAGAATCGGTGACGGAAGTGACGGATGGAAAGAGCATGCACCCTATGACCGGATCATGGTCACCGCCGCCGCCTCGAAGATTCCAGACGAACTTCTTCACCAGCTGAATAGAGGCGGAAAGATGCTGATTCCGGTGGGACCGGAGAATCTGCAGGAGCTTCTGCTTGTGAGAAAGAACCAGGACGAAACGGTGGAAGTGGAGACCGTGGAATGGGTGAGATTTGTGGAGATGAAAGGGAAATACGGATGGAACAGGAAAGAGTGAAAAAGAACCCTCCCAAAGAATTAGAAAGCATGCGCTTTAGATTTTCTTCGGGAGGGTTCTCTATGAGGGGAGATCTGGAGACAGCGAATCTGATTTCTAGTCTTCTTTGTACTCTACGGGTGTAGGTGCCTTGATGACGAATAGCTCCAGCACTTCATCATGGCTGTTGCCTACATTCATTTTCACTTTGTTGGGAATGTTCAGCATCTGCCCTCTTGCATAGTCATGGGGCTTTTGATCATCCAGCTGGATGGTCAGTGTTCCACGGACAATGATCATATAGACGTTGGAATTGGAGAAATGCTCTGGCAGGCCCTGTCCCTTTGGAAATACCATGTGGTTGATCATGGCCACGGGATGGTCCAGCAGTTTTTCCACCTTTTTATCATCGGCTAATGAATAGTCATATACGGTTTCAATCATTATTTGCGCGCTCCTTTTTGAACACATTTTTTTCAGTATACCGCATCTGAAAAGAAAAGAGAGTTACTGTGGTAACGAACAGGTTTTGAAGAATGTTAATGAATCGTATCTATGATTCAGGGTCATATTGGGGTAAGATAAGGGTAAGAAGATATGGAAATGGGGTGGAGTAGATATGGTCCTTGAAACGAAAAGACTGGTTCTGAGAAGATTTGAAGAGAAGGATCTTGCGGATTTCCATCACTATGCAAAGGATCCGGAGGTGGGTCCTTCCGCTGGATGGAAGCCCCATGAAAGCATGGAGGAATCAGAAGACATCCTGCAAAGCTTCATGAAAAGCGCTGATATATTCGCCATGGAGCACAAAGAGGATAAAAGAGTCATCGGTTCACTGGGGCTTCATGAAGACAGAAAGAGAGACTACAAAGGTGCGCTGATGTTGGGCTACGCCATGGGCAAAGAGTACTGGGGACAGGGGCTCATGACCGAAGCGGTGGAAGCTCTTCTGGAGTATGCATTTTTTCAGCTGGACAAAAAGATCATCTCCGCCTATCATTATCCCTTCAACAAGCGTTCAGGAAGAGTGCTGGTCAAAGCGGGATTTATATTGGAAGGAACACTGAGGATGGCATCCGCTCTTTATGATGGTCAGGTGGTGGATGATGTGTGTTATGCAATTACCAGAGAAGAGTTTGAGAGCAGTAGAGAAAAACGGAAACAATAAGATAGAAGATCCATGAAAACAGAACGCTGTCCAGGCAGCAAGTAACGTCATCATGAAGCATGCATTCACCCTGGACAGAGGATATACTTTGTCTTCGGGTGTTTTTTTTAGAAAGAAGGGAGAAGAGAATGAAAGGAAAGAAGATCATACTATCAGTGATGACGGCACTGCTTTTACTGGCATCTGCAGGCTGCGGGGAGCAGGCAGAGATCAATAGAGAATATGGAGACATCATGGCAAGGGCCACGGAAGACCGCTTTTCAGCCATGGAGATCAGGGAGTATAAAGGCGTGAGACTGGATCCATCCATCGGTCCGAGAGATAATTCCATAACAGGGATCCAGAGCGTGAATATGGAGGAATATAAGCTTTCCGTCACGGGCCTTGTGGAGACCGTCACGGAATATACCTATGAGGAGGTCCTCGAGTATCCTTCGGTGGAGAAGCTCATCACGCTATACTGTGTGGAAGGATGGGATGCGACCATCTTATGGGAAGGCGTCCGGATTGCGGATCTTCTGGAAAAGGCGGGACCTCTGGATGATGGAAAGATCCTTGTTTTCAAGTGTCATGATGGATACACTACATCCATGCCGCTTTCTGAAATCCTGGAGAAGGATATGATTTTAGCATACAGCTCCAACGGAGAAGCTCTTCCGGAGCCCATGGGATACCCCTTTATCGTGGTGGCGGAGGACAAGCTGGGCTATAAATGGGCCAGATGGGTTGTGGAGATTGAGGTTTCGGATGATGTGGATTATGAAGGTACCTGGGAAAGAAGAGGCTATGACAATGAAGCGGACGTTTCATTTGAGGAGTGATAGAAATGGAGAAATACACAGTACCAATTGAGCGATTGAGAAAAATATGCGACGTGGAGCAGGAAATCGGGCGGTTCGGCAACACCCGTGAACTGGATGCCACAGAAGGCGTCATCGGTCAGGACAGAGCGGTCCTTGCCATGGAGTTCGGCCTGGCCATGGATGCGCCTGGATATAACATCTTTGTGGTGGGCCCTCATGGAACAGGCAAGAGCACCTATACGGAAGCCATCGTGGAGAAAGCATCAGAGCGCATGAGAAATCTTCCGAAAGACTGGTGCTACATCCACAACTTCAGAGATGAAGACAGGCCGAGAATCATAGCGTTTCCGGCAGGTACAGGAAGAGTCTTCCAGAATGATATGCATGACCTGGTGGAGGATCTCAGGGAGCTGGTATCCAAGGCTTTTGAAGATGGTGAGTATGAGGAGAAAAGGGACCACATCATATTATCTCTTCAGGAGAAACTGGACCGGCAGTTCAATTCCATGAAGGAGGAAGCGAAGAAAGAGGGCTTCGATATGAAGCCGGTTCCTCCGAGATTCGTGTTCATTCCTCTGAAAGACGGGAAACAGATGCTGCCTGAAGTATTCGAGAAGCTTACACCGGAGGAGAAGAAGCAGCTGGATGAGAAGGGACGAAAGCTTACGAAATCTCTGGATGAGACGCTGAAGGAAAGTCAGCGACTGGAGGATCAGGCGAAGGAGGATATGCGGGAGCTGGAGCAGAGCATCGCTCTGTCTGTGATCCGACCCAGGGTGGAGATCGTCAAAGAAAAGTACAAGGCCTATGACAAAGTGATGACCTATATGGAGGAGCTGATTGAAGATGCGGCCTACCATCACAAGGCTTTTCTGCAGTCCCAGCAGCCGGAGAAGGAGAAGGAAACCAGTCCCTTCACTCCGGAGGAGAAGAACCCGCTCCAGAAATATGCGGTGAATGTCTTCGTGAACAATGAGACCTGCGAAAGCGCACCGGTGGTCATTGAGCCGAACCCCAATTACTACAATCTTTTCGGAAAGCTGGAATACAAGAGCCACATGCTTTCCATGAGCACGGATTTCACTATGCTGAGGCCTGGTGCCATCCATCGTGCCAATGGTGGATTTCTCATCCTCCAGATCAAGGATGTGCTGAGAGATGCCTATGCATGGGAAACCCTGAAGAAAGCCATCGAGCATCAGAAGGCTGTGGTGGAGAACATAGGAGAAGAGTATCGCCTTGTGCCTGCGGGCACCATAAGGCCTGAGCCTGTTCCGCTGGATCTCAAGATCATCATCATTTCCGATCCTGAAATCTACTATCTTCTTTATGCCTATGATGAGGATCTGAAGAGGTTGTTCAAAGTCCGGGTGGATTTTGATGTGGATATGCCCAGAACCTCGGAGAATCTCAAGGAGTATGCATCCTTTGTGACCACACTGACTAAAAAGGAGAATCTGCTTCCCTTCAAGGGAGACGCTCTGGGCAAGGTCATTGAATACGGGTCACGAATCGCTGGAGACCAGAACCGGTTATCCACCCGATTCAACAAAGTGACGGAAGTGATCTATGAAGCCGAAGCTCTGGCAAAGAGCCGCGGGAATAGTGAAGTGGATGAATCCCATGTCATGGAGGCGGTGAAGGAGAGAATCCGGCGTGAAAACAGGCTGGAGGAGAGAATCAGAGAACAGATTCTGGAAGGAAAAGTCATCATTCATACGGAAGGGGAAGAAGTGGGCCAGATCAACGGACTGTCGGTCCTGGATACAGGTGGATACGCCTTCGGCATGCCTACCCGAATCACCGCCAGAACCTATGCGGGAGACCAGGGTGTCATCAACATCGAGCGGGAAACCAAGATGAGTGGAAGCATTCATACGAAAGGGGTTCTGACCCTGTCCGGTTTTCTGGGCGGCGTTTTTGCCCAGAAGTTCCCCCTGGGTCTTACAGCACAAGTGACTTTTGAACAGTCCTATGGCGGAGTGGAAGGAGACAGCGCATCCAGTGCAGAGCTCTATGCTATCTTGTCGAGTCTTTCCGACGTACCGCTGACTCAGGCCATCGCAGTGACAGGGTCTGTGGACCAGAGAGGTGAAATTCAGCCCATAGGAGGCGTTACGGAAAAAATCGAAGGATTCTTTGATGTATGCAAAGCCAAAGGACTCACCGGAGGGCAGGGCGTCATGATACCAGTTCAGAACATAGATAATCTCATGCTGAAAGATGAAGTCATCGCAGCTGTGGAAGCAGGGGTTTTCAGAATCTATGCAGTCAGAAGCATCGATGAAGGCATTGAAGTGCTCACAGGCATGCCATCTGGAAGAAAGAAGGATGGCGGATACACCGAGGGCAGTGTTTTTGACCGGGCGAACAGAAAACTGCAGAGTTTTACCGAAGCGCTGAAAACACTCAGATAGTACGCTGAATCAGATAAACGAGATACCGGATCTCAAAGAAGCGGCATGTACCAGATGAATAAGAGGCATGATCAGGAGAAAATATAAATTTCTCCTGAATTTCTTTGTATGTCTTGAAAATCCATGATAATGAAGGCTATGCATAAACAGTGAATAGAAATGACGAAATAGTAGTGCTGTAAAAAGATATTATGTAAACCTATACAACGGAGAAAGTGACAACTCAATGGAATCAATTAAGTTGCATCAAGCAAATTAACATACTATAATGAAATCAGAAATGATTAATATTTATGAATAATGGAGGTGTCACATTGATAATTTATGAAAATGTAACCAAGAAATATAATGATGTCACGGTTGTGGATGGTCTGGATCTGACCATCAACGATGGCGAGTTTGTTGTTTTCATCGGTCCTTCGGGCTGTGGAAAAACCACATCCCTCAAGATGATCAACAGGCTGATCAAGATGAACAGCGGAAACATCTACATCGACGGCAAGAATGTGAATGAAATGGATGCGGTGGAGCTCAGAAGAAATATCGGATATGTGATTCAGCAGATTGCGCTGTTTCCCAATATGACCATCGGTGAAAACATCACCGTTGTGCCTAAACTCCTGAAATGGAGCAAGGAGAAAAGAAACAAAAGAGCGAAAGAACTTCTGGAAATGGTGGGTATGCCCTATGCAGAAAACATCAATAAATATCCGAATGAACTCAGCGGTGGTCAGCAGCAGAGAATAGGCGTCCTTCGCGCCCTGGCGGCGGAACCGCCGGTCATTCTCATGGATGAGCCTTTTGGAGCTCTGGATCCCATGACCAGAGAAAATCTCCAGGATGAACTGAAAGTGCTCCAGAAGAAACTGAAGAAGACCATCATCTTTGTGACCCATGATATGGACGAAGCGGTAAAGCTTGCAGATAAGATTGTCTTCATGAGAGATGGAAAGATTCTCCAGGCGGCAAGTCCTGAGGAAATGCTGAGAAATCCCGCAGATCCCATGATCTCCAATTTCATGGGCAAGCTGTCCTATACGGTGTCAGGAGACGATCTGACCTGTAAGGATGTCATGAAGAAGAGAGTGCTGACGGTCAGTGAGAACAGAAAGATGCTGGAATCCGTGGAGCTCATGAAACAGAGAGAACTGGATTCTGCAGTGGTCGTAGGCGAAGAGGACAACAAGTATAAAGGTGTTGTCACCATCGAAAAGCTGGCGACGAAGGGGAAACCTGGGGAAAGCATCAAAGATCTTGTGGATAGAAATGTACCGTCCGTCAGAACCACTACCAACGCCAAGGAAGCCTTCGAGATTCTTGTGGCATCGAAATACAACTACATCGTAGTGCTGAACAGAGATTCCACGGTTGCCGGCATCATCACGAGAACCAGTATGACCAAGGCTCTGGCCAGTGTCATATGGGGAGGTGAAAACAGCTGATGGCAGATTTTTTTGAAAGATATGGAGAGAAGCTTCTCGAAGCGATCTTTGTGCATCTTCAGTACGTTTTCGTATCTGTCGGAATCGGGTTTGTGGTGGCATTGGTTCTTGGTATTCTTCTATCAAGAATTCCAAGGCTTTCCAGGATCATCATTCCGGTGGTCAGTATTTTCCAGACCATTCCGGGGCTGGTGTTCATCGGTGTGCTTTTCATCTACATCGGCATTCAGCCCGCTACGGTGATCATCGCTCTTTCCATCTATGCGCTCTTCCCGATACTGAAGAATACCTATACAGGGATTCTCAATGTGGATGAAGGACTGAAGGAAGCGGCGAGAGGATGCGGCATGAGCAACTGGCAGATTCTCTACAAGCTGGAACTTCCCCTGGCCATGTCATCCATCTTCAGCGGACTGAGAATGTCCACCATCTATACGGTTTCCTGGGCGGTTCTGGCTGCCATGATCGGGCTAGGCGGTTTAGGGGAGTTCATCTATCGGGGCATTGACACGAACAACAATACCCTCATCATCGGTGGCGCCATTCCGGCAGCTATTCTGGCCATCCTTTTAGGGTTTCTCATCGACTTCATACAGGCGAAGGTAACCCCAAGAGGACTGAAAGGAGGTCGTTAGCATGAATATGGACAGAGTATTTCAGCATCTGTATCTGGTAGGTATGGCTGCAGGATTTACCATCGTCATCGGTCTTCTGTTAGGCGTACTGACTTACATGTATAAACCGCTGAGACCGTTTATTCTATGGACGGTGGATATCCTTCAGACCATTCCGGTGCTGGCGCTTCTTGGTGTCATCATGCTGGTGGCTGGCGCTTCCAGTACCACGGTCATCATCGGTATTGTGCTTTACTCCCTGCTTCCTGTGGTGAGAAACACTTATGTGGGACTGACAAGCATTGATCCTGCCCTCAAAGAGGCCGCCACAGGCATGGGCATGACGAAGGTGCAGAGGCTTCTGAGTGTGGAAATACAGCTGGCCTTTCCCATGATCTTCACGGGCATCAGAATCGCCATCGTCACATCCATCGGTACGGCTGTATTCGGAGCTGTTGTAGGTGGTGGTGGACTGGGGTCTGTCATCAACAGAGCCATTCTGATTCAGGACATGAGAACGCTTATGGAGGCTACACTGGTTCTGATGGCCATGGCCATCGTCTTCGACTTCGGCATGGGATACATCGAGAAGAGACTGAAGGAAAGAAGAACCCAGGCGCTGGACTTTGATGAAGACAAGACCATGAGCACAAAAGAGGTTCTTTGAGCCTGAGGAGAAGACAGCGGATCATAGAAAATATAAGAGCAAGAACAATATATGAGTGAAAAGAAGGAGATTGGAATGAAAAAGAAAATTATCGCAACAATCGCAGCGGCATTTATGTCCATGGGTATTCTGGCAGGGTGTGGGAGCTCTTCTGCAGAAGGGGAAAGCATCACCATTTTAAGAGGACAGTTTGCGGAAATCGACATCATTGCTGAAATGGCTGCTATGCTCATTGAAGAGAATACGGACCTGACTGTTGAGTTTCACGACTCCATGAATACGGTGGCAGCTGGTAATGCCATGGTGGCAGAAGAAATCGATCTGTACGTGAGCTATGACGGTACACTGCTCACAACGATTCTAGGCTATGACCCCAGTGATGTCCCTGAAGGAGAGGACCTTTATGACTGGACCATCGAAAAGGGAAAAGAAGACAAGGGGCTTATGCTTTCTTCTAAGTTCGGATTTGAAAACACCTATGCTTTAGGTGTGAAGAGCGACTATGCAGAGGAAAACGGCATTGAAACCATAAGCGATCTGAAACCCTTCACGAAGGATCTGGTTTTCGGGGCGGAGCATGAATTCTTTGATGAAGAGGGAACCATGCGATTCAATCCATTTAATGAACATTATGGCATTGAATGGAAAGACGGCGTATCTCTTGATATCGGCCTGAAATATGCTGCCATCGACAATGAGAACATCGACGTGACCATGGTTTATTCCACAGACGGACTGAATCAGAAATCAGATCTCAAGATTCTGGAAGATGATCTGAAATTCTTCCCTCAGTATTATGCAGCATTCTTCCACAGAGACAGCCTCTTCGAAGAATATGAAGAAACTGCACCGAACCTTAAGGAAGTGCTGCTCATGCTGGAAGGCCAGATCAGCAATGAAGAGATGATCGAGATGAACTATCAGGTGGATGCGGAAGGTGCAGAGCCCAAAGACGTGGCCAGAACATTCCTAGAGAGCAAAGGGCTGATGGATTAGGGATCGGAAATGGAAAAGAATAAGGTAGACATACTGAAAAGAATTTCTCCATCCATGAAAAAGGTCCTTGCATTTGAAAAGCTTGAATCTGATCAGCGAAATGGGGAAAAGAAGGTTTCACTCACAGACAGGGAAGCCTATGAGGCTTCCAGGAGATTTTTCAACGAAGGCGGACCAGAAATGGTCCGAAGCCTTCGTGCTCATGTGGATAATGAAAACAAAAGAATTCCTTTTACGGCGCATTATCCATCGGAGAAGAAGAGAAACAGCCTCATCATCTTCATCCATGGTGGCGGATTTGTAGTGGGAAGTCCGGATACCCATGATGGAATCATGAGAAGACTGGCCGATGAAACCGGTGCTGTGGTCATGGGCATCGACTATAGCCTGGCACCGGAAGTGAAGTTCCCCACGCAGATTCACGAATGTGCACAGCTCATCCATCATGTGAGGCGAAACGAGGGCCTCTATGAGATCGACAAGGATGACATCACGCTGGCGGGTGACTCTGCAGGGGCCTATCTCAGCCTGGCAACAGCGCTCTATCTGAGAGATCAGGAAAAGGACATCAGCTACATCACATCCCTTCTGCTCTATTACGGAAGTTACGGACTGAAGGATTCCATGTCCATGCGTCTCTATGGCAATGAGTATGATGGACTGACACTGGATGCCCTGAAAAGCTACGGTGCGCTTTTTGCGAGAGAAGAGGATATGGAGAATCCATACAGAAATCTCTTCAATAACGATCTGACCTACGGGATTCCACCGGCATATATCATGGCCGCTGCACTGGATCCTCTGGCGGATGACTCCAGACTCCTTCATGCCATCCTGAAAGAACATGGCATGCATGCGATGTACAGGGAGTTTGATGGCGTGCTTCATGGTTTTCTTCATTATTCAAAAATGATGGAGGCATCCATGGAGGCCATCAGAGATTCTGCAGCTTTTTACAAGGAGAGGAAAAAAAGCGGTGAGCAGGGGTAAGGTTATAGGTCAGAGAACGCCTCAGCTGAGGAAAAAGGCATAAGAAAAGAGAAGGTTTTTCGCCTTCTCTTTTCGTTTCCATCAGATTTCTTCGTTTTCCATATAGTCTTTGGCCTTCTCGATGATTTCCGGATCTCCAACCACCAGAATCTTGTCGTTTCGGATGAAGTAAAGCTGAGGTCCGGGCGTTAAGATCAGCTCCTTTCCTCTGCGGATACCGATGATGGTGGCGCCGGTCTTCTGCCAGAACTTGCTTTCAGATATGGTTTTTCCGATGAGATGGGAGTCATCACTGAGGGGAATCTCCACAGGATTCATGGGATTGGTGTTCTTGAGTCTCTCGGAATAGTCAATGATCTTGTCGATGATCTCCATGATCTCCTTTTCGATGTCGTTCTTTTTGGAAAGAAGATCCAGAACCTCTTCTCGAAGAGAAGAGATGCTCTCCTTGCTCTGATTGCTTTCCATGTATTTATGGGCATTTTTTCTGGATTTTATCTGTACGCCGCTGCCAAGGGTCGCCTGCACCACTTCCATATCCTCCAGCAGGATGATGGCTCTACGGATGGTTTCAGGAGATACGTTATATTCTCCTGCCATGGAGCTTCTGCCGAAGATCTTGGAGCCTTCCTTGAATTCTCCGTTGGCGATTCTGGAGGCGATGTCCAGTGCGATCTGTTTATATCTTGGGATTTTAACACGTGGGTCTTTATCCATATTCAACACTCCCGACTATAGTTCTTATCCCTATTATATCATAGGGACCGTTGACAGGGAGAGGGAAATCAGGATATAATCTGAATGACGATTGAATGATTGTTCAATCGTTTAATCGTTAGGAAAGAGGTGAAATCCATGAGCAGTATCAAAGCACCCATCGAGCGATGTGACTGTGATGTGATCCATGAAGATGTCATGGAGCTGGTGAAGGAGAAAATGCCCGATGAGGAGCAGCTCCTGGAGCTTTCAGAGCTCTTCAAGGTCTTTGGAGACTCCACCAGAGTGAAGATACTCTGGGCACTGGATACCCATGAAATGTGCACCTGCGACATCGCCTTTGCACTGAACATGACCCAGTCGGCCATATCCCATCAGCTGAGAGTGCTGAAGCAAGCGAAGCTTGTGAAGAATAGAAGAGAAGGAAAAATCGTATACTACAGCCTTGCGGATGATCATGTGAGAACCATCTTTGATCAGGGTATGGAGCATGTAAGTGAGAGTTAGGAGTGAAGAATAGATGGAACGTAAGAAAAAGGAGCTGGTGTTGGAAGGACTTTCCTGTGCCAACTGCTCAGCCAAGATCGAGACGGAAACCAGTGCCATTGAAGGTGTCACCGCCAGAGTGAATTTCGTCACGAAAACCCTGACACTGGAATATGATGCGGCCCATAGAGAAGAAGAGCTTCTGGGAAAAGTCACAGGAATCATACACAGCCATGAACCGGATATTGAAGTGAGAGATAAAGAACAGTCCTCTTCGGAAGCTTTTCTTCTGGAAGGACTTGGATGCGCCAGCTGCGCATTGAAAATGGAAGAGCGTATCGGAAAGATCGATGGAATAGAGGAAGTATCCATTGATTTCGTGACGAAAAAGATGAAGGTGAAATCCAGAGAAGGACACCTTTCCACCTCAGAGGTGGAGAAGATCCGAAGCATCGTCACGGAGATTGAAGGGGATACACTGCTTGTACCCGTGAAAAGTGACAGCGTGGAGAAGAAGTTCACCGCAGGATCCTTATGGGAGAATCACAAGGAAGCCATCACAAAGATCAGCATAAGTAGCCTTCTTCTTCTCATCGCCATCTTCCTGCCTGAGGGCAATCTGATGCAGACCCTTCTTTTTGTCAGCTCCTATGTGCTGGTGGGCGGAGAGATTCTTCTTCGAGCAGGAAGAAATATTGCCAGAGGACAGGTCTTTGATGAGAACTTTCTCATGTCCATCGCCACCATCGGCGCCATACTCATTGGAGAGTTTCCTGAAGGCGTGGCGGTGATGCTCTTCTATCAGGTGGGAGAACTCTTCCAGGCAGTAGCTGTGGAGAAATCAAGAAAGAGCATCGGTGATCTCATGAACATCAGACCCGACTACGCCAACGTCATCCGCGGAGAAGAGACGGTGAAGGTCTCTCCGGAGGAAGTGCGCATTGGCGATGTGATTATGGTGAAGCCCGGAGAGAAGGTGCCGCTGGACGGTATCGTCATGGAAGGCGCTTCCGCCATGGATACGTCAGCCCTGACAGGAGAATCCATGCCGCGAGACGTCTCAGAATCCAGTGAAGTGCTGGCGGGGTTCATCAATAGAAACGGTCTCCTGAAAGTCCGCGTAACCACTTCCTACGGCGAATCCACCGTATCAAAGATTCTGGAGCTGGTGGAAAACGCCTCCTCCAAAAAAGCGCCGACGGAAAACTTCATCACCAAGTTCGCAAGATACTACACGCCTTTCGTGGTAGTTTCAGCGATGCTGATTGCTCTGATTCCTCCTCTTCTGACAGGGGATGCCTTTTCAGAGTGGATCTATCGTGCGCTGGTGTTTCTTGTGATCAGCTGTCCCTGCGCGCTGGTTGTTTCCATCCCGCTGGGATTCTTCGGCGGTATCGGAGGGGCTTCCCGGAAGGGGATTCTCATCAAAGGCGGGAACTATCTGGAGGCTCTGAATGAAGTGGATACCGTGGTCTTCGATAAGACCGGTACCCTCACAAAGGGCAGATTTGACCTGACGGAGCTGAAGGCGGAAGAAGGCTTCTCGGAAGAAGCGCTTCTTGAAGCGGCTGCCTATGCGGAGAGTTTTTCCAGCCATCCCATAGCAGAATCCGTACAGAAAGCCTTTGGAAAGGACATAAAGAAGAGCAGAGTCGAAAGCTATGAGGAAATCGCCGGACATGGCGTTTCCTGCAGGCTCGATGGCGGGGTCATTCTTGCGGGAAGCCGCAGACTCATGGAAAGAGAACAGATCCCATTCAAGGAAGTGGACTCCATCGGAACCATCATCTATGTGGCGGTCAATGGGACCTATGCCGGTCATCTGATCATTTCCGATGAAATCAAGAGTGATGCCAGAGAAGCCATCGCTTCTCTGAAAGCCCAGGGGATCCGGAAGATCATCATGCTCACAGGAGACCTGAAAGCTGTGGGAGAGAAGATCGGAGAGATCCTGGGAGTGGATGAAGTCTATTCAGAACTTCTGCCTCAGGACAAGGTGTCAAAGCTTGAACAGCTTCAGGAACAGGCGGGAAGCAAAGGGAAAATCGTCTTTGTGGGTGACGGGATCAATGATGCACCGGTTCTCGCAAGGGCGGACATCGGCATCGCCATGGGTGCTCTGGGCTCTGATGCGGCCATAGAAGCTGCGGATGTGGTACTGATGACCGATGAGCCGAATAGGATCGGAACAGCGCTGAAGATCGCCAGGAGAACCAGAACCATCGTGTGGCAGAATATCTTCTTTGCTTTGGGCGTGAAGGGCATCTTCCTTCTTCTGGGCGCCTTCGGTAATGCCACCATGTGGGAGGCGGTCTTTGCGGATGTGGGGGTCACTGTCATAGCCGTGATCAATGCCATGCGGGTCATGAATACTGATCAGCTTTAATAAACATCAATCATTTAAAAACGGGTCATCCTAGCTGAATAGGAAGCCCGTTTTTATCTGCGTTTTATTTGGTTTAGAGAAGAACTAGAACAGAAAACTGTAATTCTCGCTGAAGGTTTTTCGGACATTATGGATATGCAGAATCATAAGTGATTCGGCGAGATCAGCATTCTTATTTTGGATAGCGCTTAATATTGCACTATGTTCAGAAAAGGATTGTGCATCTCTTCCGGGAATAAGAATAGTTTTCATATTGTATTTACTCATTTGAGATTTCAAGGCTAGTGTCATCTCCACAGCTGTTCTGTTGGGACAGGCATCGTATATGACCTTATGGAACTTCTGATTGTTCTGGGAATAAAGAAGGAGTTCGTTCTGTTCTAAATGTCCTTTCATGATATTCAGAATTTCTTGCATTTCATTTAATTTTTCCTGAGTGAAATGAATGGTCGCACTACGAGCGATGAACCCTTCTAAGACAGCTCTTAACTCCAGATATTCAAGTACTTCTGTCAATGAATACGCGCGAACTTTTGCGCCTTTGTTTGGCTCAATGATGACTAAGTTCTCCTTCTCAAGCATCAGCAGTGCTTTTTTGATTGTATTTCTGCTGACCTCATATTTTTCCGACAGTTCTTTTTCCGGAAGATTCTGTGAAGGTTTTATTGATCCATTTACGATTTCACTTTTTAACATTTTGTAAACAGAATCTGTTTTTGACATAATTCCCATCCTTTCAGTGCTCGATATTGTTCAACAATATTTAGCGAAATTGATGTATTCAGAGGTTTATTTCATGAATAATGTAACACATTGTTCAACAATAGTAAAGGCTTACATGGGATAAAATGATAAAAATAATAGGAATCCTGATGAAATAATAAGAAGTAAACGATTTGACTATGATAATCTGCCTTGATATAATGAATTTAAGTTATACAAGATTGTTTAACAATTATAAAGCTTTGGAGGAAATAATATGAATGAATTAATAAGAGGAGCCTACGACCTTCATATCCATACTGGACCGGATATATTACCCAGAAAACTGAATGATCATGAAATGGCGTTGCGAGTGAAAGAATCAGGGATGGGTGGCTTTGCAGCTAAATCTCACTATTTCTGTACAGCGGAGAGGGCTTCTCTGGTCAACTACCTGGTAGATGATGCGGATATGATTGGTGCGATAACATTAAACAGCTCGGTAGGTGGGGTCAATCCGACTGCTCTGGAAATGGCAGGGAGAGCTGGAACCAAGATCGTATGGTTTCCAACAACTGATTCAGAATATGAATTATCGCACGTTTTCTCAGGGGATCCTAACAAGAAGCTGCCTTATTGGGCTAGTATTATCACTCAGCTGCAGGAAGAGGGTATAAAAGTGCCCACAATTCGATTACTGGATGATGAGGGGAATCTGAAGACTGAAGTTCTAGAAGCATTAAAGGTAATCAAAAAATATGAAATGATTCTGGCGACATCTCATTCCTCACATGAAGAAACATTTGCTCTGGTCAAGAAGGCTCATGAGATGGGAATCAATAAGATCATCATAACGCATGTGGATTTCCCAACAACGTTCTATACAATTGAAGAGCAGCTGGAATTAGCTGAGTATGGAGCATATATGGAACATTGTTATACCACCTGGGCTACAGGTAAAGTCGAATTTGAGACAACACTAGAGCAGATCAGGGCATTAGGAGCCGATAGAGTTATTCTAGCTACTGACTTAGGGCAGAAGACAGCGAAATTTCCTGACGAAGGCCTGCTTGAATTTGCTGAGAGGTTAGTCGAAAATGGATTCACCGTTGAAGAAGTAAGAAAGATGACCGTTCATAATCCAAGATATCTTTTGGGGATGGATAAGTAACAGGAGGAGAGAATCAATGAGTAACAAGAAACTACTGGTTGTGAGTGCGCATGCTGCGGATTATGTATGGAGATCAGGAGGTACGATCGCAAAATACATAGAAGGAGGTGCAGAGGTACATGTTGTCTGTCTGAGCTTTGGAATCAGAGGGGAATCCAATGATCTCTGGAAGACTCCAGGCAGAACTTATGATGAGGTGAAGGAAATCAGGCGTGGTGAAACAACGAAAGCTGCAAATATTCTTGGAATTCAGCATTTTGAACTCTGGGATCAACAGGACTACCCGATCAGAGTTACGGAAGAACTTGAAGATCGTCTAGTGAGGAAAATACGAGAGGTTCGTCCAGACATCATCATTACCCATGATCGTTTCGATATTATGAATCCCGATCACAATGATGTAAGTGCGTTTGTCTATAGATGTGCTGTAATGTCTAATTCCAATGGAGTGAGAATTGAAGGAACGACAGCAACGAAACAGATGAAGATTTTCGGGTTTGAGCCTCATCAGACGGAGTTGAGTAATTATAAGCCTGGAAGCATTGTTGATATCACATCGGTATATGACAAGAAAGTTGCCGCTATGGAGTGTTTCAAGGCACAATCGCATCTTATTGAGTACTATAAGCAAAGGGCGATCATGAGGGGGAATCATGCAAGAAGACTATCAGGGAACCAATCCTACAAATACGCTGAAAGCTTTATGAACTACTATCCGGCTGTAGGGCCCGAATTATATTAGGTGATGAGATGAATGAGAATTATTTGAAACTGCCTCAGAAAATAGATGAACACTTCATTGAACGCGCGAAGAAATTAAGTACAGCAAATCTTGCTGACGGAATGGCTTCTCTATCCATAAGAAGAGGGGGGTGTATGGATCCGGAAATCCTCGCAGTGGATGAGAAGATGAGGTTCTGCGCTACTGCAGCAACTGTTGAAACAGAAGATGGAGATAATCTGCCGATACATATAGCAATTTACCAGGCAGAACCAGGATATGCACTTGTTGTTGATGGAAAAGGGTATAGGGACAGAGCCTATATGGGGGATCTTATGGTTGGCGCATCAAAAGCTGTTGGCCTTGAAGCTGTGGTGCTGGATGGCTATGTAAGAGATAAAGAAGGACTGAAGAGTCTGAACCTCCCAGTGTTTGCCAGGGGATATATGCAAAGAAGTCCAGCAAAGAAAGGTCCAGGGAAGATAAACACTCCAATATTATGTGCGGGGGTAGAGGTTTTTCCAGGAGATCTGATATGTGGTGATTACGATGGTGTCATTGTCATTCCTAAAGAGCATATCGAGAAAGTACTAAAAAAAGCGGAAGATAAGGTAGCCTATGAAGAAAAGAGAACGAAAGCTATAGAAGAGTATGAAAAAAACAGACTGGAAGGCAAAGAGACGGCTTCACTGGCTCCTCAATGGGTTTCCGAAATGATAAATAAATAGAAAAGGGGTAAAATCATGAAAAAGAAACTAGTGAGCTCTTTAATCGTTATGGCCATGTCACTCGCAATAGTAGCAGGATGCAGTTCTAGTGGGGAAGAAACATCGGATATTGTACTTGGAACCGCTGGAACCGCTGGGACATATTACGTTGTGGGTGCGGCAATGGCGGCTACAGTAAATAATAATTCTGATAAACTCAACGTGATTGCTCAGCCAACCAAAGGATCTGTTGAAAATCTCAACCTGGCTAATAGTGGCGATATTCAGTTCGGTATGTCTAATGCTGACGGAGTCTATTTTGCAGCCAATGGTACGAACATGTACAAGGAATCAGGCAAACAGAATATCTCTGGTGTGATGTCACTCTACATGAGTGCTGGACAGATTGCCACGCTTAAGGATTCTGGAATCGAGACTTATGCGGACCTGAAGGGAAAGAAAGTTTGTCTTGGACCCCCATCAACGACTATAGTGGAGATGTCTAAATCCATTCTTGAAGCATACGGAATTGATCCGGAAAAGGATATCACACCATATTACCTTGCTTTTGATGAAGGACTGCAGAAACTTACAGATGGTGAAATTGATGCTACTTTCTTCGTGGCTGGCGTGCCTACGAGTGCTATGATGAGTGCGACTTCCACGGGTAGAGTTACACTGGTGGATGTGGATGAGGACATAATCAGCCAGATTTCTGAAGAGAAGCCGTATTATCAGCCCTATGTGATTCCTGCAGGCACTTATACAGGGACAGATAAGGATATCAATACATTTAAAATCATGACGGAAATCTTTACCAACAGTGATGTACCAGAAGATGTTGTGTATGATTTTGTGCAAACCGCATTGGAGAAAGTGGACGAGTACAAAGATGCACATGTTGTTGTAGCGGAAATATCGAAAGGTACCGCTTGGAACACCAGTGCACCGCTTCATCCTGGCGCTGCAAAATATTTCAAAGAAGTCGGGGTAATCGATTAGTTAAAGGAGATTAAAATGGAAAATGCACAAAACAGTTCCAAAAATGGAATACGAAAAGTAACAGATCGAATCGTAATCATTCTATCGATTATTCTTGCATTTTTCCATCTCTATACAGCATCAATTGGTGTGCTGCCTGCCTATGAGCAGGCAGCAATCCATTGGGGGATTGTTGGATCATATATTGTCCTTACAAGACCGCTTAAGTTTAAAGGTGGAAAGATTATAGATCTTTTGATACTATTCACGAACATCTTTGTTTCTTGGTACCAGATATCACTGCAAGAGAAGTTCATTGAAACTGCTGGTGTGTACAGCCGATTTGATATCATCATTTCAGTGGTTGCAATACTTCTTGCCTTGGAAATTGCAAGAAGAGCCATCGGGAACATACTGCCGATCATATCAGTGCTTTTTCTGATATATGCTCTTTTCGGGAATAATCTTCCTGGCGTATTTAAGACTGTGAAGTTCTCTGTATCAAGATTAGCACCCTATCTATTCACATCATCTGATGGGCTTTACGGTCAGACTCTCTACGTTTCAGCACAGTTTATTTTCCTGTTTGTTTTATTCGGAACAATATTAGACATGACAGGGGCTGGGGAGTTCTTTGTGAATATCGCATTTGCACTGACGGGTAAAGTGAAAGGTGGGCCGGCTCAGGCAGCAATCTATTCTTCCATGCTTATGGGAAGTATCAATGGCTCTGGAGCGGCTAATGTAGTAACAACGGGAACATTTACGATACCTCTGATGAAAAAAGTCGGTTTTAAACCTGCTTTTTCTGGAGCGGTAGAAGCTGTTGCTTCAAATGGAGGTCAGATCATGCCACCTGTTATGGGTGCAGTCGCATTTCTGATGGCGGAAATAACAGGCATCGAGTATTCCAAAATTGCATTGGCGGCTATTCCGACAGCCATACTGTACTATATCACATTGTCAGTTTCTGTATATCTGGAAGCAAATAAACAAGACATTCCGGTTACACCAAAAGATCAGCAGATGAATGCAGGGAAAGTATTCAAAGAAGGCTGGGTATATCTCTTGCCCCTTATTGTACTCATGGGAATGCTGATCTATGGATATAGTGCTCAGAGAGCTGCTTTCATCACGATCATACTATCCGTGATTATAGGTTTTCTGAAAAACCGCAGTGCCATGAACATGGAAGGTTTTCTGAAAGCATTCAAAAGTGCGATTTCTGGCATTGGTCCAATTGCAGCAGCCTGTATTCTTGCAGGAATTGTAATGGGTATACTTAACATGACGGGGCTTGGACTGAAAATCAGCTCGATCATCATCGAAGTCTCAGGAGGCAGTCTCATCATTGCCTTACTTCTGGCAATGATAACGAGTCTTGTACTAGGGATGGGGCTACCTACTTCAGCGGCATATATGGTGTTAGCAATCCTAGTTGCACCTGCACTTATTAAACTGGGCGTAACAGTGATTGGTGCGCATATGTTCATCTTGTATTTCGGAGCGTTGTCTACGATTACCCCTCCGGTCGCGCTTTCAACATTTGCAGCCGCAGGTATAGCTGGATCTAATATGTGGGAGACAGGATTCGCAGCGATGAAACTGGCTGCTGCAGGGTTTATTATTCCATTCATCTTTGCGTTTTCACCTGAACTTCTACTGATTGGCACATTCGGAAATATTGTGTTCTCCCTGATGACTGCCGTTCTAGGTTCAATTGTCCTGTCGATTTCATTATCCGGCTGGATGAAAGTGGAATTATCAGCAGTTTCCAGAATAGTCCTCTTTCTAGCCGGAATCATGCTCATAATGCCTGATCCGCTGATCGGTAATATTCTTGGGTTTGTTGTAGCCTTGGTTACCATCATGATTCAGTACAAAGTCAAAACTGTAAGATCAGTTAAAATCGCATAATTATTGTGAAAGAAGGATTACATGCTATCCTTCTTTTACTTCCGGATTTATTGGGAAAAGATGTTTCTGAACGTAGCTGAACAGTTATTACCTGTAGTCATGGTGGGTATTTACTGGTTCAGAATGGAGAAAATATGACTAATTTACTATTGACTATCCTTATTGCATTTATTGGTGGATACATACTCCAGAAGCTTCGTGTACCTGGTGGAATGATGCTGGGCAGTGTTATCATGGTCGCAATCTTCAATGTGAATACGCAGATTATTGCAATGCCCATGGAGTTCAGGATCATTGCCCAGACCATTGCAGGAGCATATATCGGGATGACTGTGAAAAAAGAGAATCTTCCTCGAATGAAGCATCTGATCCGCCCTACGATCACGCTTCTGGTAGGTCTCATAGTAACCAATTTTTTAGTCGGGATTCTGATTTACCTGGTTAGTCCTCTGGATATTCTGACTTCCTTTTTAGCGGGAATTCCTGGTGGAGTAAGTGATACTCCATTGATAGCTGCAGATTTAGGTGCTGATGCTGCCAAAGTTACGGTGCTTCAATTTGTAAGACTGATCTCTGGAATTTCCATGGTACCGTTACTGGTGAAATATGATTCGAAAGAAACAGGTGGAACTGGGGAAAAACCGAAACTCGTCATAAAGAAACCATCTTCAATCAAGAATAGAAAACTATGGGTTTCACTGATTCTGGCTTTCATAGCAGGAACAGCAGGCAGAATGATGGGTGTGCCTGCTGGAACACTTATTTTTGCGATGCTATGTATAGTCATCCTGAAAATGGCATCCTATGAAGTAACATTTCCGATCTGGTTTAAAAGGATGGCTCAGCTTTTTTCTGGTGCATATATCGGTAGTCGTTTCGGATATCAGGATTTTGTAGAGCTTAAATATCTGGCCATTCCAGCCTTGATTTTAGTGGTGCTGAATATGTTCTCCTGCTTTTTAATGGGTAATATTCTTGCGAAAAAATATAAGCTGCCACTTTCACAGGCAATACTGTCTTCTTCACCAGCTGGTGCTTCAGATATGGCTCTTATTGCTTCAGATCTAGGTGTATCAGGTTCTGATGTTGCCATGATTCAGATTCTAAGACTTATAGGCGCGATATCGATTTTTCCCCAAGTATTTTATATGATTACGAAGGTGTTTTTTTGAGTGATGTATCTACGCATCTGTTGAATATTGACTCATAATGGAAATTATGAAAATCAGAAAAGGACCAGCAGCGCTTCACTTTTACTGAAGCGCTGCTGGTCCTTTAAACTTGTTTCTGGTCATTTCTGCAGAAGCTTTTCGGCCCTTGGTGCTCTCAGCATGGAAGCGGAGGGCATATTGGAACCGAGAAGGGGCGTCAGATAGTATTTGAAGGCTTCTGTGACATTATTGGCCTCAGCGTTTATGAACGCATCAGGCATGAGCTTGGTTCTGGCGGCCACTTCCTTGAGGCTGCTCAGTTTGTAGTCCACAGAGTAGTATCCTGTGCGGTGAATGGTGATGGAGCCGTCCACGTTCTGCCAGATGGCGAACTGTGCAGCCTTTTCACCCACTTCTCTGGCTTCCCGCTGGTCCACATCCGATACGCATCCCAGAAAGGAGCGCTGTAGATAGCCAAAGGTGTCGCTTCGGACTCTTCCGATCTTCAGTTTGTCTTTGACTTCTCTGGTCAATAGATCTCCCAGTGCACCGGTTCCGGAAAGAGACACATTCCCGTGGGAATCCTTTTCCCTGGTACCCAGTCTTTCGATGATGGGCACACCCGCCTCATCTCTGATGCCTTCGGAGAGGGCTACAACGCATCGTCCGTGCTGATCATAGATTCTCTTCACATCGCTGAGGAACCTATCGATCTTGAAGGCGCGCTCGGGGAGGTAAATGAGATGGGGTCCATCATCGGGATATTTCTGGGCGATGGAGGAGGCTGCAGTAAGAAACCCTGAATTTCTGCCCATGACGACGCCGATGTGGACACCTGGCAGCGCTCTGTTATCCAGATTCAGCCCGATGAAGCTCTGGGCCACGAATTTCGCGGCAGACCCGTATCCAGGCGTATGGTCGTTCAGCATGAGGTCATTGTCGATGGTTTTGGGAATATGGATGGCTCTGAATTCATAGTTGGAGCGCTCAGCCTCTTCGTTGACGATTCTCACAGTATCGGCGGAATCATTACCCCCGATGTAGAAGAAGTATCGTACATCATGGGCCTTGAACACCTTGAAGATCTCCTGACAGTAGGCTTTGTCCGGTTTGTCTCTGGTGGAGAACAGTGCAGAGGATGGAGTCACAGCGACGCGTTCCAGATTGTTGGTGGTTTCCTGCGTCAGGTCCAGAAAGTCCTCGTTCACGATTCCACGGACGCCGTTGATGGCGCCATAGACCTTGGTGATCTGAGGAAATTTACGAGACTCCAGCACGACGCCTACCAGTGATTCGTTGATGACAGCAGTGGGTCCGCCCCCCTGGGCTACCACCACTTTACCTTCCAGTTTCATTGCAATCCCTTCTTTCTAGGTGAATATTTTGAATTTTCTTATATCATATCATATTCAGTGCGTCAGAAAGAATAGAGGATTTCAAAAGAAAAACATTTCTGTTAATTTTCTTCAGAAGAATATTACGCTGCAAGGATAGATGGTATGATGAATATAATTAGAATACCAGGAAAGGAGTGGGAATATATGAATGCGACAGTGGGAGCATTTTTCGGATGGGTCATCGTCATCGCTTACGTACTGACCATCATGAACTACATCATGAAAGCCGTGAACAAGAAGTGGGGGAAGTCCATCAGAAAAAACGAGAAGCTGAAGGGGCCCTGGCAGGCACTTCTATCTTTCATCGTGAAATATCACAAGCTCTTCGGAATCATCACCATCGTGGGGATTCTTGTTCACTTCTACATACAGTTCAATCGCTGGGGATTTGTGGTGAGTGGAGCCATGGCAGCCGGACTGATGATTATTCAGGCTATTCTAGGTGGCTACGGCGCCTACAAGAAAACCAGAAAAGGCCTCTGGATCAAGGCGCACAGAACCATTGCGGTTCTCCTTTTTCTCGCCATCGCCTATCATCTCATCTATGTGTATCAGAACTATAATTTCTAGAGATCATGCAGGAACCTTGTTCTCTTCGAAATGAACTGTATGAATATATTTGAAAACAGGCATTGTCATGAAAATAACAATGCTTGTTTTTCATTCTGAATTCAAGTAAAATAGGTGAGTATTAGGGAGTAGCTTCTCTTTATCAGAGATCGGATAAAGAGTGTGGACGGTCGTCAATTACGATGAAAATCCGGTTGTCCAATCAGGTTATGAAAGCGAGACTTTTACCAGAGTTTTTTTGGTGAAGAGTCTTTTTTTATGTCTTGAATCAGGGAAACTGTGATCATCTTTAAAATAAACTACTGATAAGGAGAACAATATGAAAATTGCAGCCATCATCATCTTCATTCTGACTTATGTACTGCTACTGGCGCTGCCAAGGCACAGAGCGAAAATCGCGGTGACTTCCGCTACACTGTTTGTGGTGCTGGGAATCATACCGATAAGGGAAGTGCTCACCACCATCGACTGGAACGTCATCTTCATGATTGCGGGAACCATGGGACTGGTGTCACTATTTATTGACTCCAAGATGCCATCGCTTCTTGCGGACATCATCATCGAAAAAACGCCTAATGTCATGTGGGCCATCGTTTCACTTTCTCTTTTTGCAGGAATCATCTCCGCCTTTGTGGATAATGTGGCCACGGTGCTGATGGTGGCTCCTGTGGCACTGACCATCTGCAAAAAGCTGGGCGTTTCACCCATATCCAGCATCATCGCCATATCTGTTGCATCGAACCTGCAGGGGGCAGCGACCCTGGTGGGAGATACCACCTCCATCCTTCTGGCGGGTCATCTGGATATGAACTTCTTTGATTTCTTCATCTACAACGGTAAGATCGGACTGTTCTTCATCGTGCAGGTTGGAGCCATCATGTCCACACTGGTTCTCTTCTGGATTTTCAGAAAAGAGAAGCAGCCTGTAGCGGCCCTCGACAAGACCGTGGTGACGGATTACTTCCCGTCCTTCCTGCTGATCGCCATGGTGCTTCTTCTGATCATCGCCTCCTTCATTCCGAACACACCAAGAACCATCAACGGACTCATCTGTATGGCGCTTCTTCTGGTGGGACTTGTGAAGAGCTATGTGGTGAATAAGGACAAGAAGCTCATCAGAAATGCAGTGAGAGAAATCGACTATGTGACGCTTCTCCTTCTATCAGGCCTTTTCATCGTTGTAGGGGGGATATCCGCTGTGGGCGTCATCGAAGACATCGCCGCGCTGTTTGTGAGGATATCAGGGGATAATCTCTTCCTTGTGTACACACTCATTGTATGGTTCTCCGTACTCATTTCGGCCTTCATCGATAACATCATCTATACAGCCACCATGCTTCCCGTCATCGGGGGTATTGCATCGCTTCTTGGCGGAGACCCCACGGTGCTCTATTTCGGACTGATCATTGGGGCTACTCTTGGAGGAAATCTTACCCCCATCGGCGCTTCCGCCAATATCGCCGGTATCGGTATTCTGACCAAGCAGGGCTTCACGGTGACCACAAAGGATTTCACAAGAATCGGGGTGCCCTTCACCCTCATCGCCGTACTGACGGGTTACATCCTTACATGGATCCTCTTCGCTTAGGAACTTTTCAGTGAAGACGTACAAGCGTGAAAGAGAAGAAACTGGATAATAGAATATAATCAAAACCGCCGGCTTAGCCGGCGGTTTCCACTGACCCTATAAGGGTCTTTCACCAGCTGCACCCGTGAGGGTGCATGAAAGCGGCCGCCAACCGCACTACTTACTCAACTGCTGCTAAAGCAGC
>NZ_JAFNJU010000009.1 GCF_017368455.1 Proteiniclasticum aestuarii | reverse complement strand
TCTTTAGCTTTTTTTCATAGGCTGGATAGGGTCCTGTAGCGCTCTTGATGTACTTGGACAGATGATATCCGTCGATGACGAAACTGCATTTTGGCAGGATGTCTTCTCCAGCCTGAATCCACGGAGCGCCGTCTCCGGAAAGGAAAATCCTTTCCACGTAATCCAGGTCATACTGAGCTTCGATGTAGTCAAGAACTTCGAACCAGAAATCATCGTTGTTTGGATAAAGCCCAGTGATGTATTTCGCTCCGATGAGCTCGTTACGCTTATGCTTGGACTTGCAGGATGGATTCACTAGTCGCTTGCCTTCATGGACATAGCCGAGCTTCATGATCATTCCTTTGCCTCTCTGTTGATGCACATGATCCTCGTCGGCCTCGACGTAGAGGAATCGAACCTTGCGCTTCTCATCCTCAAGATTCGGCCAGTTCGTATTCTCCATGGACGTCCTGTGGACCAGGTTCTTGACCGTTGATCGGCTTCTGATACTGATATCGTCATAGCTTTGAACAACCTGCTCGTAGGAGATCTCCTTGGCTTTTGTGAGCATGTCGGACTGAAGTCCGATGTCCATTCTCGTATGGGGTTCCAGACCAAGAAGTTCATCTGTCAGATACCTGAAAGCACCGCTTTCTCGGTTCTTGTAGTAAGTCCTCCGATAGCATATGTCTCCCAGAAGTGTGGAAACGGTCTTCTCGCGATTTCTGCTCTGTACAACCCACTCCATTGATCTTTCCTTGCTGTTCAGAAGAGAATCCTCAGCAGTACTGATCATTTCTTCAATCATATCTCTTCCCATTTCTCGCACAAGGGCAAGAGTAGATTCCACCATTCCTGTCAGTCCTGTCCCTTCTTCAAATGCCTTTTCCAGGCAAGTTGACATGTGGGTAGTGATTTTCCTGTTCAGCTCGGTTATAATATTCATGAGGGTAGCTCCTTCCGGTTGTGTTATTAGGTCGTATTTTTATCATAACACGGTTTGAGCTATTCTCTTTTTCTATTCATCCAACAAATATTCTACACTAAGAAAATAAGAAAAAAGATGCTGAAAATGTGCCTCTGATCCTTAAATAAGATGCCATTGCTCTGTTAAGACATCGCTATTTGTTAATAAAATGTAAATTTCAAAATGCCTGGTCAACATCCTTCTTCCACCAAACATGATGGAACCCTCATGTTTCAAAGGCTTTCCATGTTATTCGTAATAGTGGGCTCCGATTATTACGGATCTGGAATATGAAATTGATTACACATGAAGGGAGTTTCATGTTATTATAATCTTGCAGTGACTAAAGCATATCATCAGGAATCCATGGTGTATGGAAGCTTGTGACGGATTATGATGATGTCTTTATATTATTGTTTATAGATTATACTGGGAGGTAGAATTGAATGAAAGAAGTTGTAATTGTCAGTGCTGTACGAACACCTGTTGGAAGCTTTGGCGGAGTATTCAAGAATGTATCCGCTGTGGATTTAGGTGTCACAGCTGTAAAAGAAGCCATCAGACAGGCTGGAATCAGCCCTGAAGAGGTGGATGAGGTCTACATGGGATGTATCCTTCAGGCGGGACTTGGGCAAGGTGTAGCTAGACAGGTCTCTGTAAATGCAGGCATTCCGGTGTCTGTTCCTGCCACTACAATCAATATGCTCTGTGGATCAGGTCTAAGAACCGTATCCCTGGCAGCTCAGACCATCATCGCCGGTGATAATGAGGTTGTGGTTGTGGGTGGAACTGAAAACATGTCCAGAGCCCCCTATGTACTGAACAATGCCAGATTCGGTTCCAGAATGGGCAATGACACCATGGTGGATACCATGATTCAGGATGCGCTGACGGATGCGTTCAACAACTATCACATGGGTATTACTGCAGAAAACGTGGCAGAGAAATATGGAATCACAAGAGAAGAACAGGATGCATTTGCCGCGTCCAGTCAGAATAAGGCGGAAATAGCCATGGCGGAAGGCAAATTCAAAGATGAGATTGCTCCTGTGACGATTCCACAGCGCAAGGGAGAGCCTCTTGTGGTGGATACGGATGAATATCCGAAGAAAGGTGTGACACCTGAGAGTCTCAGCAAGCTGCGCCCTGCATTCAAGAAGGACGGTACGGTCACCGCAGGGAATGCTTCAGGCATCAACGATGGCGCAGCAGCTCTTGTAGTCATGAGCAGAGAAAAGGCAGATGCCATGGGACTGACTCCTCTGGCTACCATTGTTTCCTATGGAAACGGCGGTGTAGACCCCAGCATCATGGGCGTAGGTCCTGTACCTGCAACGAAGAATGCCCTCTCAAAGACCAATCTGACCATTGACGATATGGATCTCATTGAAGCCAATGAGGCCTTCGCTGCACAGGCTCTGGCAGTAGGTAAAGAGCTGAAGTGGAATGATGAAAAAGTCAATGTCAACGGTGGAGCCATCGCCCTTGGACATCCAGTGGGTGCATCTGGTGCAAGAATTCTGGTCACGCTTCTTCATGAGATGAAGAGAAGAAACTCCACCTATGGGCTGGCAACCCTCTGTATCGGTGGTGGAATGGGTACGTCTGTAGTTGTGAAAAGATAACCTTTAGAAATTCAATCAGTTTCCCTGTCAATTACCATAGAAAGCCCTTGAGTCGATAGATTCAAGGGCTTTCAGATATTTACGAGAGTTGTGCAAAGAGAAAAAAATACTGAGGTGCTTCTTGATGAAACACCTCAGTTCTTCTTATGCAGTGATATCTTTAGGCTTTGCCTTGTTGATCATCAGAATGTTTTCAATGGTCACCTTCGGACAGACCTCTACACAGGCATTACACTGTGTACATTTGTCATAATCGATCTTAGCCAGATTATTGTTCACATGGATTGCATCGAATTCGCATGCCTTTTCACATTTACGGCAGGCAATGCATCCTACTTCGCAGTTCTGCATGGCATCTCTTGCGCTGTCATAGGAATTACAAGCAACTCTTACTCTGGAATTGATCGGCACAGATTCGATGAGATTCTTCGGACAGGCTTTTACACAGGCGCCGCAGTTGGTGCACTTGTTCTCATCGATGATGGCGATGCCATCTCTGATGACGATGGCATCAAAGTCGCAGACTGCAACACAAGTGCCAAGTCCAAGACATCCATAGGAGCAGGACTTAGCGCCTCCTCCTGGCAGTGCGGAAGCACTGACACAGTCCATGATTCCATGATACTCATACTTGTCTTTGGATTTATCACAGTCCCCGTTACATTTGACATAGGCTACCATGACTTCCTGGGCATTGACTTTGACGCCCATGATTTCACCGATCTGGTTGGCCACCGGATTTCCGCCGACGGTACACAGTGTTGGTGATGCTCCTTGAAGGGCAACGCCCTTCGCGTAAGCCTCACAACCTGCAAATCCGCATCCGCCGCAGTTGACACCAGGCAGGACCAGCATGACCTGTTCCACTTTGGGATCCTGTTTCACTTCGAATACATTCGCCGCGTATCCCAGTAAAACAGCCAGAAGAAGTCCGATGCCAGCTAGAATCGCTATTGGTATGATTATTTCCATCATTTAACTTCTCCCCCCTTATATAAGTCCTTGGAAACCAAGGAATGAAATGGCCATGAGACCAGCAGTGACTAGTGCAATGGGTAGTCCCTGGAAAGCTCTTGGAACGCTTGATACACGGTCCAGCTTTTCTCTGATGCTTGCCATCAGTACAATGGCCAGGAAGAATCCCAGCGCTGCACCTACAGCATTGGTAAGGCTTCCTGCTAAGGACAGATCATCCTGTACATTCAGGAAGGTCACACCCAGTACAGCGCAGTTTGTGGTGATCAGTGGCAGATAAATACCCAGTGCATCATAGAGAGCGGGGCTGATCTTCTTGACGACCATTTCGACAAACTGAACCAGTGCCGCGATGACCAGAATGAATGCAACAGTCTTCAGATAGTCCAGATCATTGGGCTTCAGAAGGAAATTGTATACGGTCCATGTTCCAAAGGATGCGATGACCATAACAAAGAGTACAGCGAAGCCCATACCGATGGAAGCGTCTCTTTTCTTGGAAACACCCAGGAAACCGCATATACCGAGGAATCTGGATAGCACGAAGTTATTGACGAGCATGGCATTTATAAAAATAAGCAGTAAATCCATTAATTAGCTCCTCCCTTCTGAATGAGGCTGGAATCCAGTGTGATGTTCATTTTGTCTTCCTTAGGAATATCACAACCCATTCCACAGCTCTCACAGTCGTGGATCTTGAGCAGATCTTTGCCCTTCTTCAGGTTTCTGTTGTTGAGGAAGGCCATGATCATACCCAGCGTCAGGAATGCTCCTGGTGCAAGAATCATGATGTTTGCCGCCTCATATGCTTCAGGCAGTACGTTCACGCCAAACAGTGTGCCGGCACCGATGAGCTCTCTGAAGAAAGCAAGAACACTAAGAGCCAGTGTGAATCCAAGCCCCATACCGATGGCATCATAGATGGAATGCAGTACGGAGTTTTTGCTTGCATAGGCTTCTGCTCTACCAAGGATGACACAGTTCACCACGATCAGTGGAATGAATAATCCCAGTGACTTATAGAGATCCTGCGCATAGGCAGCAAGGAACATATCAACTGCAGATACGAAACCTGCGATGATGACGATGTAAGCAGGTATTCTGATCTTGTTTGGAATAAACTTTCTGATGGCAGCAATAATCGCATTGGAGCAGATCAGAACCGCCAGCGTGGATAGTCCCATACCGATTGCATTCACTAAGCTGGTTGAAACCGCTAAAGTCGGACACATGGCAAGAACCTGTACAAAAATCGGGTTTTCACTGAAAAGACCATTTTTCAGTCTTTCTATTAATGCCTTCATCTTTAGTTCCCTCCTTGCATTAGTACGTCATTGAAGTATAGAATCGCTTTGTTTACAGCTCTGTAGACACCCTTTGAACTTTCAGATGCACCGGAGTAGACCTGAACGCTCATTTCTTCAGAAGGCTGGTCCTGGAACATCTGAGCAAAAGCGTCTTCTGTGATGACTGTACCCAGTCCCTGGGTTTCATTCTGTTTGACGATCATGATGTTCTTCACTTCTCTTGTAGCAGCATCAAAGGATACTGCAACCTCTATCGGTTTGTCTTCATAATATCCTGGATTGGAAGCATATACGATATAACCGGATACCGCTCCCTGATTTCTGACTTCGAAGGTCTTGTATTCTCCATCAATCTCGACCATTTCGTCTCCTGTGAGACGCATGTTTTCGACACCAGGTTCAACCATAAGCACGTTGTGATAATAGTCGATGGCCTGGTTGACAGCTTTATAGACGCCCTTTGAACTTTCAGATGCGCCGGAGTAGATCTGAGTTTCCATCTCTTCTGCGGCGGCTCCCTGGAACTGCTGTGCGAATCCGTCTTCCAGAATCACATCACCAAGTCCTGGGGTTTCATTCTGTTCGATGATCAGAATGTTTGTGATGGTCTTTGTCTCGTTATCGAATCCTACGGCAACCTTGATTGGAGATTCTTCGTAGTAGCCAGGATTTGCCGCATAGACCACATATCCTGTCACTTCTCCAGCTGTAGTGACTTCCAGCGTCTTCAGGTCTCCAGCGATTTCATTCATCGCATCCCCTGACAGATTCATATTTTCAAGTGTAGGCTCCACTACAGGAACTTCCACCACTTCCTCTCCGAGAATGTTTTCCTTGTGGAACTTCACGGCTTCATTGATGGAGGTCGTAACCGCACCCGATGAAATTGTAGCACCGGATACAGACTGAATTTCAGTGTCTGAAGTCGGTGTACCCTTTACCACCTGAAAGCTGGCTGTGGTTTCTTTTCCAGTGAACTGGGAGATAAAGGCTTCATCGGCAACCAGAGCACCAAGACCCGGTGTTTCAGAAGACTGGGTGACCTTTGCAGCAACCACATTGCCGTCATTATCGATACCCACCAGGGTGCCAAGGTCGGGCTTGTATCCTGCAATCATCATTTTATAAACATAACCAACAACATCTCCGCCTTTTGTGGCTTTGTAGATTTCAGTTATGACTTCATGTTCGTCGTATTCTGCGGTGACATCTTCAATGCCATCACTCTCAGGCATAACTACAGCAAGATCTTCCGCATTGACTGCATTGTTCATGGCAATCTGTTCCTTCGTACCGTTATAGACAAAGGCAACAACTCCAGCCACGATGATGCAGATCAGCATCAGGGTTCCGCCAAGGGCAAGAAGCTCACTTACTAGACTTTTCTTTTTCATTACGCAGTAGCCTCCTTTTTGGTATCCACTTTTCCTTTAAAGAAGGTATCGATAAATGGAGCAAATACATTACCGATGAGAATCGCATAATATGCTCCTTCTATGTTTTCAGCCACACCGATGAAGGATGCTGCTGCAACAGCAACAAGAATCGCATAGATCCATTTTCCGCCGTTGGTGATGGATGAACTTGCATAATCATTGGCCATGAAGAAAGCAATCAGATAAATACTGCTGTTTGCGCCAAGGATGGTGATATCTCCTAAAACGAACTGTGAGAACGCAAGGGCTACCAGAATGATTGTGAAGGGCACTCTTACTCTGATGATACCCTTCAGAGCCAGATAGAGACCACCTACAAGTATGGCCAGTATGGATGCTTCACCGAGGTTTCCACCGGCAGTTCCGAGAAAACGGTCGATGAAAGCTGTTTCTTCGAATCCGTTATTCACAACCAGATTGCCGTAGGATACCACTGCGAAGATCTTCGCTGCCACTGCAGGGTTCATGAAATTCTGACCTAAGCCGCCGAAAATCTCTTTTACTAGAGCGATGGCAAATACAGAAGATATCGCTGCAACCCATAATGGTGTGCTAACAGGTAAAATGAGTCCGAGAATCAGACCAGTTACGATTGCAGAAAGATCATACAGTGAGTGTTTCTTATGAAGTGCCTTCTTGAATAGAACTTCTGTGGCCATGGCACCGATGATTGTGACCAGAACCAGGAAAAGTCCTTCGATTCCATTGAAATAGATTCCCGCTGCTGTGACCGGTACCAGCGCGATGATGACATCAAGCATGATTCTGTTCACTCTCAAGTCAGATTTCACGTGGGGTGAGGAAGCAACGGTTATTTTTCTGTTTTCCATATCCTTACCTCCTATCTTTTAACCTTTTTCGCAGTTTTGAATGACTGAAGCAGATGTCTCTTGGATGGGCAGACGTAAGAACATCTTCCGCATTCCACGCACATTCCGCCACGGTTTTTGAAGAACTCATCAAAATCTCTATTGATGACCAGCGCATTCAGCTCATAAGGCTGCAGTCCAACAGGACATACATCCGCACAGCGTCCGCATTTGATGCAGTTCATCTCTTCTTCTTTGTTGACTTCATTTTCATTCAGGAACAGAACTTCTCTGATTCCTCTGTTGATCGGGGCATCCATTGCGAAAACAGCATCACCGGAAAGAATGTTTCCTGCTACCACTCTGAATGGGTCCTCTACTCCAGCTGCCTCCATTACATAATTCAGTGTCGTACCGGACATGACTTTATAGATACCTGGATTCTTCACCGCTCCGCCATTGACGAGCAGCAGCTGATAATGAGTCAGTCTGTTGTCCAGAAGTCCTCTGGCTACAGCTGGCAGAAGGAAGGCATCCACAACCATGGTGTATTTCATGGCGAAATCACCGAATACGTCTCTGGAAGCCAGGTTCATATCATGATAGAACTGCGTAGGAATCTTCGATATGAGCTTCACATCGGTGTTCTTCAGAAGCTCTGTGAATCCGATGACGGAATCCGCATCCGATGTGGAAAGAACAGTGATGTTTGCATTCTTGTAGAGGGATCTCACAAGTCCGAGCCCTCTCAGGAAGTCTTCTCTCTCGTTTTCATATAGATAGGAGTCCACCTGGCCATATAGACCACTTTCCTGGGCGTTGATGAGCACATTCTTCACATCATCCTTGAAGGAAAGCTGCATGCCTCTCTTTCGGTTGGACAGATTCTGGGTCTCGATGAGTCCGAGCGCTTTGATCTTCTCTCTCAGTTCGTCGAAGGTCAGCGCGCTGTAGTCAAAGGCTTCGCGTTCTTCCTTTTCATAAAGGAAGTCATTTTCGATGAGAATCACATCAACCTTATTGCCCATGAGGTCCACTTTTGTCGTAACCTGCTTCACTGTACCAGAAACGCTGGCGTACACGGGCACAACACTGTTGTTTTCACCCACTCCGATGATCTGGTTGACAAGCACTCTGTCATTTCTTTTGACAGTAGGTGAGCACTTCATGTTGTGCTGCTGAGATAGTGAATATACCATGTTCTTTGGAGCTTCAACATCTATGATTGTACTGAAATGTTCTGCCTCTTTGAACTTGGGCACATGCACTGCTTTGGATATTGAAAACAGTTTCATATACATCCCCCTAAATTTAATCTAAAATATAACAAATACACAATATAGTATAACATTGTAAACGTTCATTAACAATATTTGTCATAGAATTAACAATAACTTAGAAATGAAAAAACCGTTGATATTCAACGGTTTTTTCTGTTTTGATTTCTTTCTTTGTGACTGATTTTATTCTGTTCTTTTTTAGTACAGTTTAAAATGCGGGGAAAATGGTTCCCTCATACTGCTCTTCGATGAACGTCCTTGTCTTTTCACTGTTCAGGACCTGATCCAGGGCTTTGGTCTTTTCGGAATCCTTGTCTTCTTCTCTCACTGCAAGCACGTTGGCGTAGGGTGATTCTCCAGATTCGATGATCAGAGCATCATCCAGCGGATTAAGATCTGCTTCGATGGCATAGTTCGTATTGATGACTGCCGCATCTACGTCGACCAGGGTTCTTGGGAGAGCTGGTGCATCCAGTTCAGTGAACTGAAGATTCTTCGGATTGTCTGTGATGTCGAGAACGGATGCGATTTCAGAATCAGCCAGTGTGATGAGTCCGTTGTCAGCCAGGAGCTTCAGCGCTCTGGAACCGTTGGTCGCATCGTTCGGGATGGCGATGGTAGCCCCATCTGCCAGTTCCTCAAGCGTTTCGATTTTGTCGGAATATAATGCCATAGGTTCGATATGAACTCTGACTGTATAAGTGAGTCCAAGATCTTCATTGCTGTTCATCTCTTCAAGGTATGGGATGTGCTGGAAGAAATTGGCATCCAGCTGCCCTTCTGACAGAGACTTGTTCGGAAGCACATAGTCATTGAATATGGTGACTTCCAGTTCATATCCAAGTTCCTTCAGATCTTCCCGGACATTTTCCAGAATTTCTGCATGGGGCACAGCGGAAGCGCCTACAACGATTTTTTCGTCAGCTTCTTCGCTGGTGCTGCAACCTGCCAGAAGTCCGAGTGCCAGAAGTGATGCGGTTAGCAGTTTATATGTCTTTTTCATTTTGTTTCCCTCGCTTTTTGTTTATTATCTGTTTTTCATAACTGTACTGATTTGTTTTTACTGATATTTTCTGATTTTACTCAATTTGTTAAAATAGTAACATGTTTCTTCAGCTACGCCGGACTTTAAGAAGGATTTATCTCAACAGAAGCTTGAAAATCTGGTTGCCGATGGACTGTATGATCTGTACTACTGCAAAGATCATAATGACGATGATGAACATGATGGTGTTCTCCCATCTGTAATAACCATAGTTGATGGCCACCGCACCAAGTCCTCCACCTCCGATGATACCCGCCATGGCGGAGTATCCCACGATATTAATGAATATGTTCGTGATGCCCTGTACTAAATTCGGCAGCGCTTCGATGAGCATCACTTTGAAGATAATCTGCGCATTGGTTGCACCGAAGGATTTCGCCGCTTCAATGATGCCGGGATCCACGGTGTCCAGTGAACCCTCTATGATTCGCGCCGCAAAGGGTGTAGCGGCGATGGTCAGTGGAACGATGGCGGCAGTGGTGCCGATGGATGTTCCTACTATGAATCTGGATAATGGAAACAGAAGAAACATCAGGATGATGAATGGAAAACTTCTGAACACATTGATGAAGAAATCCAGCGTATTATATAAGGATGGTTTTGGTTTCAATCCTTTCTCCTTGGTGTAGACCAGGACAATTGCAATGAAGAATCCGAATAAAATTGATAGTATGCCAGAAACGCTGATCATAAGTAATGATTCTAAAAGCGCCTCTATATAGCCGTTAAGATTCATTATATATCACCTCCACATTGAGACCCTTCTCTGTCAGATAGGATACAATCTGATCCTTGTCTGCAGGATTTATATTGATGACGAGACTTCCAAGTACATTTCCGCTGAAGTTTTCCAGCTTGCCCCACACGATGGAGAAGTCCACGCTTAGGTCCCTGCTCATGTTCGTGATGATGGTCTGATTGCTGTAATCCTTCGTGAAGAAGATTCGGATGCTGGTCCCCTTTGGAAGAATCTCCATTTCGTCTTCGCCGATGAGCTTCTTCAGGCTCTTTGCGGGATTGAGGAACAGATCCTCCACCTTGCCAAGGGCAGACACTTTTCCTCCTTCCATCACCGCAACCCTCTGACAGATGTCTTTGACGACTTCCATCTGATGGGTCACCACAACCAGCGTAAGGCCCAGCTCCCTGTTGATTTTCTTCAGAAGAGCAAGAATCTCCTTGGTTGTGTTGGGGTCCAGTGCGGATGTCGCTTCGTCACAGAGAAGAAATTCAGGGTCCAGTGCAAGGGCCCTTGCAATGGCTACACGCTGTTTTTCTCCACCGGAAAGAGCGCGCGGTTTGCTCTTGTATTTGTCAGAAAGACCTACAAGAGTCAGCAGTTCCTTCGCCCGGGACTGGATGGTTTTTTTATCATAGCCCCAGATCTCCATAGGAAGTGCCACGTTTTCCAGTGCAGTTTTCTGATTCAGAAGATTAAAATTCTGAAAGATCATGGATACTTTTTTTCGCAGTCTTCGTACCCCATCGGAATCAAGCGAACCGATGGAGATTCCATCTACGATGATGTCTCCACTGTTGAAGGGTTCCAGGGCATTGATGCATCGGAGCAGCGTGGATTTGCCCACTCCACTTCTTCCGACAATACCGAAGATCTCTCCTTTCTCGATCCGGAAGGATACATCTCGGATGACTTCCTGACTGTCATACTGTTTTTCTAGATTTTTAATTTCGATCAATCACTACACCTCACATTTTTTCTGATGAATTCATCAAAAACGGCAAAATAAAATTCGCCTAAGAATAAACTTAGACGAATGAAATCTAAAAGCTTATTCTCATCTTTCAGCTACTGCTGCAGGAATTGGCACCATATACAGCAGATGCTGTATTGGTTGCCGGGTTTCACAGGGCCTTTCCCTCCACCTCTCTAGATAAGAAAATATTAATATTTCGTTATATAAATAGTAACACGATTCAAAAAGATGTCAATAAACACCGGACCATCTTTATCATTGTGATATTTGTAAAGGTTTAAATTCTTATATTCTGCCTATATCTTTTCTGTAATAAAGGTTTTCATTACGATTTTCACCAAGAAAATCGTAGACGTTTTTCATGCACTCTTCCATTTCTCCTCTGGAGACCACAGACAGCACTCTGCCGGAGGAAGAGCGGATCTTGTTCTCTTCCGCTTTGCTGGCGTAGGAATAGACCCGGATCTTCTCCCCTTCCGCGTCGAAGAATGAAGTCACATCAATGTCTTTTTCACAGCTCTTCGGATATCCTTTCCCTGACAGAACGACACAAAGGGCGCTGTCGGAAGAGCAGACCACATCTTCCTCCTTTAGGGTTCCTTCCAGCATCTTCAGGAACAGAACGTTTAGATCGCTCTCCAGGGTCTCCAGCAGACTCTGGGTTTCAGGATCTCCGAATCTCAGATTGTATTCCAGAAGATAGGTCCCTTTTTCCGTAAGCATCAGCCCGAAGAAGATGATTCCTCTGAACGTGAGGTTTTCCTCCTTCAGACCGACCAGGGTCCGATTCAGGATGTTCTGTCTGAAATCTTCCTGCATAACTTCCGTGAAATGAGGATTGGGGGTCAGTGAACCCATCCCGCCGGTATTGAGCCCTGTCTCTCCTTCCCTGATCTTCTTGTGGTCCATGGTGGAGTTCAGGGCGATGATGCTTTTTCCATCATAAAGTGTGATGATGGAGGCCTCTTTTCCGGTGAGATATTCTTCTATGACCACTTTTTTGCCTGCTTCGCTGAATTTCTCCTCCAGCATGAAGGCTTCCAGGGTTTTCAGCGCATCCTCATAGGTCTCCAGAATTTCGACCCCCTTGCCTGCAGCCAGCCCATCCGCCTTGATGACCAGAGGGTATGCCGATGAGGCAAGGTATCTCTTTGCCGCTGTAAAGTCCGTGAAGACTTCATAGGCAGCGGTCTTGATGCCGTATTTCACCATGAAATCCTTGGCCAGTGCCTTGGACCCTTCCAGAAGCGCGGCCGCTCTGTGCGGTCCGATGATCTTAAGGCCTGCCTCGTGGAACAGGTCCACAATTCCTTCCATGAGATCCGCTTCCGGACCCACAACAGTATAGTCGATCTCCTGCGCACTGGCGAAATCTCTCAGCTTTGCAAGGGTCCCTTTGGGAATATTTGTGCATTTCTCCAGTCGCTTTGTACCGCCGTTTCCTGGCGCCACATAAATGGCACTGACCTTTTCCGATGCGGCCAGTTTTCGGGCGATGGCATGTTCTCTGGCTCCTTCACCAATGATTAGAATTTTCATGTTGACCTCCTAGTGTTTGAAATGTCTCATTGAGGTGAAAATCATGGAGATTCCCTTTTCATCGCAAAGATCGATGGAATCCTGGTCCCTTAAGGAACCTCCGGGCTGAATGATTCCCCTGATGCCCTGTCTGGAGGCTTCCTCCACCACATCGCTGAAGGGGAAGAAAGCATCAGATGCAAGAATCACGCCCTGCCCTTTGGATTTCTCCAGGGCGAATTTCGCGGCATCGATTCTGTTGACCTGTCCTCCACCAATGCCAAGGGTCATCCTGTCTTTGGTGACAACGATGGCATTGGACTTGACGAACTTGACGACTTTATAGGCGAATTCCATTTCTTCCTGTTCTTCCTGATCCGGTGCCTTTTTTGTAACGACCCGAAGTGCATTGTAATCCTCAAGATCTTCGTCCTGTGACAGCATCAGACCATCCAGGGATACATAGGCTCTTCTGGAGGAAGGTGCTTCGTTTAGTCGGATGATTCTCAGATTCTTCTTTTTCTTCAGTACTTCCAGTGCCTCTTCCGTGAAGGCAGGTGCCATGACAACTTCCAGGAAGATCTCATTCATTTTCAGCGCGGTTTCTCTTGTGACGCTGCAGTTCAACGCGACGATGCCGCCGAAAATGGAAACAGGATCGCCTTCATAGGCCTTGCTGTAGGCTTCAAAATCATCTTTTCCCAGGGCTACACCGCAGGGCGTGTTGTGCTTCAGGGCGCAGCAGGCAGGCTCATCAAAGGAGCTGGCCACTTTCCATGCGATGTCCAGATCTTTGAAGTTGTTGTAGGAAAGCTCCTTTCCCCAGAGAATTTCGATGTTTTTCAGCGCACCTTCGGTGTCCAGGGATTCATATACGGAGGCGCTCTGATGGGGGTTTTCTCCGTATCTCAGATCAGATACTTTTCTGTAGGAAAGACTGAGATATCTCTTCTCCTCCTCTTTCAGGAGAAAGTTTGAGACGGCGCTGTCGTAAGCACCCATGAGGTTAAAGACCTGTCCTGCGAGCCTTCTTCTCAAGGAAGCCTTTTCCTCATCGGTTCCTTCACTGTAGATCGATATGAAGTCTTTATAGTCTGAAGGATCGGACAGGGTATACACATATCGGTAGTTCTTCGCTGCCGCGCGGAGCATGGTGGGTCCGCCGATGTCGATGAACTCCACCTGTTCATCTGTGGTCAGGTTTTCCTTGAGCTTATCGAAAAAGGGATAGAGATTCACGCAAACGAAATCAATTCCTTCGATTCCTTCCGCTTCCACTTCCAGAAGATCTTCAGGCAGATCTCTTCTGTAGAGAATTCCGCCATGGAGCATCGGATGCAGCGTCTTGACTCTACCGCCGAGAATTTCTCTGGACCCAGTGATCTCTTCCACTTTGACCGGATGAAATCCGTTTTCTCTCAGATAGGCGTAGGTGCCTCCTGTGGAAATCATTTCAATGTCATGTTTCACGAAGAAATCCGCCAGTTCCTTTAGTCCGCTTTTGTCATATACACTGATGAGTGCTCTCATAGATATCCTCCCCTTTTGCAAGCAGTCTGATCGCGTCGGTCAGAGCGCCTTTTTCGATCGAAGAAACGAGTGACTGAATCTCTTCCGGATTCTTCGCATCTCTGATGCCGATGATGCGCTTCAGGATGAAACTCCCGCCGTCCACCTTCTCGTCCACATAATGGACGGTGCATCCGGATATGGGCATACCTGATTTGTAGACGGCTTCGTGGACATGGATCCCATACATACCTCTACCTCCGAAAGACGGGAGAAGAGACGGATGAAGATTGATGATCCTGTCCTTCATGGCCTGAAGGACCTTTCCTTCCAGAATGGAGAGAAATCCCGCCAGAACCACCAGGTCGAAGGACTCCACTTCTTCAAGAATTCGCTCAGAGAGCATGCTGTCTCGCTCCAGAATCTTGAAGGGAATCTGCTTCTCCTGCGCGTATTGAATGCCGCCGCATCTGCGGTCGCAGAGCACAAGGCCCACTTCGTAGGCTCCATCTTTTTCTGCGTCATCCAGAATGGATTTCAGCGTTGTGCCTGCACCGGAAATAAGTACTGCTATCTTAAACATATTGCTTCTTCCCCTTCATCGATATAACCAAGCTCCACAGGAAATTCTCCGTTGGCCTTCAGAAATTCCATGAACTGTGCGCAGTCTTCTCTGCGGATGCAGAAAACGTAGCCGATTCCTGTGTTGAAGGTGTTATAGAAAGTGTCCCTTTTCACGCCGCGTTCCTCCAGAAGTCTGTAGATCTCTGGAAGGGCATAGGAATCAAGATTCACATTGATGCGCAGAGCGCTACTGGTAAGCATTCTGGGCAGATTCTCGATGAAACCCCCACCTGTGACATGGGCCATACCTCTGATTACGAAGTTCTTCATGGCTTTTTGCACAATGTCGGTATAGATTCTCGTAGGTCTCAGCAGATACTCGCCCATGGTGGTGTCCTGAAAGGACTCCTGATAGTCGGTGAAAACTCTGCGCAGAAGGGAGTATCCGTTGGAGTGAAATCCTGAAGAAGGCAGTCCGATGAGCACATCTCCGGGTCTGATCTCATCTCCGGTGATGATCGCATCCTTTTCACTGACACCTACGGCGAAACCTGCCATGTCATAGTCTCCCTCTTCATAGAATCCCGGCATCTCGGCAGTTTCTCCTCCGATGAGAGAAAGTCCTCCCTGAAGACAACCCTCTGCGATTCCTTTCACCAGTTCCGAGGATACTTCCGCATCGAGCTTTCCGCAGGCGATGTAATCCAGAAAAAACAGCGGCTGAGCCCCATGGCACAGAATGTCATTGACGCACATGGCGACACAGTCGATGCCGACGGTATCGTATTTTCCAAGATCGAAGGCGATCCTCAGCTTGGTGCCGACTCCATCTGTACCTGAAATGAGCACCGGTCTTCTGTACCCTTCCGGGATTTCCATCATTCCGGCAAAGGAGCCCAGAGTATTGAGCACGAGAGGGCTCAGGGTTCTTTTGGCATAGCCTTTTATTTTCTCCACTGATTTGTATCCTTCCTCGATATTCACACCAGCGGTTCTGTAATCCATCATATATTCACGACCTCCAGAAATTCATTAGGCGCACCCAGCGGGTAGACTCCCTGAAAGCATCCTGTGCAGAAGGCGCTGCTTCCAAGGGAAGCGATGAGGCCATCATTGCTCAGATAGCTCAGTGAAGTGCTTCCGATATAGTCTCTGATTTCATCCTTCGTCATTTTGCACGCGATGAGGGTATCCCTGTAGGGCGTGTCGATACCGAAGTAGCAGGGGAACATGACCATGGGTGATGAGACTTTGAAGTGCACTTCCTTGGCACCGGCGCGGTAGAGAAGATCCACCAGATACTTTGAAGTTGTGCCACGGACGATGGAATCGTCGATGAGGACGACTCTTTTGCCGGAGACCACTTCCTTCTGGGCATTGAGCTTCAGGGAAACAGCCTTTTCTCTAGCCTTCTGGGAAGGCGTGATGAAGCTTCTTCCGATGTACTTGTTCTTGGAAAAGCCGATATCAAAAGGAATGCCTGAGGCTCTGGAATAGCCGATGGCCGCAGCCAGACCGGAATCCGGTACCCCTATGATCACATCGGCTTCCACAGGAGACTCCTTATAGAGCATTTCGCCGGTTCTGATCCGGAGAGAATGCACACTGATACCGTCGATGACGGAATCCGGCCTGGCGAAATAGATGTATTCAAAAGAACAGGTCTGACGGGTGGTCTTTTCGGAATAGATGTAGGACTTCACTTCACCGTTTTCGATGATGACCATTTCACCTGGAAGAATGTCCCTGATGAGCGTTCCTCCTATGGTGTCGATGGCGCAGCTTTCTGAAGCCAGGATGTAGTCCTCCCCCCTTTTTCCCAGCACCAGAGGACGAATTCCATAGGAATCTCTGATGCCGATGAGCTTGCTGCCGAATCCGATGACCAGGGCGAAACTCCCCTTCACCGTACGGATGGCATCCAGGACAGCATTTTCCAGACCGCGATGAATCCCCCTTGAGATCAGATTCACGATGACTTCAGAATCCGTATCGGTCTGGAAGATGACACCGCTGTCCTCCAAAAGGCTTCGGATGACTTCCGTGTTGATCAGTGTTCCGTTGTGGGCAACAGCCATGGAACCGAATTTGCTTCTGGCCGTCAGCGGCTGAGCATTGAGCACACTGGAGTCCCCTTTAGTGGAATAACGCACATGTCCCACGGCGAGGGTGCCTTCCAGTTCATCCAGATCCTCTTTCGTCAGAGCCTGGGACACAAGGCCCATCTTCTTTCTCACCTGCATCTCTCCCTGATGAAAAGATGCGATGCCAGCGCTTTCCTGTCCTCTGTGCTGAAGGGCAAAGAGACCATCATAGACATCATAGGATGCCTGGGTATCTTTCGTGCTGATGCCGAAGACGCCGCATTCTTCTTTGAACTTATCCATTATCTCGATCATGATTCCCCCTGCTTCATTCTGCTGATAACTTCAGAGTAAGCACCTTTCACGTTGTCCAGATTTCGTCTGAATCGGTCCTTGTCCATTTTCTCATTGGTTTTTTCATCCCAGAGTCTGCAGGTGTCAGGGCTGATTTCATCCGCAAGAAGGATATTTCCGTCTTTGTCTTTTCCGAACTCGAGTTTGAAGTCCACAAGGATCAGTCCCAGTTTCAGGAAGAAGTCCTTCAGAAGATGGTTGATCTTCTCTGTGAGGGCATAGATTTCCTTCAGTTCATCGAAAGTGGAGAGTCCAAGGGCTACAGCATGGGTATCATTGATGAGCGGATCTCCGTAGTCATCATTTTTGTAGCATATTTCAAAGATGGTGGTCTGAAGAGACTGCCCTTCAGGAACGCCCAGTCTTTTGGAAAAGGATCCTGCTGCCACATTACGCACAATCACTTCCAGGGGAATGATGGAGACCCTTTTCACCAGCTGCTCTCTTTCAGAAATGGTGCGGATGTAGTGGGTTGGAATGCCGTGGTCTGCAAGGTAGCGGAAGATGATGGAGGTGATCTCGTTGTTCATGATGCCTTTGTCTTCGATGGTCCCCTTCTTCTCTCCGTTGAATGCCGTGGCGTCATCCTTGTAGTAGACAATGACCTGATCTTCTTTTTCAGTTTCAAAAATTCTTTTGGCTTTTCCTTCATACAGCATGTTCATTAATAGATTACCTCCGCAGAATTATTTTCTTCTATGTTCTTTCTCATTGCATCACGATAGTTCAGCAGCTTTTCTCTCAGCTTGGGATATTTGATGGATAATATTTCCACAGCCAGCATGGCAGCGTTGGCCGCATTGTTGATGCCCACGGTGGCAACAGGAATCTGTTTGGGCATCTGAACGATGGAAAGCAGTGCGTCGAGTCCTTCCAGTGCCCCCTTCAGTGGAACACCGATGACAGGAAGAACGGTTTTTGAGGCGACGACTCCAGGAAGATGAGCAGCAAGCCCTGCGCCTGCGATGATCACTTCGAATCCTTCTGCTTCCTTCTCGCGAAGAACTTTCTCCAGAAGGTCCGGTGCTCTGTGGGCTGATATGGCATAGGATTCATTCTCCACGCCGAATTCGTCAAGCAGGTCTTTTGCCTTCTTCATGGTCTCCTTGTCCGACGGGCTTCCAAATAGAATTAATACTTTCATGCTTTTACTCCTTTATTCTTCAATATTGTCTGTGTTTCTGAAATAATCTACACCGGATCTGAACATTTCCGTATAGTAGGAACCGTCATAGTTCAGATACAGCCCATCCTGGTATCTTTCGGTGTGACCCATCTTTCCGAAGACTCTGCCGTCCTTGGAGGAGATGCCTTCGATGGCCCACATGGAACCGTTGGGGTTATATGGACCCTCCATGGTCACCTCTCCGGAAAGATTCGTATACTGAGTGATGATCTGGCCGTTGTCTGAGAGCTCTTTCAGCAGCGCTTCAGATGCCATGAAACGTCCTTCTCCATGGGAAACCGGCACATCATGCACGTCTCCTAGAGAAGCGCTGTTCATCCATGGCGTATTTCTGGACACCACTTTTGTTCTGGCCATTCTGGACATATGCTTTCCGGCGGTGTTGTAGGTCAGTGTAGGCATCTCTTCGTGCGGCTCAATGACTCTTCCATAGGGAAGCAGTCCGGATTTGACGAGGCCCTGGAAGCCGTTGCAGATGCCCAGTACAAGTCCTTTGCGGTTGTCGATGAGATCATGGATGGCTTCTCTCACCAGGGGATTCCTTAGTATGTTGGCGATGTACTTTCCGGACCCTTCCGGTTCATCCGCGGCGCTGAATCCACCTGAAAGCATCAGGATATGGGATCCTCTGATTCTCTGTGCGAAATCTTCCAGTGATGCCTTCATTTCCTTCTCTCCATTTCTGAAGACGAAGGTGTCTGTTTCAGCCCCCGCCTCTCTGAAGGCATATTCGATGTCCAGCTCGCAGTTGGTTCCGAAAAAGACAGGAATCAGTACTTTCGGATGTTCCACATAGGAAGGATAAACGGGGCTTTCCTTGGCACTGTATGTCGACTCCAGGGTGATTCCCTCCTCGGTGTATTCACTGAAGATCTCAGCCAAGGGAGCCTTATGTCTCTCAAGCAGCTCTTCCATGGCGATTTCTTCCCCATCGATCTCTATGATTTTATTTTCATGGGTGGCGCCCACAACCTTCAGAAGAAGATGATGCCCGATGGAAAGAATCTCGCTCAGATGTTTTCTGGAAACTTCCAGCACAAAACTTCCCGGATCTCGGCGATTTTCATGAAGGGTCAGTGCTTCCAGTCTGAATCCGATTCTGTTACCAGCAGCCATATTAAGCAGTGTCATGAATAGGCCCTTTTTCAGCGTATCCACTGAACGCAGATAGCCTTTTTCCTGAAGTTTTCGGATAAGCTTCGCATTTTCATCAAACACCAGTGCGTCATAGACACCTTCAGACCTTGGGGTTCGAAGGGTCAGGAGCACGCTGTCTGTCTTACTCAGGATGTTATGAAGGATGTTCTCTTTTTGTACGGTGGTCACTGCAAATGAAATCAGGGTATCCGGCACATGGAGATCCTGAAAGGTCCCGGACATGGAGTCTTTGCCGCCGATGGCAGGAACCTTGAAATCCAGCTGCGCCTGGAGTGCACCAAGTAGTGCCGCGAAAGGACGTCCCCAGTTGGAAGGATCATCACCCAGTTTCCGGAAGTATTCCTGGAAACTGAGACGAACGTCATTCGGATTTCCGCCAAGGGAAACGACTTTTGCAAGACTTTCTACAACAGAGTCATAAGCGCCGATGAAAGGATTCTTTTCCAGAGACAGCGGATCAAACCCATAGGTCATGACGGAAGCATCATAGGAGGTGAGGTTTTTCAGTGGTATGAGAGAAACCATTCCAGAGCTTTTCGTATCCTGATACGTTCCTCCATAAGGCAGAATCAGACTGTTTCTTCCGATGGTGGTGTCAAAGTTTTCCAGAAGTCCTTTCTGTGAACAGGAATTCAGGTCGGAAACCTGAGCCAACACCTCTTTCAGGGTCAGTTTCTCTTTCGATGCACTCCGGTCTTTCGCATCCAGCTCGATGAGGACGGAAGCTTCGGAGGTGGCTCCATTGGTATCGATGAAGTCTCTTGAGACATCCACCACCACCTGATCGTCGTAATACATTCTGAGCCTTCCGGTATCTGTTACCACGGCCACAACAGTTGCTTCCAGATTCTCTTCCTGGGCATAGCGGATGAAATCAGGAAGATCTCTCTCTTCAATGACCACAGCCATTCTTTCCTGGGACTCTGAAATGGCGATTTCCGTAGGATCCAGTCCCATATATTTCTTGGGTACGCGATGGAGATAGATGTCAAGAGATTCGGCCAGTTCTCCGATGGCGACGGAAACACCGCCGGCACCGAAGTCGTTGCATCTTCTGATGAGTCTGGATGCTTTTTCGTTACGGAAGAATCTCTGAAGCTTACGCTCCTCCACGGCATTCCCCTTCTGAACCTCTGCTCCGGACTCAGTGATGGAGGAAGCGTCATGACCTTTGGAGGAACCTGTGGCTCCACCGATTCCGTCTCTGCCGGTCTTCCCTCCGAGCAGGATGATGAGATCTCCTTTCTGCGGTGTCTCCCGTCTCACATTCTCCTTGAGAGCGGAAGCGATGACGGCGCCCGTCTCCATTCTTTTGGCCTCATATCCGGGATGATAGATTTCTTCAACAAATCCGGTGTTCAGGCCGATCTGATTTCCATAGGAAGAGAATCCTTTCGCGGCACCCCTTGTGATGATTCTCTGGGGCAGTTTTCCCGGAAGCGTTTCCTTCAGGGGTTTTCCCGGATCTGCAGCGCCTGTGATTCTCATGCCCTGGTAGACATAAGCACGACCGCTTAAGGGATCTCTGATTGCGCCTCCGAGACAGGTGGCTGCCCCGCCGAAGGGTTCAATCTCTGTGGGATGATTGTGGGTTTCGTTTTTGAACATGAGGAGTACGTCTTTGATCCCCTCATTGGTTCTTACTTTTCTTGAAATGCTGCAGGCGTTGATTTCTTCTGATTCATCCAGATCCTCTGCAAGCCCCTGCTCTTTCAGATATTTAGCGCCAATGGTGGCCAAATCCATCAATGTGACGGGGCGATTCTCTCTTCCCAGATTCTTTCTGATCTGAAGATACTGATCATAAGCCTTCTGAAGTGGAGTGAAGCCGCTCTGTATGCGGATGTCTTTGAGATGTGTGAGAAAGGTGGTATGTCTGCAGTGATCCGACCAGTAGGTGTCGAGCACTTTGATTTCGGTGATGGTAGGTTCTCTGTTTTCCTGAATGAAATAGTTCTGTATGAGAAGCAGATCTTCCCTGGTCATAGCCAGAGAATGCTTATGAAGAAAAGTGAAGAGATCTTCCCCTGTCAGGGTGCGAAATCCTTCCAGGTGCTCTACTTTCATGTTTTTCTGAGGAAAGCTGTCAAAGTGGCTTTGAACTTGCCCTTCTCGCATTTCCACGGGATTCAGAAGATAGCTTCTGATTTTTTTCAGATTCTCCGGGGTGGTACCGGGAAAAACATAAACGGTTTTGTAACGGACCTCCACATCGAATTTACCGAGAATCAGCTTGATGCAGTCTTCTGCGGCTTTTGCACGCTGATCGTACTGGCCGGGTAACAGTTCCAGAATGAAGTGCGGCTGATGAACAAAAGAGGATGTGTCCCTTGAAGTTCTGTCTGTGGAGGACTCAGAGAATACCGTGTACTCCACCCTGGAAAGCTCCTCATCCGTGAGTCCCTGGACCTGATATAAATGAATCATTCTAGATTCTGTCTGAAGACCAAGCATCAGATGCAGATCTTTGTCCAGTTTCTGCTCTTCGTTTCTATATTCCGGTTTCTTCTCAACGAAAATATTTAGTATACTGCTCATGTTTTCCTCCCGAACGTTTTATAACTAAATGATAACATCCTAAGTTTATATGTCAACATTATTGAAAGAAATTAAATTATTGTTCGTACAGGTAAGAATATTAATAAAGGGTTATTCGTTTTCATAAGATTGAAGACAGGAGTGAGAACTATTCCGGCTATAAAGAGGAAATATGTTGAGGCTTTCATCCATTCCCCTTCTCACCTTGTTTCAAGCGAGAAGTCTAGATGGTATAATGAATGTAATATATCCTGATATTCATCAGGATGAACTTATGATATGGAGAGGTATAAAAAAATGGATTATATCAAAATATCTTCAGTGTCACCGAAACTTAAGGTTTCTGATGTGCACTACAACAAGAAAGAAATCCTTACATCGATCCGACAGCTTTCAGAAAACAGCGTGAAGGTGGCTCTTTTCCCGGAACTGTCCCTGACAAGCTACACAGCAGCAGATCTGTTTTTTTCTGCGGATCTTCTGGAGGAAGCGGAAAAGGCACTGGAGGAGATCATCGCATTCACCAGGAACCTGGATATGGTTGTGATTCTGGGGCTTCCTGTCAGACATGAAGGGAGACTCTATAACAGTGCAGCAGTTCTTTTCGAAGGAGAGATTCTCGGTATCGTACCGAAACAGAATCTACCCAATTACAATGAATTCTATGAGAGCAGATGGTTCACAGCCTACCATAGAACCCATGGACAACAGATCGATCTCGGCGCGCATAAAAGGGTTCCCTTCGGGAACCTCGTATTTTCAGCTGGAGAATATTCATTCGGAGTGGAAATATGCGAAGATCTTTTCGCCACGGTCTCCCCTTCATCCAGTCTGTCTCTCCAGGGTGCGGAAATCATATTCAATCTGTCCGCCTCCAATGAACTGGCTGGAAAAAGCGTGTATCGAAGAGACCTGGTGAAGATCACCAGCGCGAAAAACATCGGCGCTTATGTCTATTCCTCCGCAGGACCCAACGAGTCCACCACGGATCTGGTCTTCAGCGGGCATCTTCTGATCTCTGAATATGGAACGGTTCTCGCTGAAAACGAAAGGTTTTCCATCGAGACCGATCAGATCACCGCATTCATCGATATCGCAAGAATCCGTGGGGAAAGACTGAGGAATACGACATTCAGAAATGAAGCGGTGAATCCCCAGTACCTTGCAGAGAAAGTCTCCTTCCGTCATGCATCCTATGAAGTGGTCGGATTCGACAGAAAAATCGATCCCCATCCCTTTGTACCGAACAATCCCGAGGAACGAAAGACAAGAGCGAGAGAAATCCTCGCCATACAGAGTCACGGCCTGGCGAAGCGGCTGAATCATCTTCATATGAAAAAGACCGTCATCGGCATCTCCGGTGGCCTTGATTCCACGCTGGCTCTTCTGGTCATCACAAAGACTTATCAGATTCTGGGCATTCCTCATGAAAATATCATCACGGTGACCATGCCCGGATTCGGCACAACAGACCGCACCTATCAGAACGCACTGGAACTGTGCAGAGAACTGGGCACCGATCTTCGGGAAATCAGCATTGTGGAAGCCTCCCTTCTGCATTTCAGTGACATCGGACATGACAAAGCTGTCCATGATGCCACCTATGAGAATGTGCAGGCGCGAGAAAGAACCCAGATTCTCATGGATATCGCCAACAAGGAAGGGGCCATTGTCATCGGAACCGGTGATCTATCGGAGCTGGCCCTCGGCTGGTGCACGTATAACGGAGATCAGATGTCCATGTATGGCGTCAATGCCTCCATACCGAAATCCCTTGTACGGTATCTGGTGCGCTATTTCTATGAAGAAGAGTTTTCCGGAAATATTTCCCGGGTGCTGAAAGATGTACTGGAAACTCCGGTGAGTCCGGAGCTTCTGCCAAAAGGCACAGAAGATGAGCTTCTGCAGATGACGGAAGATATCGTGGGACCCTACGAGCTTCATGATTTCTTCCTATATCACTACATGAAGTATGGAGCCGGGTACAGAAAGATTCTCTTCATGGCTGAAACCGCATTCCGGGGTGTCTATGATCCGGAAACCATCCGGAAATGGCTGAAGGTCTTTGTGAAGAGATTCTATTCCCAGCAGTTTAAAAGATCTGCAATGCCTGATGGACCGAAAGTGGGCAGCATCAGCCTGTCCCCTCGTGGTGACCTGAGAATGCCTTCTGATGCATCGTATGATACTTTCATGGATACTTTAGAATAAGTTAATTACTTGGGCACATTTTAAAGGTATAATAATCAGGTGGTATCATTGATATTATGGCAGATTAATATTAATATAAGAAAACAGTATAAAAAAGAGAGGTGTTAATATGTGGTTTAATCAATCACAAGACGAAGTCCTGAAAGAACTGGACGTGGATCTGTCCAGGGGTCTTTCCGAGGCGGAAGTGGAGAAGAGAAAAGAGAAATATGGAGAAAACAAACTCCAGGAAGCGAAGAAGAAAACACTGATTCAGTTGTTTTTCTCCCAGCTCAATGATGCACTTATTTATGTCCTGCTTGGTGCGGCAGTGGTGACGCTGATTGTCGGTGAATATGCAGATTCCGTCATCATTCTTGCCGTGGTGTTTCTGAATGCCACCATCGGCGTTGTTCAGGAAGCCAAGGCTGAAAAAGCCATCGAAGCACTCAATAAACTGACTACGCCTAGGTCTCTGGTGCGTAGAGACGGAGAGACAAAAGAAATCAATTCCACACAGATTGTACCTGGTGATGTGGTCATTCTGGATGCAGGACGCTATGTGCCTGCAGACATCAGGCTCACCACCAGTTCTAATCTTCAGATAGAAGAATCTGCTCTGACAGGTGAATCTGTACCTTCAAGCAAGTTCTATGACAAAGAGTTTACTGAAGAGAATATCCCCGTGGGCGACCGAACCAACATGGCGTTCATGTCCACCCTTGTGACCTATGGTCGTGGAGAAGGTGTCGTCGTAGGTACCGGCATGGAAACCATCGTGGGCAGTATCGCGAAGAGCCTCAATGAAGAGACAGATGATATGACACCTCTTCAGAAAAGAATGGATGAGCTGGGCAAGACCTTAGGTAAGCTTGCGCTCGGTATAACCATCCTGATGTTCATCATCGGTTTTCTTCAAGGAAGAGACCTTCTGGACATGCTCCTGACCTCCATCAGTCTGGCAGTAGCGGCCATACCTGAAGGGCTTCCAGCCATTGTTGCCATTGTGCTGGCGCTGGGCGTCACCCGTATGAGTAAGATCAATGCCATTGTGAAGAAGCTTCCTGCTGTGGAAACACTGGGTTCTGTGAACATCATCTGTTCCGACAAGACAGGAACCCTGACACAGAATAAAATGACTGTCCTGAAATACTACATCTATGACGAACTGGTGGATGTGGACATTCGGGAAGAGTCCCATGAAGCCAAGGATGAAGCGTCTGAAGAACTGATCAAGTCCTTCGTGCTCTGCAGTGATGCCACAGCCAATAAAACGGAATCCACTGGGGACCCTACGGAAATCGCGCTGATTGTTCTGGGCAACAAGCATGGCATGACGAAGGAAGAGCTGAACAGACTCTATCCTCGTGTAGACGAGAAGCCCTTTGACTCCGACCGAAAACTCATGTCCACGCTCAATGAGGAAAACGGTGGATACCGCGTCCATACAAAAGGTGCCATCGACAACATCCTGAAGATCTCTTCCAGCATTCTTGTCAATGGTGAAGTGAAACCGCTCACTGAGGAAATGAGAAAGACCATCCTGGACAGATCCATTGAAATGTCCAACGAGGCGCTAAGAGTCCTGGGTGTGGCGTATAAGGATACCAAAGTGAAGATCGACGAAGATGAGATGGAGAAGGATCTTACTGTCATAGGATTCGTTGCCATGATCGATCCGCCAAGACTGGAAGTGAAGGATTCCATCGCTTCTGCTCATATGGCTGGCATCACATCCATCATGATCACCGGTGACCACAAGAATACTGCCGTAGCCATTGCCAAGGAGCTGGGCATTGCCGATGATATCACTCAGGCCATGACCGGTGCTGAGATCGATGAGCTGACCGATGAGGAGTTCGCTGAAAAGATCAACAATTACAGAGTCTTTGCCAGAGTTTCTCCGGATCATAAGGTGAAAATCGTCAAGGCTTTCAAGAAACAGGGCAATATCGTTTCCATGACCGGAGACGGTGTCAATGATGCTCCGTCCCTGAAGCATGCCGACATCGGCGTAGCCATGGGTATCACCGGAACAGACGTATCCAAAGGCGCAGCGGATATGATTCTGACGGATGACAACTTCACAACCATCGTTGCGGCCATCGAAGAAGGAAGAAACATCTACAACAACATCAAGAAAGCGGTAATCTTCCTCTTGTCGTGCAACCTTGGAGAAATCGTGGCGATCTTCGTGTCGGTGCTGTTCTCCTTCGCCATACCACTGCTCCCCACTCAGATTCTGTGGGTGAATCTGGTTACGGATACGCTTCCGGCGATTTCGCTCGGTGTAGACCCTGGAGACCCGGATGTCATGAAGAAAGAACCAAGAGATCCGAAGGAAAGCTTCTTTGCCCGAGGTGCAGGGTCAAGAGCGATCATAGGCGGTCTTCTCATCGGATCCCTGACGCTGCTTGCCTTTGCCATCGGACTTGCTGAGCGAGGCTCTTCCCTATTCGAGTCAGCGGATGCGCCAGAAGATGTGCTGATCTACGCCAGAACCATGGCTTTCGTGGTACTGGCCACATCCCAGCTCTTCTATTCTCTGACCATGAGAAACGAAACCAAGTCCATTTTCCAGGTGGGATTCTTTAAGAACAAGTATCTCATCCTGTCCATCATAGCAGGAACACTGCTGCAGTTTGGACTGATTTCCATCCCATTCCTGGCAGATGCCTTCAAAGTCATCGCGCTGCCGCTGAATGACTGGCTCATCGTCTTCGGCCTGTCTCTGCTGCCTCTCATAGCCAATGAAATCATCAAGGTTTTCATGAGAGCCTACAGAAAAAAGAACAATCTGCCTCTATAACATAGAAAGAAGCCTCCTGAAGCGGATGAAGTCAAGCTTCAGGGGGTTTTAACGTCCGATTTGAATAATTACATACACATCTTTTCTTCGCTGTGATATTATATTGAGTACAGAAATCATATTTTTTAATCGAAAAGGAGCTAATATGGAACAGATTAAAAGACTGATCGGTCTCAGGAAAGAAGCCGTGCTTCTTGACTCCTGGCTGTATATTGTAAAAGCGATGCTTGCCATTGGAACGGGTTATGTCTTTGGCATGATGTTCGAAGTCACCAGGCTTGACATGATATCCGTCCTTCTTGGTGTCATGTACAATCTGGAAGTGACAAACATTTCTGCCGTCAAAGGCGGCATGAACCAGCTGCTTGCCTCCTTCCTCGGTGCAGTCACAACTGGAATACTCGTGTATTTCTTTGGTGCGAATGTATTCACCATCATGCTGGGCATGGGACTTACCCTCTACATGGCCCTGAAGATCGATTACAGGGCGGTGTCTCCTGTGGCCATCTTCACCAGTATCTATATGACACAGTACATTCAGAGCGATGCCATGGGCAATCCCAGCATTCTACTCACCATCCGGCTGCGTATGCTGGCATTGGGTCTCGGAGTACTCATTGCCATTATCTTCAACCTCATCTTCTCTTTCTTCTATTACAGAAAAATCACAAGAAAAAGACTGGAATTTGTCAGACTCAAGCTGGAAACCATCATGTCTCTGACCATTGAGTATCTTCTAGAAGATGAAACATCAGAAAAGAAGAGTTATAATATGCCTTTCTCGCACGTTTTTGCCGATATCGAAGCTGTCACAGATAATATTGAAGCATTGAAGAAAGAACCGCTGATTCCCCTGAATGCATTGCAGAAGACAAATCTGAAGACATCCGAAGAAATCATCCGAAGACTGAAAGTCATGACGCACCTGGCCTATGACAGCTGCTACACGAAAGACGCCTTCAAAGTGATCCTGAAGGATTCAGACGTCAAGGAGTTCAGAAAATTCATCGATGCCCTTGGTAGTCTTGATTTTATGAATACCACCAAGGAAGAGACAACATACATGCCTCATCAGAGGGTCTACCCCACTGAGGATTCTGAAGGGGCGACGAGAATCCTTGAAACGCTGGATCTGATGTACACCGAATTCAATACCATTCTGGAACTGAAGAATAAAATGTGAAAAAACAGATTGAGCCGTAAATTACGGTTCAATCTGTTTTTTTTTAGTAACTCTTATTTCTCCTATAGAGATTCTTCCAGAATCCCCACAAGCTCTTCCATATAGGTTTTCTCAAGCTCTGTGAATCTTGCCAGTGAAGGGCTGTCGATGTCCAGAACACCGAAGATCTCACCGCTTCTATAGATAGGCACCACAAGCTCGGAACGGGATGCGGAGTCGCATGCGATATGATTATCAAGGGAAAGCACGTCATCCACCATCTGTGATTTGCCTTCCTTCACACAGGTGCCGCATACTCCTGCACCGATTTCGATGCGGTTGCAGGCTGGTTTTCCCTGGAAAGGTCCGAGCACAAGCTCCCCTTCCTTCATGAGGTAGAAACCTACCCAGTTGATGTCATCCATGTACATATTGATGACAGCACTGATGTTGGATAGATTCGCCAAAGTGTCTGTTTCATTTTTCAGCTGCGCTTTGGTAAACAGCAGTGCACTCTTCAGTTTCTTTTCTCTGCTCATTCCCGTGGGATTTGCTGTTTCGATCAATTTGAGTCCTCCTTCGAATGGTCTTATTTCAGATGGGTTCCCTTTTCATCCTGCCTGATGAGTCCTTTCTTCATGAGATTTCCGAGAGAAATCTTGAAATAGTTCTTGCTGCTGTTGAACTGTTTTCTGATCTCCTCCGGTGTGGACTTGTCATTATACGGCATGAATCCTTCATGATCCTTGAGATAGTCTAAAATGGTGTCAGAAAGCTCCTCTTTCGCCTCAATCATCTTCTTACGGGGCGTGAAGCTTATTCTTCCATCTTCCAGGATTCTCTTGATGGTTCCAGTGACTCTGTCGCCAGGACGGATATCCGTGAAGTACTCGTTTTTCAGAACGATACCCATATACTTTTCTTCGATGGCCACTTCCAGTGTGCCGTTGGTCTGTTTGTCATAGACGATGCCTGTGACCGTGTCTCCCACCTTATACTGATCTTCCTCTGGAAGATCCAGATAGCGGCCTACTTCAGTGGAAGCGGCCAGACGACCGGTTTTGTCCTCATAGATGAATACCAGGTATTCATTCCCGGGAACCATGGTGTATTTCATTTCTCTTTTGGGCACCAGAATGTCTCTTTCCAGTCCGAAATCCATGAAGGCACCGAATTCAGTGATAGAAGTCACCTTCAGGACGGCAAAATTATCGACTGTAACCTTAGGCTTTTTCATGGTAGCGATGAGTCTGTCCTTGGAGTCTCTGTATATGAACACCTGGACTTCATCCCCAATCTTTGGTGTATCCCCAACTATATTCCCATTGGGCAGAAGGATGTCGTCGGAGGTGTTTCCTGTCTCCTTGTCCAGATAAAGTCCGAAGGTTGCTTCTCGCTTCACTTTCAACATATTGTAATCGCCGAATTTAATCATATCAGTCTCCTTTATGCGCCATGGCATAGTCAAAATAGTGATTTGCCGAATTTTCCAGTTTTATGATTTCTTCCTTTGTAAGTTTTCTCACAAATTTTGCAGGACGCCCTATCCACAGTTCTCCCTCCGGAATCTTCTTGCCTTCTGTCACGAGGCTTCCGGCTCCCACCATGGAGCTCTTTCCGATTTCGCATCCGTTCAGAAGGATACTGCCCATACCGATGATGGAGTGTCCGAGAATGGATGCGCCATGAACGATGCAGCCGTGCCCGATGGTCACATGATCCCCGATGGTCATCGTGAGGCCTTCTTCTGTGTGGAGAATGGAATTATCCTGAATATTGGTTTCCTTTCCGATGCGGATGGGTGCCACATCCCCTCGGATCACCGTACCGTACCAGACGGATGACTTTTCATCGATTTCGATGTTTCCGATCAGTGTCGCATTTTCCGCGATAAAACAATTTTCCTGTATTTTGGGTCTCATCCCTTTAAATTCTTTAATCATCATACCTCATTTTCCTCAAATTTTGTGCGCTTCGTGCAAATTTATCCGATGAATCGATCTTTCGTGGACTCTTTTTGAGTTCCTTTAAATCCCATCATTTCTTTTCCCCTTTATTTCGCGTTGTCAAGTTGTTAAATATCTACATATTGTGGTTTTCAGTATTGCTTTACACAACATATAGTATTATACTTATTTCATCGTCAATTATTTGGGAGGTAAGCAATGAAGGATATTAAAGACTTGTTCAAACGTTATTATACTAAAGAGCTGGATAATAATAAAGACAAAACTGTGTATGACTTATTTGACTGGAGCAAAAGAGATGTTCTTTTGAAAAACCACAAGACCGGTAAAGTGATTACAGAAATGAAGGGACTGGAGTTTCCGGTTCATTATTCACAGAACGCCGTTGACATCATCGCTTCGAAATATTTCAGAAGAGCTGGTGTAAACAACGAATCCGGGTATGAGGATTCCATGAAAATGGTCGCACATAGAATGGTTTCATTCTGGATGGAATCTCTTGTAGATGAAGGGATCATTAAGACGCAGGAGGAAAAAGACATTTTCTACGATGAAATGGTCTATGGCCTTCTGAATCAGATGTATGCACCAAACTCTCCGCAGTGGTTCAATACCGGGCTGAAGCAGAGCTATGGCATCACCGGTGGACAGAATGATCTGTACTATTATGATCCTGATCAGAAGAAAGTCGTGAAATCTCAGGATACCTATACAAGAACCCAGGCATCCGCATGCTTCATTCTCTCCATTGAAGACAAGCTTCTTGGAGATCATTCCATTTCCGAGCAGTATGTTTCCGAAACCAAACTGTTCAAGGGCGGGTCCGGAACCGGAACCAACTTCTCCAATATCAGAGCTGTTGGGGAAAAACTCACTGGTGGAGGTGTTTCATCAGGTCTTATGAGCTTCCTGAAAGGTCTTGACAGAAATGCGGGTGCCATCAAATCAGGCGGAACCACAAGAAGAGCAGCCAAGATGGTCTGTCTCGACGTGGACCACCCTGAAATCGAACAGTTCATCCTCTGGAAAGCCAAGGAAGAAGACAAGGTTCGTGCACTGGCAAAGATGGGATATGATGCCGATATTGATGGAGAAGCATACGAAACCGTATCCGGTCAGAATTCCAACAACTCTTTGAGAATCTCTGATGAATTCATGAGAAAAGTGAAGAATCTGGATAACGATCCCGACGCCACCATAACACTTCGTGGAAGAGTGGATGATTCCGTCAACAGAGAAATCAAAGTCTCCAAACTATGGGAAGAGTTCAATGATGCCGCATGCAAATCAGCAGACCCTGCACCTCAGTTCACGGATACATTCAATGCATGGCATACATGCCCTGCTGGGGAAGACGGAGATCTCTGGGCAAAGCACAACAGACTGAATTCCACCAATCCATGTGGAGAGTATGCATTCCTGGATGACACCAGCTGTAATCTGGCATCCCTTAATATCTACAGATTCTATGATGTGGAGAAGAATGTGCTTGACGTCAAAGGACTGAAGCATATGATCGGACTGAATCAACTGCTGCTGGAATCCTCCATCAACTGGGGACAGTTCCCTACTGTGGACATTGCAAGAAAAACTTACATGTTCAGAACTACAGGACTGGGTATCGCGAATATCGCATCCCTGCTTATGGCTTTAGGGCTTCCTTACGATTCTGATGAAGCAAGAGCGCTTTCAGCAGGAATCATGGGACTGATCACAGGAGAAAGCTACAAGGTTTCCGCACTGATGGCGAAAGCTGTAGGACCTTTTGAAAAGTATGATCTGAACAGAAAATATATGAACAGAGTCATCCGAAACCACGCAAGAGTGGCAGGTGCCCTGGATACAGACATGGAAGAGCTTCATTATGAGCCTATCCGCATCAACCATGGCCTTCTTATGCAGCTTGGCCAGACAGAGCTTTCTGATGTACTGAAGGAATCATGGACCGATGCGGTGAATCATGGAGAAGAGTTCGGATACAGAAATGCCCAGGTCAGCGTCATTGCGCCGACAGGTACCATTTCCTTCGCCATGGACTGCGCCGCCACATCCATTGAGCCATTCTTCTCCCACGTGGTCTACAAGAAGCTTGTGGGTGGCGGATTCATGACCATTGCCAATCCCATCGTGGAAGTGGCACTGAAGAATCTTGGATACACCAAAGAAGAGGTCCAGGACATCATGGCCTACATCGGCAAGGAAGAAAACGGCATGGTTGTGGATGGTAAGATCGAAGGAGCCCCACACCTGAAGGAAGAGCATTATCCGATCTTTGACACGGCCAACGTATGTGGAACCGGAAAAAGATTCATTCAGCATTATGGCCATGTACTTATGGTCGCTGCGCTCACCCCTCTTGTATCCGGCGCGATTTCAAAGACAGTGAATCTGCCTAAGGATGCAACGGTGGAAGACTTCAAGGAAGTCCATATCCGTTCATGGGAAACCGGCGTCAAAGGAATCTCCCTCTACAGAGATGGATCCAAGTTCGCCCAGCCGCTGAATACGAAGATCGATCATCAGGATGAGGATCTGGAACTGGAAAATCTCACCTACGATGCTCTGCTGGAATACGCAAAAGAAGCCAGAAGAAACCTTCCGAAGACCAATGCTGGCGGAAACAGGAGGGAGAAAATGAATGGCATCCGTGCCGGACATACCCACCCTGCCCAGATCGATGATGTGAAAGTCTATGTCACGGTGAACAGAAATGCCAGAGGTGAAATTTCTGAAATCTACATGACAACCGACAGAGAAGGAACCCTGATCACAGGTCTGCTCAACTCCCTGTCCAAGACAGTATCCGTCATGCTGCAGTATCATATCCCGCCAAAGGATATCTCCAAGATGCTGAGAGGACAGAAATATGAGCCTTACGGATTTGTTTCCAAGCATCCTTACATCAAGAATGTGAGCTCCATTTCGGATCTGATCTCCAAGGTCATTGATATCGAACTGGGAGATTACTCCAGGGTGCAGATCAAGCCGGAAGAGAATGATGTGCTGACGCGATCAAGATCCAGATTTGTGAACAATTACTATGAAACCGAGAATATCAAACAGCTGTCCATGGTGGTGGATGAGACCGATGTGAAGGACATCATAAAGGACGCAGAAAAGAACGGTGAAAAACTCTACGACTCTGTATGTCCTACCTGTCAGAGCACCAGAATGGTCAAGAACGGAACCTGTAAGGTCTGTCTGGACTGCGGAACAACCACCGGTTGCTCATAAAATAAAATCATAAAAACAGGCAGCCGCATCACGCTAGGTGATGCGGCTGCTTTTCTCCGTAAAAAAGCAGATATGCTGCCATATCTGCTCTTATAATCTCTTATAGAATCATAAAGAAATTATTTCTTATTTTTCTTGAAAAGTTTGTTCTTCCCTTTCAGTTCTTCCGCTTTTACGATGTCTTTTTCATCGACATACTTCAGTTTGTTTGGTTTTGCCTTTGGTCTTATGGTAGTTGTATTCGTAGCGGATGTTCTGTTTTTCGGTGCACCGATTTTGGAAAGTCCAGACAGATCGGAATACCACAGGAAAAAGAACACAAAGATTGCTGTGGGTATATAATGGATGACCAGATTATCGGTGTAAGCTGGAATGATCAGACCTATAAACAGAAATACCAGCGATACAACCAATACGGTCCATTTGCTGACTTTAAGCTTACTCAGATAGTTGATGTTCACTATGGAGTAAACAAAGAAGATGGCAATGGACATGGCAAAAATGACTAACAGATTCGTCCAATTCAAGTTAAAACCTCCCTTAATTCCTTTTTATTCTATGCCATTCCAGCTGAATAATCAAGCCGATAATAGGGATCCGGCGAAAAACACTCCTTTACAAATTGTTAATTATTGTGTATTATAAAATCCATGGAAAAAGAATATTTTTTTTACGATATTACTATTTTATGTCATTTTATTTGATATAATAAGTTATATCGAATTATGGGGGTGCATTATGACAAGCAATACTGGAATCAATCTGGATGATCTGGATCTGCAGATTCTGGAAATTCTCATCAAGGACGCTAGAACACCATATCTTGAAATCGCAAGAGTGTGTCATGTTTCAGGTGGTACGATTCATGTGAGAATGAAGAAAATGGAAGATCTTGGCATTATCAAAGGAACGAAGATTCTTCTCGATATGCCTAAACTGGGCTATGACGTCTGCTGCTTCGTGGGAATCTATCTGGACAAGAGTTCCTCTTTCCAGGCAGCCATCGACGAATTGGCTAATATCAATGAAATTGTAGAACTGCATTATACGACTGGAGACTATTCAATATTTACAAAACTTGTATGTAAGAATATCGCTCACCTGCAGGATCTGCTTCTCAATAGTATCAATATCATCAGTGGTGTACAGAGAACCGATACCTTTATCTCCTTATCACAGCCACTGGACAGAAACATCAAGCTTTAGTGAAGATCAGTCATCAAATAGCAAAACAGCTGCTTACATCGCAGCTGTTTTTTTATATCTTTTCATTTTGCGTTGAAAGCATCCAGTTCCTTCTGGATTCTGTCTTTGAGTACCTGATCGATATTCTTCACCTCATCCTCTGTGAGCTGATCCATATAGATAGGTGGCAGAAACTTCAGGTGGACATCCACCCCGGGGGTGACTCTGTAGGTGTCTTCAAACACCTTGTATGCATCATTGACGACCATTGGAATAATGGGTGCCTTTGATTTCTGGGGAATCTTGAAACTGCCTTTGTGGAATTCCCCCATTTCTCTGGACTTGCTTCTGGTGCCTTCAGGATAGATCAGCACATCAAACCTTTCCTCTTTGATGAGCCTGATGGCCTCCAGAATCGTTTTCAGACCTTCACGGGGGTTTTCCCGGTCGAGGAAGAGAACATTCATCTCACGGCCTAATTTGCCGATTATGGGTATTTTCAGAATCTCCTTCTTACCGATGAGGATCAGTCTTCTGCTTAAGGTTGTGACCGTCACATAGATATCGATGTAGGACTGATGGTTCCCCATGAAGACCACCGGTTCATCCGGTATATTTTCCAGACCTTCCACCACGAGGTTCATCCTGGATATTCTGACCAGATCGGAAGTATGGACCTTAGCCCTTCTAAGAATTTCCTGATAGTAGGCATCCCGGCTCATTTTCTTTTTTGAGAATCGGGTTCCAAGCATGCTGAACCATAGTCGAATCAGTGACAGACCAAATCGGATTTTGCTTATTATATCAAATACCATATATTTTCTCCTTGCAGTGTATCGATCTTCTTTTTCTGAGCAGATTGTTCATTTTCTTATATTCCATTATAATGCATTATTCTTTACCGGCCTATGGTTTTCATGAAGTATTTTTATGAATGCAGGGAAAGAATAGCGGAACTGGAATGCATGGCTGGTATGTCTAATTATCTGGAATGATGGTAAAATGATGATAAAGAGAAATTCGGAGGTATCCATGAGAAAAAGAACTTATTTGCCCATGATTCTTTTCATTATTCTTCTGATCAGCCTGATCGGAATCTATTTTGTTCTCGATTATGGCATAGTGGGTGTAGAGAAATCCAGTACAGTCACCAGAATCCAGTCCGTTAAAGTACCTGTGAAGGTTCATTATATCGATATCGGCCAGGGAGACTCCATTTTCATGGAAGTCAGCGGGAAGAACATACTCATTGATGCCGGAGAGCAGGAACATGCGGATACCATCATAGAATATCTGAAGACCTATGATGTGAAGAAACTGGACCTTGTTTTTCTGACTCACCCTCATGAAGATCACATCGGTGGCATGGGTGATGTGCTGTCTGCTTTCGAGATCGGGGAATTCTATGCGCCGGATAAGGAGCTTGTGACGAAATCCTTCATCCGAATGACCACTGCGCTCGAAGATCAGCAGACCCCTAGAAAAATACTCAAAGGCGGCATGGAGTTCAAGTTTGGAGAAAGCATCACTCTGGAGATTCTATCCCCGAACAGAGACACCTATCTGAATCCCAACAACTACTCTCCCATCATGAGACTGGTGGTGGGTTCCAACGCTTTTCTCTTCTCCGGGGATGCGGAGGAGCTGATCGAGACCGAGGTGCTTCGAACGGGTAAGGAGCTGAAATCTGATGTGCTGAAAGCGCCCCATCACGGATCCAGGACTTCAAGTTCGGAAGCTTTTCTCGCGAAAGTGGAACCTACATATATCGTGGTAACTTCAGGTCTTGGGAATGATCACAACCTCCCCTCCCCTGAAATTCTGGAGCGCTATGAGGCCATCGGAGCCAAGACGCTTCTGACAGAAGAAATGGGCAGCGTCGTCTTTGCAGCAAATGGGAAAGAAGTTATCCCCCTAACCAATTGACAGAAATCACCTGAATAGTATAATTAAGAATGACAATGAAGTTTTGGCTCGTGGCCGAAACTTCTTTAATCTGTAAGGAGGCTGTTATGAGTAAAATAAGAACAAGATTTGCCCCAAGTCCGACAGGATACATGCACGTGGGTAACTTAAGAACCGCTTTGTATGCGTACCTGATTGCCAAACATGAAGGCGGAGACTTTATATTAAGAATTGAGGATACAGACCAGGAGAGATATGTGGAAGGTGCTGTAGATGTGATCTTCAATACACTCAGAGATACAGGGTTGATTCATGATGAAGGTCCTGATGTGGGCGGAGAATTCGGTCCCTATGTCCAGAGCGAGCGAAGAGAGATCTACAGAGAGTATGCTGAAAAGCTTGTGGAAAAAAAGGAAGCCTACTACTGCTTCTGCACAAAAGAGCGTCTGGATATGCTGAGAGAAAATGCGGAAGCGAAGAAGAAGCCATTCAAGTATGACAAGCACTGCTGTTCCCTGAGCCATGAAGAAGTGGAAAACAATCTCAATAAGGGCCTTCCCTATGTGATCAGACAGAATAATCCCACCGAAGGCGTAACCAAGTTTGAAGATGTCATCTATGGAACCATTTCAGTGGATAATGAGGAACTGGAGGATATGGTCCTGCTCAAGAGCGACGGACTTCCAACCTATAATTTCGCCAATGTTGTGGATGACCATCTCATGGAAATCACCCATGTGGTGCGTGGAAGCGAGTATCTTTCCTCATCACCGAAGTACAACAGACTTTATGAGGCCTTCGGTTGGAATGTTCCAGTCTACGTCCATTGTCCTCCCATCATGAAGGATGCGCAGCATAAGCTGTCCAAGAGAACCGGTGATGCCTCCTTTGAAGATCTGCTGGCCAAAGGATACCTGAAGGAAGCTGTTCTGAACTACATATCTCTATTGGGATGGAATCCTGGTACAACCCAGGAGATTTTTTCGCTGGAAGAACTGGTTGAGGTATTCGAATACAAGAACATCAATAAGAGTCCGGCCATTTTCGATTCAGAGAAACTCAGATGGATGAATGGAGAATACCTGAAAAAGCTGCCCCTTGAGAAGTTCCATGAACTGGCTCTTCCTTATATTCTGGAAGATATCAAGGATAAGCCGCTGGACACCATGAAGATTGCAGACATTCTTCACACTCGTGTGGAAGTGCTCAGTGAAATCACTGGACAGGTTGACTTTTTCTACGCCCTGCCGGAGTACTCCACTGATATGTATACCCATAAGAAGATGAAGACCAACAGTGAAGTGGCCCTCTCCTCTCTGGAGACCATCCTTCCGGTACTGGAATCTGTGTCTGAGCAAGACTGGAACATCGACAAGCTTCATGAAATCGTCCTTGAAAAAGTGAAGGAACTGGGCATGAAGAACGGACAGATGCTATGGCCCATCAGAACCGCACTGACAGGAAAACAGTTCACACCCGGTGGCGCATTCGAGGCAGCGGATGTTCTTGGAAAAGAAGAATCCCTGGACCGTATCAGAACAGGTATTGAACTGCTCAAAGAAACCATAAATGCATAGAATGAACGGGAATCTGTTGAAAAGATTCCCGTTTGCCTATTTCACGATAAAATAGTCTCTGATTTTCTCCAGGGTTTTGTCTCCGATGCGATTCACCTGCACCAGCTCATCCACAGAGGAGAATTTACCGTTCTCCTCTCTGTAGGCAAGAATGTTGTCGGCCGTCGATGGCCCGATGCCGGTGACACTCATGAGCTCTTCGCGTGTAGCTTTATTGAGATCGATCTTCCCATTCCCCTGGGTTTCCTCACCTACAATGATTTCCTGCTCTTCGTCATGAACCGATGGAATATAGAAGGATTGTCCATCCTCGATCTTCATGGCGAGATTCACATTTCTGAGGTTTGCGGAAGATGTGATGCCACCGGATTCCAGCACCAGATCGTTGAGTCTGGAATCGCCGGGCACGGTATAGACTCCCGGATCCAGGACTTCACCCTTGATTTCGACGATGATGCTTAATAAAGGCACCTCATCTTCCGTAACGACTACAATCTCCTCTTCGGTTTCCGGATCCAGGAAAAGGGCTTCCTTGTCCCGTGAGCATCCGCTGAAACTGAGGATCAAAGTAGCCATACAGATGCATAAGCCTGTTCTGTGGAGAGCTGAAAGAAAGTCAATTCTGTTCCTGCTGAAGAGCTTCATCGATTTCACCTACATCTACTATTATTCTTTTACTTCCATTATGTATTATTTTATGTTTTTTATAGTGCTCTATTGTGATATTTGATATAATTATTGAAGCGAGGTGTGAAAATTGAGACATAATAAGATAAAACTACCCGGAATGATTATATTAATACTGCTTATGAGTACAATTACAGTCCAATCCGTCTTCGGATCGACAATAGAAACCAGAACACCGCCACCGGAAACGTTCTCTGAATCCATTGTCGTCATGGATGCTAAAACCGGTGTGGTTCTGTATGACAAGCAAAGCGAGAAGCAGAATCTGATCGCTTCCACGACGAAGGTGATGACCGCCTTGCTCGCTGTTGAAATGCTGGATCTGGAGAAAATGGTCACGGTAGGACCCAATCCACCCTATGCCAAGGGAGCATCCATGGGCTTCAAGGAAGGCGAAGAAATCATGGTGATCGATCTTCTCTATGCCCTTATGCTTCATTCGGCCAACGATGCCGCTGAGATTCTGGCGGAGGAGATTTCCGGCAGCATAGAGGCTTTTGCGAAGCTCATGACGGAAAGAGCCCACAGCATCGGTGCGGTGAATACGGAATTTTACAATCCTTCGGGTCTCTTCTACGATGACAGCGAAAACAACAGAAGTACCGCCCGGGACCTGGCTCTCATCACTGCAGAAGCAGGAAAGAATGAGAAGCTGCTGGAAATCGCGCAGAAACATAGTCATATGCTCCCGCTGACCAATCTTCTCACAGATATGAATCGATGGGCAACCAACAAGAACGATATGATGAGAAAAAACAGTCAGTACTACTATGAACCGGTCATCATGGGGAAAACCGGATGGACACCGGAAGCGGGTTTTTCCTACACCTCACTGGCCGAAAAAGATGGACGTACCCTGGTGGTCTCCATCGTGAAAGGTGTGAACCAGAGCACCTACTGGACAGAAAGCAAAGAGTTATTTGAATGGGCTTTTGAAAACACTGCTGTGCATGTTCTCTACAAGAAAGGGCAGGAAATGAAAAAGATTGTTCTGCCTGACGGGGAAGAACGCACCCTGGTGGCCAGAGAAGACTTTCACTATGTCTCGACAGACCAGAGTGAACCGAAACCTCTGCTGGAGTTCGATGAAATCGTGATTACCGAGGACCATCAGAAAGGAGATGTCATTGATACGGTCAATGTCATCATCAATAACAATGAAGTAGGTAAAATCGATCTTGTCTGTGAAAGCGATATCCTGTTCACCGAAGCGGAACTGGAGGAATCTCAGATACTGGATGAGATCAAAGAAAACAGCCTGCTGAATAAGATCGTCCCTCTCCTGCTCGGCACTGTATCTGTTCTTGCGATACTGACGATTGGCATGAGAATGCTGAATACCGCGAAGAAGAGGAAACGAAGAAAAATGTCCCATAAGAGAATGGAATATCTGAAAAGAATAGAGAATCAGAAAAGATAGAAGAAAAGGAAGCCCGCTGCACCAGGATATATGGTGCAGCGGGCTTCCTTGCTTTGTTATCGGAGTCTGATGCAGGTGAAAGAGCTGCTTTTCAGATGATAGAAATCATCCAGCAGTGCGGCTTCGGCATCCGGTAGGGACTCTAGCCCGATGACATCACTGATCACCAGTCTCGCCTCTTCCGGATCTCTGTTGATGAGGACGAGGAAAGCGCTTTCAGCTGTGGTTCTCATATAGCCGAACAGATTTTCCTGATAAAATGGAATGAAATCCCCTTTTGAAAAGACTTCATCGGAGGTGCGGAGTTTCAGCATATTTCTGTAAATGGTCGAAATCTCTTCATTTTCATTTCCCCAGGGGTAAGGTCCCCGATTGTAGGGGTCCGCCTCCCCTTTCATGCCGGCTTCATCGCCATAGTAGATACACGGGACACCTGGAAATGTCAGAAGCATCCCTACGGCAATCGTCAGTTTTGAAACATCATCGATTTCCGTATAGATTCTTTTCGTGTCATGGGTGCCCAGGTTGTTCAACACGCTGTAAAAGGCTTCTCTTGGATAGTTTTCCTTCAGAGACATAAACCTGGTGTAAAGGTCTCGAGCCCTCATGTGGCCGTTTATATACGCTATGGCGCCATCTTTGAACGGATAATTCATCGTGGCATGGATTTCGTCTCCCAGAAGATATCTTCTTCTTTTTCCATAGGCGATTTTATTGGATGCATCTTCCCATACTTCCCCGATGAGGATGTTGTCTTCAGAAATGCTGTCCATGGTGGTGCGGATATCTTTGATGAAATCATCGGGCATCTCATCTGCCACATCCAGTCTCCATCCGCCGATCCCCATCTTCGTCCATTTTTCGATGACGCCGTCTTTTCCAACGATGAAGTCACGATAGGAAGGATTGTGCTCATTCACATTAGGCAGATCCTTCACACCCCACCAGCTTTCATACTCACTGGGATAATGGGAGAAATTGAACCAAGGATAATACGGAGAATCCATGCTTTCTGCGGCACCCAGGTCCGGGTAGTTGCCGAAAGCGTTGAAATACTTGGAATCTGCACCCACATGATTGAAGACTCCGTCCAGAACAATTCTAATCCCTCTTTTTTCCGCCTCCTCAATGAGCAGCTGGAAGGTTTTTTCATCACCGAACATCTCATCGATGCAAAGATAGTCTCCGGTATCGTACTTATGATTGCTTCTGGCTTTGAAAATGGGATTAAGATAAATACCGCCAATGCCCAGCTCCTTCAGATAGTCCAGTTTCTTCACCACACCCAGAAGATTTCCGCCGAAAAAGTCCCATCTTATGATGTTTCCCTGGCAGTCCTTGATATACATGGGGGTATCTTCCCAGGTGGCGTAAAGAAAGGAATTCTTCTTCGGGCTGCTGATCCGCTGATCTTCATTGCCGTTATAGAAGCGGTCCACGAAAATCTGATAGAAAATCGTTTCCTTGTACCAGGACGGTGCAGGTTTTGTATAATTGTGAAAGGTGATCTGGTATGGGGTGATGTCCCAGCGGTTTTCCTTGATGATCTGTTCCCCGCCGATTCCGTGGCCAGGTGAACCTGCATAGACCGTACGGTGCACATCATGGTCCTGATAGCTTATGATGAAGAAATAGAAGCATAGGCCCACTTCATCCGCTGTATAGGAAGCTTTATGATAAGCCTTCTCATCTGGACTCATACGGATGTATCTTTCTCCATGCCCTTCCTTTGCCACAACCAGTGTCACTTCAGCATTCTTCGCCTGTTCCACCAGTATGCGAAACGTGATTTCCTCATTGACCTTTGTAGCACCAAAAGGTCTTTTGTAGGTTTCATTGAATGAGTTGTATTCAATTGTGATGTCGCGATAATTCATAAAATTCGAGTGTCCCTGCTGACCAGAGTACTCCACCATCCTTTATGCCTGATTTGAGATAAGTCCTGGAATGTACCAGGACTTATCGGTTGCTTTTCTATTTGGTTCTGTTTCCTTCTATCTTTCAATGATTCTAGTATCCCAGACTCCTGAAGCATACTGCATGACGGTTACATCAGAGGAGAAGACACCTGAAGAAGAGATGTTCTCGATGGACATTTTATTCCAGGTGAACCGATCCCTATAGAGGTCTTCCATCTTTTTCTGCGCTGCCACATAGGAATCGAAATCCTTCAGCACAAAGAACTCGTCATTGTAATCAATGAGGTTTTTGAAGATATCCTGTCCTTCCACCTGGATTCCCTTGATGAATCCGTTGGTGAGGCTGTCGAGGACTCTTTTTACGCGCGCATCCGATTCATAGATTTCTCTTGAATTGTAGCCGCCGTTTCTGTAATAGTTCAGGACTTCCTTCTCCGTCATACCGAAGATGACGATATTCGGATGTCCCACCTCTTCCAGTATTTCAACGTTTGCACCATCCAGTGTAGCCAAAGTCACAGCGCCGTTCATCATGAACTTCATGTTGCTTGTGCCCGAAGCCTCTTTTGTGGTGGTTGAAATCTGTTCTGAAACTTCAGAAGCCGGAATGATCTGCTCCGCCAGGGTGACGCTGTAGTTCTCAAGGAATACGATCTTGATTCTGTCCTCCACTCTTGGATCGTTGTTGATCTGTTCCGCAAGAGCATTGATGAATTTGATGATCTCCTTCGCAAAGTAATAGCCAGGTGCAGCCTTAGCCGCAAAGATATAGGTCTTCGGGAGCATTTCAAAATTCGGGTTTTCGAGAATTTCATGATACTGATGCAGGATATGAAGCGCATTCAGCAGCTGCCTCTTGTATGCATGAAGCCTCTTGACATGAACGTCGAAGATGGAATTGGGATCCACGATGATACCATTCTTCTCCTTGATGTATGCTGCCAGTTTTTCCTTGTTGTTTCTTTTGATCTGTTCCACCTTTTTCTGGATCTCAGGGTCTCTCTTGTATTTCTTGAAGAGTTTCAGGTCCTGAGGATTCCTCCTCCAGGAATTGCCGATGGTTTCATCCAGTAGATCCGAGAGTTCAGGATTCGCCAGCATCAGCCATCTTCTATGGGTGATGCCGTTGGTCTTGTTGTTGAACTTATAGGGGTAAAGCATGTAGAAGTCCCTGAGCTCCTGGCTTTTCAGAAGCTCTGTATGAAGCTTCGCAACACCATTGACACTGTGCGTTCCATGGATGCAAAGGTGCGCCATTCTTACATATCCACCGGAGATGATGGCCATTTTCTCGATCTGGTTCTGATCTTCTCCGAATTTGCTGCTGAGAATCTCTCTGAACCGGCGGTCAATTTCGCCGATGATCAGATAGATTCTGGGAAGCAGTTCTTTGAACAGATCGATCTGCCATTTCTCAAGGGCTTCACTCATGATGGTGTGATTTGTATAGCTCATGGTGTTCTGCGTGATGTGCCACGCTTCAGCCCACTCCATGCCCTCTTCATCCATAAGGATTCTCATGAGTTCGGGGATGGCGACGGCGGGATGGGTATCATTGATATGGACGGCCACATAGTTATGAAGTTCACTGAGCGGGTGTCCGGCATCCTTATGCTGAGCCACAATACTCTGAAGACCTGCAGACACAAAGAAATATTCCTGTTTCAGTCTCAGAACTCTTCCTTCATGGTGAGAATCATCAGGGTAGAGAACCTCTGAGATGCTTTCGATTTCTCTCTTGTTCAGGAGCACTTTATTGAAATTCAGCTCTCCCTGAATATCGTCAGTGTAGTTCGGCACTTCCGCATTCCATAATCTCAGAGTATTCACTGTCTTGTTCTCATATCCTACAAGAGCGGTGTCATAGGGCACGGCAAGGACTTCCTGATAGTCGGTGTGAATCGGCTCGAGGCTTCCATCTTCTCTGGGTTTCATCCAGGCATCACCGTAAAATTTCACTTTCACAGCCTTATCGCTCTTTCTGATTTCCCAGACATTGTCATCTCTCAGCCAGTTTTCCGGAAGCTCCACCTGGTAGCCATCCACAATCTTCTGCTGGAACAGCCCATATTTGTAGCGAATTCCGTTTCCGTTTCCTGGAATTCCTGAGGACGCCATGGAATCCATGAAGCAGGCTGCCAGTCTGCCCAGACCACCGTTTCCAAGACCCGGGTCCACCTCCACATCTTCAATCTCTTTCAGGCTGAGACCCATATCTTTTAAAGCATCACTCACTGTGTTTCGGATGCCCAGATTGAGGAGGTTGCTTGCAAGAAGTCTTCCAAGCAGAAATTCGATGGAAAAGTAATAGACCTGCTTCTCCCCGTATTTCGTGTATCTGTTTGTGGTTTTAGCCCATCCTTCTGAAATGTATTCCTTCATCAGATAGCCTAATGTGAAATACTGCATGTGGACAGTGGAATCTTCCACCTCCTGTGCATAGAGTTTGAGCATTTTCTTCTCAAAGTCCTTTTTGAACTGTTCTTTTGTTATTATCATCTAGTGTTTCTCCTTTTGGTTAAAGAATATCTCGGTACAATTCCTGATATACTTTCGCTGAAGACTTCCAGCTGTAGTCTGTTCTCATACCCTGAAGCATGATGTTTCTGAAGCCGGACTTGTCTCTATATGCTTCCAGCGCACGATATATCGCTTGTAGCATATCATAACTGTCATAATTTGAAAAGGTGAATCCGATTCCCTCTCCTGTGAACTTGTTGTATGGGATGACCGTATCCTTGAGACCACCGGTTTCGCGCACGATCGGCACCGTGCCGTATCTCAAAGCCATGAGCTGAGAAAGTCCGCAGGGTTCAAACTGGGAAGGCATCAGAAACAGATCGGACGCTGCATAGATCTTCTGTGCGAGAACTCCATTATAGGCCAGATTGGCAGAGACTTTATTCGGATACTTATAGCTGAAATAGCGGAACATATCCTCATAACGTCTGTCACCGGTTCCCAGCACCACAAGCTGAAGATCCTTTGAAAGCAGCTCTTCAATGCCTTCTGCAATCAGGTCGAACCCCTTCTGGTCCGTCATTCTTGAAATGATGCCGATCATTGGAACGTCTTCTCTTTCATCCAGACCAAGCTCTTTCTGCAGAGCAAGCTTGTTCTTCACTTTTTCATCGATTTTCTGAAGTCCATAGGTGAATGGAATATTTTTATCGGTTCTTGGATTGAAAAGCTTATAGTCGATTCCGTTCAGGATGCCACGCAGCTTGTAATCCACTTTCTGCATGACGCCATGCAGTCCTTCGCCGAAATACTCTGTTTTGATCTCCTCCGCATAGGTAGGACTGACGGTGGTGACCAGATCCGCGTAGTTGATTCCGCCCTTCAGGAAATTGACATTTCCGAAATACTCAAAGCAGAAGTCCTGGAGCAGCTCATTTCCGATACCAAGAAGATTTCCAAGGACTTCAGGTGGATAGATGCCCTGGAATCGCAGGTTATGAATGGTCAGAACAGTCTTCACCTGCTGGAATTTACTTTCCCATTTGTATTTTGTCCGGATGAGCACAGGAATGACAGCTGTGTGCCAGTCGTTGCAGTGCAGTATGTCCGGTACGAAATCGATACGGGTAAGAATTTCAAGGATCGCCTGAGAGAAGAAGGAGAAACGTTCTCCATCATCAAAATAACCGTAGGGAGTTTCCCTGTGGAAGTAATACATGTTATCGATGAAATAGTAGTCGATTCCTTCATGCTTCAGATACTTCACCCCGCAGTACTGTTCTCTCCAGCCAACCTTAACGGTGGTATCGAAAAGGTGCTCCATTTTATCGGAATACTCTTTGCTGATGGTACCGTAGTTGGGCATGATCACGCGGCAGTCTTCACCGGAGTTGACCAGTTCCTTGGGCAGTGCGTAGGCAACATCCGCCAGACCGCCGGTTTTCAGAAACGGATAGCATTCTGAGGTTGCGAATAAAATTTTCATAGTTTCCTCCTAAAGAACAGAGCCCTTGCTTACAACCAATGGATTTCTTGGGCTTCCCTTCAGTTCCGTTCCGCTGGTCACGACGACCTGTTTGTCTGTTATGACATTTTCAATCGTACAGTTTTCACTGATATTCGTATTCTGCATGATGATGGAATCCTTGATGACCGTTCCCTTGGCCACATTGACTCTTCTGAAAATGATGGAGTTGATGACGGTGCCTTCGATTTTACATCCGTTGGCAATGAGGGAATTAGTCACCTTGCTGTCATCAGAGTAGTAGGTGGGTGTTTCATCTTTTACTTTTGTCTGGATCTTGTTCTCACCGAAGAAAACATCACGGATATTGTCTTCATCGAGCATATCCATGCTGGAGCTGTAATAATTTTCAATGGAGCTTACGTTTTTCACCAGACCATCGTATTCATAACCACGGACTTTATACTTGGTCACTGCATCATGGAGCGCATCATTAAGATATACATTCTCTCCAGTGGTGACAGCATCGGTAATCATATCCACCAGTAGTTCTCTTTTTACGATGAAGATCTCAAGAGAAATCTTCTTCTTTTCAGACAGAGCATCAGGCCTTCTGATGTTCTTTCCGAAAGTGATTACGCTGTGGTATTCATTGGTGTTGACGGTATTGCATCGTTCAAAACCGAAATCATCTTCCGCAATGGTCTTGTATACAACAGTGATATCGGCTTTGCTTTCAAGATGCTTTCTGAACACATCCTGGAGATTGATGTTGCAGACCATGGAAGTCCCCATGATCACGGCATAATCTGCGGAAGCTTCCGTCAGATAATCGATGTTGGAGAAATAGGTTGAGATGTCACCTCTCAGCTGACTATGGATGTCTGGAGTGGAAAATGGCGAGAAGTAGAAAACTCCACCTTTTTTCCTGTCCAGATTCCACTCCTTTCCGTTTCCGATATGGTCCATAAGAGAACGGAATTTATCATTCAGGAAAATACCCACCGTATCCACTCCTGCATTGACCATATTGGACAACGCGAAGTCAATCAGACGATATCTGCCTAAATAGGGTATGGATGCTAAGGGTCTGTTGTTGGTCAGCTGTTTCATATAGTAATCATTTTCACTCAGATTCACAATTCCGAATAATTTATTTCTTGGCATCTATTTCGCCTCCTTAAATATCTCGAATTCGCCTACGACTGCGATTTCTCCATTTTCATCGATCGTTGAATTGTCGGGGATGACGGAATGAGAACCAATCATGGCTTTTCTTATGATGCAGTTCTTACCGATCTTCACATCTTCCATGATGACGGAGTCATAGATTTCGGTGCCTTCACCCACAATGACTTTTGGAGAAAGAATCGATTTGCGTATTTTTCCATGCACGATGCATCCTTCCACAATCAGTGAGTCTCTGACATCGGCGGTTTTTGATAGATACTGGGGAGGCATGGATGGATTCTTGGAGTAGATTTTCCAGGAGCGGTCATTGATCTGCAGCTCAGAGTTCTGATCCAGAAGATCCATATTCGCTTCCCATAAAGAATCCAGTGTGCCTACATCCTTCCAGTAACCCTGGAACGGGTAGGCGTAGACTCTTTCATTGGCGTTCAGGAACTCCGGAATGACATTCTTTCCGAAGTCATCCATATTCTTTCCTGCATTGATGTTTTCGTTCATGTACTTCTTGAGAAGCTTCCAGTTGAAGATGTAGATGCCCATGGAAGCAAGATTTGATTTCGGTTTTTCAGGTTTTTCCTCGAACTCCTTGATTCTCAGCTCTTCATCGGCATTCATGATACCAAATCTTGGTGCTTCCTCCCATGGAACCTCAAGGACCGCGATGGTCAGTGCGGCTTCCTTCTCTTTATGGAAATCCAGCATGGACTCATAGTTCATCTTATAGATGTGGTCTCCTGAAAGCACAAGAATAAAATCGGGATCATAGTCTTCGATATAGGAAAAATTCTGATAGATAGCGTGAGCAGTGCCGCGGAACCATTTTTCTTCTGTGGCGCTGGCATATGGCTGAAGGATGGTGACACCGCCATCGTTTCTATCCATATCCCATGGAGAACCGATGCCGATATGGGTATTGAGGATCAGCGGCTGATATTGCGTCAGCACACCTACAGTGTTCATGTTGGAATTTGCACAGTTGGACAGAACAAAATCGATGATTCTGTACTTGCCTCCAAATGGTACTGCAGGCTTTGCGATATTTTTCGTGAATTTTCCAAGCCTTGTTCCTTGTCCTCCTGCCAGGATCATTGCGATGATTTCTGTTTTCATTACTTCGCCCCCTTGATTCGTTTTGGTTTTATGATCAGTACAGATAATGGAGGTGCTATGACTTCTAATGAGAAGTCTTTTCCATTGACCTGTTCTTCTGTTGTATTAAATGTTTTCTCGGAATATTCCCATGCGCCGCCGAATTCTTTCAGCTCGGTGTTGAGCAGCTCTTCGTACTGCCCTTCGAAAGGTACGCCTACTTTTACATGGTCCCTCTGTACCGGCGTGAAGTTGCAGATGACCACAAGAAAGTCTCTTGGCTGTTTTCCTTTACGGATAAACGTAAACAGACTTTCATTTTTGTTGTCGGCATCCAGAATGTCGATGCCGTCATAGGAATCATCTATTTCATATAAGGCCTTGTGATTTCTGTAGAGGCTGTTCAGCTCTTTCATGAAATACTGATGCTTCTGATGCATTTCATATTTAAGACCGATCCATTCCAGCCCTTCTCTGAATCTCCACTCCATCCACTGGGCAATCTCATTGCCCATGAAATTCACTTTCTTCCCCGGATGACACATCATGTAGGTCATAAGGGTTCGCAGTCCCTGAAACTTCATCTGTTCATCCCCAGGCATTTTATTGAGCAGCGACTTCTTTCCATGAACCACCTCGTCGTGGGACATGGGCAGAATGAAGTTCTCATTGAAGACATACATGAAGGAGAAGGTGATGAGGTTGTGGTGATTCTTTCTGTAGATCGGATCCAGCTCAAAGTATCTCAGGATATCATTCATCCAGCCCATGTTCCACTTATGGGTGAAGGCAAGTCCCCCGCTTTCCACATCATGGGTGATCAGCGGAAATGCTGTACTTTCTTCTGCAATCATCAGCGCTGCGGGATACTCTTTTTTCACGGTGGTATTGAGCTTCTTCAGCAGTGCGACTCCTTCCAGATTGGTGTTTCCCCCGTAGATATTGGGGGTCCACGGTCCATCATCATAATCCAGATAAAGCATGGCGGAAACCGCATCGACTCTTAAGCCGTCCGCATGGAACATGTCCATCCAGAAGAGTGCGTTGGAGATGATGAAGCTGTGTACCTGAGGTTTTCCATAGTCAAAATGGGTCGTCCCCCATCTGTTATTGGAAGCCTTGTTCGGATCCTGATATTCATAGGTCGGTGTTCCATCAAAAAGGTACAGGCCATGAGAATCTCTGCAGAAATGTGCAGGCACCCAGTCAAGAATAACGCCGATGTCCTGTTTATGACATTCATTTATGAACTGCATGAGTTCTTTCGGCTCCCCGTATCTGGAAGTGACGCTGTAGTATCCGGTGATCTGGTATCCCCAGGAATCATCCAGCGGGTGTTCCATGACGGGCAGAAGCTCGATGTGGGTGTAACCCATCTCTTTCACATAAGGAATGAGTTCATCAATATACTGGGAAAAAGTGAAGAACCGCCCATCCCAGTGTCTCTTCCAGGAACCCAGGTGAACTTCATAGATGTTCATGGGATTGGCATCAAGATTTTTACGTTTGTTTTTTGCACGCCAGGTGGCATCCTCCCATTTGAAACCGTTGAGGTCTTTCACCACAGAAGCTGTTTTCGGTCTCAGTTCCGAGTAGAACGCATAGGGGTCAGCTTTCAGGAATTCGAAACCGTCATGTCTTCGAATCCTGTATTTGTAGATCGCATCTTCTCCGATTCCTTCCACAAAACCGGTCCAGATCCCTGTGGTTCCCTGAGGAAACATTTCTCCATATCCCCAGTCATTGAAATCACCAGCGATGAATACGCTTTGCGCGTTGGGTGCCCATACTGTGAACTGCACCCCTTTCCTTCCTTCAAATTCAATAACATGTGCACCCATGAATTCATAACTTCGGATATGTTCTCCGGTGTTGAATAGATAATGGTTGAACTCCGTGTTCAGCACTTTTTTAGGGTCTTCTTTTGTCTTCGCCATAGTTTCCTCCTACTTATCTTTTTCATTGGATTTGAATGTGATGATGAATAGGTGGGATTTCATATACAATTATCAATCATTCGAATTGTACATAATCATCCTGATAATGTTAGAATATTTACTATTTTCTATTTATAATATACCATATTCCAGATGAATCTAATAGTCCCTGAACATAGAACCTAAGCCGTGAAGCATGATATTCAGCTGCCTTCACGGGCTGTTCACTATAGTATTTTCACCTTGGATTTTTGGAGTAATGGAGTTGAATCCTTTAAGTCCCTATGCAAACCGTAGTTTCAGAAAAGCCACAGCACCAGAAATACAAGTAATCCGAGAATGAGAGAAAATGTAGTCATCACGGATATTATTTTCATGATCCGCTGCTTCCTGAAACTGGCATCATCGGTTTTTCCAGAATCATCTCCAGTGATACAGCTGTTTTCCATGATTTTTCTCTCTTTTCGCGCATATTCGTCAAGGATATGATCCAGATTACCGAATCCGTTTCTCTTCTTATCGCTCACAATGCGTTTCTCCTTTCATATATTCTGAATCATCAGATGTTTCTTTGATTATATCATGTGCAAACTGTGCAAACAAAAACAGACGATGAGTTTCCTCATCATCTGTTCATGAATAGATTCCTGTTTACCTTTGTCATATCAAATCCGATGTTTTTTCCCACCTCGTACATGTCTGGAAGAAGATCCGCGAAGGCATCCATGGGTTTTCCGGTGACGGGATGCTGGAAGGAGATGTACACTGCATGAAGCGCCTGGCGATCCATGGCAGTCAAATCCCCTCCATAGAGTTCATCACCGATGATAGGATAACCCAAATGACTAAGATGCACCCTGATCTGGTGCGTACGGCCCGTCAGAAGCTTCAGAAGAAGCAAGGAGTACCCGTTGCATCTTTCAATCACTTCGACCTCTGTGCGGCTTTCCTGTCCTCTCTCGTCGATGACTCTGTTGTATGCGCCATCTCCGTCTCTGTAGATCGGGAGATCAATGAGCCGGGTTTCTTCAGGGAAGGCTCCTTTCACGATGGCAACATAGTATTTGTCGTAATCCTCATTCTGCATGTCCTGGGATATTTTAGAATGAACAAACTGATTCTTTGCAAGGATGGTCAGTCCCGATGTGTTCATATCCAACCTGGAAACCAGCCTTATGATGGTGTCTTCGCCCTTTGAACGATAATGATGGATCACAGCGTTGGCCAGTGTTCCACTCTGATGTCTTCTGGTAGGATGCACGACCATATAGGGTGCTTTGTTCACAATGAGAATCGCATCATCTTCGTGCACGATGGAAATCGGCAGATTCTCCGGCTCAATATCCTGCGTCTCTTTACTGATCAGAGAAATAAGCAGATGGTCTTCTTCTCTGAGGATGTAATCCAGTTTCACAGGTCTGTTGTTCACTCTGATTCTCTTTTCCATGGCTGCGCTTCGGATGAATCTGGTAGACAGGTTCATCTCTTCCTTCAGATAGGTTTTGATTTTCTCGCCTGCATAGGAAAGCGGAATATCCTTTTCGATGACTTTCATGGTACTTTTCATTTCGCATCCTTTCTTTCCGTAACTTCTGTGTAGTAGGCCACCGCTTCAAGAGACTGGGTCATGACATGATCGTTCCTTTTCTTCAGATAGGAAATACTGCTCAGAAGTGAAGCCAGAACAGCCTGATCCAGATCCTTTCTGGCCAGAGTTCTTAATTGCTCCACGCCATCAAAATCTCTGCCTTCTTCTATATAATCAGAGACAAAAATGATTTTTTCAGCCAATGACATGCCCGGTCGTCCGGTGGTGTGATAGCGAATGGCATTGAGCGTTTCTTCATCCCGCTCCCCGCCGACTTCCTTTGCGAAGATAGAGCCAGCCGGAGCGTGCAGAGTCTTCCAGGCCAGAAGCCCTTCTCCCGGTTCTTCTCCATGTTGGCGCATGTAAGATACCAGCCAGATTTTATCCTTATCTTTCAGAATATCATGATAGAGCGCCGCCCGCTCCACCTTGTCCGGATCTATGCCGTAAAGCTTCGAAAGCTCCTTTGCCGCTTGAGCTACACCAAGAATGTGACGAACCCGGCTCTCCTTGAGATGATGGTTGAGGTAGTCCAGAAGATCCTTCTTACTCCATGGTTTTCCCACTGTATAGTTCATGCTCATAAATATAATCCCTCACTTTGGCAGGGACCAGAAAACTGATCTCTTTTCTTTTGGCTACTCTTTCCCTTATATCACTGCTTGAAATTTCAAGGATCATGGAATCCAGTATGATGGGACGTTTCCCCTGTTTCTCAAGGAGTATTCTGGTGCCATCACTCTTCTTTTCATCAAATCCATGCCTCTGGAATACAACCAGTTTTGCCAGTGAACTGATGATTTCGGGATTTTTCCAACTAGAAAAATTCACGTAAGAATCTTCCCCGATGATAAAAAAGAATTCATCATGGGGATAGATCTTCGTGAAGTGATCCAATGTTTCATATGTGTAGCTTAAACCCTGCTTATCCAGTTCATAGGTGGAGATCAGAAAACCCTCATACTCCTCTATGACCAGTTCAAGCATCTTAAGCACATCCTCGGGATCCCTGTCATAGGCCTCCTTATGGGGAGGGATATAATTGGGCACGAAGATGATTTTATCAAGCTCTAGGGTTTCCTTGGCTTCAAAAGCCATATATAAATGACCGTTGTGTATGGGGTTGAAGGTCCCCCCTAGAATGCCTATTCTCATTTTCCTGGAAGTTCGATCTTCTTGTTGTTTTTGCTTTCCTTGTAAAGTACTATTTTCGAACCTATAACCTGAACACCTTCACATCCAAGGGCTCCTACCAGATGGTCGTGGGCATCTCTGGGATCCATCCCACTGTTTTCCAGTACAGTAATCTTCACGAGTTCTCTTTTCTCCAGTGCATCTTCAACCTGTTTGATGAATGGTGCTTCGATTCCGCCTTTTCCGATCTGGAAAATCGAATCGATCTTGTTTGCAAGACTTCTCAGGTATGCTCTCTGTTTTGTTGTTATCATCTATCCGCCCTCCTATGCATAGTATTCGAATTCAAAATCATTCAATCGGATGGAGTCGCCGTCCTGTATGCCCATTTCCTTCAGGTCGTTCAGAACCCCCTTGTTGCCGAGTACTTTATGGAAGTATCTCAGCTGACTTGGGTTATTGAGATTCAATGCATGAAGGAGCCTGTCCACAAAGGATCCCGAAACAACGAATACGCCGTCTTCATCCACTGTGATCTCATAGGTGAAACGCTTCTCTTCTGGAATGTACATTTCATCATCGTCATAGATCGTATCCACCACGGGGATGCTCTGCAGCTTTTCCGCACAGATTTTCATGAGTTCTGCTACGCCTTCACCGGTTGCTGCGGACATGGCGTATACCTCACTGTATCCCAGTTCGTTGACTTTCTTTGTGAATTCATCCATATAGGATTTATCGAAAAGAAGATCCACTTTGTTCATCACCACAATCTGTGGTCTGTCCGTCAGATCGAGTTTGTACCGTTTCAGCTCTTCATTGATGAGTCTGAAGTCCTCATAGGGATCTCTTCCTTCAATGCCAGAAATATCCACGATATGAAGAAGAAGCCTTGTTCTTTCGATGTGTCTCAGGAACTGGATGCCCAGTCCTACCCCATCCGATGCGCCTTCAATGATTCCAGGTATATCCGCAATGACGAAAGGATTGATGCCAGGCATTGCCACAACGCCAAGATTGGGCTCAAGGGTTGTGAAATGATAGTTGGCGATCTTGGGCTGCGCTTTGGAGACTTTGGACAGCAGTGTGGATTTACCCACATTGGGGAATCCGAGCAGGCCTACATCCGCCAGCAGCTTCAGCTCCAGGGTGATATTCCTTTCTTCACCAGGCATCCCCGGTTCAGCAAAGTCCGGTGCCTGACGAGTGGAAGTGGCATATTTGGCATTTCCTTTTCCGCCCTTGCCACCTCGGAGCACCACATACCGGTCATCGGTTTTGGATAGGTCCGCGATGATTTTACCGGACTCCTTGTCTTTGATGATGGTACCAAGTGGAACGGGGATTTCCAGATTCTCTGCAGCTGGACCATAGCATTTGCTTTGTCCGCCATGGGCTCCGTTTCCTGCAACAAACTTTCTCTTGTACTTGAAGTTGAGTAGCGTCGTCATGGAAGGATCCACGACAAAAATGACATCTCCGCCTTTTCCGCCATCACCACCATCTGGTCCACCATGGGACACATACTTGTCGCGTCTGAAGGATATGGCTCCGTCTCCGCCGTCTCCGCTTCGGATGAATATATCTGCAATATCAATAAACATGTTCATTTTTTTCACCTGCCTTAGGTTTTCTTTGTTCTACGCTCTGGTTCATCTGAGTCATCTATCTGTTATTATACTATAAACAGCTTCGATTCTTCATGAAAATAAATGAACCAATTTCAAAAAACAGGACCTGCTGTTCAAGCAGGCCCTTGTTTGCTTACTATTCTGCAACTGCTGCCAGTTCAACTGGGTAAACACTCGCTTTCTTTCTATCCTTACCAAGTCTTTCGAATCTTACAACTCCATCAACTTTTGCGAATAAAGTATCATCACTACCCCTGCCAACGTTTGTGCCTGGGTGGATTTTTGTTCCTCTCTGTCTGACCAGGATGTTTCCAGCTAGAACAAACTGTCCGTCTGCTGATTTCACTCCTAGTCTCTTGGATTCAGAATCTCTACCATTCTTTGAACTTCCTACACCCTTTTTGGATGCGAAGAACTGAAGGTTTAATATAAGCATGGTGTTACACCTCCTCTTCAATTAGCTTTATAAAATTTCCGTATTGCAATTCAATTGCTTTAATTCCTAATAATAATGTTTCCATTAATATCTGTGCATCCTTTTTTTCTTCAGGAGTTGCACTATCGATACTCACGGACAGATATCCGCCATTCTGATCCATGTCGATTCTGTTTGTGATCTTCATGATCTCATCAAGACCGTTATATGCCATCATACACTGTGCAGTGACGGCAGCACATACAATATCTTTCCCGTACTCATCATAATCAGCATGACCATCGTAGGTGAAACCTATGAGATCACCGGATTTTCTTAAAAATCGAACTTCAATCATGACTATGCTTCGATCTTTTCGATAAGAATCTTTGTGAAAGGCTGTCTATGACCCTGCTTCTTTCTAAAATCCTTCTTTGGCTTGAACTTGAAGACAACAACCTTCTTGGACTTGCCATGGGCAATAACCTTAGCGGTTACCTTAGCACCTTCAACTGCAGGATTACCTATAGTAAGTTCTCCTTCTCCGTTGGATACTGCTAAAACATCTGTAAGTTCTACAGTGGAGTCTACATCAGCTGAAATTTTCTCAACTTTGAGAAGATCTCCTTCAGAAACTTTATACTGCTTACCACCTGTGTTTATAATTGCGAACATATGAAACACCTCCTCATATCAGTACTCGCCTTTAAGGTACAGCATTGGAATGCTGTTTGAATAAAACCTCTTCTGAGCGGCCTACATAGTATTATAGCAATGATATTTCGCTATGTAAAGAAATATTTACTCGCTGATGAGATATTTTTCCTTGTCCTGGATCTGATTTTTAAAGACCAGAGGTTCAATTCTGAAATCATCGCCGGATGCGCTGAACTCAAGATAGATCCGTTTACCCTCTGCGCCGATTTCGCCAAGGAAACTGCGAAGGTCCTTACGAATACGTTCTTCATAGGGCGTGCCTATGACTATAAGGTAATCCAGAATTTCGATATTGTCCACTTTTTTCATTAGTTCGTTTTTTATGAGCTTTTTCAGGTATGCAAAGCTCAGTCTTTTTCCCTTGTGATCGCATGCGCTGCATTCTTCTTCGATGAAATGATAGACAGGATACCCTTTCTTTTTCCGTGTCATCTGCATGAGATTCAGCTCTGTAAGCGGATAGCATCGGGAAAACAGAGGATCATCCTGAAGCTTCCTCTGCATGGTTTCCTGAAGGGTAGCCCGATTGACCTCAGAAGCCAGATCTATGAAATCCACCACGATGATTCCAGATAGATTCCGGAGTCTGATCTGTCTGGCGATTTCATCCACCGCAGCGAGGTTCATGGCGAGCGCCATATCTTCCTTGTTCTTCTTTCCCGTGTACTTTGCGCTGTTGACATCAATGACGACCATGGCTTCTGTGATTTCTATGACCATGTTCCCGCCATCTTTGAGATGAACTTTCCGATGCCGAAGCTTCAGAAGTTCCTGCTCGATGCCATAGAAGTCGAAAAGGCTTCTTCCATTCCCGTGTACGAGAGAAGGAAGTCCATACTCTTTTTTCACCATGTCTGCAGTATCTTCTGTATCAACATAGATCATGTTGATTTCACTAAATCGATCTCTCAGGATACGGTCCAGTATGGAGGATTCTCCATAGAGTCTTCGGGGGCCGATGCCTGTTTCCGCTCTCTTCAGAATCTCTTTGAAGGCGTTGTGGATCTCTTCAATTTCCTTGTCCAGTTCTGCTTTGTTTGCATCCATGGCTGCAGAGCGGAAGAGTATCCTAAAACCATCTTTCGGGTTCTGGTTTCCCTGCTTCTCCAGAAATTCTTCTCTGTCCAGTCTTTTGGAATATCCGATCCCCTTGCCTTCAAAAAAGACCACAAATCTGCCCCCAAGAGAAACCTTATCTGTCACCTTGGTGCCCTTACTGCCATCTTCTTCCTTGATGACCTCCACCAGGATACTCTGTCCTTCTTTATAGTCCTCAAATCTATTGTTATTGGTGACATAAAGAAACGCATTCTTTTTCAGACCGATATCGATGAAGACAGAATGGAGTGCTTTCACTTTCTTTCGGATGATGCCGAGAAAAACATCCCCTGAACGGACCTCCTGATTCCTGTCTTCAAAATAGCATTCTGTCAGAATACTGTTATCTTTGATCGCGATTCTGCGGTAGTGATCTTCTTCTATAAATAGTTCTATCATTTCATCCAACCTTCCAGAGAGCATGTTCTCTTTGCCTTGATAGCATGCCTCCATTTAGAATAATGTGGTTTTCTTCTTCATCCCCACATTCAGCACCATGGCAATGGCAATGAATGTGGTCAGCACGGAACTTCCTCCATAGGATACAAGAGGTAGTGTGATTCCTGATATGGGCATGATACCCATGGTCATGCCGATATTCTGCAGAATGGAGAACAGAAAGGAGGAAAAAACACCCACCGCAATGCACTTACCGAAAATATCATCTTCTTCCGTCTTTCTCGCGACACGGATCATTCTGAACAGCAGATATCCGTATAGCAGCAGCAGTGTCACCCCGCCGATGAGGCCGAAGTTTTCCGCAAGTACCGAGAAAATGAAATCCGTATGGTTTTCAGGCACACGATTAAAAAACTGTGTGCTGGACTGGCTACCGCTGGTCATATCTTCCAGAAATCGTGAAAAATTGAATTTTCCGGTAAGTTTTCCGGAGCCGATACTGATGACACTTCTACTGAGCTGATAGTTGATGCCAAGTTCGCTGCCTTCATTGAAGAGAAAACTTGTGAGTCTGTCGCTCCAGTGAGAAGGCAGGAAGCTGGTCTTCAGAACTACGAGAACAGCCAGTCCGATGAACCCGAATCCGGCGAAGATCACTTTCAGGGAAAGTCCCATGACAAAATAGATGCCCAGAACAATGAAGAAGGTGATCATGGTGATCCCCATCTCAGGCTGTAGGAGCATGAGAATCACCGGGATCAGAGCATATATGGTTACTGTAATGAAATTCTTCAGATTGTTGATGTTTCCATCAACCTTATGGAGCTGTTTTCCCACCATAAGCATGGTGGTGAGCTTAGCAAACTCAGCAGGCTGCAGACCCCTTGTTCCGATACTGAACCACCCCGCTGCTCCTTTCACTTTGGTGGTGAAAAGCACAAAGATCAGCATGAGCACCACAATCCAGTACAGGACATCCACAATCTTGTAGACTTTTCTGTAATCCATGAGCAGAATCACATAGACCACTCCCAGAGAAAGCAGAAGCCAGATCAGCTGAAGCTTTGCATAATAACTGCTTGTGGCCGTGTAGATGTTGAATGCCCCGAACAAAAGTATGGCCACGGCACTGAGCAGCATGCCGAAATCCAGTTCCTTCAGATCTTTTTTATCTATGATTAATGATTTCAGTAAATTCATGTAAAAACCTTCCCGTCCTCTTATCAGGACTAAAAATAAAAGTTGTATGCATTAATATATTAACTCATACAACCCTTACTTTCAATTTAACATTTTCTTACGGTTTTATTTCTTCTTCTTGATCGGAATATTCGCAACCAGTGCAGGCACTGAACCATACTCGCTGTCCGTCTGTGTGATCTGCAGATCCAGTTCCTGGTCCGCATCCACTTCCACATATCTTCTAAGCACTTCCAAAATATCATTTTTGATATTTTCAAGCAGCTCAGGAGAAACGTCTCCACGATCGTGCATAAGAATGAGTTTCAGTCTGTCTTTTGCGGTATCCTTTGATCCGCTCTTCTTCTTGAAAAATCCGAAAATATCCATGTTGTGCCCCCTTTACTTCTTCTTAAATAGTTTGGATAGTTTACTAAAGAATCCTTCTTCCTCTGGTTTAAGATTTAAAAGCGGGATTTCTTCACCCGTAATTCTTTTCGCGATATTGATGAAGGCGGTACCAGCCAAGGACCCCTCCGTTGTCACAACAGGCTCCCCCTTATTGGTGGAGATGGTGATGCTGCGATCATCTGGAACAATACCTAAAAGCTTTACGGACAGGATTTCGAGGATATCTTCCACATTGAGCATCTCTCCGCTCTCGGTCATTTCATGATTCAGTCTGTTGATGATCACCTTATGATTCTCAATTCCCTTTGAATCAAGCTTGCCGATGACTCTGTCTGCATCTCTTACGGATGTGACTTCCGGATTCACGACAATGATCGCGCTGTCTGCAGCAGCCACGGAATTTTCGAACCCCTGCTCGATTCCAGCTGGAGAATCAATGAGAATATAATCGAATTCTTTCTTCAGCTCTGCAATCAGTCCGATCATCTGATCCGTGCTGATGTCGTTCTTGTCTCTGGTCTGTGCTGTGGGAAGCAGGCAGAGATGCGGAAGTCTCTTGTCTTTGATCAGAGCCTGTTTCAGCTTGCATCTTCCATCGAAATAATCCATCAGGGTATAGACGATTCTGTTTTCAAGCCCCATGAGTACGTCCAGATTACGAAGTCCTGTGTCTCCGTCAATAACAACAACTTTATGTCCGAGCTGTGCAAGTGCTGTTCCGATGTTGGCTGTGGTCGTTGTCTTACCCACGCCACCTTTACCGGATGTGATTACAATCGATTCTGGCATTTAAGTCTCTCCTTCTTTACTCTCTAATATTCAAATTTAGTTGGTATGTATGGTTCTACATAGATGTTTCCATCCTGCAGCTTAGCAACTTCAGGAAAACTTGTATCGCTTTCAGCAGGTCTTCCAAAGGTACCTGCAATGGAAAGCAGAGATGGGGTAAGCCTGATCGCAGCGACAAATGCGTTTTCATTGCCGGATGTACCTGCAAAGGCGCGCCCTTTCAGCTGTCCGAGTATGACGATGTTTCCCTCTGCGAAGATCTCGGCACCGATGTGAACGTCTCCGATTACAACAACATTCCCTTTGAAGTCAACCATCTGACCCCCACGCATGGATTTTGTTATAAACTTGGTATTACCTTCTTCTACACCGGAAAAGACTGTCGGAAGATCCTCTTTTCTATTGGACTCTTCAAAGTTCACACTGGAAAGGGATATGGTTTCATAGAGTACTTTTTCCAGGATGGTTCGCTGATCATCTTTCAGTCTGATGGGATAGGTTGTCACATAAACTGCATTTCCACTGTAGAAGTTCTTCAGCGGTTCCAGTTTATTTTTTACGGCTTCCACTAATTCCTCAGTGGAATTGAATTCTAAAAGATTGATAATCAGATTGAGACCTTTACGGTTTCCTTTCACCTGAATTCTATCGATACTAGTCATTGGTTCCCTCCAATATACTTAAAATAACACCTAAAATCTATTTTATAGGATTCGGATGAATAATTCCACTCATATAACTGAAAAATGGCAAATTATCGATAATTTCACGGATATATCAAAAAAAACCTGCAGTGCAGGTTTTCTAGAATCGCCATTCCTTTTTCACGATCGGGATTCTGCTGTATGAAACCACTATTTTGTAGATCAGAATACACAGAATCATGGTATAGGCTGGAGTTACGATGATGGAAAAGATATTCCCTCTGATGCCGAAAACAAATAGAATCAGGAGAATGAGAAGTGTCTTGACCCCCTGGGCCAGGGTTACAAAAAGAATCGGGATGGTCTTTTTTCCTTCTTTCAGCGATAGACCGATTCTTGACAGACCCAGATACAGGAAGAGATTCATCAATGAATTCAGTCCAAACGCATAGGGGAAGAAAAGATCCTGCATCACCCCGGCAACTAGCGCCAGGGTGATGGCATCTTCGTAATCAGTCATCATGGCAAACAGACCGAAGAAACTGAAAAGAATGCTTCCATAGGAACCGAAAACTGACAGGAAAGGAAGCACAGTCTGATCAATCAGAAGAAGAAATACTGCTGTAAACAATATGAATATTCTCCTCATCAGTATTCCACATCCTCCATATTTTTAGGCAGAATGACAAAAAGCATTCTGGTATCGTTGAAGTTCACAGCGGTTTCAACGATTGCTGTTTTCATGAGATTTCCTTTGTCTTCCTCCACACGAACGACTTCTCCGATGTAGAAATCCGGGGGATAGAACCTGCCAAGTCCAGAGGTCACTACATCGTCACCTTCCTTGATGGAGGAGTCGATGGGCAGGTAAGAGATCTTTGCCATCTGTTTCTGACCACTGCCTATGTGTCCTTCAAGAATCCCGCTGTTCATCTTATCTTCCACGGTGGTCACATGTATGGAAATATTCTCGCTGGACAGTGTTTCTACCACGGACCATGTGGCTGCGGTTTCAGTAATCTGACCGACAATCCCTTCCTGACTCATCACAGCCATCCCGGCCTGAAGGCCATCATCAGATCCTTTATCGATGATATAGGAAGTGATGATTCCTCCACCGGTTCTGCCGATGACATTCGTTCCGAGATAATCGTACTGGTCCTGCCTGTTTTTGATGGAAAACATCTCTTTGAGTTTTTCGTTTTCTTCCTGAAGGGATTCAAAACTTCTAAGCTTTGCTTCCAGCTCGATGTTCTCCAGAAGAAGGTCCTCATTCTCCTTTTTCACATCCTCATATCGAAGGAAAAAATCGATGAGACTCTCCATTCTCTTATTGGTGGAATAGATCACTTTCTGAACAGGATTAAGGGCAGCTCCTGCTCCACTTTCCACCAGGGACTTATTGTCCTTGTATACCGTAATCCCGAAGAGCACAAGCAGAACAGCTGTCAAGATCACGATCTTTCTTGACAGCTTGCTTTTTAACAGCTTCGCCATGTATTAATAGCTTCTTGCGATCTTATCGAAATTATCTAATGCTTTTCCTGCACCAAGTACTACGCAGTCCAGTGGGGATTCGGCGATTTCCACTGGCATATGAGTTTCGTGAGTAATCAGTTCACCCAGGCCTTTCAGAAGTGCGCCTCCGCCAGCAAGCATTATGCCCTTATCCATAATATCAGCTGATAACTCAGGTGGTGTCTTTTCAAGTGTGGTCTTAATAGCTTCAATAATATCTGATATCGGTTCATGAAGAGCTTCTCTGATCTGCGTTTCGGAAACAGAGATCACCTTAGGCAGTCCTGTGACAAGGTCTCTTCCCTTCACATCCATGTATTCTTCTTCACTGCCTTCGATTTTGAAAGCAGAACCGATGCTCATCTTGATGGCTTCAGAAGTTCTTTCACCGATCATGAGATTGTACTCTCTCTTGATGTAGGCAACGATGGCCTGATCCATTTCGTCTCCGCCTACTCTAAGGGATTTCGCTACAACGATGCCCCCCAGGGAAACCACTGCGACTTCTGTTGTACCACCACCGATGTCCACAATCATGGAACCGGTTGGTTCATCCACAGGAAGCCCGGCACCGATGGCCGCAGCCATGGGCTCTTCCATGAGAATGACATCCCTTGCTCCAGCCTGCTTCGTGGCTTCCAGAATCGCTCTTCTTTCCACTTCCGTTACTCCGGATGGGAAACAGACGATGATTCTTGGAGATGTGAAGGCTGATTTGGATGCAGTCTTTTCGATGAATTGTCTCAGCATGGTCTGTGTGACATCGAAATCCGCAATGACACCATCTTTGAGGGGTCTTACCGCCACGATGTTGCCAGGGGTTCTTCCGATCATTCTCTTCGCTTCTTCTCCCACTGCCAGAGGCTTGTTGGTGTGTGTATTGAAAGCCACAACAGAAGGTTCTCTAAGAACAATCCCCTTTCCTTTAACATATACCAGGGTATTGGCTGTTCCCAGGTCAATTCCCATATCCTTGCTCATTCCAAATAAACGCATGAATAAATAACTCCTTTCAAATTTACAATAGGTTTTTTTCTCTTAAACTGATGTATTTCCCGTCTCCAATGATTATATGGTCTAGAAGTTCTATCCCGATAATCTTACCAACTTCTTTAATTCTTCCAGTGGCAGCAAGATCTTCACTGCTGGGGGAAGGATCTCCCGAAGGATGATTATGCACCATGATAATGGATGCAGCGCTTTTTCTGATGGCTTCCTTGTATATCTCTCTGGGGTGTACGATGGATGAATTCAGGCTTCCCATGGATGCATTGTGAATACCGATGACGATATTCTTTGTGTTCAGCAGAAGCACTTTCAGGACTTCCTGTTTGAATTCTCTGAGTTCCACCATGATGAGATCCGCAGCATCACCGGGTGAATTGATCTTATAGCTGTCTCCGCTTCGATAGGTCTGAAATCTTTTCGCCATTTCAGCCATGGAGAGAATCTGAGAAGCCTTGGCTTCCTTGATTCCGGAGATGCTCATGAGATCATCCTGGGATGCTTCCAAAAGGCCGTTGATGCCATTAAAAGCAGTGATGATTCTTTGAGACAGGTTGATCACATTTTCGTTTTTTGTTCCTGTCCTTAAAATAACAGCCAGAAGCTCGCTGTTTGAGAGACTGTCTGCACCATAGCGCAGGAGTCTTTCCTGAGGTCTTTCGTTCTGGGGCATATCCATGATTCTAGTTTCCATAAAATCCTCCTAGATTCCCCACTCCATTACATGATGATCTGATATTTTCTGAGCATATGGTAAAGGGTGTTGAGAGGCAGACCCATCACATTGTAATAGTCTCCTTCAATCCCTTCGATGAAAAGCCCTGCAGCTCCCTGGATTCCGTAAGCTCCAGCCTTGTCTTTCCATTCATTCTTATCCAGGTAAGCGTGAATTTCTTCCTCTGACATAGAAGAGAACTGCACAGAAGTTTTTCTGGCTACAGTTTCTACAATCCCTTTTCTTTCATGAATGAGCGCTAGCCCAGAATAGACCTCATGGGTACTGTTCTCAAGCAGCTTCATCATGGAAAAGGCATCTTCCCTGTCTGTCGGTTTACCTAATATTTTCCCTTGCGCACAGACAATTGTATCTGCGCCAAGAATAAAGGAGTTACTGGTTTCTTCACTTAGGATGTTCTTCGCTTTCTCGGCGGCCAGAATTTTCACGTAGGCTTCAGGATCACCGTCATAAGGAACCTTTTCCTCATCAAAATCAGAAACAATGACCTGATAGTCTATGCCCATTCTTCTGATCAGTTCCTGTCTTCTTAAGGAACCTGATGCCAGTATAAAATTCATCGGAACACCTCCCGTGTAATTCATCATAGAAATTCGCTTCTAAAAAATTCCTACTTATTAGTTTACCATCATAGAAATTTTTGTACAAGGTGGATAAGTCGATTTAAAGTCATTTTAAGTTTATCTTTATAATCTCCTGCTTCTGAAGTGAAATAAGATTTTCCACTATCATTATTCCAAACTTCATGACAATTATACGAGATAGCAAAGTGAAACTTCAAGACTCTTCAACAAAAAAGAAAAAGATCTCCCATCTAGAGAGATCTTTTCATGCAGCATCTAATTCTGGTCTGTTCTTACGACTCTGACGCGCAGAATCTTTTCCAGTGCGGAAATGAGTTTTGCCAGATTGTAGTTGAAGATCATGTCTTCTCTTGTGGAGGAATCAAGATCCACAAATTCCGTCTGTTTCATATCTTGTGCCAGAATCTTTGTAAGCTTCTGATTGTTGTCTGCGGTCATTTTGACATCCGGGTCGCTCAGGGAAATGGCTTCTGTATAGATCAGCACTTTTTCCGAAGCTTCAATCATCTGTGTGTAGTATTCATAGTCTTCCATGTCATACTTCTTGAGAATCTTCAGCTCCTTGCTGAGAGAATCATACTTTTCCCTGAAATCATCCAGCTCCTTCGTCAGGGTCGCCAGTCCGTTGTCTATATCATAGAGAAGGACTTCCGAAACGATTTCCTTGGCCGTATGCTTGTAATGCTCAAAGCTCTCCCGGACCATTCTCATCTGATCCGGAGGATATATCATCATATTCACCAGGGTCGCAATGACAATTCCTATGATCGTATCCAGTGTTCTCTGCATGGCATAGATGGCCGGAGAAGTGTCAGAGGAACCGATGATGATGATGACTACAAGTGTGATGGCGATCCCGGTCGCCTTCTTGATGTTGAGCAGGTTCGTGAACATGATCGTGATGATGATGCCTATGGCCATGGTGATGCCGCCGTATAGCGGAACATAATTCATGATCAGTCCGATGACGCCGCCTATAACCGTCCCAAGAACTCTGTTGTATCCGATTTTCACACTGGATACAACAGAAGTCTCAACACATATGACCGCTGCATAGATCAGCGCAAAGGAAAGCTCTTCATTGATGAGAGAAGAGACGATATATGAAATAATCACGACTAAAGCTGTCTTAATGGTTCTCATTCCGATAAGCCGGTTCTTCATCATTATTCCCCTTCTACGGTATTTTCCTCATAACTGACAAAGTCACTGAAGCTACCTATATATAATCTGGATTTTTTTCCCAGTTCCTCAAAAGCCATGATGTTTGTGCAGGCGGTTACACCAGAGCCGCAATGGAAGATCACATCATCATAGGCTGCGATGTCTTCAAAGTTCTTCTGCAGCGCATCTTTGTCGATCTTATTCTGATCATCGAAATGACTCCTGAAGAATACATTCTTCGCGTTTTGGATATGCCCTTTTTTGATATCGATGGGCTCCAAAATCCCCTTGTAGCGTTCACTGCTCCTTGAATCCACCAGGACCTTGTCTTTAGGTTGATCCTGCCTGGAATAGGAAAGCACCTCTTCGTAGGAGGCCGTCATGGACGCATCGGGTTTCAGTTGAATATCCCCTCTGGGGAAACTTTCCTTTCTGTCTGTCAGATCCTCTTTTTCAAGAGCGCTGAATCCGCCTTGAAGAACGAAGACGTCTTCAAGTCCGTAGTATTTCAGCATCCACCAGAGTCTTCCGGCAGAAGAATTGTCTCCATCATCATAGATGAGCACTCTGGAGTCGTTATTCAGGCCCAGCGCACGCAGCTTCTCCTGAAACTCTTTTTCATCAGGTAGAGGGTGCCTTCCACCGTGTGCTTTCACCGGACCTGCCAGATCCTTGTCAAGATCCAGATACCCGGCACCTCTGGCATGGGCCTTCTCGTAGGCTTCTCTCCCATACTTCGGATTGGTCATATCAAAGCGCACGTCAATGAGAACCAGATCCTCCTGGGTCAATAGAAAATCTCTGTCTTTAAAATTCTTCATGGTCCACCTCATGTTCATTACAGTGTTTATTTCAGATGTTTCAGCACATCCAGCAGGAACTCATAGACATTCTTTACAGATTTCAGATCCATATGCTCATCGGGTGTATGGACATCAAACAGGTTGGGTCCGAGGCTGATCATATCCAGACCGTCGATTCTGCCTGAGAGAATTCCGCACTCAAGTCCCGCATGAATGGCTTCGATCTTTGGCAGTACACCATATTTCTTTTCATATACGCTGATGAAGGCATCTCTGAGATTGGAGTCCTTTGCGTATCTCCACTCCGGATAGGAGGAAGTGATTTCAGTCTGTGCACCGAAGATCTCTCCGATGGTCTTCACTTTGTCTAGGACCATCTCTTTCCTGGAACCGACGCTGCTTCTCACTGCGAAATCAAAATACAGCTTCTGTTCTTTCTCATGGAGGACGCCCAGATTCAGGGATGTCTCCACCAGACCATGAATATCCTGACTCATGCTGATCACACCGTTTGGCAGTGTGAAGAGAAGCCCGATGGCTTTCTCCGTTGTCACTTTGTCATAGCACTGTTCAGGGGTATCTGTTTTGCTGAAGGTGATGTTGAAGTCATCATCCTGGGTTTCAATTTCAATACCCAGTGTTGTTTCGATTCTAGCAACTTCATCCAGAAGCCCTTCCACGTTACCACTGAATACAAGAATCGCTTCAGCCTCTCTTGGAATGGCATTGTTCTTGGAACCGCCATGAAGGCTCGTGACAAGAAAATCGTATTTCTCGCGCAGCATGAATAATGCACGTCCCAGAAGCACATTGGAATTGCCGCGTTCTTTTATGATATCCATGCCTGAGTGGCCGCCTTTCAGACCTGTGATGCTGAGCTTATAGGAAACACCCTCTGCTTTTGTGTAGTGCAGTGGAAGCTTCACTGTCTGCCTGGCCCCTCCTGCACAGCTCACAAGGAATGTGCCTTCTTCTTCGGAATCGATATTGATGAGCATTTTTCCTTCAAAGTGCTTGCCGTCCACTGAAGCTGCCCCGATCATGCCGGTCTCTTCTTCCACGGTGATGAGCACTTCAAGAGGAGGATGTGGAATGTCGTCACTGTCAAGAATCGCCAGTGCATAGGCAACTGCGATTCCGTTATCCGCACCGAGGGTGGTGCCTGTGGCATAGAGATGATCCTCCACGATTCTCAGTTTGAGCGGATCTCTGGAAAAATCATGAACGGTGTCGTTGTTCTTTTCATCCACCATGTCCATATGTCCCTGGATGATCACTGGCTTGCTGTCTTCATATCCTGAGGTTCCGGGCTTTTTGATGATGATGTTCATGACTTCATCCTGAATGACGTCAAGATTTCTGTCCTCTGCAAACTTCTTCAGATAATCCGATACCGCTTTTTCATTTCCTGAGCCTCTGGGAATCTTTGTCAGTTCTTCGAAGTAGTGCAGCACCTTCTTAGGTTCATACTGGCTTAATATGCTCATTCTTAGTTCTCCTCCTTAAACTTATCCATTAAGTTCTGAAACACGTCACCAAGGGTCACAGAATCTTCTTCTTCATAGAAACTCTGGTCTTCCTCTTTTGCATCTCTGATGGAGAAGCTGACGCGCTTACGCTCGTCATCGATATTCAGTAGCTTGACGTTGACCTTCTGACCTTCCTTCAGTACTTCATTGACATCTGTAACATGGTCATAGCTGATCTCGCTGATGTGAACCAGTCCGTCGATGCCGTTTTCCAGCTGCACGATGGCCCCTGCATCGATGATTTTCTTCACGCTGGCTTCATACACATGTCCGATCTTCATTTCATGTACTCTGTTCCATGGATCCTGGCCCTTGTTCTTCAGGGAAAGAGAAATCTTCTCCTTCTTCTGATCGATTTTCAGCACATGGACAGTCACTTTATCCCCAACGCTGAGTACTTCACTTGGATGGTTGATTCTGCCGTAGGAAAGGTCGGAAATGTGAGCAAGACCGATGAGTCCGCCCAGGTCAATGAATGCACCATAGGAAGTGATGTTCGACACCGTTCCTTCTACAGACTGTCCTTCCTTGAGTGTAGCAAGAAGCCTTGCTTTCTCTTCCGCATCTTTTTCAGCAAGATAGGCTCTTCTGGAGAAGATCAGCCTGCTCTGCTCTTCGTCATATTCTTCCACGTAGGCCTTCAGTGTTTCTCCGGTGAATTTGCTCAGATCCTCCACGTAAGTGTTGGATACCAGGGACGCAGGCATGAACCCTGATAGACCCTTGAAGAATACTCTCAGACCGCCTTTCACCACTTCAAGGACCTTCACTTCCACAGCCTCTTTCTCTTCCAGGGCTTTTTCAAGTTCTTCCTTTGCCACGATGGCATCGGCTTTGATCTTTGACAGCAGGACATTTCCTTCACCATCATCTGCTTTCAGCACAATCACTTTGATTTTATCGCCGATGCTGCTGGTCTGTGTGATGTCTTCATGATGGTCCTTGGTAAGCTCATCTCTTGGAATCACTCCGTCCGCATAATAGTCGATGTTTACTATGACCTCATCCTTGTTCACTTTGAGGATTGTGCCCTCCAGGATATCTCCATCCTTCACTTTATTCAGAGCGAATCCTTCCATTGCCTCTTCCATGGAAATATCATTCATGTTTTTTTCATCCATATTCTTCACTAGGCTTTATAGTAGCCTTTACCCCTTTCTTGCGCCTTTTATGGCATAGTTATATCAACATAGTAACATAAAAAAGCTGAAGTTTCTTCAGCTTTTTCTCAGTAATATGTTATTAACCGATCTTCTTTTCGTCTGTAATTAGGTTATAACAATAGTCTATGATATCACTTCTCTTGATGATACCGATAAACACACCTTCATCGTCCACCACCGGAACGAAATTCTGTGTACGGGCCAATACGATGATGTTGTTGATGTCTGCACTGATGGTGACCACTTCATGTTTCTTTCTTCTCTCGATATCCTTGACCTTCACTTTATTGGTGTTTCTAAAGGACAGACCTGGAGTATTCTTGATTTTCCAGAGCAGATCCCCTTCAGTAAGAGTTCCAACATACTTTCCATCATTGTCAATGAGTGGAATTGCAGAATAGCCATGATGTTCCATCCTCTCCAGAACCTGCCGCATGGTAGAGTCTACCATTTCGTAAATCAGTTCTGACTTTGGGGTTAGAAAAAAAGCAATATTCATATGCACTGTACCTCTTTCGTATTTCTTTTACACTCTCATTATAACATAGAACCGGATTATGAAACCGTATTCAGAAGGAATTTCAGAAATCGTTCATAAGCTCTGCCCGTCTTATAAACATCAACGGATATTCTCATTGAATTATGTGAATATGGGCATTTTCCTTGAGCATTTCCACCTCTCTTTTATGGCAGGTGAAGATGAAGATCTGAAAACGGTCTGTGCACTTCATGAGATAATGAAGTGTTTTATGAAGCCTTTCCTCATCATAGCTGGAAAATGCCTCATCAAGAATCAGCGGGACTTTTCTTCCCGCGTAGATGAGGTCCGCCATGGCGATTCGTAAGGAGAGATACAGCTGCTCCATGGACCCATGGGAAAGAAAGGTGTCCTCCCAGAGCATCCCGGATTCCTGATAATTCATAGAGAACATCTCACTCACTTTCACAGTTCTCTCTTTACCTGTGATTTCCCTGTAGATGGCCGTCACCTTCTCATTCAATTTGCCTGTGAACTCCTTACGGAGTTTTTCATAGGAATCTTTCATCAGACTTCTGGTGAGCTCCAGTACCTCATACCTTCTTTTCAGCATCTTCTCCTCTTCCTGAAGACTCAGGATGGCATCCTCGATCTGAAGGGGTTCCATGAAGTTCATCTCTTTCATTACCAGACGAAGCTCGCTGCTTTTCTCCTGGATTTTTTCAAGTCTATCCGAGAGATCACGCTCCCTGGCTTCCAGAACCTTAAGGTCCAGATCCTCTGTAATACCCAGCGATTCCATGGCATCAAGCTCCTGCTCGACTTCCTGCTCCTCTCTGTCCCCTATGAGGCCTTTCAGTGCATAATTGAGGCCGGATTCTTTATTGCTCAGGTCCTGAAGTCTCATGATCTCCAGATCCAGAAGATCAGGAAAACTGTATGGATCATGTTCCTCTTCTCTGAATCCGATTTCTGTAATGTGCGCTTTATATGCAGCAAAAAGATTCTCCTTCCGTTCACTTCTGGTCAGAATCTCTTTTTCCGTTTTCAGGATCTCTTTTCCGATTTCCTTTTCCTCATCCAGAAGATGCCTGTATTCTTCTTCTCCTTTTAGAAGATCCTCAACGGTTTTTGCATTGGTCAGCTGAAAGACTCTGTTCTTATACAGCTCCACTTCTTCCTGTCTTCTGACCAACTGCAGCCTCTCTTTGTCTCGCGGCATCTTATCGATGATTCTCTTGGAACGGATCACTTCATCGGGATTCATCTGGAGCTCTGCGCTCATGCTTCGGATGGCATCTTCTATGCTGTCCACTTGACGCAGATGATACGCGATGCGTTTTTTCTCCAGAAATCCGCGAAGGAGAAAGAACATGAGAGAACCTCCGCCGATTCCTGCTGCAGCCCAGTGGTTATCAGTGAGGGCCTGCACCACAAAAGCAGTAAGCAATATGGCAAAAGAGGCGATCATCAGGAAAGGTTTTCTGGATTTCAGTCCGTTCAGGTGCTTTTCATAGTGTTTCAGGAGGCTGCTTAATTCTTCCCTTCTTTCCAGAAGGTTCCTGTTTAAAGTGGAATCCGTTCTGAAATACTTCAGCTTTTCTTCAAGGAGCAGCTCCTCACCCTGAAGGCGCACCATCGTAAGGATGGCCTCCCGTCCGATCTCTTCGTAGCCGCTGAAGGGCTCCAGACGCAAATCGACTTCAATCTTCCTTCTTTTCAGGCCTTTCAGTTCATCCTCAAGGAGCATCAGATCTTCTGTGAGATCTCTGAGTTTTCTTTCCTTCTCTCTGATCTCTTTCAGTTCTTCATCCTCCGGAAGAGAGAAGCTGGTGCTCTTCTGCTTTTTTATGGCTTTCAGCTCCTGGAGATTTCTGCGGATCCTAAGAAATTCGTTTTTCACTTCATAGAGATGTATCCTGTCCTTCAGAATGCGGATTTCCTCTTTCTTCTTTTGAATCTCCGCCTCTTCCTCTTCCAGCTCCGTCAGAACACTGTGCATCTCAGATATCCTTTTCTGCATGGACTTTGACTGTTCCAGGTTGAGGTGAAGCTTTGACAGCTCCTGATAGATCCTGTCCAGTTTTCCATTTTTGCGGCCACCTTTGATCAGTTTCATCTCCTTATCAAGGGTGATCATGGCTTTGGTGAAGGAAACCTCTTCGTCTCCGGATTCCAGGAGATTCGTCAGCTTGGTGGATAAGCCTTCATCTTTCTCATTGAGAAACTTCGTGCCGTTCTGACTGATATACAGCGTTTTGATGAATTCCTCCAGTTCCACATCCAGAAGATCCTTTCCAAGATTTTCGGAATAGGGAGCCTGCTCGAAGGTATCCCTGTCGTAGATCCGGAACAGGTCCTCTTTTCTCTTGCCTGAAATTTTTCGCTCTACCAGGAGATTCTGATTTTCCAGCGTAATCTCCATGGTTCCGAAGCTATGGTTCTCATGATACGGAACATATTTTCTGCGAATGTCCAGATTGAACTTTCTGCTGGTTCTCGCACCGTAGAACATGGATAGGATATAGGTCTGCAGCGTGCTTTTTCCCGCTTCATTATCTCCCTGAATCACATTGATTCCATCCTGAAATTCAAAGGTCTGTTTCTTCAGTTTTCCGAACTGTTCGATGGAGACGCGTTTTATCAGCATGCTAAAAATCCTCCTGCGACAGAATCCGAAGCCCCATGTTGGAGGCTTCTTCCAGTAAGTTCAGATCGGCAGAAGAAACTTCTCTGCGCTCCATGATGGTTTTGAGAAACAGTCCTTTCAGTGTATTCTCGCTGATCTGCTCTATGGTTTCATGGACCGTTGTTTTGTCTGTCAGGGTGAAATAAACCAGATGTCTGCGTAGGAGTGTTTCTATGCTTAGCAGGTCCAGATGCAGATAGGACGGAACCGTTCCTGTCAGTTCAATCTTATAGAGTGTGTTTTTGTCCGGCAGCGCTTTCAGGATTCTTTCTGTGATTTCCTCGGTGGTGAAATGACCGGTGATGGAAACATCCACTGCGCAGTAGTTTCTGATGCTGGTCTTATGGAAGGAAAGACCTGTTCCCTGCTCAAAGACCTCTCCGTGGATGACCCCTTTGTCTCCCAGCTCATCAAATCCTCTCCCTTCGGGGATTCCTGCATAAGCATAGGACGTTCCGCCTGCCTGGCGGATACCGCTGTATTCATGTCTGTGACCAAGGGCGATATAACTGAAGCCGCTTTCTTCGATGCTTTCTTCTGAAACTGGATTGTATTCACTGGTTCCGGAAGTGACTTCACCATGCAGCACAAGTATTCTGATGGCAGCAGGATGCTCCGGTTTTCTACCTTGCAGCATATTTTCGTGCTGATACGCACCTGTAAACCCCTGTCCGCAGACGAGACAATCCAGCTCTTTCAGATGGACTTCTTCATATTCTCTGAAGATATGGGTGTTTTCAGGAAAGGTATAGATATTATAGGGGCTTTCTGGAGAAATCGGGTCATGGTTTCCCGGGGAAATGAAGATTCTTCCAGGAAATCGCTTCATTTCCTTTGCAAGAAACTCCAGAGTCTTAGAGGTGACCCTTGCCGAATCAAAGAGGTCCCCGGTAAGCAGCAGCAGTTTCGCGTCGGTCCTTATGGAAAAATCAACGATTCGTGAAAAAGACTGCAACAGTTCCTCTCTTCTCTGTCTGCGGAAGGACTCATGATGAAGGGCCAACGGAGAGTCCAGGTGGAAATCTCCACTTTGTACGATACGAACAGATTTCATATTTGATCCTCCCTCAGAACTTAAGTTCTTTTTTATAGATTGTAGCATATTACAATGCTGCTGAACACCCTTCTCAGGCGGATTGTCCGTGGTTTTGAGCACATTCTCCTACTGGAATCTGCTATAATGTTAGCATAAGAACAACATCTGCAGTCAAGGAGCCGTTATGATCAGGAACATCGCCCATAGAGGCTACAGTAAGATCTACCCCGAAAATACCATGCTGGCATTCAGAAAAGCCATAGAATCAGGCTGTGATGCCATAGAGCTGGATGTGCACCAGTCCAGAGATGGCCATATCGTGATTTTTCATGATGATGAACTGCTGCGTACCACCCAGGTCAAAGGGCTCATCAGAGACTTTACGGTGGAACAGCTGCGAAGTATGGACGCAGGTGTGCGGTATAAAGGTCAATATGACGGGAGTGGCATTCCCACGCTGGAAGAGTATTTCAGCTTCATTCGACATCAGAAAATCACTTCAGTCATTGAGCTGAAGAACAACGTCTTCAGCTATCCGGACCTGGAAGAAAAGGCCATTGAGATGATTCGTCACTTTGGCCTGACTGAAAAGGTGATTTTGTGCTCCTTCTCCCAGAAGAGCATCGCCAAATGCCACAGGATCTGTCCAGACATTGAAACCGCCCTTCTTACAGATTACTGGCTGCATAAAGGAGGAAGCATCGCCAGGTCCCTCGGCGCATCCTATATTCATCCCAGACATCTGTTTCTTCAGCCATGGGTCATGAGAGAAATGAAAAGAGCCGGCGTGGGCATCCAGCCATGGACAGTGGACCACCCCATACGAATGCGAAATCTCATCGCCAAAGGAGTCTCTGGCATCATCACCAATGATCCGAAACTCCTTCATAATGTGATGGAAGCCATACAGGAAAAATAGCTAGCAAAAAGAGATCAGAAAATGAATTCTGATCTCTTTTTCGGTTATCCGGTTCCGGTAACCGATCAGTCCTATGCGTTATCTGGGCCGGGTTCCCTGGTGGAATCCACAGGTTCAGACTTCTTTTCCTCTTTTTTCACCTCATAAGTCGAACTGGCTTCCCCGTACTGGGTGAACTTGATGTTCAGATTCAGATCGTTCAGGCTGTATTTTTCTGAAGGGATTTCGAGAACGATGTCGTTGTTCATGGAGGTCATGGAAATTTCAGGCTCTTCCCTCTCTTCTACCAGAGCATCTTCATCCACCACATCTTCCTCCACCTCGTAATGAAGTGTCTGTGCATCACTTTCGTAGGTGCTGCTCTTCTCCTGGTGAGAGCCCAGACGCAGTTTGATGTTCAGATCCTGAAGGTTGTACTTTTCCACTGGAATTTCAAGAACAAGCTCTTCCACTTTTCGGATTTCACCCATTTCATTGGGATCGGTGTCGTTCACCACGCGTATGGTCTTTTTCGCAAAATCTCCATCCGTCATCTTCAGTATTTTCTTGGCCTGTTTCATGAACTCTTCAATGCTGTCGAATTCATACAGTTTCTTCTTGAACTTAAAGGATGGTTTCACATCCCCCCACTTTCTTTCCTTGGAGCGGATGATGAGTTCAGGTAGTTCCTGAGATAGTCTCTCCACCAGTTCGTCATGTTTTGGATGCTTCGTGTTCAGTTTGATTTTCATGTTGTTACCCCCAATTCTTAAGTTGAATAATGGCCTTCCTGCTGCAGTTTGGCCAGCCTCTTTTTATATTTATTGAATTTCTTCTGTGTTCTCAGGATCAGCTCCTCCTGACAGTTGAACGGGTCGTCTTTGGTCTGGATGTGCTTGTAGGTGCCGTCAGACTGGAGAACTCTCGCTTTCATATTGTCCTTGAGATTATACTCCAGGATGGTTTTCAGTTTGTGCTTCGCCTCGCTGTTGTGGATGGGAATGAGAAGTTCTATGCGTTTATTGAGATTTCGTTCCATCCAGTCCGCACTGCCGATGTACATGTCCTCTTCCCCGTTGTTGTGGAAGTAGAAGATTCTGGAATGCTCCAGGAATCTTCCGACGATGGAACGGACGGTGATGTTTTCACTGATTCCTTTGACGCCGGGTCTCAAGCAGCAGATTCCGCGGATGATCAGTTCGATTTCCACCCCGTCTCTTGAAGCGGCATAGAGCTTTTCTATGATGTCCTTGTCCACCAGTGAATTCATCTTGGCGATGATCAGCGCTTTTTTTCCGTCTTTTGCCAGTTTCCGTTCGTTCTCGATGAGCTCTGTGAACTTGTCACGCATATCCTCCGGTGCAAGGGTAGCCTGTCTCATTTTATCATATCTGTAGTGCCCGGACAGGCGGTTGAAGATATCGGAAATATCTTTGGCCAGTTCTCCGTTGCAGCTGACCAGGGAAACATCCGTGTAAAGCTTGGCTGTGATGTCATTGTAGTTTCCTGTACCCACATGGAAATATCGTTTGATTTCGTTGTTTTCCCTTCGAATGATGAGCAGTGCCTTGCAGTGGGTCTTCAGGCCCGTTACACCATAGATGACATGGCATCCCGCCTTTTCAAGCCGCAGGGCCCAGTTGATGTTGTTCTCCTCATCGAAGCGGGCTTTGAGTTCTACTAGAACAGTGACCTGTTTTCCGTTTTCTGCTGCTTCCGCCAGGGCCTTTACTATGGGTGAATTTCCGGACACTCTGTAGAGCGTCTGCTTGATGGCCAGAACATCAGGGTCCACGGATGCCTGTTTGATCAGCTTTATGATGGTGGAAAAACTGTCATAGGGATGATGAAGAAGCACATCCTTGTGCGCGATGGACTGGAACAGATCTTCATGAATGAGAAGCTCCGGTACCGGCAATGGAATGATCTCCTTGAATCTCAGAGCATCATCTGCCGGGAGCGAACTGACCTTATGCAGAAATCTGAGATCCAGTGGACCTCTGATCTTGAATACATTGTTTGCAGTGATTTCAAATTCATCCATGAGATATTCCAGCAGCTCTTCGGAAACATTGTCTTCCACTTCCAGTTTGATCACATTTCCCCATTTACGCAGTTTGATGGTCTCCTTGATGACTTCGAGAAGATCATCTGCTTCCTCCTCGTTATATTCCAGGTCCGCGTTTCTGCTGATTCGATAGCAGGAGTAGCCCAGAATATCGAAAGCGTTGAACAGATCCGTTATTTTCAGCTTCAGAATCTCCTCAAGCATGATGTATTTTCTGCTTTCCTCTGTTGAACCTGGCAGATAGTAGAACCGGTCCAGGACGTTTGGGACCTGAATGGTTCCGATATGATGATTCTCCAGAGACTTCTTGTCCTCCAGAAGAACCGCGATATTTAGGGTTTCTGACGTGATCAGTGGGAAAGGTCTGGTGGAGTCCACCACCATGGGTGTCAGCACCGGATAGATGCTGTCTGTGTAGAGCTTATTGATGAACTCCTTCTGATCCTCATCCAGATCCTTGTGATTCACAAACTCAATGCCGAGCTTTTTCAGCTCTTTCCTGATGTCTCCATTGATCAGTTCATAAAGATCTTTCAGAAGCACACCGGTTCTTTTGTTGATGGCTTGGGTCTGCTCTTTCGGAGTCAGTCCGGACGAATCCCTTTTGTAGATCTTCGCATGGATCTGATCGGATAAGGTTCCATACCGGATCATATAGAATTCATCAAGATTGGAAATGACGATGGCTGCAAACTTCAACCTTTCCAGTAAAGGATTGTTGCTGTCTCTGGCCTCTTCCAGCACTCGATGATTGAATTCAAGAAAGCTTAATTCTCTGTTTATGAAATCCTTTGGTTCAGACTGATATTGATCCATAGTTGCAATCCTTTCTTCAGTTTCTTCTGTTATATGTGTCTATTATAACTTATTATTAATTCAAAATTATATAATAATTGAGACTTAATTGTTACAAATCAGCTGTTTCCTGCATCTTTCCTGCTTTCAGGCAGTATTTATTCGGTTTTCTGTGAAACAATGCCCTTTAGTTGCTATAATAGAATAAATAAATCTTAGTCCAAACAAAGAAAGGAGTAGCAATGAGAGTAGGAATCATAGACATCGGCTCAAACTCCATGAGACTTGTCATTTATGAAGTACACGGCAAAAACTACATAGTAGTCGGACAGGTCAGGCAGTCAGCAAGGCTTGGACAGGATATGATCGACGGACATCTGAATAAAGGAAGAATCGACTTCGGCATCAAAGTGCTCCAGTACTTCAAAGAATATATGGACTCTAAGGATGTCACCGATGTGATTGCGGTGGCCACAGAAGCCATCCGAAAGGCCAAGAACAAGGAAGATTTTCTGACTCAGGCGAAGGTAGCCCTTGGGAATGATATCCGGATTCTATCCGGTGAAGAAGAAGCATTCTACGATTACTACGCCACCGTCAACACCATTGATCTGGAGAACTGCCTGATGGTGGACATCGGCGGCAGCAGCACTGAAATCGCCCTGATTCGGGACAAGATCCTGCAGGAATCCATATCCATTCCCTTCGGCAGCATTGTTCTCACTGAAAAATTCAATCTGAAAAGAAACAGAAAAAATGAGCACAACCTGCATAACTATCTGAAACAGACCTTCAGAAACATTTCATGGCTTAAAGATGCAAGAGGAATTCCCATCGTAGGTATTGGAGGTTCCATCCGAACTCTAGGCAAAATCGATCGTTTCAGAAAAGACAATGCCATGTTCATTTCCCACAACTACAGCATGGAGCAGAAGGATGTGGAATCTGTCTATGACCTGGTCCGGGAGTATCTGGACGGAAACGTCAAACGAATCTACGGACTGAGCCGGGACCGCGAAGACATCTTCATCGGATCACTGGCCACGTTGAACATTCTCATGAAATATCAGAACTCCAGAAAACTCTTCGTGTCCAATGCGGGCATACGGGACGGACTTCTCTTTGAACACCTTCTGGGCAGAAACAAAAGAGTTCATGATGTACTAGAGTTTTCTCTGGATAACATCATCGAAAACCATATGTACAAGGGTTATGAAGGAAAGGACCTGTTCAAACTGGTCCGCGTCATGTATTCATCTCTCTGCAGAAAGTATCCGCAGCTATTGGGAAACGGGAAGGTGCTGAAAACGGCGACCTACCTTTTCGATATCGGAACCAGCATCAACTATTTCCAGAGAGACAGAAACACCTTCTACAGCATTCTCAATGCGCCCATCAACGGCTTGAGTCAGAAGCAGATTCTCATGGCGGCATCCTCCGCTTCAATTTTCTCGGCAAACGATCTGCTGAAGGAGTTCTTCAACAAGAAGATTCTTTCCGCAAGAGACATCAAGGTCATCGAGATGCTCGGAATTCTCATCAAGATCGCAGAAGCGCTGAATCACGGCGTTTCCGATGAGACCACCATCCGGAAGATCGAACTCACGGAAACTGCCATGATCATGGAAGTGCACACGAAACTTGATCCGATTTTCAAAAAAGACGAACTGAAGAATTACCTGTCCCGGTTCAGATATCTCTACAAGATGAATCTGGATGTAAGATTTGTGTAACAGGTTGAAAAAGATGGCTGATTAGCCATTTTTTTATATGAAAGACTCCGGCATCCATGATAGCCGGAGTCTTTTCTGTGAGGTATATCTTTCTGTATTTTAGAATATACAGTAGGCCTTTTCTTTTATCCGATGATCTTATCCAGAAGTCCTGTAGTGGACAGAAGGATGATGAACACGAGAACAGGTACTACAAACTTGATCAGAACGGTCCATAGTTTTTCTGTTCTGAATGCACTGCCCATCTTGATTTCCTTGACAGCATTGGGTACGCCCCAGATGAATCCGATGAAGATTGCTCCAAGCAGACCACCAGCTGGCAGCAGATAATAGGATGTGAATACATCAAGGAAGTCGAATATTCCGTAGGAATTTCCATCAATCCAGGGAATCAGGAAATCGCTCCAGGCACCCATGGATAAGGATGCACCGATTCCGATGATGAACATCAGTGTTGTGAAGAAGATGGTGGAAGCCTTTCTGCTCCATTTGAACTGGTCAATACCGAAGGCAACGGTAACTTCCATCAGGGAGATGGAGGATGACAGCGCTGCAAAGAATACCAGAAGGAAGAACAGAGCACCGAAGAGCATGCCCAGAGGCATTTCCTCAAATACTGCAGGCAGTGTGATGAACATCAGCCCAGGGCCTTCACCAGGTTCGAAACCGAATGCGAATACTGCGGGCAGAAGAGCGAATCCTGCAAGGATCGCCACAAGAGAGTCCAGTGAAGGAATAAGGAATGCATCCTTTTCCAGATCTTCGTCTTTGCTCAGGTAGCTACCATAGGTAACCATGATACCCATACCCAGACTCAGTGAGAAGAAAACCTGACCCAGTGCAGCAATGACCACTTTCAGTGTGATTTCAGAGAAATCAGGTGTGATGAAATACCGGATTCCTTCCATCGCGCCATCCAGGGTAACAGATCTCAGCACTGTGACGACGAGGAGTGCGAACAATGCAGGCATAAGCAGTTTTGCTGCTTTTTCGATACCACCGGAAATTCCTCGGATTACAATAACGGCTGTAAGTCCCATGAAGATCAGGTGATAGATGATTGGTTCAACAGGTGATGAGATGAAGTTGGAGAAATACCCTGATTTGTCTGCTCCGATTCCAGTGAAGGAAGCGACAATGTATTTCAGTACCCATCCACCTACTACGGAGTAGTAGGAAAGAATAAGAAATCCTGCCAGTACGCCGAATCCTCCAATGAATCCCCAGCCCTTCTTGATCTTGTTGTAGGATCCGTAGGCATCGGAATTCGCATGTCTACCGATGGTCATTTCTGCAAGCATCAGTGTAAAACCTAATAAAACAATAAGTACGATATAAACGAGTACGAATGCTCCTCCACCGTTTTCACCAGCAAGGTAAGGAAATTTCCATAAATTTCCCAGTCCCACGGCAGAACCTACCGCAGCCATGAGGAAGCCGAATCTTGACGACCAAGTACCTCTGTTTTGTTCCATAAATAATCCCCCTTTTTTTCTTCAGAGATCGTTAACTTTTAGATTATATTTAGACAATCCGCTAAGTTTCTGACACCCCTGAAAATTACATGTTTTATTATAATCGTATTATGAAATCAATATCAACTGAAATCATAAATTCACAATTACATTTCTCATATTCATAAATATTCTTAAAATGTCATACGGATTTATTAGTGAATCTGAGAAATCGTTATGAAAAAAAGACACCTGAAAAGGTTTCCAAATGTCTTTTTTATAGAATAACTTCATTATTTTATCTTTTTGATGAGAAACAACCCTTTCTATTAACGGATTGTTTGTTAACTACTTATCAAGGAATGCTTTGTAGCAGGTATCGAGAATGGTTTCCATAGCCTTGATCCTGGCGAACTTCTTACTGTTGCCATTAATGACGTACCAGGGGGCATTTTCCGTGGAAGTCTTATCCAGCATATCGTTGATGGCTTCCTGATAGAGATCCCATTTCTCGCGATTTCGCCAGTCTTCTTCTGTGATCTTCCAGACCTTGTCTTCGTCTTCCTGCCTGGCTTCAAATCGTTCCAGCTGCTCTTCCTTTGATATATGGATGAAGAATTTGATGACGATGGCACCGAAATTTGCAAGAGATTTCTCGAAATCGTTGATTTCATCATAAGCTCTCTTCACATCCTCGTTGGAAGCAAAGCCTTCCACCCTTTCCACCATCACCCTTCCATACCAGGAGCGATCATAGATGCTGATGTGTCCTGTTTTGGGCACAGTGTTCCAGAACCGCCAGAGATAGTGATGCTTGATCTCAACATCAGATGGCGCAGCAGTGGTGTTGATTTCGTAGCCGGTGGGGTCCAGCTGCTGCACGACTCTCTTGATATTTCCACCTTTTCCTGCAGCATCCCACCCTTCATAGACGAGAATCAGGGGAATCTTTTTTTCGTAAAGGGTGTACTGCACATCACGCATCTCTTTCTGCAGCCTGATGAGGCGGTCTTTGTATTCTTCCTTGTCTATATCCTCTTTTCCCTCATACTTCTTCAGGATATTCGGAAATTTGCCGTTGAAGAAGCCATCATTATCCGGTTTGTCAGCTTCTGCTTTCTTCTTTTCTTCCTTCACGCGCTTTTCCAGTTTATCCACGACGATTTCCAGCACTTCGATGACAGATTTGTACCTGTTTTCATACTCCACTCTGATCCAGGATTTTTCATCCTCTTCCAGAATCTCTTCCATTTCCTTTTTGTACTCTTCATCGTTGTCACGATCGTATTCCTGGGCCTTCCACATGGTTCGTGGATTGTCATACATTCTCATGATGTGTTCTTTCTGAAGATCCTTGTCGATTTCGATATAGAATTTAATCAGTTCTGTTCCGTTATCCACCATGGTTTTTTCAAACCTTGTGATTTCCTCCAGAAGAACCTTGTTTCCGTTATAACGCTCATTTTTCACTGTTCCGTTCTTCATGGCGATATACAGGGAGTACCAGCTTCTATAGAAAATAGTCACCGCGGTACTGCTGGGTGTGTTCTTGAAGTACTGCCAGAGAAAGGGTCTTCTCAGTTCACTTTCCGTAGGCGAGTGGGTGGCGTAGAATTTTGTGTATCGAGGATCCAGCGCGATAAGCAGTTCATTGGACAGTCTCCCCTTACCAGCGGCATGTACACCTTCGAAGACAATTATCACAGGAACTTTATAGTCTTTCAGCACTCTCTGCAGATAGCCCAGTCTCGTGGAGAGTTTGTCTTTCTCTTTCTCATATTTTTTCTTCAGGTTCTCTTCCATACTGCACCTCCTCATAATTATACTTTTATTTTACCATAATCTGACTTTTTTCACATTTTCATTTTGAATCCAGATGAAACATGATATATTAATAAAAAAGATGACAGAATCGGATTACGGAGGTACTGTATGAAAGTTGTTGTGAAACCATTTGATGCGCTGAGCGTGAAGGAGCTCTATGATATTATTCAGCTTCGTGTGGAAGTGTTCATTCTGGAACAGACCTGTCTCTATCAGGATCTGGATGGAAATGACGACAAAGCTTACCATGTTCAGATAGTAGAGGGCGACGATATCGCTGCCTATGCAAGAGTATTCAGAAGTGGAATCAAATACCCGGCCGCTTCCATCGGACGTGTCATCACCAGTCCGAAATACAGAGGGAAAGGCTACGGAGATATTCTCATGAAGGAGTCCATACGATGTGCTGAAGAACTTGGAGAAACGCACATCATGCTTTCTTCTCAGAGCTATGCACAGGAATTCTACGCAAGACATGGCTTTAAGAGAACCAGCAGAGAATCTTATCTGGAAGATGATATTCCCCATGTGGAAATGGAATATGGAAGAGGTGAATGAACTTGAGTGAAAAGAGTTACGAGATTGTGAAAAGCAATAAACCGAAAAGAATCCGACAGCCCTGGAATGAATACTTCATGAGTATCGCAAGAGTGCTTGCGGAGCGTTCATCCTGTGACCGGGCCTACGTGGGAGCCGTTATCGTCAACCAGGACAACCGGATCATCGCCACAGGCTATAACGGCAGTGTAGGCAGCAAAACGCCTCAGTGCGACGATATGGGCCATGTGATGAGAGATGGACACTGCATTGCAACCCTTCATGCCGAAATCAACTGCATCGCCTACTGTGCCAGAGAAGGAATCTCTCTGAAGAATTCCAAAATCTATGTGACGCATTTTCCTTGCCTCAACTGCACCAAGGCGCTCATTCAGTCTGGAATCACGAAAGTCTATTATATGGATGATTATCGAGTGGATGACTATGCGCTGGAATTATTAAACATGAATCATATAGATACGGTGAAGCTGACCATAGAAGATAAAGACAATCAGCTGATCCTCTGACCGGAAATAAGAAAATCCCCAGATCTTCCGCAGCCTCTTTAGCTGCATCCGTCTGGGGATTTCTTTTATTTGTCGAAAACTCCGCCTGTCTTTTTGTTCTTGATGCTTCTTCTCGCTTCGCCCTGAACTTTTTCAGGCCTCTGCTTGGTCGTGTTTTTATTTCCACTGTTTTTCTTAGCTTCAATGAGCTCTTTCATTTTACTTATATTTTCTGGTGTTAATGCCATTTCATACCTCGATCTTTCTTCCTTTGATTTCCATAACTTTATCAGTATATAGAAAAACATCTGAAAATACCAGTTTTATTTTCAGACCTAGATTCAACGATGCATCGGATCCCTGAATCTAGTGGTCCTTCTTTTCCTTTTTCACCACATCCATCTGATGACGCAGTTCCTTTTTCATCATTTCCATTACTTCACTGTTCTCCAGCTGCTTGTTCTGATATTCCGAAGTAGCCACTTTGATCATGACATTGATGTAGGCATAGGCAAGTGCTGTGGTGATGAGAGCCGCAGTGCTACCGGAAATGATTCCGCCCACCAGGGTGCCAGCTCCGGGAACCAGCTTCAGAAGATTCGAAACCAGCGTTCTACCTGTGAAGACAGCGCCGGATACCCCAGCAGCTGAGGATACGATGGACGTGATCATCCCTTTGTTCATGGAGACACCGAATATGCTTGTGATTTTCGCAATCATGGCAATCTGACTGGATGCCAGAATCGGAGCATCCGCAAATGGGACCGGTGTAAAGCCCACCATGAAAGTTTCCGTGATGAATCCCTTGGCCCATTTTTTAGCGTATTCCGCCTTTTTCATCACATCCACTTTCTGGGCATTGATAAAAGCCTGTTCTGCACTCTCGGGAAGCAGTGTGAAGGTCACGCTCACCAGTTCTTCCAGTCCGAAGGCAGGAATATGGTGTCCACTGATCGCATAGGGTTTGGCGATGACAGAAACCATTCCTTTGATGTTCAGTCTCAATGACCCGATATATTCGGACAGCTCCCGGACGGTATCCTCCTGGAGACTCTGCGTGAGCACAACAACCACAGGCAATACGCCGGACAGCTCTCTGATGAATCCTTCTTCAAAGGATTCCAGTCTACTGCTGCCGGTGCTTAGACAGTACCATACCATATGGATCTTGTCCTTCTCCTCTCCAAACTGATTCAGTCTTCTGATTTCATCAAAGACCTCTTTTCTTACCTGAGTCTGAACAGAAGGATTGAGTTCAAGCCCTTTTGTGTCATAGAGTGTGATCGGCACACCTTCTTTTGTGATTTTTTCCAGATGCTTCGTTACAGGTTTTCCGATTCCTGTTGCTGCGAGATTTTCCCTGAATATATGATTAATAAGCGTGCTCTTCCCTACTCCCGTCTTTCCCACCAGCATGATATTGATGGGATTCATTTTTCTGACTTCTTCTTCAGTCATCTGCACGATGTCTTTAACAACATTTATTACATCCAATAATGTTTCCTCCTCGGAGTCCTTTAAACTCCAATTACTCTATAATCAAGATACCAGAAATAGATTAATATGACGTTAATTTTCAGCTGAATTAAAAGATCCGAACCTGAGTAGTCAGGTTCGGATCACATATTCTGTTTCTATGAACGCTTAGTTCAGAACTCTTCTTGCTGTGATGAAGTTATGGTATCTCATGGTGGAGATTTCTACAGATTTTCCAGGTCTTGGGGAGTGGATCATGTTACCACCACCGATGTAGATTCCTACATGAGAAATTCCGCCTGAGCCGAAGAATACCAGATCCCCCGCCTGCAGGTTTGAATAGGATACTTTAGTACCGTAGGTTCCCTGTGCACGGGATACTCTTGGAAGGTTCACGCCGAAATGCCTGTAGACATATTGGGTGAATCCAGAACAGTCAAAGCCGGAAGGTGTTGTTCCGCCCCAGACATAAGGAGTTCCTAAGAATCTGTATGCATAATCCAGTACCGCTTGTCCAGATGCACTGCTTACGGATGGAGCAGGTGCTGGTGTCGGTTTTGGTGCAGGTGCTGGAGCTGGTGTTGATGTCGTTTCATTTGAACCTGATGAACCTGCGCTGTTCTGTGATTCCTGGGCGGCACGTTCCTCTTCTGCTCTCTGTGCTGCTGCGATTCTCTCAGCCTCTGCTCTCTCAGCCGCTATCCTTGCCGCTTCTCTTGCTGCTTCTCTTTGCCTCAGTATGGATTTTCCTTTTTCAATGAGATCCACCACTTTCGCATCAGTACTGTCTGTAACGATGTTTTCACGTACTGCTCTCAGACTTGCAATGGCTCCTTGTATAGCTGCATCACTACTGCTGGAATCATTGATGATGGCATCATTGTCTCCGATGAAATACATTTCAGCCATGGCCAGATTGCCTAGGATCTTCTTCTCTTCTTCCTCGAATTCTTCAAGAAGCACTTCGGCTTCGGCTTTCTTGACTTTTTCTTCTTCCAGACTCTTCAGATTCTCTTCCTTCAAGGCAGCGACTGCATCTCTTGATGCACTCAGTTCTGCTTTCTGCTGATCAAGGAGATCTTTGATTTCCTGAATTTCATCCAACAGTTCTCGGTCGATCTTCGCCAGTTTGACGATTGCATCCGCACGAGAAATGAAGTCTGCAATACTTTCTGAATTGAGGATGGTATCTATGATGCTGGTGTTTCCCTGTTTGTACATGGCTCTCAGTCTTTCGCCGTACTCGGTTTCCTTCTCGGTGAGTTTCACCTGAGTTTCATTGATTTCAGCATTTTTGACCTTGATTTCTCCATCCAGCCGTTCTATGTTTTCATTGTTATCCTCGATCTTGATTGAAATATCTGTGATTTCATCTGCAATACCAGCGATTTCTGATTCAATTTCAGCCAGTTTTCTCAGGATTGATTCATATTCGCTTTTCACTGTATCCAGTTCCATCTGCTGCTGTTCCGTCAGTGGAGTTGCTGTGACAGGTATCCCTGCACCGTAAAGTAAGGATGTTGCAAGGACTGCCGCAATCATCTTTTTTCTGATACTCTTCATTTCGACCTCCAAAGGATTCAAATATATCGTTACATTTATTACAAAGTTATTACAGATTGAATTATAGGTTCAACTTGTGAAGAAGGTATAAAGGGTTTCACTATTATTTTAAATAATTCAAACTGGCGAAATCTATTGTTAACAAAGGCATAGCGCTATTTTAGAACCGACAATGTTATAGATTAAGCCTACATAAGGATTTAAGTATATATACCAGAAAAACGCCTGCATTTATATCGAAATTACGTTCACAGAAATATTACAGAATGTTTCAATCTTAATATTTCTAAACATTCGCTGAAGACAGTGCAAATCTTTGCCAAGCACTGTTTTCTAATGTTATAATCACATAAGAAAAGAGGTGATTATCATCAATAAAATATTAATTATAGAAGATGAACCATCCGTACTGGAAGCCATATCAGCCTATCTCAGAAAAGAGGGTTATGAAGTCTACACAGCAGAACGCGGCTATAAAGGACTGGAGTATGCAGAAGAGATTGATTTCGATCTGATTATTCTTGATCTGATGCTTCCGGACATATCCGGAGAAGAAATCTGCAAGAGAATAAGATCAAAATCCAACACTTATATTTTCATGCTTACAGCGAAATCCAGCCTGGAAGAAAGAATCAGAGGCCTTGATCTGGGAGCGGATGAATATCTTGTAAAACCCTTCTCTCCTAGAGAAATCGTGGCGAGAGTGAATGCGCTTTTCAGAAGAATCAAAGACGAAGGTGGAAGCGGCAATATCATTTCTTTCAACAATGGAGAACTGATCATCGACCACGATAAAAGAGAGGTCAGGCTGAAGAATGAAGAAGTGGCATTGACCCCTATTGAATTCGATATTTTAAGCATCCTCTCCTCTAATCCCGGGATTGTACTTACAAGAGAGACACTCATTGACAGAGTGCTGGGTCCTGACTTTGAAGGGGTGGATCGAACCATTGATGTGCATATCAAAAATATCCGAAAGAAGATCGAAGAAGATACAAAAAATCCTTCTTATATCATTACAGTGTTCAAGCTGGGCTATAAGTTTGGTGGTGGACAGTAATTGAGATCTATTAAATACAAGATCACCATCGCTATTTCCCTGAGTGCACTTTTGTCTCTGCTGATCGCCTATGTAGTCATTAATCTTACATTGAATGCCCGTTTCAATGACTACCTCCAGGTCAACCAGATCAAAAGAGATGAAAGAATCATCGATACGTTCAGAGATAATTACCTGCGTGACGAAAGGTGGACCATCACTTCCGGAAAGAGCCTGGAAAGAGAAGCAGAATCATCAGCTTTCACCATTTCACTCCTGAACTGGGATAAAAGCGTCATATGGGCAATGGATCCTCTGAAACTTGTGGAAAAGGAAAAAGAGATCAATCCGGATTCATCATTCAGTATGGAACAGTATGTACCCAATGAATATCCGATCAAATATGAGAACAGAATCGTGGGCTATGTTGTCATCGGACAGTTCTCCCCTCTGGTGATTTCTCAGGAAGACGAGAATTTTCTCAATTCCATTACCATGAGCATACTCATCAGTGCATTTCTGGCTGTATTTCTGATCATACTCATTGCCCTTTTCGTGGCAAGACAGTTGTCGGATCCCATTGAAAAAATCTCCCACACCGCCTACAGTCTATCCATGGGAGACCTTTCCGCTCGAGAGACTTCAGAAGCTGATGTGGTGGAGATAGAAACCTTAAGAAACAGCATCAACTCTCTGGGAGAAAAGCTGGATCGGCAGGATATGCTGAGAAAAAGACTGATCACAGATGTGTCCCATGAACTACGTAATCCGCTCAATGTATTGCAGACAAATCTTGAAGCGATTATTGACGGCATCCTGCCCGCAACGCCTGAAAGACTGCAGTCGCTGAATTCAGAGGTTGTGAGATTCGGTAAGCTTCTGGATAATCTCAATATCCTGAAGCAGTTCGAATCCGAGAGCATGGTGGCGAAAATCGTGGTGCTGGACATCAAGCAGGTACTACAGGACATCTATCATAACTTTCAGGGACTGACTAAAGAGAAATCCATCCGACTGAAGTATGTTTTCCAGAAGAACTCGGATTTTCTCATTCTTGCTGACAAGCATTCCATCTATCAGGTGGTGACAAATCTCCTGCATAATGCCATCAAGTTCACCCCTAGAAATGGGACCATCACCATCAGACTCACAAGAGATGATAGATACTGCTATATTCGCATCAAAGATACAGGAATCGGAATTCCACAGGAGGATCTGCCCAATGTTTTCGAAAGATTCTATCGAGTGGATAAGTCCAGAGAAGTCATCGAGGGAAGCGGCATCGGCCTGACTATTGTGAAGAACTTTGTGAAGCTCAATGGAGGAACCATCAATGTCACCTCAACAGTGGGCAAAGGCTCCACTTTTACAATCAAATTCAACCTGTATGAAATCGGAGAACATGTTCCCGGTGATGAGATGGAGAGCACATCGAATTTCCCTCTCCCTTCTGATGAGAATGAGACCTTCTCAAGAAGCGGATCTGAAACGATTATGGGACCGAATGAATCAAAGACCTGAAAAATTCCGCACAAGAAAAGAGCAGTAAGCACTGCTCTTTTCTTGTGTTATTTTTTATCTTCTATGATATTGTCCTTTGCCTGGTTGTCCAGCTGATCCAGAATCAGCTTCAGCTGTTCACGAAGCCCTACTACCCCGTCAATATCCATCGGCAGACTGCACGCGATATTGTGTGGCACCTTTTCAGCTTCCTTCATGAGGGTCTTCCCTTTTTCGCTGAGATAGATGATCAGATTACGTTCATCTCTTTTATCTCGCGTTCTTTCAATGTTTCCATCATTCTCCAGTTTTTTGAGAAGTGGAGTCAATGTACCGGAATCGAGTCTTAACTTACCACCCAGTTCTTTCAGCGAAATACCATCCTTCTCCCAAAGAACAATCATGACGAGATACTGCGTATAAGTCAAACCCAACGGCTCCAGCAGGGGTCTGTATATTTTAGTGATTTCTCTTGAGAAAGCGTATACTGCAAAACAAAGCTGATTTTCAAGTTTTAATTCATCTATCATAATATTACCTCATGTCTTATTGTATTCAATTAAATTGTATCATAAAGTATTGTTGAATGTCAATAATTCATTCGGTACTGATTAGATTCCCAGAAAGAGTCTTTTCGCCAGAAAATCTGGAAGTCCTTCTTCCTCAATTCGTCTGGCTGCTTCCTTGATGTTATAATCCACTGCTTTGAATGCCACTTTTCTTTCTTGGGTGTCATAAATAACATAGTGTGCCTTGGGTATGCTGTTTCTGGATTGTCCGACACTGCCTACATTGATGATATAAAGATTTTCATCCAGATAGATGTCTCCATTCTGGGAATTATACATTTCGATGGTTTCATCACTCTTGTATTTGAAGATGCAGGGTTTATGGGTATGCCCTGTAAACATGACTTTGGCCCCGTATTTCTTCATGGCAGCAAAACTTTCACGGAGAAAAACGGAGTCCTTGTTTTCCGGAAAAACATAAGGGAATTCCAGTGGGTGTCCCAGCATAGAATGACAAAGTATGAAATCCTCCACCTGAATGATCTCAGGAAGTCTTTTCATGTGATCCACATAGTCCTTCGGCAGCTTTTTGATGGAATGCATGACGCCCAGTCTTGCATTTTCACTGAAATTCACCAGCGTAAAAGGTTTGATTACGCCATACTCATGATTACCCATAACGCCCTCTCCACCAAGCTCAAGAAATCTCTTATAGCAGAGATCAGGATCTGCGCCATATCCGACCACATCTCCCAGAAAAAGAATCTTGTCGTATTTTTCAACCTCCAGCACTTTTGTAAACGCCTGAATATTTGAATGTATATCACTTAATATCAAGTATTTCATCTGATGATTCCCCCGTTAATACTGTTTCTCATATAGCACAAAATAACGATCCTCTATTAAACTACCTTCAATGACCAGGTCAATGTCAGATAGATCTATGGTTTCGAAAAGATTCAAAGCCAGTGCTTCATCCATTTCCTTTTCCACTTTGTTGATGTAGAGCACTTTTTTCCCAACCGCATTTTTGAAAAGTGCCATTTTGTCATTCACAATTTTAGCAAGATGTCCGATGGTTACAAGGGAGCCGATGGAGCTTCCGGTCAATTCAAGATACTTGTCCAGATGATGAATATTCGCAGCATTCACCACGAGTCCCAGGGACTGAATATCCAGCACACCGATGGTGATATCTGTGGTGGATGGGATCTTAGGTTCATGATCCCGAAATCCCTTTAGAGGTCTTCCGTTGGAAAAATCGCACTCGATGATAGTATGGTCGAAGCCATCCGCAAGATTCTCGATATCATCAGTGCTGAGACCGAAGACCAGGTCCTCCAGATTCTTCCCCTTACCGATGATGTATATACCTGGTCGATTGATGCTGCCAAGGTCATAATCCTTATGATAAGCATAGTCCATGAAATCATACATGGTGATCTCAGGCTTGATGAAGGTGGTGGTGCTGGAAACCAGTATTTTCTTCTTTTTGCGCAAGGACTCAGTCAGTTTATTGATGAGTGTGGTTTTACCACCCGCTCCTACCAGCGAAACATTCGGATACTTATCCAGTTTCAGAATTTCATGTAGCATCTGACCACCTCCAGAAGACTGTTTACAGCATTACTGCATTACATTTATAATATCTTAAAGAAAGGCATTTGTGAACCTACTTCAATCAATTAGCTGAGAACGTTTCAAGCCAGAACCCCCAAGGAGCATCCTTATGATCCGCTTCATGGAATGCAGAGCTTATCCAGTTTAAGAAGTAGTGTGTGAAATGGATGAAATTTCAATTTTTTCCCTTCCAAAGAATTTATTCACAAATTGTTGACATCAATCAGCATGGATGATAGAATAGACAACGTAGCCAACTTAAGGCTACGCAAGCTTTTAGGGGTATAGTTCAATGGTAGAGCAACGGTCTCCAAAACCGTAAGTCTAGGTTCGAATCCTAGTATCCCTGCCATAGTGAATCGGTCTGGTACGATGTACCAGGCCGTTTTCAATTTCACGATTCTCTTTGAGCAACCAGTACGCCCCTCCATCCCCTATTCACGTTTTGCCAAATAAGTAATGGTTTAATTCAGATTTCATTAAGATATTTCATATATTTTCATAGAAATTCATTTTATCTCTTTTTATTTATCTTTGTGTTAATATGATATCATTTAATATTGTTTAGAGGAACAAAACTGAGGGAACATCAGAATAAACGAGATAAAACATGCTAAAGGCTTCTGCTCTGGAATGACTCCTTTGAAATGGATCCATTTTCATATTAAAATACAAAGAACTGTTCAGTTTGAAGGTTTTTCATACCTGACTGAAAATATTGTATATACAAGGAGTTTGAAATGATTACACTTCGACAGGATATCTTTACCGAGGATGCCCTTAAGATTGCCGACTGGCTGGAAGACAATGAGATCATTGCTTATCTCAATGAAGAAGATCAGATCAGTGACCAGATCAGACATATGGTGAATACATCGAATCTGCCCATTTACAATCAGATCTTCAATCAGCGTGGCTTGTTCTATCTGATCTGTCTTCATGGTGAATCCATAGGATATGTCAAATTTGTACCCAAAAGTAAGGGCCACGAAATCGTGATTACCATCGGAGATAAGGAACTCTGGGGTCAAGGTTATGGCAAGACGGCATTGAAAAAAGCCTTAAGTGAAGCTTTCTTCTCTCTTCGTTATGAAAAAATAGAAGCGAAAATAAAACCCATGAATAAAAGATCTCTGTTCATGTTTGAACACATTGGATTTGAATCCGGTGAGAGCAGCGGAGAAATCCATCATTTGTCCATGGACATGAACACTTTCCTGAAAAAAGCCGCATAAATATTTTCACACTACAGCCTTCGGGCTGTATTTTTTCGTGCTTTAATTCCGTTACCGGTTACGTTATAATGAAGAATGATTAAAATGAAGTATGGTGATAAAATGAAGACAAGAATTATGAACACGAACTCCGTCGAAGAAACCATGGAGATCGGCAGAAAAATCGGACAGCATATCACCCGGGGTGTTACGGTCTGTCTGACGGGCGATCTGGGTACCGGGAAAACCCATTTCGCGAAAGGGTTTGCGGAAGGGTTAGGCATCACAGACACCATCACCTCCCCTACTTTTACCATCGTCAACGAGTATCATGAAGGAAGAATTCCTTTCTACCATTTTGATGTATACAGAGTGAATGACATTGACGAAATCCTACAGGTGGGTTTCGAGGAATATGTATACGGAAATGGTGTTACACTCATTGAATGGGCTGATATGATTGAACCGATTCTGCCGGATGAATTCATCCATGTGAAAATCGAAAAGACGGATAACGAAAACGAAAGAAAAATCACGCTGAAGTCTTTCGGTAGAGATTATGACTTTCTGGAGGAAATGGAATGAAAATATTAAGTATCGATACTTCATCCAACAATTGCTCTGTGGCTGTGGTGGATGAGAAATCCATGCTGGGAGAAATCAACATCAATTACAACCTGCAGCACTCTGTGCTTCTGATGCCGCTCATAGAAGAGCTTCTGATGCGGCTTGACCTGAAGGTGAAGGACTTGGATGCACTGACCCTTTCAACAGGCCCCGGGTCCTTCACAGGCCTTAGAATCGGCCTGTCTGCAGCGAAAGGGCTGGCACTGGGCGCAGACCTTCCTATTTACGCCTCTGATGCCCTCTCCATACTCGCCTACGGCGTATATGGATTCAGCGGAATCCTTGTACCTATGGTGGATGCGCTGAGGGGCGGTTTCTATACCGGACTATACACCTTCCAGAACGGAAAGCTGACAGCGATCATGGAACCGTCCATTCTTTCTCTGGAAGAAGTGAAGAAGAAACTGGAGAACGAAGAAAGAGACATTCTGATTCTAGGTGACATCGTAGACAAAATCGGTGAAGAAGAGCTGAAATTCAAGGAGAATGTATCCATTGCCCATGCTTCACTAAACATTCCGAAGGCCAGCAATATCCCCTACCTTCTATGGGATCGAATCCAGTCTGGTGATTCTGACGACATACATAGTCTGGTTCCAGTCTATATGCGAAAAAGTCAGGCTGAATATGAATATGAGAAAAAGATCGGTATGCTTAAATGAATCTGATGATCGATATCACCGAAATGAAACCTCAGCATGTGAATGAAGTCTACAGCATATCTGAAGAAGCGTTTCCTCTTCCCTGGGCCAAGGATGAACTTGTAAGGGAAACCGTCAATCCCAACGCACTGAACCTGGTTGCTCTGCATGAAGGAAAGGTTGTCGGGTATGTTCAATGCTGGTATACCTTAGATAGCGCTGATATCATCAATGTGGCGGTTGCCAGTGCATACAAAAGGCAGGGCGTCGGACACAGACTGGTCAGAGACCTTATTCTCCATCTCAAGGAGAGAAATGTGGAAAATGTATTTCTTGAGGTCCGGGTCAGTAATCTGCCGGCCCAGAGGCTCTACAAGTCCATGGGCTTCATCACCCTCAGTAAAAGAGAACGCTATTATGTCAATGGTGAGGATGCACTGGTGATGAATCTGCAGATCTGATGGATCTTTCAGTAAATATAAACAGCCTCTTCAGAATCCGAGTTTTCTGAAGAGGCTGTTTTCTATTTATTCATTTTTCTTTCAGACTGCTTTATGAAGCTTTGGGTAGCTTTTCTGAAATCGGGCTTCCTTATTGATCAGGGAAGCTACACGATCATAGAAGAGAATCCCTACACCTGAGATGATCATACCCTTGATGAAGTTGAAGACAGGAATACCATAGAACAGATAGGATCTGAGCATTTCGGCTTCCATTCCTCCTGGGAAATAGAGCGGAATCAGGATGTAGTAATTTGCAAGCATAGCCAGCGGAATCATCACAACGGATCCAAGCAGTGCGCCTAAGATGGCACCTTTTCTGGTTTTGAACTTCTTGAATACCATGGATGCGGCAAATACATAGGATCCTACAACGATGATGTTTGCGATTTTACCTACTCCACCTGAAGCACTTCCTTTAATTGTGAAAACCAGAAGGTTTTTCAGTATTTCCACACCGACACCGACCAGTGGTCCGAAAGCGAATCCGCTGAGTAGTACGGGTACTGCCGAAAGATCGACTTTCAGCCATGGGAAGGCAGGCAGGATCGGGAATTCAAAATAGGTCAGAATGAATCCCAGTGTCAGCAGCAGTGCAGCCTTGACGATGATGTTGGTTTTTTTTGATATGTTTACCATGAGTAAACCCCTCCTAAAGATTGCTATCTCCAGAAGATTGCTTAGAAAAAAGCCCTGATTTCAAAGAAATCAGGGCGCGAAAGCTAAAACAATCATTCTTCTTCCATCCAGACTTTAACTGTCGGCTTCGGAGTTACACCGAATCAACCTTGCGGTTCGTGGGCTATACCACCGGTGGGGAATTACACCCCGCCCTGAAGACGCTATTTAATTTACAATTAGATAGTACCACGTTGTTATTATTATGTCAATAGGACTCGGGTTATGGTACAATAATTATGAAAATGGATATTTGAATCCATGGTTTTTTGCCAGTCATTTCGCATCGGGAGGATTCCACTATGAAATCAGCAATGAAGACACAGATTCTGGAAGAAGGAAGGAAGCTTCTGGATACTTTTACACTCTCTTACCCTTACGGATTGTACAAAGATTCTTATTACTCAACGACCTATGATGAGCTGTCCAGATGGCTGAGGCAGACCATCTCCTATTACAAAGAATCCTCTCCACTGAAAAAGGAGGATCCCCTGGTGGTATATCTCAATTCCTTCAGAGGGAAGCTGGGCAATATTGACCGTAGAGAATTCCAGCACATCCTGACACAGTTGAGTGAAAGTGAATAAGCCTTGAAAAATAGACAGGAGCATCTTCATGCTCCTGTCTATTATATTCCTTCAGATTCAGTTCAGGAATTCTCTTTTGCTGTTTTCTGATCCTTATTGAGTCCCTTCATGCTTAGGCTGATTCTCTTTCTCTTCAGATCCACAGAAAGCACTCTCACATCCACCACATCTCCGGATCGGATGAAGGTGAGCGGATTGGTGACATAGCTTGTGGAAAGCTCGCTCTTATGAACCAGACCATCCTGATGGACACCGATATCGATGAATGCGCCAAAATCAGCCACATTTCTCACAACGCCCGAAAGCACCATACCTTCGGTGAGATCCTTCAGTTCAATGACCCCTTTTCTGAAAACAGGTTTGGGGAGATCTTCTCTAGGGTCTCTGCCAGGCTTCTGGAGCTCTTTAATGATGTCCTTAACTGTGGGTTCTCCAAGACCTGTAAGTTCACAGAGCGCTTTCAGTCCAAAGGCTTTCGCTTTCTCTTCGATGTCGATTAATCCCTGTGAGGACAGCTTCTTCTTGTCATATCCAAGCTCTTTCAGAATCAGATAGGCAGCCTGATAGGATTCAGGGTGCACGCCTGTAGTATCAAGAAAATCTTTCCCTTCTCTGATTCTAAGAAATCCTGCACATTGCTCGAAGGCTTTGTCTCCAAGTCTCTTCACTTTCTTGAGCTCTTTTCTTGATGTGAACTTCCCGGTTTCGTCTCTGTAGGCCACAATGTTTTCCGCTATGGTCTTATTGATCCCTGACACATAGGACAATAGTGCAGGTGTAGCCACATTGAGATCCACTCCTACTTTATTGACCGTATCTTCCACTACACCGGACAAGGAAGCATCCAGCTTCTTCTTGTTCATGTCATGCTGGTATTGCCCCACACCGATGGACTTCGGATCGATTTTGACCAGTTCCGCCAGCGGGTCCTGGAGTCTTCTGGCGATGGAAATAGCGCCACGCACCGTGACGTCCAGATCAGGATACTCTTCATTGGCGATTTTAGAAGCGCTGTACACGGAAGCGCCGGCTTCGTTGGTGATCACATAGGAAAGATCGATGTTCTCCTCTTTGAGTTCTTCAATGAGTTCCATGAGTACCAGCTCCGATTCTCTGGATGCAGTCCCGTTGCCCAGAGAAATGACTTTCACATTGTACTTCCGGATGAGATCCTTCAGGATTCTTTTGGTACCTTTTATGTCCTGTCTGGGCATGGTGGGATAAACCGTTGCGGTGTCCAGATATTTCCCCGTTTCATCGAGAACAGCAACCTTGCATCCTGTTCTGAATCCCGGGTCATAGCCCATGACACTGTAGCCTCGTATGGGCGGCTGAAGAAGAAGCGATTTCAGATTCTCCTTGAATACATCAATGGAAGAGTTCTCGGCACGTTCGGTCAGGGTGTTTCGAAGTTCTCTTTCAAGAGAAGGAAGAATCAGACGTTTCAAGGCATCAGAGGCTGTTGCGTGAATCACTTCATTGCAGGCTTCATTCTTTGTGACATATCTGCCCATGATGGCTCTGTGGGCCCTTGTCTCGTCCACCGCCACGGTGACTTTAAGTATGCCTTCCTTTTCCCCTCTGTTGATGGCCAGAATTCTGTGACTGGGCATTCTCAGAGCAAATTCGCTTCTGTCGTAATACATTTCATAGGCGGTGTTTTCCTTATCCCCTGAAGTTTTCAGTTCTGCAGTCTTCACATACACATTTCTCAGCATCCCCTTCAGATCCGCATCCTCCGACATGATTTCGGCAATGATATCACCAGCCAGTTTCATAGCATCCTCAACAGTTTCCACGTCCTCTGTGATGAATTCCTTTGCCTTTTCCAGGGGATTATTTCCTCCACTAAGGATATAGTCGGCTAAAGGCTCCAGTCCTTTTTCTCTGGCTATGGTCCCTCGGGTTCTCTTCTTCGGTCTGAAAGGAAGATAGATGTCGTCAAGCCTTGTGATGGTCTCTGCCTTTTCAATATCTTTTTTCAGGTCTTCCGTAAGGTTATCCTGCTCTGTGAGGAGTCTCAGGATGTCTTCCTTTTTCTGCTGAAGGCCTCTCAGGTACTCCAGTCTTTCATGAAGATCTCGGATCACATGGTCTTCCAGGGAACCTGTGGCTTCTTTTCGATATCTTGCGATGAAAGGAACCGTGGCTCCTTCATCCAGAAGTTTCACTGTCCCTTCCACCTGGTCTCTTCTGACATTGAGTTCTTTTGCGATTCTATCAATTATATTCATATAAGTATTTCTCCTACTCCGCTTTCAGGCTTCCACTGCTGTTCTGTTTCAAATACGCACTGATGAAAAGATCGAGGTCTCCATCCATGACGCTGTCCACGTTCGCGTCTTCCGCCAGGGTTCGATGGTCTTTCACAAGGTTATAGGGATTGAACACGTAGCTTCTGATCTGACTGCCCCAGCCCACATCCTTCATCTCTCCTGTGATGTCTTCAATTTTCTCCTTATTCAGTCTTTCCTTGATTTCCACAAGTTTCGCTTTCAGCATCTTCATGGCTGTTTCTTTGTTCTGCACCTGACTTCTCTCATTCTGGCAGGTGACAACAATGCCTGTGGGAAGATGGGTGATACGGACCGCCGAGTCCGTCGTATTGACATGCTGGCCACCTGCACCGGTACTTCTGTAGGTATCGATTCTCAGCTCATCGTCCTTGATCACCACTTCGCTGTCATCCTCGAGCATGGGAACAGCTTCGACAGAAGCGAAACTCGTCTGGCGTTTCCCGCTGGAATTAAAGGGAGAAATTCTTACCAGTCTGTGGATACCTTTCTCTGCCTTGAGATATCCATAGGCATAGGGTCCTTCAATTTTCAGGGAAGCATCCCGGATGCCCGCTTCATCTCCCTCGATGAGGTTCACGAGTTCCACTTTATAGCCTTTCTTCTCCGCCCATCGGGTATACATCCTGAGCAGCATGGCAGTCCAGTCCTGAGCATCCGTTCCTCCTACTCCGCTCTTCAGGGTCAGAATCACATCATTGTGGTCATATTTCCCCGAGAGAAGGACACGCAGATGCATGGCTTCCACACCTTTTTTCAGTTCCTTCACTTCCCGAAGCAGATCTTCCTGCATGGATTCATCCTCTTCAGACAGCTCGATCATCATCATGGCATCCTCTACACGTTCTGAAAGGTCTTGGTATTCCTTTATCACGTTTTCAATATTCTTTTCTTCCTGGGTGATTTTCTTCGCATTTTCAAGATCCTCCCAGAAGCTCTGCTCCTGCATCTTGAAAATCAGTTCTTCTCTTCTTCTGGATAACGCTTCGATGTCAAAGAGACACCCGGATTTCATCCAGTGATTCTTTGAAGTTTTTCAGTTCATTGACTGCTTCTACCATCTTCGGTAACATTTTCATCACTCCTATACATTCATTTCATTTCAAAATAGACCTGGTTGCCCAAGTCTATTTATCTTTTCTATTTTGCTGCGCCGTGACAGTTCTTGTATTTCTTGCCGCTTCCGCATGGGCAAGGGTCGTTTCTGCCGACTCTTGTATTCTTCACCACAGGTTTTCTCTTCAAGGTGGTGTCCTGATTGGTGGACGTTTCCTTGGCCACCTGCTCACGCTCGATCTTCTCTTCCTTGCGGACTGCGATATGAAGAATATACTTGATGGTGTCATTATTGATGGAATTGATCATCTCATCAAACATCTCTGAACCTTCAAACTGATACGCCTGTACCGGATCCTGCTGCTTGTAGGCTCTCAGACCGATACCTCTCTTCAGGTGATCCATATTGTTGATGTGTTCCATCCACTTCGTATCGACAACCTTCAGCAGTATGACGCGTTCGATTTCACGGATCTGCTCTCCGATTTCCTGTTCTTTCTCTTCATGGATGGATACACCGATGTCATAGAGCATCTCCTCGATGTCCTGATTGGTCATTTTCATCAGTTTATCCGCTTCCAGTGTATCATGAGGAACGAAAATATCCTCCATGTAGGTAATCAGCTTTTCAATGCCTTCTTCTCTTTCCGATCCGTTTGAAAGATGGATGTTCACCGCTGTGGAAACCACATTATGCAGCATGGCACGGATATTCTCTTTCAGGTCTTTCCCTTCCAGTACCATCTGTCTCTGACCATAGATGACTTCTCTTTGCATGTTCATGACATCGTCATAGCCAAGAAGGGTTTTTCTGGTGTCAAAGTTGTTTCCTTCCACTTTCTTCTGGGCATTTTCAATGGATTTGGTCACCATCTTGGATTCGATGGCGTCATCCCCCAGTCCCATGTTGTCGATCATGCCGAAGAGTTTTTCCGAACCGAAGATTCGCATGAGATCATCTTCCAGTGATAGGTAGAACCTGGATTCTCCTGGGTCTCCCTGACGACCGGAACGTCCTCGGAGCTGATTGTCGATACGTCTGGATTCATGTCTTTCTGTACCGATGATCTTGAGGCCACCCACGTCGATGACATGGTCTCCAAGTTTGATATCTGTACCTCTACCAGCCATATTCGTTGCTATGGTGATGGATCCGGGTTCACCCGCACGCGATACGATTTCAGCTTCTTTCTCATGATACTTGGCATTGAGCACTTCATGAGGAACCCCGTTCTTCTTCAGCAGGGTTGAAAGATATTCAGATTTCTCGATGGAAGTGGTACCCACAAGGACAGGCTGCTTCTTCGCATAGGCTTCCTTGATCTCCGCTACCACTGCCTTGTATTTGGCCGGTGCATTTCTGTAGATGAGATCCGGCTGATCCAGTCTTCTGATGGGTTTGTTGGTTGGAATGACGATAACATCCAGACCATAGGTGTGTCTGAATTCAGCTTCTTCAGTGAGGGCTGTACCGGTCATACCGGAAAGTTTCTTGTACATTCTGAAGTAGTTCTGGTAAGTGATGGTTGCCAGGGTCTTGGACTCCCTTTCCACCTTTACCCCTTCCTTCGCCTCGATGGCCTGATGCAGTCCATCCGAGTATCTTCTACCCTCCATGAGACGTCCGGTGAATTCATCGACGATGACCACTTCATCATCTTTGACCATATAATCCTTATCGACTCTGAACAGATAGTTCGCTTTGAGCGCCTGAGTCACATGATGCTGAAGCTCCATGTTCTTCGGCTCTGCATAGTTCTCCAGATGGAATGTCCTTTCCGCTTCCGCAACACCTTCTTCGGTAAGGACCACTGATTTCGCTTTTTCATCCATCGTATAATGGACGTCCTTCTTCAGCTGTTTCACGAAGAAATCTGCTACTTTATAGAACTCGGTGGATTTATCCCCCTGGCCGGAAATGATCAGTGGTGTTCTGGCCTCATCGATCAGGATGGAATCCACTTCATCGACGATGGCGAAATTCAGCTCTCTCTGAACTCTTCTTTCAGCATAGACCACCATATTGTCTCTTAAATAGTCAAATCCGAACTCATTGTTGGTACCATATGTGATATCAGCCTGATAGGCTTCTTTTCTCTGCTCATTAGTGAGACCATGCACGATGACCCCGCAGGTAAGGCCGAGGAACTCATAAATCTGTCCCATCCAGTCTCTGTCTCTTGACGCCAGATAATCATTGACGGTTACCACATGAACGCCGTTTCCGGTCAGTGCATTGAGGTAGGAAGGCAGTGTCGCCACCAGTGTCTTACCTTCACCGGTCTTCATTTCCGCAATTCTACCCTGGTGAAGAATAATACCGCCGATGATCTGTACGCGGAAGTGCTTCATGTTCAGCACTCGGGCAGAAGCTTCTCTTACTGTCGCGAATGCTTCAGGCAGGAGATCATCCAGTGCTTCTCCCTTTTCCAGTCTTACCTTAAACTCCTCTGTCTTTGCTTTCAGCTCTTCATCAGTCAGTTTCTGAAACTCCGCATCCAGTGCTTCCACCTTGTCTGCAAGAGGCTCGATTCTTTTCACTTCCCTCTCGCTGTAGGTTCCAAAAACCTTATCAAATAATCCCATTTTTTCAACTCCAAATTTTTATTTCAATCCTAATTGTCCTGTTACACCATATTCATTCCTTTCAACCTGAAGAAAGGCATTATGGCCCAGATAATATTATAGCACTTATCCACAATATATATCAATATTTCGGCTTCCTATGACAGCTTATTCTATGATTCTTTCCAATTTTATCTCATGAAAATTAATTTAAGGTTAACTCTTGAACTACTCCCCCTTAAAATGATATCAAATCATTTTTGAAGAGGGAGATTCCTGAGTATGGGAGCCTAACGGCTCATTCTTTCGGGTTTTAGATAAAAATATGAAGCAAAGTAAAAGGAGCATCTTTCGATGCTCCAACCTGTATTATATTAATCTTCTTCTCTTTCAAGGAGACCATAATTTCCGTCTTTTCTCTTGTAGACTACGCCTGTTTCTCCTTCTTCATCTTCAAAAACGTAGAAGTTGTGTCCCAAGAGTTCCATCTGGAGTACGGCTTCTTCCTTTGACATAGGCTTCATGGAGATTTTTTTGGTTCTGACAATTTTAGGGGCGTCATCACCTTCCAGCTCTTCCATCTGTGTGAAAGCAGTATCGTTGAACCTTACGGAAGGATTACCTGCTTTTCTCTCGATCTTTGTCTTATATTTTCTGATCTGTCTTTCCAGCTTGTCCTGTACCAGATCGATGGATTTATACATGTCATCACTGGATTCTTCTGCTCTTAAGAGAACATTACCGAAGGGGATCGTTACTTCAAAGGTCTGATCCATTTTTGTCACACTTAATGTGGCTCGAGCTTCCACCGGCTGATTGAAGTACTTGTCCAGTCTGCTCAGTTTATTCTCAACCGCCTCCTTTAAACCGTCTGTAAGTGTAATGTTTCTTGCATAAATGTATGTCTTCATATGGTTTGCCCCCTTGTTGATTTAATATTTATGATAGTTCTATTTTAAATGAAAAACGGCATTTTATCAAGCTTTATTCGCTATTTGACGAAATTTTCAATCAATTCCAGATTGGTTTTTCCTGGACTTTACAGGATATTTACGGATTCCAGTTCGCCCACATAACCGGAGGTTTCCTTGAGATTTTCCAGAATACTGAAGATATAGACACTTTCTTCTGCACTCAGGTGTTTCTTTCGTGTCAGCACGTCTATGGACTCCGGTGTCGATATGGTTTTTTCGAACCACATGATAAGAATACCCTCCTTGTTGTAAAGCACTTTGGACTGGTTGCGGAAGAACTTGTTCATTCCGATCCCTTTCCAGTTCAGAACATTCGATCCTTCCATGGGGATTTCAAATCCCCTTTTTATTTTCATCTTCCCGTTTTTTCTAAACTCCACCTTTTCCTTAAGCACCAGATTTTCTCCCTTGTGCATGAGTTCGTAGTTAAAGGAAATCGTATCAATACTTCCTTTCTGCCATAGTGGACATCCAGAGTACTGTAAAAACCATCTGCCTTCGAGTTTTTTCAGTTCCCGGTCATTCATAAGCAGCACCTCCTTGTTTCCCTTTTTCCTATTGTACCCTAGAATCTCAAAATTGGTTTATCCATTTGATGAAGTTTATATTAATACTATGAAGTATTTTTGAAATCAAACTATATTTTGGTATAATTGTACTAGTTTCATCCGGACAAATTGTTAGGAGTTGATTATTATGGACAATGGTACCTTAAGACTCATCGGACTGATGCTGCTCTTTATGTTAGGCGGTGGGCTTTACAGTCTGGTCATGTCTTATTTCACAAAGAACAACCTGCTCAGATTTCTCCCTTCCCTTGCAGGAATCATCCTGATTCCTTATCTCATCTACCAGATGTACTATGGGAACCTGGAAGGATTCATGCCTCTGGCATACCTGTTATTCATATTCATGATTCTATCCATCATCATAGGAAACGTACTGGCCAATATCATAGTGAACATTCTGCAGAAAAGAAAGTGATCCGCAATGCACAGAGGCTGAATGAGAAGTGAAGAACACTTTTCATTCAGCCTCATTTACTATGCGTTTTTCCAGTTCACAGTGATCACCACAGTTCCTCTGGCTCCTTCTTTCAGGTTCGCTGTGTATCCCAGCTCTTTCAGCTTCGCTAAAAGCGGTTTGCGCAGATCCTCTTCAATTTCATCTTCCTCGAAGAAGAATACTTCCTTCTCCTTGCCCAGATAGGAGGATCGTCCAATTCTTTTCTTTATTTTCTGCAGTAAATCTTCAATTTTAGCAGTTTCATCAGATAACGCTCTCACAAAAATTTCCAGCCTGATATCCGACAAGTCATCAGGAAGATCCGGAAGGAGCTGTTTCAGCTTTTCTCCATCGATGACGTCTCTATACATGTAATCACCCTTCTTCCTATATCGGCAGTGTCCAGTTCTATCGCTTATTGCTCAAGCTCATTCACGATGGAAACGCTTGCTGACAGTCCAAGTCTCGTAGCACCGTTTTCAATCATGCCCATGGCATCTTCCAGTGTGCGGATTCCGCCTGATGCTTTCACGCCCATTTCCGGTCCCACGGTTTTTCTCATCAGCGCGATGTCTTCTTTTGTTGCACCGCCCTTTGAAAAACCGGTGGATGTCTTCACATAATCAGCCCCTGCATCTTTAGCCAGTTCGCAGGCTTTCACCTTCTCTTCATCTGTAAGAAGACATGTTTCGATGATGACCTTTGTAAGCACGCCCTTTGCAGCCAGAACCACCGCACGGATGTCTTCCAGCACATACTCATAGTCCTTGTCCTTCAGCTTACCCACATTGATGACCATATCCACTTCCTCCGCTCCGAGCAGGACCGCTTCATTGGTTTCAAAGCTTTTGGCTTCTGTGGTCATCTGTCCTAAAGGAAACCCGACGACGGTACAGATTTTTGTATCTGTGCCTTCAAGCAGCGCTTTCGCCTTTTCGATGTTGCATGGATTGATGCACACGCTGAAAAACTTATGCTCTCTCGCTTCTTCACAAAGCTTTACCAGTTCCGCTTCTACTGCATCCGGTTTCAGTAGTGTATGATCGATATGTCTTGCCAATGTTATTTTATCCATTTAAAGTACCTCCTAGGTCTATTTCCATTATATTTTACCATAGTTTGCCTTTGTGTGAACTACTCACCACTTAAATGATTGACATCATTTTGAAGTGAGAGCTTCTTGGTCAATGTTTAGTTGAGCATTGGCCAACGCCAATGAATCTACTTCCTTGAGAAAGTCATGCTCTTTCTTGTATTGAGCAGGTGTATTTTTAAGCATTTGACCTGATTCCTCATAATGCATAATCTTATCATGTAGCATCACATTGTAAATGAAACGTACACAACCAAAGGTTTTTGCATAAAACACTTTCTGTGCATCAGTTGGATAAATACGATATCGATACACTTTATTTGCAATCATACTTAAATCTCATTTCTATATGTTATAATATACTCCAATAAAGACAAGAATATTCATTCTCAGACAAAATAATAAGCGATTCATCCCCCACCTAAAGAGGATGGGGGAATTCCCGCGAATTTAGGTTAAATAGACACGCCTCAAATTCATAGAAACAATACATCCTTTTCATCGGTAAGAAAGAGCTTCCTTATATTAAATTTTCAATAAATCCTTGAAAACGCAAGGATTTTCTAATATACTTTTTCCGGGTTTATGTTATAATATACTGTAGCAATCATAGGATAAAGGAGTTTTCAATAATGGGGTTTAAGGATAAATTACAGAAGTACTATGCAGATAATTATATGAAGAAATATGGAGACCGAATCACCCAGGCGTATGGAACGGTTCTTTCAGTAAAAGTGGAAGAGAAAAAATACCTGTGGATTTTCAACGTATTGAAGGCGACCATCATACTCAAGCCGGATGGGTCCAAAAATGTGGTCAGAAGCGTATATAAGGCTAAAAGATGGTTCAAGAAACCGGATTTCATTGCAGTGAATCAGGGTAACGTGATTCTTCTTCAGGCGCTGAAGGGCAAGAAAGGCTCAGACAACAGTGATGTTCTGGAAATCAAAAACATCAGAAATGTCACCACAAGAAGAGATCTGTTCAAGATTGATGCGCCAATGCCAAAAAGACAGGTTCAGTACAAAAGAAAATAAGATCGCGGAAGTCTGCACAGCGGTTGCAGGCTTCTTTCATATCAAGTATTATTATGATTATAAACGATCATCCATGGATATGTGAGATGTCCTATGGATAAGTGGAGGTAAACATGAAGGACACCGTCTATATCACTGGTCATAAAAATCCTGATTCAGATTCCATCTGCGCTGCTCTGGCCTATGCGGAGTACAAGAACAAAACAGGTTCGGACCACTATGTACCGGTCAGATTGGGAGAAATCAATCGGGAAACCTATTTCATTCTCGCCTATTTCGGTGTGGAACCACCGGAGTATATCGAAGATGTGAGACTGCAGATCAGCGATCTGAATATCGATAAAATCGCTCCGATCTCATCGGAGATCACGTTGAAGATGGCCTGGAACATCATGCGCATGAACAATGTCAAGAGCATCCCGGTGGTGGATGAAAATGAAACACTGAACGGTATCGTATCGGTTTCCAATGTAACGGAAAGTTATATGGATGTCTGGGACAATATGATTCTCGGAAAATCCAAAGTCACCGTGAACAATCTGCTGGATACCTTGACCGGTCAGCTGCTTCATCTGGATAAAGACCGGAAGCATTTCTATGGGAAGATCTATGCCCTGTCCGCTTCACCAGATGAAGTGAACAAGACCATAGAAGAAGGTGATATCGTCATCACCGGCAATCGAAGAGATTCTATGGAAGGTGCTGTGGAAAGAAAAGTATCTCTGATCATCATCACCGGTTCTGGTGATATGGATGAGGATCTTCTTGAAAGAGCAAAGGAAAACCGGATAACCGTCATCAATACGCCCTATGACACCTATACCACCTCCAGACTGATTTCACAGTCCGTGCCGGTGAACTATGTCATGACCAAGGAAAACATCATGTACTTCTCCTCTGATGACTATATCGGAGACATCAGAAACACCATGGCGGAGACAAGGTTCAGAAGCTATCCCGTGGTCAGTGAGGAAAACAAGGTTGTGGGCACCATCTCAAGATTCCACCTTATTTCAGGCAAGAAGAAAAAAGTAATTCTTGTGGATCATAATGAGAAAGGTCAGTCTGTCAAAGGGCTCAATGAAGCCGAAATTCTCGAAATCATTGATCACCATAGAGTAGCCGATGTAGCCACATCCACGCCGATCTTTTTCCGAAACGAACCGGTGGGCAGCACGTCCACCATCGTGGCCAATATTTTCTTTGAAAATGGTATCCGCCCTTCCAAGAAAACCGCAGGTCTTCTTGCTGCTGCAATCATATCCGATACGCTGCTTTTCAAGTCCCCTACTTCCACGAACGTGGACAGACTCGTTCTGCAGAGACTTGCACAGATTGCCGATATCGATGTGGAGGAATTTGCGCTGGAGATGTTCAAATATGGCACGTCTCTCGCAGGAAAGAGTCCTCAGGAAATTCTCAAGCAGGATTTCAAGGTCTTCACCTACGACAGCAGCAAAATCGGAGTATCTCAGGTATACACCATGGACTCTGACACCATTGACGAACTGAAAGGCACCATCATTGAAACCATGGAAGAGATGACAGAACATGAAGGATTCGACCTTCAGCTTCTGATCGTCACCGACATCTACAAAGAAGGATCGGAGCTCATTGCTGTCGGAAAACAGAAGGACGTCATCAATAAAGCCTTTGATGTGCAGATGAAGGATAATTCGGTTTATATCCCCGGCATTCTTTCCAGAAAGAAGCAGGTCATCCCACCGATTTCCAGCGTCATCAATCGCTAAAGGAAACTTATTGCAAATTTGATTTATCTGCTTAGTTATTTGTGATAGAATAAGTTGATTAACATAAATGGAGGAATACAATGACAAATACAATAAATGATAATACAGAAGAAGTAAAGGGCTGCTGCGGCGGACACGACAATGAAGGCTGCTGCGGTGGCGGACATCACGAAAAGGAAGAGTCCTGCTGCTCCGGCGAGGAGAACAGCTGCAACTGCGGACATGACCACGACGATCACGATCATCACCATCATGACCATGATCATGCACATATGGTGACGTTCGAAAACGAAGACGGAACAACAGAGGAATATCCTATCGTAGACGAATTCGAACTTGATGGTGAGGTTTATGTTCTTGTAATGAATGGGGATGAAACCGTGACTCCTTTAAGAGTTGCCGGTGAAGACGGAGAACTGGTCTTCCTTTCAGAAGAAGAATTCAACACTGTATCCGAGGCATACGAAGCTCTTTCAGAAGCGGACGAGCTGCAGTAAGAGTATTAATACGAAGCGACGAAAACCTTGGGATTTTTCTCAAGGTTTTTTTATAGGAGGAATATGGAAAAATTAGCACTTTTCGATGTGGATTTTACCCTGACGAAAAAAGAAACCCTGATTGCTTTTTACGCATATCTTGTCAAGAAGAAACCTTCCCTTCTGCGCCATCTGCCTAGAGCCATCGGCAGCGGTCTGCTCTATCAGCTGGGCATCAACAAGGAGAAACGGACCAAAGAACTTTTTCTGGCTTTTCTGAAGGATCTGCCCATGGAGACTGTGGACAAGCTCACGGATGATTTCATCGAAGATGAACTGAAACACTTTCTCTATGAGGATGGAATCCGTAAAGTGAAAGAGCTGAAGGACAAAGGATATACCATTGTCCTGACCTCTGCTTCCCCTGAATTCTATATTCTCAAACTGAAAGAGATTTTCGATGCGGATTATGTCATGGGAACGAGATTTCTCGTGAAGAATGGTGCCTTTGCCTCCATCATGGATGGAGAGAACAACAAGGGAGAGGAAAAAGTCAGAAGACTTTTTGAAATATTCGATAAGGAAAAAATTGATTTCAAAGATTCCTACATGTTTTCAGACTCCATGAGTGATGAGCCTCTTCTTGCTTTAGTGGGAAAACCGTACCTGATCAACTATAAAAAGAAAAACCCGAAATATCCGGTTCTTTATTGGAGGTAAATGTGGATAAAATACGTGGAAACTATGTGACAATGGATAACAGACTGGTGAACGCCGGAGATTTAAGCTACACGCTCAGTGATAGGAATGTCTATGAAGTAATCCGAATCATAAACGGTACACCTTTGTTTCTGGAGGATCACCTGGAAAGAATGACGCAGTCCCTGGAGATTCTGAAGCTTGATTTCAGAAAATCAAAGGAAGAAATCAGAAATCTGATCCACCTTCTTGCCAGAAAAAACAGGATAAAAGACGGGAACGTGAAGATTCTCGTCAATGATGGCCCTGCCATCCATTCCTATATGTACTTCATCCCCCACTTCTACCCTGAAAAAGCAAGTTATCTCAATGGAATCAGAACAGGTACCATAGAAATGGAACGGAAGAACCCCAATGCGAAGGTCATCGATCCGAATTATAAGGCAAAAGTGACGGCATTCATAGAAGAAAGCGGCCTATACGAAGCACTGCTGGTGAATACAGATCATGAAATCACGGAAGGATCAAAATCGAATGTATTTTTTGTGCTGAATGAGACCCTTGTGACACCACCGCTGAAAGATGTACTCGGCGGCGTAACAAGAAAAAGAATTCTTGATATCGCCAGGGAGCTGAAGATCAGCATGGCTGAAGAGTCCGTCCAGGTCACGGATCTGTCGGAAGTGGAGGCAGCCTTTATCAGCGGCACATCGCCAAAGATTCTGCCTATTTCATTCATTGATGATGTTCAACTGAACTCTCCAGAGCATGACATAGTGATGAATCTGATATCAGCCTATGATCAGAAAATCGAGGAATACCTTCAGAAGAACAGTTCCTATACAGAAGCTTAATCAAAAGTCCATTTATTATTTTTAAAGAAACCCTATATGCTTCGACAAGTATTAAAGTATAGCTTAATAATTCAGAAGAAAAAAATAAATGGTTCCAAGATAAAACGACGGTATGCTTACCGTCGTTTTTGGTGTTTATTCTTCGATCAACAGTTCCGGTTCAACCAGGTCTTCTTCCAGAAGATCATCTTCGATAAATTCACCGTATTCATTCACAAACGAATCAATTTCATCTTTATGATCGGAAACCACCTTATAAATCAATGCCCCTACTGCCATGGATACCGCGGAAACGGCGAGTATCTTACAAACTTTCATCTGCTTACCTCCTCTGTTTTTCTCTTCTTATTCCACTCTATTATATCACAGCTATGATTTAACTTGAAGTGAATAGTCACTATTTATGCATCCGTCTCAGGTTATTAAGATTTCCTTAATTCAAGTTTTTTCAACGATTTCTTTAAATCTACTTTAAAAGTAAGTGGTACTATTGGATGTGAGGTGAAAGAGATGCATAAGATACTCCTAGCAGGATTTGAGAAAGAAAGCATCATGGCTGAGGTTGCATCATCGGAAAACGATCTGGAATTATTGATTTCCGACTCCCTAATGCAGACCCTTGATCTCATAGAGGAAACTATCCATACCTTGATCATCCATGATGACTATTATAAGAACCATAAAAATGAATTAGATGAAAGTTTAAATAGAAACAACCATACCAAAGTCTATCTCTTCAGTGACCATATCAATGACAGACATCTCAGCAGACTGGAGAACGTGAACTACACGGGATTCACCATGAAATCCCATGAGATCACCAACGAATTTTTAGAGAGTCTAGCTCTGTTCTCCATGGATCTCGATGATGCCTATCAGTATAAAGAGATCACCATTGATTACAGAAACAAACAGGTACTGATGAGAAATGAAGTCCTTACACTTACGCCCATGGAGTATGATCTACTGGTGTATCTTAAACTGCACTCGTGTATGACGCTCTCAAGAAATGAGCTGATACGCGCTGTTTGGGGATACTCTTTTTTAGGTGACTCCAGAACCATTGACACACATATCAAGTCCTTGAGGCGAAAGCTAGGACCTTACCGGTGTCTTGTGAAAACCGTCTGGGGTAAAGGCTATAAGTTCCAGGAATGCTGAATCTGTTCTTCCTAATAACCTTGATTAAGAGGTATGTCTGACATCTCAGGCATACCTCATTCGCATCTTTTATTTTTTTCTGATCCCATAGTGCTTATAGAAGATCATTTTGATGTCAATATAGTCCACATCTATCCCGTCCTTTTTCAGATCCTCTTTGACAGGTCTCAGCTTATCCGTGCCCAGTTTCTGGATGGAATGCAGAATCTGATTTTCCAGATGACTTCTGTAGAGTGCATCAAGATTCACGTCTCTTCCTTTTTCATGTTCTCTTATGAGTCGGTCAACCACTGTGCCCGGGACAATGCCAAGTATGGCTGCCATCTCTTCCACAGATTTCCCTTCTTTATGGAGCCCATAGGTATCCCACTGGTCTGTGGTGTGTTCCGGATCTTTCTGGATCTCTTTCCTGATTTCATCCAGTTTTCCCTGACTGTCTCCGTATTTTCTGATTTCTTCCAGGAAAGCTTCTCCGTACTTCATAGCCTTTGTCTTTCCCACACCTCTTACTTCCATGAATTCTTTCTTTGTCAAGGGAATTCTTCTGGCGATATCCCGGAGTGTCTCATCATGGAAAATGATATAGGGTGCGATTCCCTCCATTCTGGACATTTCACGGCGGACGCTTTTGAGCCTGAGAAGGAGTTCTTCATGGTAATCCTGCTTCTCTTCCCCCTCTTCCCGAAGGACAATGAACTCTACCTGGCCATGAAGAAGCTTACTCCCCTTTTCGGTGATGCTCAGCTTTTCTCCGTCTGCCAGAAGGTGCAGTTCCCTAATAAGAAGGGAAAATAGTTTATCCATATAGTACTTCTTATGATTTTTCAGACTGCCGAACAGCCGATGATTACAATAACCCCGCTTTTCCAGCTCTCTTGATCTTCTGCCAAGAAGAAAATCATAGACAACATATTTGTCCGACGCTTCTCCCAGAATCTTTATGGCGGCGACAACCTTTCTGCCGAGAAGGGACAGGTTGATGTGCCCCTCTTCAATGCAGTTGCTGCAGTTACCGCAGTTTTCTTCCGCTGTTTCCGGAGGCGCTCCCTTGAAGTAATTGAGGACAAAAGAGCGCAGGCAGTGTTTTGTGGTACCGTACTGGTCCATGACAGCAAGCTTTTCCCTTTCGATCTCATATCTCTCCTTTGTCAGGTCTGATATCTGAAGGAGCCTCTTCTGCTTTGCCATGTCACCATATCTGTAGATCAGTATGCTTTCACTGTAGCTCTGATCTCTACCCGCCCTGCCGGCTTCCTGATAGAAAGATTCGATGTTTTTAGGGATGCCAAGATGAATCACATAGCGTACGTTGGACTTGTCGATTCCCATACCGAAGGCGCTGGTGGCTACAACGATATGAATGCGATCAAAGGAGAAATCCTCCTGCACCTTTCTTCTTTCCGCATCTTCCATGCCACCATGATAAAGTCCTGCCTTATATCCTTCCCGTCCGAGAAGATCGCGCACATATTCCGCTTCTTTCTTTCTCTGGCAGTAGATGATGCCCTGCTGACCCTTTCTTTTATTGACCTGACTCAAAAGTTCTTGTTGTTCATTTTCAGGTCGTTTCACACCGAAATAGATGTTCTCGCGATTAAGATTCCCGGTGATGCTGAAAGCCTCTTCAAGATGGAGCAGATCCACAATATCCTTTCTCACGGCTTCTGTTGCAGTAGCCGTAAATGCTGTAATCACAGGTCTCTTCTCAAGAGTCTGAATGAAATCATATATGGTCAGATAGGAAGGTCTGAAATCATGTCCCCAGATACTGATGCAATGGGCCTCATCCACAGCAATCTGGACCAGCCCGATGTCTCTCAGAAGATCGGTGAACCTCTTCAGTCTAAGAGACTCTGGAGACACATAAATCAGTTTGTACTTCCCCTTTCGGATATTCCTCTTCCGCTGATTGGATTCTTCAAGAGAAAGAGAGGAGTTGATGTAGGTCGCGGGAATTCCTCTGTCTTTCAGTGCATCAACCTGATCTTTCATCAGTGAGATCAATGGTGAAATGACCAGTGTAGGACCTTTCATCATCATGGAAGGCACCTGGTAGCATAAGGATTTTCCGTAGCCCGTAGGAAGTATTCCTACGACATCTCTTCCACTCAGGATTTCCTTGATGATTGAAATCTGTTCCTTCTTGAAGGAATTCAGTCCGAAATATTTTTTCAGTATTCTTTGAGGTTCCATTTCTTCACATCCTAACAGCCGTCATACATCTTATTATAGCAAAAGCTGTGCGTTTCCACACAGCTTCTTCCTATTTCAGGATTTTCCTTATAAGTGTTTCTTTCAGGTTTGTGATAGGAGGCTCGTTGATCCTCATATTCAGGTAACTGGAGGATTTCAGCACAGCCTTTTCGTGACTGAATGTATCAAAGGAATACCTTCCATGATATCTGCCGATTCCCGAGTTCCCTACTCCTCCGAAAGTGAGGTAGGGTGAGGAGATATGGAAGAGCACATCATTGATGCATCCTCCTCCAAAGGAGACTCTCTTAAGGGCTTTCTCCGCAAGCACCCGATCTTCAGTGAACACATAGAAAGCCAACGGTTTTCCCAGAGGCTGAATCTCATCCAGCGCCTTGTTGATGTCCTGATAACGGATGATGGGTAAAATCGGACCGAAAATCTCCTCTTCCATGGACCTCAGATTCATATCGCTTTTCACCAGTAAGGTTGGTGCCATATAATTTTCTATGGGGTCCACTTCACCGCCGTGAATCACATACTCCTTGTCTTCCTCCAGAATATCTGTGAGTCTTTTCAGTGCTTTCTTGCTTATGATTCTTGAATAATCTTTGGAAGTTCTGGGGTCCTCTCTATAGAATTTTCGCAGATAGCGCTTCATCTCAACCACAAGCTCCTCCATGACATCTTCATGGGCCAGCACGTAATCCGGTGCGATACAGGTCTGGCCTGCATTGAGGAACTTCCCATAGACGATCTTTCTTGCGGCGTTCTTTATATTCGCCCGTTTCATCACGATGGCCGGACTTTTCCCGCCCAGCTCCAGCGTCACCGGGGTGAGGTTTCTGGAAGCGTTGCCCATGATGATCCGTCCTGTGGATACACTTCCCGTGAAAAAGATATAATCAAAATCGGATGTGGTCAGACTCGTCACTGTATCCTTTCCCCCTTTGACAACCCGGACCATTGCAGAGGGAAAAGCTTCCTTTATGATTTTCTCGATGACCGCTTCCGTATAGACAGCCTGCTCCGAAGGTTTGATTACAGCATTATTTCCTGCTGCAATGGCTCCGATGAGCGGCTCCATGAGCAGCTGGAAAGGATAATTGAATGCGGAGATGATCAGTACTGTTCCATAGGGTTCCTTATACAGATATCCCTGGGACAGGATACTTGCGGTATGTCTTTTCACCATTTTCCTTCTTGAAAATCTCTCCAGGTTTCTGATGAAGTAATCAATGCTCTGATAAAGAAGTCCGATTTCTGTGATATAGGACTCCGCATCGGATTTTCTCAGATCTTTGTAAAGCGCATCCTGCACTTCCGCCTCATATTTTTTTATGGTGGATTTGAGTTTTCTCAGCATCTGCTTTCTGAAATGAAGGTTCATGGTCTTTCTTGTGTGAAAGAACGATTGCATTTCAGAAAGCAGTTCTTCCGCCTCATATTTCGTCAATTCATGATCTCTGCCGTTTTTATTCTCAGTCATAGATTCATTCCTTCTCTCGTTCGTACTTGGATAGGGCTTTTCTTGCGGCCACGTTGATGGAGTCCCATACGCTGTTCAGAGGAGGTATATATCCGAAGTCCATATACGCCAGATCATAGAGGTCGAGCCCGGCATAAACGGCTGTCACAAGTCCCTGTATGCGCAGAGCACTTCCTTCTCGTCCGAAGATCTGTGCCCCGATGATTTTTCCATTCTTTTTCAGATAGGTGAGCTTAATGTAGAGTTCAGTGCCACCGGGATAATAGCCCGATTTATTCCGGGTGCGGACCAGTACACTGTCGTAGTCCAATCCTAAAAACTTCGCTCTCTGGTCTGTTACCCCGGTCATGGCCATTTCGAATTCAAAAGTCTTCATCATGGAGCTTGCCTGAACACCCTTGAAAGGAGGTTCTTTCCCTGCCATGGCAAGACCGATGAGTTTCCCTGTTTTGTTGGCATTGGTGCCCAATGGAAGATAATTGTGCTTCTCTTCGATGTGATTGTAGATCATGGCACAATCACCTCCGGCATAGACATCCTCAATATTGGTTCTGCCATAGAGGTCCGTCAGAATCGCTCCTCGTTCCATCTTGAGGCCTTTTCCTTCAAGGAACTCCGTATTCGGTTTCAGGCCTATGGTTTCAATGACCATATCAGTGGAATACTCTCCTTTGTCCGTGATCACTTTTGAGATGAAGCCCTTTTCGTCTGCCACAGCATCCAGTGCTTTTTCACTGGTATTGATTTTATGCCCTTCCCCACGCAGCTCTTTGAGGAGCAGCTCTGAAAGCTCTGGGTCGTAGATGTTCATGACATCGGGCATGTATTCGATGACCTGTGTATCCACAGCTCTTAGTGTCATGGTTTCCAGCAGTTCAAGGCCTTTATTCCCTCCACCTAGAATGATTGCTCTCTCCGGTGCCCTTTTCTCCATGTATTCTTTTATGGCGTTGGCATGTTTCAGCGTATTTAAAGGGAATACACCTTTCATACCTGTGAAGATGTCCAGATGATTGCTTCTGGCTCCCACAGCAATGACGAGCTTATCATATTTCAGCTCGTATTCATTTTTATTGGAAAGATTCCTGACCTTCACCGATTTATTCTGAAAATCCACATCAATGGCTTCACTGAACAGTCTCAGATCAATTCCATCAGCCAGAACCCTTTTCTTGTCTCTTGCAATAAGCTTCTTCTCTTCCTCTATAAGCCCTTCAATGTAATACGGAAATCCGCAGGCTCCATAGGAGATGTCTTCCCCTTTTTCAAGTACGGTGATTTCCGCACCTGAAACATTTTTCTTTATGCTGTATGCAGCGCTCAATCCAGCTGCAACTGCTCCGATGATTACCACTTTCATTTTCAGAGTCACCCCTTTATCATTTATAAGCTAACTTTTCAATATCTCTTAGTATCTATTTTAACATAGCAGGTCGTAGAATATCTGCAATTTCAGATTGTTCAAACAACCTTCATTTTTCTCCGTTCATACTATTCACTGATTTTCTATTTACTTTTAATGGAATAGTGCTAAAATAGGCTTAGTCAGTATTCCCACGGAAACTGAACTTAATTCAAACCCTTACAAGGTTCCGAATTATATCCCAAAAAGGAATAAGAACGGAGGAAAACTTATGCAAAAACAAAAAAGAAGGACCACTTTCAAAGCCAGACAGCTCACTGTTGTCGGTCTACTGTCCGGTATCTCGATCTTTCTGTCACTGACCCCACTGGGATTCATTCCCATACTGCCCATCAATCCGACCATCATGCATGTGCCCGTCATCATCGGCGCCATCATTGAAGGTCCCATGATCGGTGCATTCATCGGTGGAATCTTCGGACTGTCCAGCATGGTCCGTGCGTTCATGACACCAACCCCGACCAACTTCATCTTCTGGAATCCCATCATCTCCATTGGTGTGCGCATTCTCATTGGTGTGGTTGCAGGGTATGTGTACAGGGCACTGAAAAACAGAAACTACGGGGTTGCCGTATCCGCTGTTGCGGGATCGCTGACCAACACCATTGGTGTTCTTGGTCTTGCCTTCGTGTTCTATCTTTCCAGATATGCAGCAGGATTAGGCATCTCGGAAGCCGCAGCAACCACTTTTATTCTATCCATTGTGGGTACCAATGGCGTGCCGGAGGCGATTATATCTGCGCTCATCACAGTGCCGGTAATAGCCGCCTACAGAAAAATGAAAAAATAGTCATATTGAAAGGAGATGGTTGCCCATCTCCTTTGTTTTATATGTTATTTCAGTAGCCCACTACAGTCTCTTATAGTCCACATGCTCCTCAAGAACTTCCTTGTCGCTGTATAGATAATCTTCATCCAGCACCAGGCTCGGATCTTTTTCCACCGGACGCTCATCCTCTGTCAGGAACAGGACGGAATAATCCAGGCTTAAATCCTTGAAGAACAGGATACCGTGTTTCTTCTCCTTGGTGATCTTCACAAACAGTTTACCCGTATAGGTTTCACCAGGTTTTACCGTTACTCTTCCAAGTGTGGTTCCATCTTCATGTTTTGCCATGATGTGTACAGAACGTTTTGCTAAGTCATATGACTGAAGCTGCATCGGATTAAAGGAATAATCCTCACTGCCTCTGTTATGAAGGGTGACCTTGTACTCAACCAGTTCCTGATTCTCATCCGCATCCGATTTTTCCGGCATGATTTTCGCCTTGGCATTTTCAGCCAGATGTTTCACTTTACCTTTAAGTCCTTCCGCATTTTCTTCCACATCATCAATGAGCTCCTGTGCGCCAAATGGCTCATCCACAAAGTTATCATTCTCCGGCTCAAATGCATCTTCATCATCGAAGGCCATGTCATTCTTCATGAATCCATCGGTTTTTTCTTCCATTTCATCTGCAGCGGATGCAACCTTGCTCTTGAGGTCTTCGAATTTTTTCTTGGCTTCATCGGATTTGTCTCTGATTTCCTCCTGGACCTCTTCCACCACTTCATCCACATCATTCTGCTTTTTGAACCCTTCGAGTTTTTCTTCCGCTTCGCTCTTCAGATCAGCCGCTTTTCGCTTCACATTGGGTGCGATTTCCTGGTCAACCTTAGCCTTTGCAGCTTCCAGCTTATCTTCAGCCAGATCCTTGATTTCTACATATTTATCCTTTGCCTCCATGCTGCCAAGTTTTGTCTGAAGTTTACCCTCTTCGATTTTGGTGCGTAGCTTTTCTCTTACAGCTTCCGTCTTCTCCATAACCGCTTTCTTGAGATCCAGATCTGCTACAGGCTCACCATCCTCATCCGGGTTAAAGGTGAAGTCACTGGATGGATTGGATATATTCACTACAATATCATCAATCACTGCATTGGTTCCGGCCTTGTAGACCTTTTTAGGCGTCACTTTCATGGGTTCCATGAATCCATCTGTTTCAGATTCGATTTCATCCAGACCAAGTTCTGCCCATCTGGTCAGCTTTTCGGAATACTCCTTCTTCAGATTCTCATTTTTGATCTTGTTCTTCTTGTACAGTGCATAGGCTGCTGCAGCTGCCGCAGCGACCGCTACACCTGCAACGATCTTGCCGGTATTCTTCTTTCCGTTTCTGCTGTCCAGCGTATTACTCACTTCTTTGCTGCTGTTTTTCGCAAAGCTCACAGCATCTCCCTTTACGCTGTCTTTCTTCTCAAAGAGCTGCTGCGCACTCTGGCTTCCTTTGTCCATGATGTTCGCCAGGGATTCCTTCAGATCCGAAGTGGCATCTTTCACTTTCGGAATCATATCCTTCGCCATTCCTTCCCCTTTTTTCACTAGTTCTTCGCTCTTTTTTACCATTTTATCCATTTCAAATTTCATAGGATGTTCCCTCCTGTTTATTGTATATTCAGTCTTTAACTCATTATACATTCAATACTTTAAATATTCAGTAATCGATAGAATTGTTAATACACTTTTTACACCACGGTCACGGTTTATCAGTTAAATAGCATGATATAGAGCTTTATATGCATTTTTATGTTTATTTATATCATTCATTCAATACGAAGCAGGTTCCTTGCGTTTCGCATTTTTTTACCATTCCACTGAATTGTTAATAGACTTTTTATTAATTAATCCGGTCTGAGAGATTATCATTTTCATCTTTTTCCATTATAATGGTCCTATAAGTAAACATTGGAGGTGTTTTAATGAAGTACATTCCATACATCCTCCTGGGTATTGTCATTTTAGCTATAGTGTATTTTCTTGCAGTGATTACTCGTTATGTAAACCGCATCTTATACCCGAAAACCAAAACCTATGACATGGCCAAGGAGAAAATCCGAAAGCAGGGATATTTTCCCGAAGAATACATCGACTCCCTAACCTACGAACCACTGAACCTGAAATCTCCCTATGGATACATGATCAATGGCAGGCTCTATCCCAATGGTTCCGACAAGTATGTCATCATCGTCCATGGAATCACCATGAATCTCTACGGAGCACTGAAATATCTGCCTTTCTTCTATAAGAAAGGGTTCAATGTTGTCGTATTCGATCTTAGAAACCATGGAGAAACCGGTGGGGACAATACCACCTATGGCTATTTCGAAAAGTGGGATCTGAAAACCGTAACAGATTACCTGTTCAAAAAATTCGGAGACGGCATCAGTGTGGGCCTTCATGGAGAGTCCATGGGGGGAACCATTTCCATGCTCAACATGGCCATGGACAAGCGAATCCGATATGGCATCATAGACTGCGCATTCTCGGACCTTCCTGAACTTCTGCTATTGAAATTAAGACAGGACACCAGAGTCCACAGCAAAAAGCTCATCAATCTTGTGAACCTCTTCATCAAGATCAGAGCCGGATTCTCCATAGAAGATGTTTCTCCTCTGAAAGAGCTGCCCACCATCAGTCAGCCTATTCTCTTCATTCATGGTGCAAAGGATGACTATGTGCCTGCTGCGATGACGAAAGCCATGTACTCCTTCAAAATGGATAAGAAGTTCATGTATATCGCTGAAGGTGGCGAACATGGAACTTCCATGGCAACCTCTCCTGATGCATACGATGAAAAGGTCACAGATTTTCTGAATGAAGTTTATCCCGATGAACATTTTATAACAGGACATTGATACGATTCCTATACAGGCAGGTCACACGTGACCTGCCTTTCTGCTGTTTTTTTCTGCCTGATAGTCCTTGATGCACAGTACTTCTTCCCCTCTCTCCTGGATTTTAGACCAGAGGATGTCCATTTAGGGTATTCACTTAGAACAATTGTTCTGTTATAATTGCATTATAAAGAATGTATGTTCTAATTTTGTTAAAGAAGTATAGGTGAATTTGAAATGGAAAATATTATTTTTCATGTGGACGTGAACTCCGCTTATCTTTCCTGGAACGCCATCTGGGATCTTCAGCACGGGAAAACCCTTGATCTTCGAACGGTTCCTTCCATTGTGGGAGGTGACCCGGAAAGCCGTCATGGGATTGTCCTCGCAAAATCCATTCCCAGCAAGAAATACGGCATCAAGACCGGAGAGACCCTTTTTTCAGCCCTCATGAAGTGTCCTGAGCTGAAAATCGTTCCACCCAGATACAGCGTATATCTGAAAGCCAGCGATGCCATGGTGGAAATTCTGCGTGAATATTCCCCACTCATAGAGCGCTATTCCATCGATGAATGCTTTATGGATATGAGCCACCTGACAAGGGAAAGCGCCGTAGAGGCCGCTTTATCCCTGAAAAACAGGATTCATGAGGAACTGGGCTTCACTGTCAATGTGGGGATTTCCACAGGAAAGCTTCTGGCAAAGATGGCCTCCGACTTCAGAAAGCCGGATCAGGTTCATACTCTGTATCAGGAGGAGGTTCCGAAGAAAATGTGGCCTCTGCCTGTTCAGGACATGTTTATGGTCGGCTCCCGTACCACGGAAAAACTGAAGAAAATGAACATCACAACCATAGGAGATCTGGCAAAAGCGGACCCCAGGTTTCTTCATGAGAAATTCAAGAAGTATGGATATATGATTTCCTGCTATGCCCGAGGAATAGACTCTTCCACCGTGAAGAATGAAGGCACAGTGGACATGAAAGGAATGGGAAATTCCACGACACTCCCCTTCGATTTCACGGATCGGATTTCCTGTCACAATGTGCTTCTCTCCATAGGAGAAACCCTGGTCCCCAGACTGAGAGAAGCCGGAAAGCTTGTGAAGACCGTATCCATTCATATTCGCAGCAGTGATTTCACTTCTTTCTCCATGCAGAAAACCCTCCCCTTCGCCTCGGATTCCACCAGTCTGCTTATGGCAGCAGCCTGTGAACTGTTTGATGAAATATGGAACGAAGAGCCGGTCAGGCATCTGGGTATCTCTTTCTCCCAGTTGAAGGAGAAGGACATCCAGCAGCTTTCTTTCTTTAAAGACAGTCGGGCTGAGAAAATGAATCGTATGGATCAGGTCATTGATATGGTAAGAAAGAATTTCGGAGATGATTCCCTCATACGAGCCACCTTCATCAATTCTCCAGTCAAAGCATTTTCAGGAGGCGTGGTGGAAAAAGACTACATTTTCATGAACAGTCACTTATGAGGAGGGAAGCGGCATGAAAGTACTGGCCAAGCCCATAGAAATGATAGCCTGGTTTGATTTCAAGGGTCTGATCCACCCGATCCGATTCAGGCTCATCGATGAGGATGGAAAATACAGAACCATTTCCATCAAAAGCATCCAGGCGCGGAAAAAGGAGAAGCTTGCTGGGAATCTGATGCAGGTTTTTCTTTGCAGAGGAATCGTCAACGACAAGGAAGTGCTTTTTGAACTGAAATATGAGAAAGACACGGATCAGTGGACACTGTTCAAAATGTGAGAAGAGAAAACCGGCCCATAAGAAAAGACTGTCATCAAAGTGACAGTCTTTTCAGGTCCGTTCAATATTCTACTGGATATTATCTGACCACAATGGCATGATTTCTTATGTTATAGGAATAAGCAAAACTTGGGATATCAACCCAGTACTCTCTTCTTCCATTCCATGACCATGGATCTGTAATTTTCAGCTTGTTGGCTTCCGAATCATATCCCGTGACCAGAACCGCATGATTGTTTCTCAGAAGAGACTGGATCTGCCCTTCCACATTGTACTTCACATAGATAGGCGCCTCTCTTCTCACGGTAAGATAGACAACCACCGGATTATCCGCAAGGATTTCTTTTTTGATGTCTTCCACCGTACTTCCACTGAAGTTCACGGTTCTTCCAGCGCCATAGGTATTGCTGTAATCTGTCAGTGCCTGAGGATAGATCGTTGTTCTTAAGCTCAGGTCCTGTTTGTAGGGAGATCCAACAAATCCTTTGGCAGGATTGGAGGAATGCTTTGGCATCGCATCCAGAAACTGTCTGTAGGATACATCTCTGGCAAGTCCTTTATACTGAAGTGCCATGAGAACTGCTGTGGCCTCACACCCGACGGGTGCATAGACAGGACTCAGCTGGCTGTGATAAGGGACAGTTATGCTCTTGTAGACACCCTTGACTTCCGTCAGGTAATTTCCGGAAGCCCATCCTGTTTTTCCGTTATAGACGATATTATTCCATTTTCCTTCCGATCCGATGACTTCCACCACTGCTCCCTGAGGAAGAACGAGCATGGATGCAAAGCTTGTGCCTGCACCTGCTCTCATATGAAGGGCGTGGGTGGTCTTCTTCTGGACCGTAGTCGGTGCTGGTGCAGGCTCTGATACAGGAGGTTCCTCAGTTTCAGCTGGAGGTGGTGCAGGAGTGTCTACCACCGGAGGTGCCTCTGGTTCCGACACAGGAGCAGCCTTGATAAGCTTCAGATACTTCCCTGAAGCCCACCCGGTTTTGCCCTGATAAGTCACCTTTTTCCATTCTCCATCCTCAACCAGTGTCACAGATGCGCCCTTAGGCATAACCATGACAGACGCGTAGGTTTTAGCTGGACCAGTTCTCATGTACAGATTTCCAGTGGTCTCATAAACCGCACCACTGGCTGCAGAGTCCGTTGCTGCTGGAGGCGCTTCTGATGGCGGATCCACCGGCTGGCTTACACTGACCTGGGTGAGATATTTCCCGGATGCCCATCCGGTTTTACCGTTATAAGTGATTTTCTTCCATGCACCGCCATCTTCAACGAGTGTCACCGTGGCGCCCTTAGGCATGACAAGTATGGCCCTATTGCTGGTTCCGGCCCCAGTTCTCATATAGAGATTCGCTGTGGTTTTCATGGTGGTTGCAGCAGGTGTGGACGGTGTCACCGGTGCCGGTGCAGGATTTACTGGTGCTGATGGAGCCTCCGCTCCAGGATTCTGAGCAGGATTGATCCAAACGCCTGGCGCATTGACAGCTCTTGATATGTTGATCATTCCGTTATGAATCTTATAAACATAATAATTGCCGGGCTGATAAGTGGTTACGGAATTGATTTTTCTGGCTGCATTGACACTGTCCATATAACCTGGAATTTTATCCGACACAGAATAGGTGCTACCCACATCAGGTAACGGATTGGCAAATACCGTAAAGGATGATGTGCTCATGGTTCCAACCAGAATGGTTGCACTGATTGCTGCAGTCAATTTTTTAGACATGGTTTTTTTCAATTGAATTCCCCCTTTTTCACAATCTATTGCGTGATCGTTTATACATAAACGATTTCATAGGATAATTATATCATAGAAACTCTATACTGTACTATGGAATCAGTGCATTGGCATGTAAAAATTGCTATGATTCTTATAGTGCCATTAAATAAAATAAAGGACTGTCATTGCTGACAGCCCTTCATTTCTATTTCTGATATTCAGTTGATTCCTATTCTTCGGTCTTTGCAGCTGAATAGTCATAAGATGCAAGTCTCTTGTAGTTATCAAGTCTTTCCATAGCATCCTTTTCTGTTTTTGCAAACAGTTCTTCAGCAACATCTGGATATGCCTTGCTGAGTGAAGCGTATCTGACTTCACTGTCAAGGAATTCTCTGAAGCTTCTTGTTGGTTCCTTGGAATCAAGTGTGAATGGGTTCTTACCCTGCTCCTTAAGAGTTGGGTTGTATCTGTACAGCTGCCAGTATCCAGCTTCAACAGCTCTCTTGGTCTGTTCCTGGCTGAAGCCCATACCAAGTTTAAGTCCCTGGTTGATACATGGAGCGTATGCGATAACAAGTGATGGACCATCATAAGCTTCTGCTTCTGTCAGTGCCTTCATGGTCTGGTTCTTATCAGCACCCATACCAATCTGTGCTACATATACATAGCCATAGCTCATTGCCATCATACCAAGGTCCTTCTTCTTTGTTCTCTTACCAGCAGCAGCAAACTTGGCGATTGCAGCAGTTGGTGTAGCCTTGGATGACTGTCCTCCAGTGTTGGAGTAGACTTCTGTATCCATGACAAGAACGTTGATGTTTTCTCCAGTTGCAAGAACGTGGTCAAGTCCACCGTAACCGATGTCGTATGCCCATCCGTCTCCACCGAAGATCCACTGGCTCTTCTTGGTCAGGAAGTCTCTTTCATTGTACAGTTCCTTCGCTTCAGCAAGATCGGAATCCTTAAGAAGTGGAAGAAGTGCAGCTCTTGCAGCCTTGGATTCTTCACCCTTATCGAAGTTTTCGATCCAGTTCTGTGTAGCAGCCTTCAGCTCCTCTGATGCATCAGCATTTGCCACCAGTCTTTCAGCGATTGGAAGAAGTTTTTCTCTATGTGTCTTATGTCCAAGGTAGATACCAAGACCGAATTCAGCATTATCTTCAAATAATGAGTTCGCCCAGGCTGGACCCTGTCCAAGATGGTTTGTTGTGTATACGGATGCTGGTGCTGAACCACCCCAGATGGATGAACATCCGGTAGCGTTGGCAATCATCATTCTGTCACCAAATAGCTGTGTTACAAGCTTAGCATATGGAGTTTCTCCACATCCTGCGCAAGCACCTGAGAACTCAAGTAGTGGCTGCTCGAACTGGCTGCCCTTCAGTGTGTTCTTGTTCATTGGGTTCAGCTTGGCTGTCAGGGACAGTGCGTATTCCCAGTTCTCTGTTTCGTGCATCTGTGTTTCGATTGGCTTCATGACAAGCGCCTTCTTAGGTGCTGGACATACCTGAGCACAGTTTCCGCAACCTGTACAGTCAAGAACAGATACCTGAATCTTGTACTGAAGATCTGCGAATGCCTTACCGCCCATAGCCTTCTTCGCTTCAAATCCTTCTGGTGCATTGGCCATTTCTTCTTCATTGACAAGGAATGGTCTGATTACAGCATGAGGACAAACATAGGAACACTGGTTACACTGAATACAGTTTTCAATATTCCATTCTGGAACGTTGACAGCGATTCCTCTCTTTTCAAATGCGGATGTTCCCATTGGGAATGTACCGTCTTCTCTACCAAGGAATGCGGATACTGGAAGTGAATCCCCTTCCTGAGCATTCATTGGTTCAAGAATGTTTCTGATGAAATCTGGAACAGATTTCTTTTCAGCAGCTTCGTCTGAAGCAGAAGCCCAGTCAGCTGGAACATCAATCTTCACAAGTGCGTTAACGCCTCTTTCGATGGCTTCGAAGTTCATGTTGACGACCTTCTCACCCTTCTTACCGTAGGATTTCACAACGGAATCCTTCAGGTGCTTGATGGCATCTTCCACAGGGATAATGTTGGCAAGCTTGAAGAAAGCGGACTGCATGATCATGTTGATTCTTGTTCCAAGACCGATTTCTGTAGCAAGTGACTGTGCGTCAAGTGTGTAGAACTTGATGTTCTTCTTGGCGATGGCATTCTTCATTCTTGCTGGAAGATGCGTATTCAGTTCATCCGCATTCCATGCGCAGTTCAGAAGGAATGTTCCATTTTCCTTAAGTCCCTTGGTCATGTCGTATTTATTCACATAGGATGGGTTATGACATGCAACGAAATCAGGATTCTGGATGAGGTAAGGACTCTTGATCTTGTTCTTACCGAATCTCAGATGGGATACTGTGATACCACCGGATTTCTTGGAGTCATAGGAGAAGTATCCCTGAGCATACATGTCTGTGTTGTCACCGATGATCTTGATTGCAGACTTGTTGGCACCAACTGTACCGTCTGATCCAAGTCCCCAGAACTGGCACTGTACGGTACCTTCTGAAGTTGTATCGATTTCTTCATGCTTTGCAAGGGATGTGTAGGTAACGTCATCTTCGATACCGATGGTGAAGCCGTTCTTCACTTCGTTGTACTTCAGGTTTTCGAACACTGCCAGGATCTGACCTGGTGTAACGTCCTTGGAACCTAATCCGTATCTTCCGCCTACGATGACAGGTCTTACATCTGATTCGTAGTATGCGTTTCTTACATCCTGGTATAGTGGTTCTCCAGCTGAACCTGGTTCCTTTGTTCTGTCAAGAACAGCGATCTTCTTCACTGTCTTTGGTACAGCGTTCAGGAAGTGCTTCATGGAGAAAGGTCTGTAAAGATGAACATTGACAAGTCCTACTTTTTCGCCCTTCTTTGTCAGGTAATCAATAACTTCTGTTGCAGTATCACATACTGAACCCATAGCGATGATCACATGCTCTGCGTCTTCTGCTCCATGATAGTTGAACAGCTGATAGTCTCTTCCAGTAAGCTTGTTGATTTCTTCCATGTATCCTTCAACGATTTCTGGAACAGCCATGTAATATCTGTTGGCAGCTTCTCTTCCCTGGAAATAGATGTCAGGGTTCTGAGCTGTACCTCTTGTTACAGGTCTTTCTGAGTTTAAGGATCTGTTTCTGAATTCAGCTACAGCTTCCTTGTCCAGAAGATTCTCAAGCTCATCGTATTCGATTACTTCAACCTTCTGAATTTCAGAGGATGTTCTGAAACCATCAAAGAAGTTGAGGAATGGAACTCTGCTCTTGATTGCAGCAAGATGCGCAACTCCAGCCAGGTCCATGATTTCCTGAACGTTTGATTCAGCCAGCATGGCGAATCCGGACTGTCTTGCAGCCATTACGTCCTGATGATCACCGAAAATGGAAAGTGCATGTGCAGCAAGTGCTCTAGCACTGACATGGAATACGCCAGGAAGAAGTTCTCCTGCGATTTTGTACATATTTGGGAGCATAAGCAGTAATCCCTGTGATGCTGTGTATGTAGTCGTGAGTGCTCCACCCTGAAGGGATCCGTGAACTGCACCAGCCGCTCCAGCTTCTGACTGCATTTCAACGACCTTTACTGGTTGTCCGAAAATATTCTTGACACCCTTAGATGCCCACTCATCAACATTTTCACCCATTGTTGAAGATGGTGTAATTGGATAGATCGCTGATACATCTGTAAATGCATACGAGATGTAGGATGCAGCCATATTTCCATCCATGGTTTTAGTTTTTCTCATGTCTATACCTCTCCTTAATATATATTTCCTAGAAATCCGGCCTAAAGATTTCTAAAATATAACTACGTTTCCGTAGGTTATAAATGCGCATGAATTTGAGTATAGTTAATAAATTATCATTAGCTATACTCAAACGACACAACATTATTATACAATATTTGGTAAGGTTTTACCAACGAAAAATGGTATATATTTCGCATTTTCGCATATTTACTGTTTTTTTATGATATTCTCCATGGACTCTAAAATTTCATCTGCGCTTTCCCTTTGAAAATCAAGGGTTTCGATATATTTGATCAGTTCCTCTTTTTTCCTCAGATTGGACAAGGCGGCTTCAACAGTTCTCTTTTCCAGGTCAAAATCATCCATTTTTGGTACAAGCTTGACGTAATCTTTGATGGGTACAATATCACCGTCCTTGGCGACCCTGACGTTATATCCGTCGTGTGCCAGAAGTTCCCGAAGTGCTTCGGATGCTTCCGGGTCTCCATGGGTCAGGAAGATTTCCTTAGGTCCTTTTCTTATGGCTTTCACCCAGTTGTAGAGTCCTTTTCTGTCCGCATGTCCGGAAAGACCGGAAAAACTGTGGATCTTGGCATTCACTGCAATATCCTCACCGAATAGCGTGACGCTCTTCACACCATCCTGAATGATTCTGCCAAGGGAGCCATGAGCCTGATACCCTACGAATACCACGCTGCACTCACTTCTCCAGAGGTTATGCTTCAGATGATGTCTGACTCTTCCCGCCGTGGCCATGCCCGATGCACTGATGATGACGCAGCCTTTCTTCGTGCGGTTCAGCTTCATGGAATCTTCTACAGACTCCGTGAAGAACAGATTCTTGAACTCCAGCACGTGATCTCCTCTACTCATCTTCTCCTGACTCTCCGCATCGAAGTATCTGCTGTATTCTTTGAAGATTGCTGTGGATTTGGAAGCCAGAGGCGAATCCACATAGACCTTGACCCCTCTTTCGAGCTTTCCGGCTTCCTGGAATTCATTCAGAATATAGAGCAGTTCCTGGGTTCGTCCCACGGCGAAGGATGGGATGATGACATTTCCGCCTCTTCTGTATGTATCATTGATGATTTTGATAAGCTCCTCATGTTCCACCTGATTATCAGGATGAAGTCTGTTCCCATAGGTGGATTCCATGATCAGAAAATCCGCCTCCGTCACTTCCACAGGTTCTTTCATCAGTGGAATCCCCTGATTGCCAAGGTCTCCCGAATAGACAAGCTTGATTTTCCGCTCTTCCTCCTGAATGTACATTTCAGTGATGGCCGCCCCCAGCATATGGCCGGCTTCCAGAAAATTCATCCTGAAGCCTTCGAAAAGTTCAACTGGATGGTTGAAGTCCACTTCTTCCAGAAGCGTCAATGCCCCTTCCGCGTCTTTAGCGGTATAAAGCGGTTCGATGGGGCCCAGTCCCTTTCTCTGCCTTTTTTTGTTTTCCCATTCCGCATCCTGTTCGTGGATGTAGGCGGAATCCATCAGAAGAATTCTGCAAAGCGCAGCTGCCGGTGGTGTGGCAATGACCTTCCCTCTGAATCCTCTTTTGTAAAGCAGAGGAATACGCCCACTGTGGTCGATGTGAGCATGCGAAAGGATGAGATAGTCGATGGTGGACGGGATATAGGCGAAGACATCGTTCCCTTTGTCTTTTTCATCCCTGCCCTGGTACAAGCCGCAATCCAGAAGCACTCTTTTGTCCCTTACTCTCAGTAAATGACTGGATCCTGTCACAGTTCCTGCGCCACCTGAAAATTCTATACGCATACATGGTCCTCCTTATCTGTTGTTACTCTCATTATATCAATAATTGTCAGATATTTTTGTTAACATTCAGTTTATTAACGGTTTCCGATAAGGTTATCTGTTTTTAAGCTAGTACAGTTTCATCATGAATAATCTTCATAATAAGAAAAAACATGGATTTCCATGCTTTTTCACTGTTCAATCTGTACTAATTTTTGTTTTGTGCTATTTAGAATACTTCTCGATAAGCTCCAGGATCTTATCCGTTGCACCACTGAGCTGCGACTCTTCCATGTGACTGATAAATTTTTCTCGATCTTCGTACAGCTTCAGGATGCTCATTCTGAGCGATACATCCGTCAGTTCCTCTTCCACAAGAACCATGGAATATCCGCTCTTATAGAAACTCTGCGCATTCTCGATCTGATCTCCTCTGCTGGCCCCTTTTGATAGCGGAATCAGAAGGTTCGGCTTGCGCAGAGCAAGAAATTCGAAGATGGAATTGGATCCCGCTCTTGATACAATAAGATCCGCTGCCTGAAGAATGTCCTTCATCTCTTCCACCACATATTCATACTGCTTATAGCCGAGGGTCTCCTTCAGGCTCTCATCCAGATTGTTCTTGCCGCAGAGGTGGATGATATTGAAGATAGGAAGAAGCTCCGGCAGAATTTTTCTGAGAGTCGTATTGATCTTCACAGAACCGATGCTGCCGCCCATGACCAGAAGCACCGGTTTGTTCTCCGTAAAACCCGCAGCTTCCCTGGCGCGTTCACCATCCCCTTTATAAAGGTCTTCTCTGATGGGACTGCCCACAAGAATCGCTTTTTCTCCGATCTTTGATACCGTATCCGGAAACGTCACAAGAAGCCTGTCTACAAACCGGGAAGCCAGCTTATTGGCAAGCCCCGGGGTCAGATCGGACTCATGAGCAAGTACCGGAATTCTAAGGAAGCTCGCTGCTGCCACCACAGGCACGCTGACAAATCCGCCTTTGGAGAAGACGATGTCCGGTTTCTCTTTTCTCAGTATATGAAGGGACTGGAAAAAGCCCGCTCCAACCTTAAAAGGGTCGGTGAAGTTCTTCAGGTCGAAATACCTTCTGAGTTTCCCGGAAGAGATACCGAAATAGGGAATCTTTGTTTTTCCGATGATTTCTTTCTCAATGCCGTTTTTCGATCCGATATATTTAATTTCATAGCTCAGCTGCCTAAGCTTCGGTACAAGCGCAAGGTTCGGATTCACGTGCCCTGCAGTACCTCCACCTGTCATGATAATCTTTTTCATACTTTTCATTTCCCCTCTGCCAGAACAGACCTTGTCCAGTGCGATTACTTTATTCAGGTCGCTTCTGTGTTTTCAAACATCTCTATTATACCAAATATTCCCATTCGAATTCACAAATATTTTACCATGTAAATGTATACACCTGACACCAGGAACATCTCCAGTCCATTTTCTTTGATATAATAGTTTCATCAGTTAGGAAAGTCAGGTGAAAAGTCATAAAACTAGTAGAAATCCAATCCATAGATGAAAATCGGTTTAAAGAATATAGTGAGTCCTGGCGTAGTGAAAACCAACGGATTTCGCCCTCGTCCTGCGATATGGGCACACACTCCTTTTCGCAGTGGAAAGAGGCGCAGCTGGCGCTATCGCGGGAAAACAGTCACCCGGAAGGCATGGTTCGTGCTGAAACGCTGTTTCTTGTGGAGGACAACGGATACATCATCGGTGCCATCAATCTCCGATATGCCATGACGGATGATCTTTTGAAGCTTGGCGGACATATGAGCTTCGGCATCCGACCCGAAGAACGTCAAAAAGGATACGCCTTCATCATGGTCAAGCTCGCACTGAACCGGCTTCGGACGAGCGGAATCACAAGAGCCCTGGTAACCATCACAAGAGACAACAAGGCAGCCCAGAAGACCATCCGTAAAATCGGCGGAAAGCTCGAAAACGCATATGAATCAAACGGAACGGTCATTGACCGCTACTGGATCAGTCTATGATCATCCATGGTTTCAGAGAAAAGAACCTCAGCATTTTGCTAAGGTTCTTTTTCTCGCTATGCTTTGGAGATATCCGGGAACGTGAAAGCATCCGGGAGCGACAGGCTCGCAGAACTTCTGATCATCCATCCCGCATCAGAATCCTCCTCCAGGCTGAGGCCTTTCAGTTTCCCTTGCGGCGCAAAATGACAGATGACCCTTTCAGCATGCTTCGGTATGATTCTTTCCAGAATTTCCTCGAGACGATAAGCCTTTCTGGAAAACACATCATAGAGATGAAGGTCATTTTCTTCCATTTCCATGAGAACAAGAAGATCATCTGAAAGTCGATGGATACATTCATCAAATCCATGAACATAGTAGAAGGCCAGAATATGCTCCTCCCCGAGGGCTGCCACCTTCGCCTGCAGCGGTAGAGACTCCCTTTTGTGCTTCATAAGTTCATCCATCGTCATCCTGACCTGCACAGGAGATGGACCGCTCTTCCTGTACAATGACGGATCGACAATGAAGCGAAAGCTCTTCACCGGGTGAAAGCCACACCGGGCATAAAGGGGAACCGCCTTTTCATCCGCTGCCAGAAAGAAGAAATCACATGAATCCTCATGCTCCTCCAGAACATGCCTGAGAAGGGTTCCCGCAAGACCTTTTCCTCTATGGGAAGGTTCCGTCATGACCGTTCCGATCTGCACGGCCTTATGCATCTCACTTTCCACCAGAACCTTCATGGTGCTTACCGATACATTGGCGATGATCCGATCTTCAGAACAGAAGCTGTAAGGAATGTAGTTCTTGTTCCATCCTCCTGCTGCATGCCACTTTTCAAAATCAATCCCGAATGTCTCTTTGGCCAATGCTGCAAAAGATTTTCTCAGCACCGGATCTTCCTTGTAGTTACTGACCAGTGTATAGGCCATAATCAGCCACCTCCTGATAACATTATAATTCAGATTCATCTGATAACCAACGAAAAAAAAGCTCTGACCGTACATTCCATACGGCAGAGCTTTTTCGTCAATCGGGTAAATTGAACAAATATATACAAAGACAGACTCGGGTTTATCTGTCGATGTTATCTCGTAGTCCCATGAAAATCTCCACCTGATCTTTGTAGGGGAATCCTTCCATGTCTCCTTTCACCAGTGTCGCCATGGCGCCCACGGCATTCGCACGTTTCGCACAGTCTACCAGCGAAAGATCTTCCAGATATCCTGAGAGGAATCCTGCAGCATAGCCGTCACCAGCTCCTACCGTGTCCACGGGCTGGTCAACTGTGTAGCCCTGAACGAATTCCTCTTCGTCCTTGCTTTTCACATAGCATCCGCTTTTTCCAAGCTTGAGGGCTACAATCTTCACGCCCATTTTGAGGAATCGGTCGCATACTTCCTTCGGTTCCTCTGTCCCAAGAAGAAGCTCCGCTTCGTCTTTTCCAGGGAAAATGATGTCTGACAGCGCCGCCATTTCCAGGATGTATTTTCTTGCTTCTTCCTTTGACCAGAGCTTCAGTCTGATGTTCGGATCAAAGGAGATGGTGACACCACACTTTCTGGCTTCCTTCACTGCATGGAACACCGCTTCTCTGACCTCTTGCGAAAGCGCCAGGGAAATCCCTGTCACATGAAGAATCTTCGCGCTGCAGATGTAGTCCATATCCAGGTCTTCAATGGACAGATGACTTGCCGCTGACCCCTTCCGGTAATAATAGACATTGGGGTTCACTGTGGAGAATCTTTCCTTGAAAAGAATGCCCGTGGTTCTGTCGGGATCCTTCTTCACTCTGGACACATCCACTTCTTCCCCCATGACGGTGGATTTGATGTACCTGCCGAACTCATCTTCTCCAAGCTTTGAAAACCAGCCTGCCTTATGTCCCAGCCTTGCCAGGGCAATGGCCACATTGGACTCCGCGCCACCGATGGATTTCGTGAATGTGCCTACGTAACGCAGGGGGCCTTGAGTTTCGGGATTGAACAGCACCATGGTTTCGCCAAAAGTTACTACTTCCATGAATTACCTCTGTACTCTTCCGGATCCGTCTCCACCTGCCAGAGCAAGCACTTCATCCTTTGATACATGGTTGGTGTCTCCAGGAATGGTATGTTTCAGTGCAGATGCTGCTACTGCGAATTCCAGTGCATCCTGATATGGCATTTCCGTGACCAGACCATAGATGAGGCCGGATGCGAAGGAATCTCCTCCACCCACACGGTCCACGATTCTCAGCTCATACTTCTTGGAGAGATAGGATTTTTCTCCATCAAACAGGATGGCGGACCAGCCGTTATCCGATGCGGAGTAGCTTTCTCTTAGCGTGGATGCCACAAGCTTCACGCCGAACTTCTCGATGATCTGACGGGCCACTTCCTCGTAGGCTCCATGACTGATTTCTCCCTTGCTGATATCTGTATCGGCTGCCTTGATGCCGAATACCTTTTCCGCATCTTCTTCATTTCCGATGCATACGTCCACATAGTCCATGAGTCCGGTCATGACTTCCTTGGCCTTTGCCTCACTCCATAGTTTCTTTCTGTAGTTGAGATCCACTGAAACCGTGATGTTCTTGGCCTTGGCAGCCTTCAGCGCTGCCAGTGTAAGCTCAGCCGCATCATCGCTTAATGCGGGTGTGATGCCTGTGAAGTGGAACCAGTCCACCCCATCAAAGATCTCATCCCAGTTGAATTCATCCACCTTCGCTTCCGCAATGGCTGCATGAGCTCTATCATAGATGACAGTGGATGCTCTCTGGGATGCTCCTGTCTCCAGGAAGTAGATGCCGAGCCTGTCTCCACCGCGCGCGATGAAATTTGTATCCACGCCATATCTTCTCAGGGAGTTCACTGCGCTCTGTCCGATATCATTCTTTGGCACCTTTGTGACGAATCTGGTCTCCAGGCCATAATTGGATAGGGAAACGCAGCAGTTGGCTTCTCCTCCGCCATAACAGACATCAAAACTGTCCGCCTGAACAAATCTCTCGAATCCAGGTGTGGAGAGTCTCAGCATGATCTCTCCTAATGTTACTACTCTTTTCATCTTCTTCATCGACTCCTTTACTTTCTTGCTTCTCTGATCTTCTCGACAAATTCTTTTGCGATTTCCGTGATTTTATCATAATCACCGGTCTTGGCTGGGCCTGTCAGGTCTCCACCGACACCGACCGCAACGCATCCGTTCTTGATCCATTTTCCTACATTATCCAGACTGACTCCTCCTGTAGGCATCAGCACGGTCTGTGGAAGTGGCCCTTTGATGGCCTTGATGAAATCTGGTCCGAAGGCACTTCCAGGGAACACCTTGATCACATCGACCCCTGCTTCCATGGCAGTAATGATCTCTGTCAGTGTCATGCATCCTGCCATGTAGGGAATCTGATATCTGTTGCACAGCTTTGCAGTCTCCAGATCAAATCCTGGGCTCACGATGTACTCTGCACCGGCCAGAATCGCGATTCTTGCAGTTTCCGAATCCAGAACGGTTCCTGCCCCGATGATGAGTTCCTCTTTCTTGAACTTATTCTTCAGGGATGTGATCACATTCTGGGCTCCTGGTACGGTGAATGTCACCTCAATGGCTGGTACGCCGCCTTCTATACAGGCCTTGCTGATCTTCTCCGCCTGCTCTTCGCTGTCTGCTCTTACAACGGCAACAATTCCTGCTTCCATGATTCTGGTCAGTGTTTCAATTTTAGGGATCATAGTTTGCCTCCTTCATATTAAAGTTCCATAATGTGGAACACGGTTCCATAATTTTGCTACAGGTTTATTTTACTCCATAACCCTCTCCATTTGCAATCGGTTTATGAAGAAATTTACCTTATTTGGAAAAATAACCCAGTTCCTGAGAGATGGCCTTCTTGGCATCGAGAATATGCCTGGCCAGTTCCTCCACCTTTTCATCGGTCATCCTCTGCACAGGTCCTGAAATACTGAACGCCGCAACGGGTCTGCTGCTGTAATCCAGCACCGATGTGCCCATGCATTTCACCCCCAGCTCGTTCTCCTGGCGATCCATGGCATAGCCTTTTTCCCGGATATCCCGGATCTCCTCCATGAAGGATGGAAAATCCGTGATGGTATAATCCGTCTTTTCAATAATTTCAATCTGGTTCCATAATCTTCTGATTTCTTCATCCTCAAGATCCGCCAGCATGGCCTTCCCTACCGAAGTGGAATAGAGCGTTCCTCTCTTTCCGATGTTCGAGTACATTCTCACGGTATTTTCAGACTCCACCTTATCCACATAGAGAATTTCAGATCCATCCATGATGACGAGATGAATCACTTCCCCTGAGAGGTCTCTCAGTTTTTCCAGATATGGTCTCGCCACTTTCAGTACATCGAGTTTCTCAATGGGCCTGGACCCCAGAATGAACATCTTCATGGTGAGATGGTATCTGCCCGTCCCTTCATGCTGCTTCACATAACCGTTCGAAATGAGTGTGCTTAATAGCCGGTGAACGGTGCTCTTTGAAAGATGCACCCGTTCACCAAGTTCCAGAAGTCCTACCCCCTCCACATGCTGGGACAGCACGTCCAGAAGCTGCATGGCTCTGTCTATGGATTGTACTGTATCTGCCAAAGAATCACCTCGTCTCCTTGTCATTGAAGATTTCTCTGATCTTCTGATTTAAGATCTCAGCCATCTTCTCATGACCTTCTTCATCCAGATGCATATGGTCCGTCTCGCCCATCTTCAGATGCAGACCTGCATTTAGAAAATGAAAACCGTTCTCTCTAGCCATCTCTTCCAGATAGGGCACCATGTCTCTCGATTTTCTGTCCGCTTCGCGTCCCATAGATAAATAGGCATCCACATGCATATAGTCTTTCCCGATGGGCGCTGGTGCAACGATGAGAATCTCCGGATCACTGTCGTCACTGCCCACTCCGTTGTGCAGAACCTTATTTGCCACTCTGATGATACCCATGGCAATATTATGTGGCGTCATACTGTAGCGCTCTTTGGAATCGTTGGTTCCAAGCTTGATGATCACAAGATCCAGCGGCTTATGGGTCATGATGCAGGGATAGATGTAATCCAGCCCTTTCAGTCCCTCCCTCAGCTGATCCTCGCAGACAGCACACCTGCCACTCAGGCCTTCCTCTATGATTTCATACTCCTCACCCAGATGTTTCTGTAGTTTTCTGGTCCATCGGATTTCCTTTGAAAATCTCTGTTCGTTCTTGGCGTTGAATCCCCACGTGTTGGAATCTCCAAAGCATAGTACTCTTTTCTCCATCGAAGTCTACTCCTTTTGTCATAGGATCCACTGAAGATCCCGGTTTTGTTTTCATTATCATTATCCTTTAAAATGATAATGATTTCAATGCAGCTTCGGAACATTTGTGGAGAAATTCATCAGTCCCTTCATTATTTTCAGAGTACATGCACTGTACATCTCCTAAGGTCGCATTCACTTTAAAATTTTCTCTAATGAAGTTTCCTCGCGTTAATTTAAATACAAAATCCGTTCTATGTGATATAATATTTACGCACTATTTAGAGGAGGTTTTCACTATGAAAAAACACATCAAGACACTGACAAAAAGCACTCTAAAGAAAAGCGTTATCAAGGGAGGCTGCGGAGAATGCCAGACATCCTGCCAGTCCGCCTGCAAAACTTCCTGTACTGTAGCAAATCAGGAATGTGAGAATGCAGACAGATAGATAACGTGAAGTGAAGGGCGTGATGCGAACATCATTCCCTTTTCTTTTTCTTATTTCATTTATCACTCAGGAGGAAAAACAATATGATACATAAATACAGGATGAACGGACTCAATATCGTCATGGATGTCAATGGAGGATCCGTCCACGTGGTGGACGATGTCACCTATGATCTTCTGGATCATTACGAAGCCTATAGAAACGGCCAGATGGATGAAAGAGCGCTTCATGCACGAATGGACGGTTATGAACCGCAAGAAATCAGCGCATCCCTAAAGGAAGTAGAGGAGCTGGAAAAGGAAGGCCTGCTCTATACGGAAGACACCTACCCTGAACTGGCAGCCTTCAGAAACAGAAAACCGGTGATCAAAGCCTTGTGCCTGAATATCGCCCACGACTGTAATCTGAAGTGCAGATACTGCTTTGCCCAGCAGGGAGATTTCGGCGGTGCAAAATGCCTGATGCCTCTTTCCGTCGGAAAAAGAGCGCTGGAATTTCTCGTGGAACATTCAGGAAACAGAAGAAATCTCGAAGTAGACTTCTTCGGCGGAGAACCTCTCATGAACTTCGATGTGGTGAAAGAACTGGTCCATTACGGAAACAGACTGGGACAGGAACGAAACAAAAACTTCAGATTCACCATCACCACCAACGGTGTGCTGCTGGATGACAAGAAGATCGATTTCATCAATGAGCATATGCACAATGCTGTTCTTTCTCTAGATGGAAGAAAGAAAATCAATGACGACATGAGACTGACCATGGTGGATACAGGAAGTTATGACCTCATCGTACCCAAGTTCAAAAAGCTGGTGGAGAAAAGAGGAAACAAGACCTACTACATCAGAGGAACCTTCACCAGAAACAGTCTGGATTTCTCCGAAGACGTGAAGCACTTCAAGGAACTGGGATTTGTGCATACGTCCATGGAGCCTGTGGTTTCAGCCGATGAGAATCCCTACGCCATCAGAGAAGAGGACCTGCCGGAGATTCTAGCGGAATACGAGAAGCTCGCTCTGGAGTATGCGGATATGAAGGTCAAAGGAGACCCCTTCAGCTTCTTCCATTTCATCGTGGATCTCACACAGGGCCCCTGCGTGATCAAGCGCATAACAGGATGCGGAGCAGGCACCGAGTACCTCTCCATCACCCCTGAGGGAGACATCTATCCCTGTCATCAGTTCGTAGGCAATGAAACCTATAAGATGGGCAACATCATGGAAGAGGAAGTCCACCTGCCAGAGGAAATGCAGACGTACTTCAAAAACGCCCATGTCTATACCAAAGAGGACTGCAGAACCTGCTTCTCCAAGTTCTACTGTTCCGGAGGCTGTCACGCCAACGCCATCAGTTTCAATGGAGACATCCACAAGCCCTACAAGATCGGCTGTGAAATGCAGAGAAAGCGTCTGGAATGCGCCATCATGATTGAAGCGAAAAGAATGATCGATGGACCGGAAGAAGATGCAGCAGAAACCCGTGAAGAGGTGCTGTTTCTATGATCCGCTACGACAGGCTTCCTCTGATCCAGGGTCTCCTGGATTATGCCAAGGAGAAGAACGCCAGGTTTCATATGCCTGGTCATCGGAATGAAGAGACCATCGAGGAGCTTTCCATCCTGAAAGAGAATCTCTACAGTTTTGATGTGACGGAAGTGGAAGGCACAGACAATCTCCACTACCCCGAAGAAATCATCGCCAGGTCCCAGGCGCTTCTCACCCGGACCATGGGTTCAAAGGAAAGCCTCTACTGCGTCAACGGAAGCACGGCTTCCAATTACGCTATGATCTTCGGACTCCTGAAAAGAGAAGAGACTGTTCTTGTTCAGCGGAACTGCCACCAGAGCATCTACCATGCCATCTCTCTCCTTGATCTGAAACCTGCTTACCTCCTTCCTGAAATGGTGGAAGAGTTCAATCTGCCGTCCTTCATCACCCTTAATGAGCTGATGCGTGTTCATCAAGCCAATCCGAAGGCTCAGGCGGTGATCCTGACTTCCCCCACCTATCACGGGATGGTCACGGACATTGCCCCGCTGTCGGAGTACTGCGACAGACATGGCCTGTATCTCCTGGTGGATGAAGCCCATGGGGCGCATTTTCCTTTTTCTCCCCTGCTTCCGGATTCTTCTCTGAAGTCAGGGGCTCACGCCTCCAGCGTCAGCTTCCATAAGACCCTGCCCAGTCTCACCCAGGGCTCGGTGCTGAACCTGTCAGAAAAGCTCACGGAGGAGGAACGGTATCGGATTCGCCACTATCATCGTGTTTTCCAGAGCAGCAGTCCCTCCTATCCGCTTCTTGCTTCCATGGAGATGGCAAGATACTACATGGAGGAAAAGGGAGACGCTTCATACCAGTCGCTGCTTAAAGAAATCACCGCTCTGAAAAGCAATCTTATGAAGATTCCCGGCATCCGGATTCTCGGCAAGAAAGAGGTGCCTCTCTTCGATGAAACCAGACTGGTCATCAATGCGCCATTTCCTGGTGCTGAGATGGATCGGATCCTTCGGGAAGAGCATCAGATCCAGTGTGAAATGACCGAAGGAAAGAATCTCATTTTCATCCTGACGCCTTTCGACAAGAAGGAGGATCTGGCACGGATCGCTCATGCGCTCAAGGCCATTTCACGGAAGAACGAAAAAAGATGGTCTGAAGCAATGGAAGAACATCCATCACATCACTCCATGAGAATGCAGGTGCCGATTCGAAGATTCTCGGAAAACGAAGTGCTCCATCTATCCATGGAAGAAGTGCTTCTCAAGGAGGCTTCCGGGAGAATCTGCGCAGAAAAAGTCGTGCCTTACCCGCCAGGCATCCCCCTTCTTCTGCCCGGAGAAGTGATCACGGAGGAGATCCTTGATGCCCTGGACGCCTACTACGCCGAGAACGCGAACATACTGAAGTCCGGATCCCGAGAGAAAGACCGGATTTTTGTCCTCAAGGAGAATCCGGCACTGTAACAGACGGTATAAAGAAGGAAGCGCAGCTGATCAGATCAGACTGCGCTTCCTTCTTTCCTTTTCAGATTCTGGCTGTGAAGTTTCCGTTTTCCTCTTTCATCATGGACTCTTCCGCTGTCTTATGAAGGATCTTTCGCACCTTCTCCTCCAGCTTCTCGTTTCCTCGGGCATAACCGAAGAGCTTCAGCACTTCAGTGACCAGACTCTCCTCCGGAATGGAAACCTGCTTCGTCACCACATCCTCTATGGCCAGCTGAATTTCTTCCGGAGGAAGATCCTCCGCCTCTCTTTTCATTTCCCTAGTGGCATACCGGAAGAAGCTGACACCAGGTTCCTGATCCTCTCCATAGATGAAATACTGTCCCTCTCTTTCCACGATCTCATATCCGAGACCCGATAGAATGGTGTCGATGGTGTCTACGCTTTTCTGTGTGTACCGTACGCCAAAGGCTTTCAGTGTCTGTCTGTAGAGCAGATTCAGACTGATGGGCGCTTCCACATGAATGATCTTCATCAGCGTATCCTTGATATCTCTGGTGTTCTTGGGCATTCTGAATTCTTCTGCGCTCATGGGTCTGTGATCAAACATCGCTTCCACGTAGGCTCTTGAAAGGCCCTCTTCCTCACGGGATTCTTCCGGCTTCTCCTCCTGTGAAATGAGATTCCCGATGCCAAGGCCCTGGCTCTTCGCCCCCTCTTCCGTTTTCATGGTGCCGCTGCGGATCTCTCTGACTTTCTCCAGAATCCTCTCCACTTCCCGCTGACTGTTCTCCATCCAGTCCATGGGATAGACTTTCAGAAGATTCCATCCAAGTCCTTCCAGAACCATTTCCTGCAGAATGTCACGATCGCGCGCGCTCTTGGCATTTCTGTAGGATTCGCCCTGGCAGAGTATGCCCAGAAGATATTCCTCCGGCTGCTCTTCGTTCACCACGGCCAGATCCACCTTGTATCGGGAAGCGCCGACGCGGATGTCCACCTGAAGGCCCTTAGCTAAGAGCTCTTTTCGGATGGCATCGGCAAGGGTGTCCTTCTGCACCCGAGACTTCACCTCTTTAAGGTCCACCGGCTGGCTGCCTCTTCGCGCATAGTCCAGAAATCCTTTCAGGTCATGTATGCCCTGGGAAGAGGTTCTGGACGTGTCCATCATTTCTGGACGGATGCTGGTGAAGATCTTCATCTCCTTTTTGGATCTTGTGATGGCCACATTCAGCCTCTTCCATCCGTTTTCTCTGTTGAGGGGTCCGAAATTCAGCGTGATCTTTCCTTCCTCGTCCGGTCCATACCCGATGCTGAACAGAATCACATCCCGCTCATCTCCCTGGACATTCTCCAGATTCTTCACGAAAACAGGCTCGTCCATGGCAAGGATTCTTTCTTCGATTGCAGGGTAGTTCTTCAGCGCTTCAGAGAGTGTATCTTCAATCATGTCTTTCTGCGCCATGCTGAAGGTGACAACCCCTATGGAATCGTCTCTTCTTTTCTCATCCTGCAGGCGCATCATGATTTCAGCAACCACCGCTTCCGCTTCCTTTCGGTTGGCTCTGGTGCCGCCTCTGCCATAGGTGGCTTCCACATACTGATAGCTGACCTTTGATTTCAGTTCTCCCGGTGAGGGATAGGTGTAGAGGTCATTGTCATAGTAGGTCCTGTTGCTGTAGGCGATGAGGCTTTCATGTCGACTTCTGTAGTGCCAGAGCAGTGAGGTTTCCGGCATGGATAAGGCCAGCGCATCCTCCAGAATGTTATCCAGATCCTCCATGACGCCATCTTCCTCTTCCACTTTGCCGCTGGACGTACTGAAGAATGTGGTAGGCGGCAGCTGCTTGGGATCACCAACAATGACCACTTCCTTTCCTCTGGCCATGGCACCCACGGATTCCGCCGTAGGCATCTGAGAAGCTTCGTCGAAGATGACCAGATCAAAGTATTCCCTGGATGTACCCAGATACTGGGCCACAGATAGAGGACTCATGAGCATGCAGGGCGTGATTCGCGGTAGAAGGTTCGGCAGTCTGTCAAAGAGACTTCTCAGGGTCATGCCGCGACCACCACTTCGTATGGCTCTCTGCAGGATCCCCACTTCCGAGGAACCATTGGCTTCCTTCATCATATTGGGCACTCTGGAGGCCAGCACATGCTGGATTTCTCTCTTGGCCAGATCCTCGTATTTTTCCGTGACTTCCCTGAAGTAGGCGATTTTTTCCATGTACTGTCTGCCCGTCACCGTCTGAAGAAGAGGCTCCTTCGACAGAATATAGAGGAAGGCCCCCTTATAGAGACTTTTCTTCAGGGCTTCTTCCGCATCCTTTCCGGATAGGGTTCCATCTTCATAAGCACGAATCATCGGCATCAGCTCTTTTTTCTTCGCCTTCTCGATGAGTCTGTTATAGGTTGTCCATTCCCTCAGAGCCTCCAGATTGTATCCATAGGTCGTAAGCCTGTCGAAGAACCGATAGGCCCAGTTCCCTTCCAGACCCGGAAGGGTTTCCACATCCAGTGAAAGCTTCTCTTTCAGGGTGGTGTAGTCCTTCTCGAAGATTGAATAAGCCTGAAGAAAGGCCTGGGATGTTTCTTTACGAATCTCTTTGAAGACCATGAGCGCTTTTTCTTCACCCTTCAGGTCAATCTGACGGAAGAGGCTTCTGAAGGTCTCTAGCTCCGCCATGATGCGTCTCAGATACTCCGATGTCTTCCCCTCTATCGCACTGCTGAACGGCTTGTCGGAAACGCCAAGACCACTCAGGATCTCGTCAAGGGACGATTCCAGTTTTCTCTTCTCTTCCATCTGGTTAAGGAGTGGGAGGGTCTCTTCTTCGGTTACCTCTTTGCCTCTTCTCTGTGCAGACAGCACTCTTGTGACCTTCTTCCGGGTCATGCCCCTCAGCAGGATGAACTTCTCCTCCGCCTTGAGGAAAGTGTCTCTCAGCTCCTTTTCATTCAGAAGAAAGAGACTGGACTCATACTCTGTCAGAAGCTTTTCTTCCAGCTGTTCCTTCTTTTCTGCCAGTAGAGCGGCGTTTTCCAGAAGATCCAGCCGATAGCCGTCTTCATGGAAGAGGTGTCCTCTGGAGATCGATGTCTCCTCCAGTTTCGTAAGGAGACCATGGAGCGCATCCAGCTTGCTCTTCACGCTCAGATCCTTCAGAGAGAGTTCGTTCATGAGCGCATCGGTGAGACTGCCCAGTTTTTCCGCTTTCTCCTTCAGTTGATCGATTTCCTTCTCCACCTGACTCTTCAGATCGAAGGTGTAGTCTGTGAGGCCGATGCCTTTCAGTGGTGCATCCGCATATTCTCCTATGGTTTCTGCGATGGATCGGAGTTCTCTGCCCAGAAGGAAAAGCTCCTCCATCTGGTCTCTGGTAAGTGCTTCATACCGGATATCCAGTCCTTCGATCTCTGGAGCGGATTCCAGATATTCCAGTTTCCCCATGAGTTCATAGGCGGACAGGTCAAAACCGTAGGATCTATAGAGCGATCCTACCACTTCATTGAGTTCTCCCCGGAGCTTCTTCAGCTTCAGGGCTTCCTCTTCGAAATCCACCTCACCTCTGGAGACCATCTTTGTGGTCTCTTCCAGCTTCTTCAGAATATGGGTCTTCCTGCTTTTATTGGAATGCACTTCCAGTGAAAAGTGCCCAAGCCCAAGGCTCTCCAGTCTTCTCTGAACCACAGACAGCGCTGCCATTTTCTCCGCCACGAAAAGAACCCTTTTCCCCTGGTAGAGCGCATTGGCGATGATGGTGGTGATGGTCTGGGATTTCCCAGTGCCCGGAGGTCCGTGGAGGACAAAGGATGTTCCTTTCACCGCCGCATTCACGGCCTGAAGCTGACTGGCATCGGTGCTTACCGGCAGGAGAATCTCCGAAGGGGAGATCACTTCATCCAGCATGATCGGATCTCTCCGTATCTTTTCCGCCTCAAAGGTCAGTTTTCCTTCCATGAGCGAATGGATCACCTTGTTTCTCTTCAGGTCCTCTCCATGATTTCTGATGTCGTTCCACATGATGAATCGGGAGAAGGAAAAGAGTCCCAGATGCACTTCATCCAGCACATCCCATCTCTTCTGACCGAGCACGGCATTTCTGACCGTGCATAGGACCTTCATCACATCCACACCCTTTTCATCCAGCGGCAGATCAGAAAGTCCCGTTATCTCCAGATCGAAATCCTGCTTCAGCTTTTCCAGAAGTGTGACGTTCACCATCGTATCCTCTTCTCTTGCAGAGACGGTGTAGGCGTTTCTGCCCACTTTCTTCTTCATCTCCACAGGAATCAGAAGCAGCGGTGCATAGCGTTCCTTGCTAGATCTGCTGTTTTCATACCATTTGAGCACACCCATGGTCAGAAAGAGACTGTTTGCCCCCGATTCCTCCAGATGGGTTCTGGCATCCCGGTACATCCTTGTGAGCTTCTTCTCCAGGTTTTCATCCTCCATCAGCGTGCGAAGCTTTCTCTGCTGGAACTCTCCTTCCAGGAGCGGTCCGTAGGCGGTGAAATAGTCCGCGGCTCTAGACAGGATTTCTCCTTCTCTGTTTTCATGATCGGACACTTTCGAGAGCACCTGAAATTCCATGCCCTCATAAAGCATATCTTCCAGAGCATGAAGATTCTTCACCAGAAGCTCGATGCCTTTTCTGCCCGGCACATAGTTAAGGAGGCTGTTTCGAAGACTGAGATCCAGAAGTTTTCTTTCCCAGAGTGTCTTTCTATCCAGGACCTTTTCCGTCTTTTCCTCCACCAGTTTCACCACTTCCTTCAGTTCAGGAAGCTCATTTGTCCGCTCTTCCAGGCTCTTCTCTTTTCTCTGCACATACTGGCCATTCACCAGAAGCCTCTCGGGTAGTGGCCTGATCCCTCCGGCTCTTGCTCTTTTCACATCAATGGACAGGAGAAAGTCCTCTTCTCTTCTCAGATGGTGGAGGGCATGTTCTTCCGACTGGGTGAAGGACAGATTCTGTCCGTTTCGGATGTCCGTGGTTTCCAGGACGCCGATGATGGACATGCCTTCCGCAGATCGCTTCGTCAGGGAGGTGGCATCATACTCCACCGTATCCTGGAAGAACTCCTCTTCCTGCCAGTATCCAAGGAAGGAATGGCCCTTGACGAGAATGATGAGCGGATGGATGGAAACAGCCTCCAGGCAGGAAGCAAAGAGCAGCGTAAGGTCCAGACAGGTGCCCATCTTCTTCTCCAGCACTTCACTGGAAAGCCGCACTCTCTGTCCTCTGGCCACAAAGGATGCCGGCGGACCGATGTAGGTGATCTCCTGATTCTTCAGCGCCATGAAGATGGCATGGACCTGTTCCCGGACACGGTTCACGTCCCCCTTCTGATACCCTTCAAAGGACGGGTCTTTTCCCGATTCCTTCAGGATATGGGAGGCTTCCACCAGTATGTTGTCGATGACGGGATGATTGGGCGTCACGAATGCCGTGAGCACTTCAGGCATGGTATCCATCCCCTGCCATTCGTTGTAGGAAAGAACATGGACCTCCCTGGTCTCCTCCATAAGCACTGTTCCTTCTTCAGAGACTTCGATCTTCATCAGCGCCGTCATGGCTTCCGTAAGATGGAACAGATACTCCGGATTCAGCGCCACGGTAATCTGTCCCAGGTCCACCTCCAGACCAGAAGGCAGAACATCCAGGGTCCTACTGAAGCGCTTTGCGATGTTCTCCTGAAAGGAGACGCTGATTTCAAGCTGTTTCAGGTCTCTCTCTGACTGGTTGGTCACCGTGATTTTACGCAGGAACGGGATTCCGTTCAGGACCATGGCGTAATTCAGGGTGTCGGCGTAATCCATTTCTATGCTTAAGGGCTTTATAACTTCCATATGCTCCTCCTTAGACTCTTCTCCTTTCATTCTAGTACATTATCGGAATATTTTGTAGATATTTCCGCTTTGATGAAATTTTGGCATTATTTTGTAATTACTTTGCTTCACGAAGCATATACAATGGACTTAGGAAACAGCAGATAAGAAGACACAAACCCACCCACATCCATAAAGGGGGAAATCAGCAATGAAAACAGGAAAGAAAATCGGCATCGGCATCGGGTCTTTGCTCCTATTGACATTCATTGGCGTATTCATCTTCACACTCCTGGGCGGAAATATCACGAAGAATGCCACGGAGGACTCCATGGGCTATGCCCCTGGCATACCGGCGGAGTCGCCTGCAGAACCGGCTTATGAAGAGTCCGGCGGTGACTACGATCAGGGATTCGGACGGGACGGCTCCATCGGAGACAAGATCATTGGAACCTACTCCATGAATTTTGAAACCCTGGAGTTTTCAGAGACCATTACAGATCTTGAAGCGCTGGTCAGCAAATATGACGGGTACATCCAGAGTTCCCAGATCTACAACCAGTCTTCCATGGAAGGCAGAATCTATAAATATGCTGTGCATACGCTGCGTATTCCCAAAGAAGAGGTCATGGCCTTCAACACCGAGCTGAAACTCATGGCACATATGGTATCGGAAAATTCCAGCGTCCAGAATGTGACGAGATACTACAGAGATACCGAGGCAAGACTGGAAACACTGGAAGCCCAGAGAAAGAGACTCAATGAACTCTATGAACAGGCCGAAAGAATCGAAGACATCATCACCATCGAATCCAAGCTCAATGACATCATCTATCAGATCGAGGCGCTCAAGGGAGAGCTTCAGTATCTGGATGAAGAGATCAACTACAGCACCGTCACCACCTATGTTCAGGAAGTATCGAAACTCACCACGGGAGAAAGCATACAGGCTTCCTTCAGCGAAAGAATTCAGAACGCCCTTGGTGATTCCGTCTATTTCTTCCAGGAAGCCATGATCAGCTTCTTCATCGTGCTGATCTATCTGGTACCGTTTCTTGCGATCTTCGGTATCCTGGCCTATGCTGGAAATAAGATCATCAAAAGAAGAAAACCGAAAGTGAAGAAGACCTCTTCCGGAAACTCCCATATTGAAGAATCAGAAAAAACCAAGCAATAATCAGATTTCAACTGGAGAGGAGTATGAAAGAGTTTCTCACCTTTTCCCATAACCGTATTATTTCAGAAGGAAAGCCTAGCCTGCTTTCCTTTTTCTTTTGTGTATGGATAACCGGCGCCAGATGAACTAAAATAGAAAGTGAAGAAACCATCAGAGGATGCACAAGAATCCTCATGAAATATAGCTAGGCGGTGCATAAAAATGAAACTGGACGGAGATCGGATCAGAGAGCTGACCCTTAACCTTGTGGGCATACGAAGTGTCGTGGGAACCATCGAGGAAAATCGTGTGAGTGAAAGAATACAGGAGATTCTTGGCGCCATGCCCTATTTCAGGGAGAATCCGGATCATCTTTTCTATGTGGAGAACAAGGATGACCCTACAGGTAGAAAATCCCTCATGGCCATGGTGAGAGGAAGAAAAGACAATAATCCAAAAGGCGTTGTGCTCATTGGGCATATCGACACCGTTGGCACATCAGACTATGGAGATCTGGAGGAACTGGCAACGGATCCTGTGGCGCTGACGGAGCAGTTCAGACAGCTGGAACTGCCCGAGCGTGTGAAAGACGACCTGGAGTCGGGAAACTATCTCTTCGGCCGTGGGGTTCTGGACATGAAATCCGGCGTCTCCATCCTGATTCACCTTCTGGAGGAGGCAGCCAAAGACCCCGAGAATTTCTCCGGCAGCCTTGTGGCGGCATTTGTTTCCGATGAAGAAGGCAATTCCAGAGGAATGCTCTCCTGCGTTCCGGAGCTTGTGAAGCTCAAGAAGCAATACGGACTGGATTACCAGATGGCCCTGGATACGGATTATACATCCACCAGAACCCTCATGGACCCCAACCGCTACCTCTATGCCGGCACCATCGGAAAACTCATGCCAAGCTTCTACATCGTCGGAAAGGAGACCCATGTGGGCGACCCTTTCGGAGGTCTCGATGCCAATGAAATCGCCGCAGAGCTGATCCGAAGGATCAATCTCAACGTGGATCTTTCCGATGACGTCATGGGTGAAGTCACTGTGCCGCCCGTGACCCTGAGACTAAGAGATTTAAAACCCGAATACTCTGTGCAGACCAATCGGGACAGCTATGTCTATTTCAACTTCGCCACCCACGATTCCACGCCTTCCGAGGTGCTTCATAGACTGATGCATGTGGCAAACGACGCCTTTCTGGATGTCATCGAGAAGCTGAACCGTCAGTATCTGAGCTTTACAGAGAAGATGGACCTGCCCCATAAAAAGCTTCCCTGGGTGAGCAAAGTCTATACCTATGATGAAGTCTATGATGCCGTGGCAGCGAAAATGCCCCATTTACGAGAAGTACTGGATCAGCATGCAAGGGGCCTCATGGACAACGGCATCACCGATGAAAGAGAAGTCTCCCTGCATCTGGTGAAGAAACTCCACGGCCTATGGGGGAAGAAGGATCCCATGATCATCCTCTACTTCTCCCCACCCTACTATCCTCATATGGCGGTGAGCGGAAAGAATGAAGTGGAGAAAAAGCTCATCAGAACACTAAAGGACCTTTCTGACGAAACGCTGCCAAACCCCATCCGTTTCAGGAAATTCTATCCCTATATTTCGGATCTCAGCTACTTCTCCCTGCCCGATGAGGCGTCCGTCACGGATCTTCGACGGAACATGCCGGGCTTTGGCATCTCCTATACTCTTCCGCTGGAGGACATCAAAGAGCTGAGCCTGCCCGTCACAAACATCGGTCCCTACGGATTCGATGCCCATCAGTTCACGGAACGCATCGAAGTGGACTATTCCTTCTACAGACTGCCGGACATCGTGCTGAAGACCGTCCTTCAGATGCTGGAAGAATAATCTGACGAATACCTGATTACAGGAAGCAAGAAGCGGTGCAGGATCTTTGCTAGATTCTGCACCGCTTCTTGCGTGAAGTCCGTATCAGGGTAGGACCGCTTCTACTTTCATTTTCTGTCAAACGCCCCCGCGACCCCTACAATGACGGCAAAGAGAAGACCGGCCAGGGGCCAGATGATCCAGGTGAATCCCCAGTTTCCAGATGTGAAGCTCCAGTAAAGGTAGAGGATCACAATGATCGGCCAGTAGACATTTCCTATGGACTCCGCTTTCCTGGATTTCCTTCTGGACTCCAGGGAATACTCTCCCTTCTTGAGAAGAATGTCTGTGCTCGAGAGTCTCATGACAGAAGTGATGAACAGAAACACCGCAGCACCTACCATGAAGATCATGAGTCCCACTGCCATCACAAGAAGATTATCGGAAACTTCCAGAACCCCCAGGATAATCAGCGGAATGACGCTGATGATGCAGAGCACCACCCCGATGGCGATCCTGATGGTCATGGCCATGCGACTGCGCTCATCCTCAGCTCTCACATAGGCATCTGCCTGCGGATCGAGAAGAAAATGCTCATTCCTGTCCAGATCATAACGCCCGAAGTCCACACCACTCATGATAAAGAGCGCTACAGCTGTGGCCACCATGGCAAAAAGCACCACCAGCCCTATGGCGATGCCGCCATTTCTGATTCCCATGAGACTGGTGTTTTCCATTGAGGAGAGCAGAATCAGAAGAATCGGCGACCAGATGGCAAGAAGAACGCCGACGGCCACCTTGTAGGAGGCTCTTTCACGATTCTCCATGAAATCTTTCACAGCTTCAGCGGAAAGAATCCTTCTTGGAGGCTGCTCTGATTCTTCTTTCATCATCTGGGAGATCCCCAAGGCATCTGCTACTTCGTTGAGATTGCCGAACTCAGAGATGACAATCCCCACCGCTTCATTTTCCGTTCTTCCCTGATCTTTGAGTTCCTGATACTTGTCTTCCATCATGGTGAGAAGTTCCTCCTTGGCGTGGAGAACCTCCCTGTTTTTCGGTAGGTTCAGAAACATGTTTTCCAGATAGGTTTTAATGGTTTCCATTGTCTGCTCTCCTTTCAATGAATCTTTCTATGACTTCTTTGGTCAGTTCCCATTCTCTGCATTTTTCTTCGTAAAAGGCTTTTCCTTCCTCTGTAATCCGATAGTAGGTTCTTCTTTTTCCGCTGGTTTCGTCTCCATAGAAGGAAGTGACATATCCGTTCTTCTCCAATCTTGAAAACACCGAGTACAAGGTGGTTTCCTTCATGATGTATTTTCCATCACTGGTCTCTCTGATTTTTCTGGCCAGTTCATACCCGTAGGATGGCGCTTCCAGGAGCAGATAAAGAATCATCGTGTCGTTGTATCCTCTCAGGACATCTGAGCTGATCAAACCGATCCCTCCTTTCTATATTATTCCATCTGATGTAGTAATTTTACTTTATCAGATGTACTACATCAGGTCAAGTACTTTTGGAAATTTTATATTTCAGGACACTCTCGTCAGATACAAAAAAAAAAAGACACGGCAGGAAGCATCTTCTGCTCCGCCGTATCCCTATCATTCATTTTCACAGTTCCGGTTTCCAGTATACTTTTCCGAAGGAACGGAATCGTTCATATCTTTTCAGTACAAGTTCTTCAGAAGAAACCTTCCCCGCTCGATCCAGAAACCTTGAAATGGTCTCTGAAACATCCTCCATGACTTCCTCCATATGTTCATTGATGTCTTCCTTTTCGGAAATGATGCCTTCAATGATGCCTAGATTAAGGAGATCCTCCGCTGTAATCTTCATGATCTCACTGGCTTCCTTGGCTTTCCCCGGGTTCTTGTACAGAATGGAGGAGAAGCCTTCCGGTGAAAGGATGGAATAGATGGCATTCTCCAGCATATGGACTTCATCTCCTGAAGCCAGGGCCAGAGCCCCTCCGCTTCCACCTTCTCCGGTGATGAAGGAAATCATGGGCACTTTCAGAGAAGCGCTCTCATACAGGCATCTGGCGATGGCCTCTCCCTGCCCTCTTTCTTCCGCTTCCACAGCGCATCCGGCGCCTTTGGTGTCAATGAACATGACAACGGGTCGGGAGAACTTCTCAGAAGCCTTCATGAGCCTCAGGGCTTTTCTGTATCCTTCCGGATTGGGACTGCCGAAGTTTCGGATGATATTCTCTTCGATGTCTTTTCCCCGGGTGATGCAGATCACCGTCACAGGTCGCCCTTTAAAGAAGGCAAGACCTGCCACCACCGCCTGATCGTCTCCATAGAGACGGTCGCCTCGAAGCTCCGTGAAATCATCCATGATGCTGCTCACATAATCCAGCGGCAGCGGTCTGTCTTTGGCTCTTGCTTTTTGAACCTTATCCCATGCACTCATAAGCGTCTCCCTCCATGCAGCTGCAGCAGTTTTGAAAGATAGGCCTTCATGTCTTCTCTTCTGACCACTGCATCCAGAAATCCATGACTGAGCAGAAATTCCGCGCTCTGAAAATCCGCCGGAAGTTCTTTTCGGATGGTCCCTTCAATGACTCTTCTTCCTGCAAATCCGATGAGTGTCTTCGGCTCCGCGATGATGATATCGCCCAGCATGGCAAAGGACGCGGTGACACCGCCCGTGGTGGGATCCGTGGGAATGGAGATGTAAAGAAGGCCTTTTTCCGAGTGCTTTCTTATGGCAAAGGAGGCTTTGGTCATCTGCATGAGGGATACAATGCCCTCCTGCATTCTTGCTCCGCCGGAAGCGGAGAAAATCAGAAGCGGAAGATTGTAGAACTCTGCAAATTCTGCCAGAGAGGCCACTTTCTCGCCCACTGCCGAACCCATGCTGCCCATGATGAAGCCAGGTTCCATGACGCCCATGGCCACCCTGATTCCACTGATGGTGCAGTACCCGGTGACGATGCCCTCAAAGAGTTTTGTCTTCTCCTGAATCTTTTCGATTTTCGCCTCATAGCCTGGGAAATCCAGCGGATTTCTCCCTACGATGTTTCCGTTGATTTCACGGAAGCTTCCTTCATCTGCGATGAGACGGATCCTTTCCCAGGCGCTCATTCTTTCATAGGCTCCGCATCGGGGACAGACCAGATGATTCTTCATGAGATCTTCCTTCAGAATCATCTTTTCGCAGCCTCTGCACTTATGCCACATGCCTTCTGGCACCGAAGGCTTGACCTCCGTTTTCTCCTTTCTCTCCACGGAATGGGTATCAAGGGTGAAATAGTTTCTTTTCTTTTTGAAGATGGCCAAAACAGATTACCCCCTTAATTGATCCAATGTCAGTGTATGGTATGCTCCACTGAGAAAACTGTCGTGGGAGAGGATCTCCTCCTGATAGAGCTGATTGGTCTTGATGCCCTGGATGGTCAGTTCATACAGTGCGCTTCTCATCTTTAAAATCGCCTCTTCCCTGTTTCTGCCATGGACGATGATTTTTGCCACCATGGCGTCATAATAAGGCAGAATCTTTGAACCGGTGTAGCACCCGCTGTCCACCCGGATGTCTTTGCCCGAAGGAAAGTGGAGAAAGTCGATGTTTCCAGGAGAAGGCGCAAATCCGTTTAGCGGATCCTCCGCATTGATTCTGCACTCGATGGCATGTCCCTGGAAACGGATGTCTTCTTTGTCGAAGGAGAGCTTCTCGCCCATGGCGATGCGGATCTGCTCCTTGATGAGATCCACCCCTGTGACCATTTCCGTCACGGGATGCTCCACCTGAATTCTCGTGTTCATTTCCATGAAATAGTAGTTTCCGTGGTCATCCAAGAGAAATTCGATGGTTCCTGCCCCCAGATAGTCTGACGCTTCAGCCAGCGCCACCGCGGAGGCGCCCATTTTCTCCCGGAGAGACTGGGAAAGGCTTGGTGATGGAGATTCCTCCAGCACCTTCTGCTTTCTTCTCTGTAGAGAACAGTCTCTTTCGCCCAGATGCACCGTATTCCCATGCTGGTCTCTCAGAATCTGAAATTCGATGTGTCTGGGGTTTCGGAGATACTTTTCCAGATAGACGCCGTCTTCCCCGAAGTTCGCCTTGGCTTCATTTTTCGCCCCCGAAAATGCCCCTTTCAGATCCTCTTCCTTTTCCACGATCCGGATTCCTTTTCCTCCACCGCCGGAGGAGGCTTTCACGAGAATCGGATATCCGATTTCTCTTGCCACAGGAATCGCTTCCTCGTAGGAATTCACTTCTCCATCAGAGCCTGGCACCACTGGAACACCTGCGTTTTTCGCAAGCTCCTTGGCTCTTGCCTTATCCCCCATGGCCTCCATGGTCTCTTCGCTGGGTCCGATGAACCCGATGCTGCAGGCTCTTAGGAGCCTTCGAAACAGTGGATTCTCCGAGAGAAAACCATATCCCGGATGAATGAGATTCGCTTCGGATAGCACCGCGGCGCTGATGATGTTCTCCATATTGAGATAACTGTCCTTGGAGAAGTTCTCTCCGATGCAGTAGGCTTCGTCTGCCAGCTTCACATGCAGGGCATCCTGGTCCGCCATGGAATATACAGCCACAGTCTCCATATTCAGTTCATGAGCCGCTCTAAGAATTCTTAAAGCGATTTCTCCTCTATTGGCTATGAGTATTTTCAATGGTATCACCTATCCTAACATGAATATTAGTTCCGCTTCGCAGACCAGGGCATCCCCTACGTATGCTTTTCCTTTTCCTTTTCCATAGGAGCTTTTGAGTTTATCGATGGTCACTTCCAGTCTCAGGGTATCCCCCGGCACCACCTGTTTTCTGAACTTCACATTGTTGATTCCGCCGAAAAAAGGCGTCTTGTCCTTGTTCTCTTCCATGGACAGGATGCTGTATCCGCCTGTTTGTGCCAGAGCCTCCACGATGAGAACCCCCGGCATCACCGGATACTCAGGATAATGTCCCCTGAAGAATTCCTCATTGTAGGTCACATTTTTGATGGCTGTGCAGCTCACCCCCGGCGTCACCTCGATGATTCTGTCGATGAGAAGAAACGGCGGTCTGTGGGGCAGCACTTTCTTGATTCCGTTGATGTCTATATGGTCCATTAGTCCTCCTCCAGCAGAAACAGCACTTTTCCAAAGTCCGCCATGTCACCATCGGAAAGGAGCACCTTTCTGATGGTGCCGTCGTGGCTGCTCTTGATTTCATTCATGATCTTCATGGCTTCCAGAATGCAGAGCACATCGCCCTTCTTCACTTTCTGTCCCACCTTCACAAAGGGCTCCTCGTTTTCCGAAGGTCTGCTGTAGAAGGTGCCTACGATGGGTGACGTGATCTTCTGATACAAGTCATCCGAAGCCTCGGCTTCTTCCTGCTTGTTTTCTATCGCTTTGTCGCTTTTCTTTTCTTCCTTTTCCTGCACGAAGCTTCTTTTCACCTTCGTCTCATTCTGAACAGAAGGCTGAAGGTCTTCTCCCTGTTGGAGTCTTCCAGCGGAAAACTCGTCTCCTTTGAGCTTCACACGGAGCGTTGTAAGATCCGAAGCTTCGAACTTTTCAAGAAGAAGCAGAATGTCGTTTAATTCCATCTATTTCCCCTCCCATTTTCGAAAGAGCAGTGATGCATTGTGTCCGCCGAATCCCAGGGAGTTGGACAGCACATAGGTCAGTTCCTTTTTCAGTCCTTCTCCGATGATGATGTTCGCTTCCACGTCAGGATCAAGATTTCTGGTTCCGATGGTCTGTGGAATGTAGCTCTCTTCCATGCTCATGAGTGACAGGATCGATTCCACAGCGCCGGCTGCGCCCAGAAGATGTCCCGTCATGGATTTTGTGGAGGATACAGGCACTTCTTTCCCGAAGAGATTCACGATGGCACCTGATTCCAGCCTGTCGTTCATGGGCGTACTGGTACCGTGGGCATTGATGTAGTCCACTTCCTGCGGTGTGATGCCCGCTTCCTCCAGCGCCTTCTTCATGGCCATATAGGCACCTTTGGCTTCCGGGTGCGGTGCTGTGATGTGGTAGGCATCAGATGTGCTGCCATACCCCACCACTTCTCCATAGATCTTTGCTCCTCTTTTCAGTGCTTCTTCCAGGTTTTCCAGAATGAGCACTCCGGCGCCTTCTCCCATGACGAAGCCCTTGCGGTCCACATCAAAGGGAATGGATCCTTTTGACGGATCCTCAGTCTCGTTCAGCGCCTTCATGTTGGAGAATCCCGCAATGGCCATCGGTGTGATGGAACCTTCTGTTCCTCCCACAATGGCCGCCTTGGCATAGCCGTGCTTGATGGCGCGAAAGCCTTCTCCGATGGAGTGGGAACCTGAAGCGCAGGCGCTGACAGGTGAAAAGGAGGATCCCATGGCGCCATGGCGAATGGAGATCTCTCCTGCCGCCATGTTCACGATATTCATGGGAATGAAGAAAGGTGAAACCCTACCAGGACCTTTTCTGATATAGGTTTCCAGATTGGATTCCATGGTTTCCAGTCCGCCGATACCTGAGGAAATCAGCACGCTGACCTCAAAAGGATCGTAGACATCCGTAAGACCTGAATGGTTTACGGCTTCTTCAGCCGCCACCACAGCCAGCTGGGTGAAACGGTCCATTCTTCTGGCTTCCTTCTTTCCGATCTTCTCGGAAAGATCGATGTCCTTCACTTCGGCAGCCAGGTGCGCTTTGAAGGGCGCAGCATCGAATTTCGTAATGGTCCCGATGCCGTTTCTACCTGCAAGGAGACCTGCCTTCACTTCCTCGTAATTATTTCCGATGGGGGCAATGATCCCCATACCTGTTACAACAACTCGATTCATATTTTCTCCTCCTACATGCTCATGCCGCCATCGACAGCAATGACCTGACCTGTGATGTAGCTGCTTTCTTCACTGGCCAGAAAATAGGCCAGCTGGGCAATGTCTTCCGTTTTTCCGAGCTTTCCGGAGGGGATTTCCCCCAGGATGCTCTCTTTGACCTTGTCACTGAGAACGTCCGTCATCTCCGTCTCGATGAATCCGGGTGCGATGGCATTGCAGGTGATGTTTCTTTTCGCCAGTTCCTTGGCCACGGACTTGGTAAGTCCGATGATGCCCGCCTTGGACGAGGCATAATTCACCTGTCCGGCATTTCCGCGCAGGCCCACCACAGAGGAGATGTTGATGATTCTTCCGTATCTCTTCTTCATCATCACACTGCTGGCAGCCTTAGTCATAAGAAAGGATCCGGTGAGATTCACATCGATGACGTTTCTGAAATCCTCCGCTTTCATGCGCAGCATCAGATTGTCCTTGGTGATGCCCGCATTGTTCACAAGGGCTTCAATGCTGCCGAAGGCTTCCACCGCTTCCTTCACCATTCTCTCCGCATCTTCAGGCACGGATACGTCGCCCTGGAGGCAGAGGAAAGTTGCACCTTTCTCCTTCAGTGTATCCATGAGTTCCACGGGTTCTTTTCTGCTGTAGTTCAGGACCACATTCCATCCCCTTTCCGCAAAATACAGGGCGCAGCCTGCGCCGATGCCTCTGGAGCTTCCTGTGATCAGTACTGTTTTCTTTTCCATTATTTCTCTCCCTTCAGTTCGCTCACGGTCTTTTTGAAATCTTCTACTGTATTGACTACATAGAACCGGCCCTTCACTCCGTTCTGCTTCAGAATGGACTGCAGCGCTTTGCCCGGTCCCAGCAGAATATGCACATCCTCTTCCGTGCTGCCCAGTCTTTCCAGACAGTCACTGAGTCTTACAGGATGGTCGATATGCTTGGCCAGAATTTCTCTGTAGTCGTCTCCACGTTCATAGAAGTCTCCTTTGAAGTTCGACAGCACTGCAATCTCGGGATCATTTATGGCAAACTCCTTGAGTTCGTCACGAAAACGGGTCGCCGCACTTTCCATCAGCTTCGTATGAAAGGCACCAGAAACAGGAAGGTAGGTGATCTTCTTTCCACCCAATGTACGGATATTTTCTTCAAATTCCGCTTTCTTCTCCATATCACCGCCTACCACAGTCTGCTTGGGCGCATTGTAGTTGGAAATGCTGACTCCGCTTATTCCATGAACCGCTTCCTCCACCTGGGCCAGTTCCATGAAGGAAACCGCTGCCAGAAACCCCTTCCTCTCTTCTGCAGATAGCTGCATGAGATCCGATCTTCTGCGCAGGAGCTTCGTGGTGTCTGAGACGCTCAGTGCACCACCATAGGTCAGCGCACCGTATTCACCCAGGCTGAGCCCCAGTGCATGGTCCGCCTGGATGCCTTCCTTTCTGAGAAGGCCTGCGATGCCGTAGCTCATGGTGAAGATGGCGATCTGTGTATTTTCCGTTTCGCTGAGCTTTTCCTCATCCTCAAGGATTTCCAGCAGATTCAGTCCGCTGACAGAAGAAGCTTCGTTCAGAAGCGCTCTGTACTGTTCGTATTCGTTGTAGAAATCCAGTCCCATGCCCGTAAACTGAGCACCTTGTCCTGGAAACATCAGATTGATTTTCATATTTTCCCCCGGTAAGGCACCATACGGGTGCCGCTATTTTTCTCTACTTGTAGCTTATGTATCTGGAGTCCGTCAGGAGTGCTTCGATGAGCTCTCTGCAGGTACCCTTTCTGGTAACAAGACCTGCGATCTGACCGGACATGAAGGACCCCTTTTCCAGGTCTCCCAGAATCACGGACTGATAGAGGGACCCTCTGCCTAAAGCTTCGAATTCCTCCAGGCTTCCGCCGCTTTTTTCAAGGGCATCCAGTTTTCTCGTGAGCTTGTTGCGAAGAACCTGTACAGGATGTCCTGTGAATCTACCTGTGACAGTCACATCAATATCGGATGCCCCCAGTACCAGATTCTTGTAGTTCTCATGAGCTCTGCATTCTTCTGCCGGTATGAAATATGTGCCCAGCTGAACGCCTTCCGCACCTAAGGTGAAGGCCGCATCCACTCCTCTGTGGTCTGCAATGCCTCCCGCTCCGATGACGGGGATGGCGACGGCGTCTGCCACCTGAGGCAGAAGCACCATGGTGGATAGTTTGCCGATATGTCCACCCGCTTCGTTCCCTTCAGCGATGACGGCATCGGCGCCTAGTCTTTCCATCTTCTTTGCCAGCGCAACCGATGGGACCACAGGTATCACCTTGATTCCTGCATCATGAAAAGCTTCGATGTATTTTCCCGGATTGCCGGCTCCTGTGGTGACACAGGCGACCTTTTCCTCCAGAACCACTTTAATGACTTCTTCCTTGTGCGGACTCAGAAGCATGATGTTGACCCCGAAGGGATTATCCGTCAGTTTCTTCGCTTCCTGAATCTCTTTTCTGATGATTTCACCCTCGGCATTTCCACCGGCAATGATCCCCAGTCCACCCGCTTCAGACACCGCTGCAGCCAGTTTCCCGTCAGAAACCCATGCCATGGCACCCTGAAATACAGGATATTTTATACCTAAGAGCTGACATATTCTGTTCTCCATGGATGCACCTCTTATGCTTCTTTTGCGCTAGTGATGTATTCGACCACATCTTTGATGGTTTTCAGTTCTTCGGATTCTTCGATGGTGATGTCAAATTCCTCTTCGAGCTTCATGACCAGTTCCACCAGGTCCAGGGAATCAATGCCCAGTTCCTCGAAATTGGACTCCATGGTGATCTCGTCTTCGCCCAGTGTAAGTTCCTCTACTAGTACCGCTTTTACTTTTTCAAAAATCATGATAATTCCTCCTAAAAATTTTATTAATATATGTTGATGAATAAGGATAGCTTTGTGATCAGGCTTTTTACATGTTCCATTCAAGATAGACCGCACCATAGGTGAGTCCGCCGCCGAATCCAACCAGCGCCAGTTTCTGGCCATTTACAAGTTTTCCGGAACGGCTCAGTTCATCCAGTGCGATGGCGATGGATGCGGAAGACGTGTTTCCGGTATTCTGGATGTTCACATGGAATTTGTCCATGGAGATATCCAGTCTTTTGGAAGCCGCTTCAATAATCCGGATGTTCGCCTGATGAGGCACGATATGGTCCAGCTGCGCGAGGTTTCCGTTTCCTCTTGATACGGCGGCCTTCAGGGCTTCCGGAAGGATGTTCACCGCAAACTTATAGACCTCTTTCCCATCCATTCTGATGAGCTGTGGTTCTTTGGACCCTTCTGCAACAATGTTATTCACTGGAAAATCTCTCGTGTTGAGACAGGCGCCTTTGGCGCCATCGGCCCCAGATACGATGCCCCTGATTCCGTCACCTTTTGCAAGAACTGCGGCACCCGCTCCATCTCCAAATAGCACACAGGTGGCTCTGTCCGTGAAATCCGTTATTTTGGAAAGCACTTCACTTCCTATGACTAGAATATGGTGAATATGATCGCTCTTCAGCAGGGCATCCGCCACTTCCAGTCCATAAATGAACCCGCTGCACGCCGCATTAAGATCGAGACAGGCCGCATTTACAGCACCCAGCTTATCCTGAATGTAGCAGCTGGTGTTGGGCACCAGTGAATGAGGGGTTGTGGTGGCCACAAGAATGTAGTCTATTTCTACTGCACTGATTCCAGCATTATGAAGGGCAGCCTCTGCAGCCACATATCCCAGATCACCGGTATTCTCCGTCTCATCGGAGAGATGCCTCTGCCTGATTCCAGTCCTTGTCACGATCCACTCATCTGTGGTATCCACATATGCTTCCATTTCTTTGTTTGTCATGATACGTTTCGGCAGATAACTGCCTGTTCCGATGATTCTAGCCACAAGTGAACCTCCCATTTGATTTGATTCTAAAAATATTTGACTCTCAAACTATACAGCCGGATTGCAACAGACTCAATCTTCGATATTCAGCATTTATATTCACTATGCTCTAACTTCCTTCTATATACTCTCTCTTTCAACCTTATCCTGTTTTTCGGATTTTAAAGATATTATAAGATTTGAGAAAACCTTCTCAAAGTGTCTGTTTCACTCATTTTCAGGCAATTTCGCATTTTAGAGCAATAAAAAAGACACTTCGAAAAGTGTCTGATGTCATGACTATTAAGCTTTACTGGATATAATTTTCAGCTGCTGTAGCTTCAGTTTTCTCCACCCTGATGGCCTGCTCAGAGGATGCGATGCCAAGATAGACAAAGAAGATGTAGTAGACCATGACCACCTGAATATTGAAGAACGCCTGGGTCAGATATCCGATGATGGCTGCTAGAATCGGAACATAGGCTTCATGATTTTTAAGCTTCCTCATTCCCTTCCTAATAGTGAAAAACAGAAATCCAAGATAGGCAAATAAGGAAAATAGTCCAGATGAAACAGCAATATTCAGGTATTCATTGTGTGCTTTATCAAAATTTCTGTATACGCCAAAATCATATGTGATCTGTCCTCTGAAATACATTTCCATGGCAATATACATGGTATCTAGACCAAATCCGAAAAACGGACGCATTTTAATGAGCTCAATGACTTTACCCCATATATACACTCTAGAAGAGCCTCCCAAATATGCAGTCTCTTCCTCTTTGATGATGCTGAAAAAATCACTGAAAATGGAGAGAAACCTTGTCAAAAAAACATTTCCAGAGGTGATCATGAAAAGCAGGATCATCCCCATGCTTGTAAGAAATACCGTTACCGCTTTCTTTTTCTGCTTCTTCGTGAACCCGCTTCGTATATGATGAAGAACAAGAAATGCAATGAGCGCAATGAAAACGCCGATCCAGGTTCCTCTGGTTCGCGTGGTCAGAAGCGCAAAGAACAGAACAGCATATGCCAGAAGGCCTAACTTCTTTCCTTTGTAAAAATAAAGATAGATGGGCATGGGAATGGACAGCACGAGATAAGACCCCAGGAAATTGGGGTTTCCCATGGTTGCAAAAGCTACACCAATCCATTCCAGCTTGTATAATTCTATCGGAACCGGATCCATCTTGTAGAACTGCAGGATGGCATAAACAGCCACAAGAAGAGACGTGATGGTGATGATCGGGAAAAAGTGTTTTTCAACATCCTTCGCATTTCTTGCGATGAGGTAGGCAAAACAGTATGCTATGAGCGCAAGAAAACCGTCATGGCGATATCCGGAACCATAGAACGATATGAGTGGATCCAAGGAGAAGAACAGGGAAATGAGAACCAGAATGAAATAACCTGCCAGAAATCGATTCTCCAGGGTATTTTCCATGAAAATGATCTGATCTCGTCTTCGTATGGACAGGTACAGAAAAAACAGGGAAATTCCGAGCATAAACAGAAGTTTGGTCCAGGCAGTTTCAAGTTTTCCGTCTACTGGTATGACGATTAGGGGCACCACCCCAATGAGCAGATACAGCAGAAAATTATTCACCTTTGTTACTTCAATGTCTCTCTTCATAGTTCCTCCACTATTTTACGAAATACAATCATACTAGTATTATACTAAACTTCGGCGTGATTTTATGCATAATCTGCAATAATTCTGATAATTTCAGACAAAATTAAAGAGACATACCTTAACTGATATGTCCCCGTAGTATTCACTCTTTAACAGGCTCTTTAATTGTCTTGATCTGAAAGAAGAAATAATAGTAGAGAAATACGATCATGCCTGCCATGAAGATCTTTCCATACTTGTTTGGCATGGCCAGAAAGGATAAGACCATCATGGATGTGGCAAGGGTCAGAAGAGAAGCTTTCGTCTTCACCGTCATGGCTCTGCTTTCATAATAGGTTTCCAGATGCTTCTTGTAGAGCTTCGTTGAGGTGAACCAGTCGTTGAACCGATCAGATCCTCTGGCGAAACAGGCAGAAGAAAGGAGCAGAAACGGAGTGGTTGGTAAAACGGGCAGGAATGCTCCAATGGCGCCCAGTCCGAAAAAAATAAAGCCCAGAGTTATATATATCACTTTCAAAGGCACAGCCTCCTCACATATCCTGTGTATCAGTAAAATTCATTTTTCAGTATGCCACAACTGATAAACATTGTCAATTAGAAACAAATCAGGCCTGCAGAGCTTACTATGCAGACCCGATTCCTCTTATTACTATTTTCTTCTTCAGATTCTTCTTGTATGATCATCTCCGACAGTTCTCTGAAGTTCCGCCAGCTGATCCAGTCCTTCTTCTCTGAAGTCCTTCTTTCTCTTCACATCATAGATTCCTTCCAGCTGAGCAAGCTCGTCTTCATACATCTTCACTCTTTCCGTGAGGTAACGGATCTTCTTCTTGAGAAGCTTGATCTCTTTACTGGTATTTTTGGGGTCTCTGTTTTTGAGATCTTCCCATTTTTCCCCCAATGCTTCCTTTTCTCCTACGTTCTCCTGTACTCTGATGGTATCTTTCTCTTTATTCATATGCGGGACACGTTTGTGGTGTCCACTCACCTCCTCGTATCGTTGAAGCAGTTGTACTTGATGTTAGAAACAGTATACATCAGGAGCATAAAATGCATAGGAACATTCTATGAATTCTTTTTTAACCTGGAGCTATTTTGTGAAAATGTCGATGATGTCCCGAAGAAATTCAGAAGCGCCTTCCTTCTCCTTGTCATAGTAAGCCTTGAACCTTTCATCCTCCACATACATCTGTGCCAGTCCTCTATGAGCTTCCTTTGTATAGGTCGACCAGTAGAGGGATATCCACTCTTTATGAAGCGCCGCCACTTCCTGCGCTTCCCTGGAGCCTGGGTCCTTTTCTTCCATGACAGCATAGAGCTTCTCCAGAATCTCCTGAGCCAGTCTTTCCGCTTTCTCATAGTTCTCCTGAGACTGTCCCCTGTATTTTCTGTTGGATTCTTCAACAACTTCTTCACCGTATTTTTCTCTGAGTTCCTTGCCGTACTTTTCTTCGTTGGCTTTGAGGCTTTTCTCTTTCAGCCCCTTGAATTTTTCCGTATCTTTCATTCTCATCATTCCTTTCGTCTCTGCAATGCTCTTCTCGATGGTTTCCAGCATCTGGTCTATCCGATCCCTTTTTGCAAGGAGCTTCTGTCTGTGCTCATTCAGCGTTTTTTCACGGTCGTAGTCTCGTTCATGGAGAAGCGCTGTGATCTGTTCCAGCGGTAGATCGAATTCTCTGTAGAAGAGAATCTGCTGCAGCTTGTTGATCTCTTCTTTCCCATAGATCCGATACCCGCTGGAGCTGACTCTTGAGGGTGTAAGCAGTCCGATCTCGTCATAATATCGAAGTGTTCGGGTGCTTACCCCTGCCATTTGACTGACATCTTTGATTGTGTACTCCAACATCTCACCTCCATCCTAAGCATATACCTTAACGTAACGTTAAGGTCAAGGGTTTTCTTGTATAAAAAGAAAGACCTCCAGGGAGGTCTTAAAGAGCCATTATCATAAGAATAATCACCGCAACAGGGGTGAAAACCCATGAATACTTCTGCATCTTCCGGTACATGGCTGGAATTTCGATGTCCCCCTTGTACTTCAGATTTTTGAGTCGGAAGAAAAAATTCGGGAAGATCATGTCTGTAATCATGGATAGTGCAATCAGTCCTGCAAACAGGAGCATGGTTAGATTTCCTCGATATCTCTCATTCAATCGATTGGCCATGAGCACCAGAAGCATGGGATCCGGATTGGTTTCATTATAGGTCTCGTTATCCAGTGGCCTGTAGGTGTAATAGGAGACAGCCTCCCCTTCCTGATTGGTCAGGGTTCCGCTTTCCACAGATAGATTCCCGCTGTAGATCAGTGCGTTCTCTGCATCAAAGATCCGTATGGCTTCTCCATCATCACTTGCCTCCAGAACATATTCTTTTTCTTTTCCGTCCAGATTCACTTCCACAAACTTGTCCGCCTGGCTCATCCTGGTGACTTTGAGCGTCGTCTTTCCAGCACCGCTTTTTCCTACATAAACGGAGGAAAGAGTTGATGAGGCTTTACGGTCTTCTCTGAGAAAGGATCCATAATAATCCACACCTGTCTGAAAGAAGTTTCCCAGGTAAAAATACAGCAGAATCACCGCTGCAATAGCTACTGGGACAATCAGCAGTTTTCTGTTTTTTAAATTTATTTTCAATCTGTTTTCCATCTAATTATCCTTCATTCTCTTAGTAGCAACTTTATAATTATAGCACAAGTTTACACTTTGTTAAATCTTTTTGTTCAGCATCATGATAGCGAAATGATATCATGATGAATTTCATGCTTCATCATAGAAGACGCCCCTTAATTTTTGCTGAAATTCCATTCATTCAGGATATTCTTCAGAATGAAAAAACAGTCGACATCTTCATCATGCCAACTGTTCTTAAAATTGGACGGGTTTTATAGGCGCTCAGCGTCTTCAGGGTCTTTACGCACCAGAGTGACCACATAGAGGGTCGGCTGATTGAAGACTCTCAGACGGATTCCTCCAATGCCCGGGCTGACGACGATCCTGCTCTTCTCTTTCTCATATACGCCTCTGGTATATCGAGGGAACAAGGTCCGGTCTGGTGAAAGGACGCCTCCCAGAAAAGGTAGTCGCACAAGGCCTCCATGAACATGGCCGGAAAAAGTGAGATCTGCGCCATAGTCTGCATAGACTGGGAAGTACAGCGGGTTGTGGACCAGCAGGATGGAAAACCCTTTCTCGGAAGACCCCAGACATTGGTCCAGATACTCTTTGCGAAGCATTTCCTTCCCCTCTCTATCATAGGTGTTTCTGAGGTATCTTCGGGGAAGTCGAAGTCCATAGAGGGTGATCTGATCCCCTTTTCTCTCCAGCTGCATCTTCTCGTTTTCAATGTGCCGGATTCCATTGCGTGCAAGCAGTGTAAGGAACGCTTCCTTGTCTCTGCCCTGAAGTTCATCTTCATGATTCCCATCCACATAATAGGATGGTGCCTTATGGGCCAGACCTTCTATGAGCTTTCTGAAGTTCCCTTCCGCAAGGCTTTGCCTGCTGATCATATCTCCGGTGTAGAAAATCACATCGGGGCCTTGCTTCAGGACTTCCCTGACCAGGCTGCTGTTTCCTTTTCCGTATCTGCTGTTATGGAGATCGGAAATATGGAGAATCCTGTAGCCGTGAAATCCCTTGGGTAAATCTTTTGAGGAGACCTCGATGTTTCTGACGGCGAAGGTGTAGTTGTCAAAATAATAGCGCAGCGCTGCCGCGAGGAGGATGACGATGAATATTTCCATAACTGTTCCTGTTTCCTTCTGCTAATTTCCGAAATGCTGGGTGCCGAGGAGCACCTTGTATCCTTTAAAGTAGGATCCCGATTCCGTGGATCGCACAACGCCTACGCCGATGTACTTATGCACGGGACTGAGCATCTGCTTGTTGTGCCCATCTGAATTCTGCCACCCTGTAAAGAGTTCTTCCGCATGAATGCTGTCTGAAAAAGCGGAATTGGATACAAAGGCCAGGTTTTCTCCGATGCCATTGTATTTCAGATCCAGTTTTCTCCATAAGAGATAGTCAAAGGGGCGGTTTCCGAGATTGGGATTGTCATGACTGAAGTAATCATACTGCAGCATGGCCAGAGATTTGTATCGGGCGGACTGGGACAGATCTTCCCTTCTTTCCAGTGGATGAAGATCATTTTCCGCTCTGTAGGCGTTGAGCCTTTCCAGTATATAGTTTTCCGAATCCTCATCAAATGCATAGTCGTAGCGGTACGGTATTTCCAAGAAGGCTTCTTCCATGCTTCGGCTGACGAAGCTGATGTCAAGGTCCTCATGGGCCAGCCCTTCGGACTGGGTATCGTCCTGCTCATCTGACTCTTCGACCTCCTGCAGTTCATCATCCGGCCGCTGATCCAGAAGATCTTCGATGTACTCCGTGACATTCTCCATGACCTCATCCAGAGAGTCTCCCAGGCTGTCGAAGAACTCATTGGCTTTCTCTTCAAATCTATTGATGGATTCCTCCACTACATTCATCTGTTCTTCCAGGTCTTCTGCGCATCCTGTGAGAAGGACTCCTGAAAGGAGCAGGATCAGCAAGAGAGGATATTTATTCTTTTTCTTCCTCATGTTCTCATCCTCCAGTCCGATTGCTCCGCAATCTTTGTGATTCCATTTTAATCCAATTATATTAAGAAAACATGAAAGGCCTCTGAACAATTGCCTATATATGAAAGAAAGCCTCTCGAAAGAGACTTTCATGCTTCCTATACTCATTTTATTTCGATTTGGTGTTCACCTTTCTAAATCCGTAGTAGAGAGAAGTCCCGATCTCCACCAAGGTGGCAATCAGAACCAGCGCCAGGAACCCCCTCACAGCCCACTGGATGTTCATATCCAGGTTGATTCCGATCTTGTCCCATAGGCCTTCCATAAACTCCAGAAATCCAGCAGTAAAAAGCCGCTCATTGGTGAGAACAAGGATGGTGACACCAAGATTCACCAGTGCATCCACGGAGGAAATCACCCCGAGAAGTTCATTCCATCGTCCATAAATCAGTTTCAGGATAGAGACCATAATACTGAATGCGCCTGAGAACAGAAGAAGGAACCTGTATCTTGCAATGATGTCCGCATTGAAGATCCTGATGGTTTCACTCTGGGTATAGACGGCAATCAGTTCATTTCTGTATACGAAAAGATAAAGAAATACGATGGTGAAGATCAGCGACACGACCATTTCCACCTTGGAGATCTTCTTCCGCTCCAGATTCGGAACATCCTTAAGACTGGATACCCTGAAGGGCTTATCCATGGAATGGATCATCTCATCAGCAGAATCGGTTTTTTCAATAATCACGAATACCACTGTCACCCAGAAGAGAAATCCCACCAGAACGTTGAATACGGTGGCAAATCCTCCTATGATCAGCGCTACGACGTCTGCGATGGTTCGTATACTGCCCACTTCCGTGATGAGTTCAAGGGTGAAGGTAAGCACCCCTATGATCACTGCAGCCAGCGCTACGATCTTAAGCACTTCCAGATACAAGTGGTAGACCTTAGGACCGATGAGATACTGTTCTGTGCCCATATAGGAAAGCGCCAGCCTGAAAGGACTGCCCATATCCTCAAGGGTCCTGACGATGTTTTCCTCACTGCGGTCTCCACCAAGCATGTCATAAATGTTCGCTCTCAGTTCTTCTGCAATTTCTGCCCGGTCTTTCTCTGGCAGATACTTCACAACAGCATAGATGTACCGGTCGATATGATTCATTTTTCTCAATCCTCCCTCAGAATATTCTGCATGACATCCACAGAGTTTTCCCATTCCTTCACGAGAAGTTCATAGACGTCTTCTCCAAAGGCGCTTAATTTGTAGTATTTACGGGGTCTCGCTTCCTGGGTGCTCCACTCACTGAGAAGGATGCCCTGTTTCTCCAGTCTCCTCAGAAGCGGATACAGCGTATTGGATTCGATGGGCACCTCCCTGCTTACCAGTTTTTCAAGCAGCGAGTATCCGTACTGAGGGTTCTTGAGCTGACTCAGCACCGCCAGTGTAATGGTTCCGCGCTTCAGCTCCACCAGAAAGGAGTTGATCAGATCCTGTTTTTTATCCATATTCATCACCAGTTTCATTATACTGTATGTCGCACAATATAGTCAATATCATACTATGAAATTGGCAAGAAAAAAATCTAGACCTTCGTCTAGATTTTCTTACTGCTCATCCACATGTTCTCTGATTTCCAGGATATTGTCATTATGCGCCAGATCTCTGATGACCTGGAGAATATTGAGGGATCTTGGCAGATTGATTGTATAGATACAGCTTTTCACTCCATCTACGGCATTGGTCATGAAATGAATGTCCACCACATGAATGTTCTGCTTTTCAAAATACTCATTGATGTAATCCACTGCTTTGGACCTTTTGGCAAAGTCCACATCAATCTTCATATTGGAGTCCCCATGGAATAGTTTGTTCTGGATTCTCTTTAATGAAATTAGTACAATGACACAGATGACCAGTGCTGCCAGGCTGATCACATAATAACCATACCCTATGGCAAGACCCAGTGTCGCCACAAGCCAGAGTGTTGCCGCTGTCGTCAATCCTTTGATGGATCCTTTGTTATGAATGATGGTACCTGCACCGAGAAAACCGATTCCGCTGATGACCTGCGCGCTGAGTCTGCCGTAGTCCGCTCTCAGGATATCTTTCAGATTGGGATTGATCAGTACTCTGCGAATGATTTCCTCATTCATGTTCACCTGGATCAGAGAAATCACAGCCGCACCGATACAGACAAGGATATGTGTCCTGAATCCGGCCGGTCTGTTCTTGTACTCTCTTTCGTAGCCGATGGCTCCTCCAGTAAAGACAGCAATGGCGAGCCTTAGTAAGATTTCTTCATAGGCCATTTTGCTCACCTCTTTTTATAAACTAATCCTTATTATATCCCATCCATCCGGTAATGTAAACATTTACTCTGTAAACATTACTAAATATATACGTAAAATCAGTATTAAAAATAGTATTCTGTTTAATAAACGGTCTCCTTTCTGATCCAACAGCTGTGTCACCAGACAGAAGATCAGGATATTTCTCCCCATAATGTGCAGGTTCACTTCTCTCTATCTGAGGAGTCTTCGGAGAAGCCTGCACTGACACCCCTCATTAGAATCGGCTTTACATGCGCACTACCATCTTTGTTGAAACATGATGAATCTTTCATGCGAAAATCCGTAAGAGCGAGCCTGGACTCGTAATAGTTAGAATTTTCCATCTTTTATCATGTAACCTTTTTTAATGGTCTGAAAGAGCCGTTTTCAGGTCCCGGATTTCTTGAAAAATCAGCGGATTTTCTCTACAATATAAATACGAAGAGGTATACACTTTATCAGAGAATCAAGTGATAATCGATGAAGAACATGCAGCTTCGAGAATTCTCCAAAACAGTTCCGATTCCATTTTTATACAGTTCATACGAATCACTATCTTAATGGTTTCAAGACTCGATTGGACGGATTCGCTGGGTAACTTAATTGCAGAGTCTCGAGTCTATAGGTTGATACTTGAAACGTATCGTGGTTAGACAAGAAACAGTTAAGTTATACCAAAAAAGAAAGGAGTGTACCATCATAAGTACACCAACAAACCAGACTCAGCTAGGATGGATATTCAAATAATCAATTACTTTATGTTTTATTCTGTAAATTGGTTAAGAGAATGCCATCCTAGCGCTGTTATGACATAGTTTTCGAGACGTTTTCTTCTGTCTCATTTTCGATAGTAAAGGAAAGGATGCAGGCAAGCCGGATGTAACCGGCTCCTGCATCCTTTCACTTTGTCATAGAGAGATTTCTTTTCCGTCTCCTACCATTTATTCGTAGTCTTCTATGAACTCTCTCACCTTGTTCACAGCTACTGCGCTTCCGCCTCTTCCTTTCACATCCTCAATCATCATGGTGGTGATGTAAGGATTCATGTCGTCCAGATCGATGACGGAAAACCATCCGATTTCAGACTTATCAGCAGTTGGTCCGATTTCTGATGTCCCGGTCTTTCCGGCCAGAGATCTTCCTGATAGATACGCTTCATGGCCGGTCCCCTGGGGGGATTCTATGGACATTTTCATGAAGTCCAGTACCTGGTCAGCCACTTCTTCTCCGATGACCGCTTCCTGAACCGGTAACGCTTCATCCATGAAGAGCTTCAGCTGTTTCATGGCACCGTCATCCGAAATGGCTGTATAGGCTTTTGGCAGCGTCAGCGCATGAAACAGGACCTGACCCTGACCGTAGCCGGAATCCGCCAGAAGCACTTCAGAGCTGAGCGCTCCGTCATTTGAGATCTGAGACGTTTCAAACCCGAAACCTAACTGGGTGTCTTCCCCCACACCGAATTTTCTCATGCCTTCGAGGAAAATCTCCTCTCCCGTCTCCATTGCCATCTGTGCAAAGAAGATATTGTCGGAGTAGATGAAGGCTTTTTCGATGTCCACAGGCATGCCTGGATCTGTCACCCTAGTCACATAGTAGTTCCCCCAGCTTTCATCGGCCTGCCACTTTGTGCCGTTGATGCTGATCTCCTTTTCCATATCAAGCTTTCCGTTTTCCATGGCGATGGCTGCTGTCAGCGGTTTGATGGTGGACCCTGGCACATAGAGCTTCGTGAATCGATTGAGGAGCGGTTTCTTCGGGTCATTCAGAAGACGGTTGTAATCTTCCTGGGTCTGGCCGAGGATGAAGGCATTGGGGTCATAGGAAGGTGCACTCACCAGAGCTTCCACCTCTCCTGTCTTGTAGTTGACCACACTGGCGGTGCCCATCTCCGTCTTCATCTCATCAAAGAGAGCCATCTGCTTTTCGATGTCGATGGTAAGATAGAGATCCCTTCCTTTGTTGTTCTGGAAGAAGGATAGGACTTCCTTGACGTTTCCATCTCGATCCAGCAGCCTGACCTCTGTACCCATCTGACCTCTCAGCTCTTCCTCATAGAGAAGCTCCAGGCCCGAGCGACCTACCCTGGTATCAATGGGAAAACCTAAGGGTTCAAGCTCTTCATATTCTTCCGCATTCACAAGGCCTAAATAGCCTGTAAGATGGGCGGCGGCATCCTTGTAGGGGTAGACACGGTCTTTGATCACCCGGTAGATGATGCCTGCAAATCGGCTGGTGAGCTGGTCCACCACCGACTTATCCTCCATGGAGACCTTCACCATGTCCACGAAGGTGTCCTCTTTCACCCAGCTGAGACCCAGTCTCTTTCGGATATATTCCTCTGTGAGGCCAAAACTCTCCACCAAAGCTTCAATGGCTTCCTCCTTCTGTGCACCAAGTCTGCCAGGCACCATACCCACCCAGTACACTTCCCCGTTCTGCGCCAGAGGTTTTCCGCTGCGGTCGAATATTTCACCTCTCAGGGGTGGCACTTCCGTTGTCTCGATGACATCACCTGCTCCGTAATTGGGATAGATGAGCTTTCTGTCGAAAGAGATTCTGTAGTTGTCATTTTCGTTTTCATCGGTCTCTTTCACCACCAACACATCCAGGCTGTACTTCAGATCCTCTTCCCCACGGGTCAGGGTGACATCCATGGGGATCCTCGTGGAGTCTTCCGCCAGGATTTTTCTTTCCATATCGAAGGTCTCCATCCTGCTTGACATTGTCGCATCGGTGACGGGTATGGACTCGTAGATGTTCTTATAGGTGGCAATATATTCTTCTTCCGTGATGGCTGCTCTGCTTTTTGAGTCCAGCAGAGCATACATCCTTTCAAAATCCATCTCTTCAAATGCATCCATGTATCCGTAGAAGGTCTCCAGCGGATCATGGGGCTCTTCTTCGTCACAGGCGCTCATCATGAGCACCAGTGGTATCATTACGATAAGCAATAATAATTTCTTCATTCGTTATTCCTCCTCCCAAGTCACACAATACACACTAGTTCTGCCAGCCAATGAGCTGGCGGTACCATCCGGGGATTGGTGAGGACTTGTCGGCGTAGTCGGCTAGTGTCTGATCGATCATTTCATGGATGAAGTCCATGCTCTCCGGAGAATACTTCTGGGCCCAGGATATGGAGCCCAGTGCATTGGTCAATGCGTAGAGCTTCAAGAGGCGCCAGAATTTCATAGGGGGAACGCCTTTGAAGTATCCGTGGAGAAGTCCTTTGGAAAACTGGGGACTGAAGCTTGAATTCATGGTCATACGGTCAAACTCCTCATAGGGATCCCCGAAATCATACCGGTTGAAATCAATGATATGGACGCTCTGTTCCTTCAGAATCATATTGCCCAGGTGGTAGTCTCCATGAAGAAGCACAGTGGGTCGCTTCTCCAGAAGAGGTCTGTTTGCTTCCACGTAAGGAATATACTCTTCCAGCTTTACGTGCTTTACAGGACACTGCCTGTAAGCGCTGATCTTATCTGTGATTCTTCTGTTATATCGGACCCTGACCTCTTCCCGACCCGCTGTCTCCACTTCATGGATCGCTGTCAGAAGAACCCCTGCCTGAATACCCATGTCATACTGGAGCACGGGGTCCAGACTGACGATGACCTCCTTGAGATCCTCGCCCTCCACATAGCTGTAGAGAATAAAGGTATGCTTCTCATCCAGCCTTCCGTAGGAAAGAGGTCTTATGAGCTGGTCCATGGGTTTTATGGAACCGATGGTCTGAAACTCTTCCTTCTGCCTCTGGATGGACTTCGTTTTACTCACCCGCAGGGTGAACTTCTCCTCTCCCCGATTCAGAAGATATTTGCTGTCTGTGGACCACCCTTTCAGAATGGGCTCCACTTCATATTCCGGAAACAATGCGCGGATGTTCTCCATGCTATCATCCTGCTACTCAAAATATGGACAAATATCCATATCGAGACTTTTACTGCTTCTTCCTGTATGCTTTCGCCTCAGTTTCCTGAGCTGCTACTCACAAGTTCTTGTACAGTCCACAGTCGTAAATTCCCGACCAGCCATCGGTACACATCTACAATAGCGTTACGGTGCTACCGTGTAGACTTTGGCATTCAGAAGATTGATGCTGGCGTTCCTGTCCCTGTCTATGACGAAGCCGCACGCATCGCATCTGTAGGTTCTATCAGATAACTTCAGATCCTTTCTGATGGAACCACATTCCGAGCACAGCTTGCTTGAAGGATACCACCTGTCAGCAATTCTCAACTCTATCCCATTCTTCCTGCACTTGTCAGCAAGTTTCAGCCTGAAGGAATAGAAGTTCTGGCCTTGTACAGCCTTCGCTAAATGCCTGTTCTTCATCATCACTTTCACGTTCAGGTCTTCTATGGTGATGAAACTTGGTTTTTGCCTGATCACCTGACTGATTACCTGATTGATGTGATTTTCCCTTATGCAGGAAAGTCTCTGATGAAGTTTCTGTACCTTTATGGTCTGCTTATGGATATTCTGTCTAGTAGCTTCTCCTTTCGTTTCTTTATTTCTGACTTTCAGACTTTCGTATTTTCTCGAAAGCCTTCTTTGTTCGCGTTTCAGCCTTTTTTCCAGTTCACGCACGGATCTGGTCTTGTTGATGTTTGCGAATGGATTCTCCATGGTGCTTACCACCGCAAAATCCTTGATGCCCAGATCGATGCCGATGCCATTTCCTTCTGGGATATCATAGGGCTTCTCCTCTGCTTCAATCAGCACAGACACGTAATATCTACCTGCCTTCATGGATACGGTCCCGCTTTTCACCATGGAATCCATCGGGATGTATCCTTTCTCTTTCAGCCTGACAAATCCCAGTGTGGGTATTTTCAGGCGATGCCTTTCAATGGTCCAGTCGCTTGAGTTGTTCCTGGGGAAGTATGCCTTGACATCCGACCTGTTCTTCTTCTTGAATCTCGGAAATCCGGACTGTTTCCTGAAAAACTTCCTGAAAGCCTTCTCCCCATTCATGATGCTCTGCTTTACAGCTTTGCTGCTGACCTCTCTGATCCACAGGTATTCGGGATTGTCTGGCAGGAATTCATTGTTCAGCCATTTCGAGAAATCCATTCCGGACAGGAAGTTTTTCTCTGCTTTGTAGATCTCTTTGTTTTCCGCAATGTAGAAATTGTAGATGAACCTGCAGACACCGATGGTTCTGTTTATTTTGTGTTTCTGCTTCTCCGTCGGATGTATTTCCGTCTTGTAACTTTTCAGCACCCTGATCATCACCTTTATGCACTATTTTCCTTGAATTTCTTTAAGAAAATTATAGCACATACGTTCTTTTCTGGCAATTGAATATGAAACATATATTATTGTATCTGATGGAATAAACAAGATGAGCCTGAACCTGATTGTATGGAGTGAACCTATGTGGAAAGCTCGTTCCTTTCATCATTCCTTTCATCATTGCAACAAAGCTGGACTGCCATAGCAGAAACATGCATGAACTCAGGGAGTCTATGAATCATGGGTATATTGCATCACTTTTGTCCATGATTGTACATATTTTCAAGAATCATTTGCTACTCCTTTCTCTCACAATCGAATTACGAAGATGTGTGATACTTTCATTATACCATCCATTCTCAAAGATGAATCTGAACCTTCTATTATAAATGTATCCGGAATATGACAAGGAAACAGCCCCGGAAGCGGAACTTCCTGAGGCTGTTTATGCTTAGCTGTTCAGTTTTTCATTTTCTCTATGCGAAAATCTCTGCCAGATCTTCTTCCGGTGTCTTGATGGGCTTCAGGTCGTAATTGTCCTGAAGGAACTTCAGCACATTCGGTGTCACGAAGGCAGGCAGTGTCGGTCCAAGCCTGATACCCTTAACCCCTACAAAGAGCAGTGCAAGAAGATCCGCTACGGCCTTCTGCTCATACCAGGTGATGATGAGTGAAAGCGGAAGATCATTGACTGTGACACCCAGTTTTTCCGCAAGTCCAGCTGCGATGCGGATGGCACTGTAACTGTCATTGCACTGACCCACATCCAGTACTCTTGGGAATCCGGCCACTTCGCCGAAATCCAGTTTATTGAATCTGTACTTTCCGCAGGCCAGGGTCAGGATGATGGAATCCTTCGGTGTGGCCAGGGCAAATCTTGTATAATAGTCACGGTCCGGTTTTGCTCCATCGCATCCGCCGATGACAAAGAAGTGGGAGATCTTTCCATCCTTCACGGCGTCCAGAATCTTGTCGGACAGGCCCAGCGTGGTCTTATGACCGAATCCCACCAGAATCTCCTTCACAGGCTCATCTTCGGGGAATCCGCCCAGTTCCAGTGCCTTCTCGATGAGTTCACTGAAGTCCTTGGTTCCGTCTTCCTTCTTCGGTACATGCCTGATGCCATCCCATCCGACCACGTTGGTGGACCAGATCCGGTCATCATAGCTCTTCATGGGTCTCATGAGACAGTTGGTGGTCATGAGTATGCACCCAGGCAGATTGGAGAATTCTTTCTGCTGATTCTGCCATGCTCCGCCATAGTTCCCCACCAGATGCGGATACTTCTTCAGTCCGCCATAACCGTGGGAAGGTATCATTTCACCATGGGTATAGACATTGACGCCTTTTCCTTCCGTCTGCTGCAGAAGCATTTCCAGATCTCTCAGGTCATGTCCTGAAATGACGATGAACGGTCCTTTCTTCACATTGACGTTGACCTTATGCGGTGTCGGCGCTTCATAGGTCTCATTGTTCGCTCGATCCAGGGTTTCCATGACCTTGTAGGAAGCTTCTCCGGTCCTCAGAAGCAATGCGATGTTCTCCTCCAGGGTCAGTGCATTGTCTGTAAGCTTGTCCAGTGCTTCCAGCACAAAGTCCGTGACCTCTTCATTCTCATATTCCAGAAAACGTGCCTGATGAGCATAGGCCGAAATTCCTTTCAGGCCCAGCTTGATCACTTCTCTGACGCTTCTGATGTCTTCATCCAGATCCTCATCAAAGAAGATCCTCGCTCTGGTGGTGTCCTCCATGATTTCCTCATAGGTATCACTCAGTGTATAGGTCGCTTCCGGATTCATGAGCTCGCCGTTGAATCTGATTTTCAGTTCTTCCTTGATCTCCTGGGATTTTCTCAGCTGACTGAGATGATCCTTCGGATCGAAGTTGACATTGGTCAGGGTCATGAAAAGCGAGTCTTCGATGAATTCTATGAGAGAAGGCTCCAGGGTCTGCCCGAGATCCTTCAGTCTTACTGCATAGTTTGCGATGCCCTTCAGCTGATAGATCAGAAGATCCTGCATATTCGCGATCTCCGCTGTTTTGCCGCAGACACCCTGGATGGTGCATCCTGTACCTTTGGCCGTCTGTTCACACTGGAAGCAGAACATTTTGGTTTTCACACGTTCGTCCATTTATACATCCCCCTTGTTGTTTGATGCTCTTATGATATCAAATAGAACCGGTCAAATCATCTGTAAACGATTAATTTAACGGAATCATAACAATTTTAAAGAGATGTGACAGGAATCAGACAAAGGAGAACCTGACAACAATCAGATCCCTCATTGTCTATTCTGATGTTTTCTAGTAAAGTTCGTAGAGCTCCTTCAGTGTGATGTCCGGATTTTTCGCTCCTTCCACCATGACCTTGGTCATGTAGCGGTGCACATCGGCGACTCTTTCCGGCTGGATCACATTGGACATGTACTCATAATAGCATTTGAGACCTCCTGTACCGTCCCCGTCCATGACCGTGAGATAGAAAGGCTGCGCCACGGCGCCATTGCTGTACCATCTGGTTTCAATGGCAGGTCCATCGCCCACGCTCATGGACACAGGCTGATAGGTCAGGGAAACAGAACGATAGGAATGCCCCGGGTTTGGCGGACACATAGCATGTTCGATGTCGAACATTTCCATGGGACTGAAATCCGCATGACGGTAGAGCTCATTCTGTTTATCATAAAGCATCCTGCACCCTTCCTGGAAAGTGGTTTCCGGGGGCATGATGGTCCGAAAATGCACAAAATGCACTCTGGTTCCACCGGTGTTCTTCTCTTCCAGTGTTCCTCTTCTTGCCACGATGTTATAGTAGCAGACATCTTCTTCATGATTGTTGACCTTGGCAAGATAGGTGCGCAGTCCCATCTGAAAGAGCACCTGCAGGCTTGGAAATCGGTATTCCTTCAGAAATTCATTCATGATTTCGATGTCCTCTCTGGAAATCCAGTAGAGCTCATGGCCGGAAGTGGACCTCAGATAGAAGGTGCTGGCATAGCGCAGGGTATCATCTCCCTTCTTCTTCCGGAACTTCTCCAGCACCTCGGTGCCGTTGATGTGGGTGAACATGGGCTCTTCTCTCGAGAACTCCTTCTTCCAGTAGTCCAGGGCTTTCTGATACTGCTCCGTCTCTCGGTATGCAATCTCTTTCTTCAGCACTTCCTCATAGGGTTTCACATCCTTCGGAAACGGTGTACCATTTTTCAGGGCATAGTAGATTTCCATGCAGTCCTTGTAGAACATGCTGATGGCCCAGGAGTCCATGATCAGATGATTGATGATGCTGAAGATTCCGCCAAATCCTTCCGGTGTCTTCACAATATACAGCCTGGCCATGGGCGCATTGTAGATTTCCAGTTTCTTCTGACCCAGCTTCAGAAAGGTTCTCTCCATTTCTTCTCGTGTTTTTCCAGTGAAATCCAGCCGCTCTATGCTTTCGGCGGCTCTTTCCCCGAAGTACTGCTTGGGCTGAGGCTTTTCCTTGAGGATTCTTAGGCCGAAGCTGTCCCATCTCTCAATGCCTCTTCTTACAGCCTCTTCCAGAAGGTCCATATCCATCTCCTCCCGGATGATCAGAGAGGTGGGGATATTCACGATGGATTTATGCATGGAATACTTTCTGGACAGAAAAATACTCATCTGACTGGGGGTTAACGGGTAATAAGTTCGATCTTCCATTTTCTTTCTCCTTTTCTTCCGGTGTTACTCTATGGATTTCAGGGATTCCACCATCTTGATGTTGGTCAGTTTCCTGTACATGAAGATGTTCACGAGAATCCCGAATACGACGGTGATGAGGAAGGAATACAGGAAACTTGTTCCTGATATATAGTTTCCGAACATGACCCCATCCTGCTCGATGGATTGCATGATGGCCCTATGCAGTCCGACGCCGATGAGAAGGCCTATGGCTGCACCGATGAAGGTTAAAATCATATTCTCTCTGTATACATAGGCGGATACTTCACGGTTATAGAAGCCCAGAACCTTGATGGTGGCGATTTCTCTCAGTCTCTCGCTGAGATTGATGTTGGTCAGGTTATAGAGCACCACAAAGGCCAGGAGCGCCGCACAGATGATGATGGCATAGACGATGGCATTGAGGCTCACCACTGAGTCCTCGAATTTCTCCGCGGCATCACTGTAATAGAGTACAGACGCCACCTGCTCCATATCGATGAGCTTCTTGCCCAGCGCACTCTCCGCATCCGGACTCATCTCATTCAGCCTGATGAAGAGCGCATTGTTTTCAGGCTTCAGCCTGTAGATCTCCTCATAATAGGACGGATGGATGTAGATGTAGTGGAAGACATAATTTTCCGTGATGCCCGAAATAAGGAGCTTCTTCATGGCGCCGTCCCCGTTGTCCACAGAAATGGAATCACCGATGCCAGCGTCCAGTTCCTTGGCCAGCTTCTCGTTGATGACGATGCCTGTCTCAGGAAGAGTCAGATCCTCTCCGGATACTCTTTCCTGAAGCTTTGTGAAGTCTCTGAATTTCTCCTGGTCAAAGGGTGAAATCATGGTTACCGCGATGTCCTCTTCCCCTTTCACCGTGGCATTCAGCTGGGCCACCTGGATGTAGGATTCCACGGTCTCCTCTTCACTGAGCATTTCCATGACGTTTCTTCTGTCCATGGTGTTACTGGTTGGTATGTACTTCATGTTCAGGTTATAGGTGAAGATTTCCTGATACTGCTTCACCACCACCTTGCTGATGGAGTTGCTGAGTCCGAATCCGGCCACAAGCAGTGCCGCGCAACCAGCAATCCCTGTCACCGTCATTATGAACCGCTTCTTGTAGCGGAAGATGTTTCTCATGGTCACCTTCTGGGAGAAGGAAAAATGTTCCCAGAGCCTGGTGGCTCTTTCCAGAAGAATCTGCTTGCCGAAGTAGCTGATTTTCGGTCTCATGAGCATGGCCGGCACTTCCATAAGGGTGGTTCTTGTGACGAAATAAGCCGTGGCTGTGGTGATGGCAAAACCTGCCAGCACAGTCAGGATGATCAGCAGTGTCTGTCTGGTCTCCAGCATGGGCGGCAGATTGTACATCATGGACCAGGAATCAAAGATGATCTTCGGGAAGATCCGGATGCCGATGAGCGCGCCCAGAAGTCCACCGAAAATGCTGGCCAGAGCCGCATAGTTCACATACTTGAAGGCGATGTCATTGTTGCTGTATCCCAGGGCTTTGTAGATGCCGATACTGGCTCTCTGCTCATCTACCATTCTGGTCATGGTGGTGAGGCACACCAGAGCCGCCACGGCGAAGAAGAACGCCGGGAACAGTCCCGCGATGGCATCCATGCGATCCGCTGTGGACGCATAGTCCGCATAGCTGTAAAGCTTCATGCGGTCCAGCACATACCAGCTGGGTTTGGACAGTCGCTCGATCTCATTCTCTGCCCGGATGATTTTCTCCCTGGCATCACGCAGCGCCTGCTCACCTTCCGCTTTCTTTCTGTCGAACTCCTCTTTTCCTTCTTCATAAGCGGTCTTTCCTTCCGCAATCTCTGCTTCCGCTGCCAGAAACTGCGCTTCTGCTTCTTTCTTTTCCGCTGCCAGTTCATTCTTTCCAGCCTGAAGCTCTGCTTCCGCGGCGGCAAGGCTTGCTCTGGCGCTGGATAGCTGATTCTCTGCTCCTGCCATCTGGGCCTGAGCATAATCGTTTAGTCCCGTCACCGTATTGATTCCTTCTGAAGCTGTCCTGTAGAGTTCATCCAGGGAGGCCAGCTGCTGGGACAGGGACTGATACTCTTCCGGTGAAGAAGCATTCGCCATCATACCAGCCACGGCTTCTCTCTGGGCAGCCGCATCGGACTGGATGCCTTTCAGCGAATTAGAAGCGCTGTCGAGCTGCTTAAGATCGTCTCCATATTCCGCCAGAGCGCTGTTATAGGCATTGACCCCTGCATTGTATTCCCCCTGGGCCTGGGCAAGCTGTCTCTCTCCGTCTCTGATTCTCTGCTCCGCATCGGCCACCCGCACTTCATAGTTCTTCTTTTCCGTTTCCAGGGTGGCTTCCCCTTCCACGATCTGGTCTCTGGCCGCAGCAAGTTCCGCTTCTCCTTCGGCAATCTGTCTGTTATAATTCTCTTCCTCTTTCTTCAGCTCTTCTTTCCCTTCTTCCAGCTGTTTCATGGCCTGGGCCTTGATGTCATCCAGTCTCAGGATGGCCCGGTCTGCGCCCAGATTCTCCAGTTTGTTCATGATGACTTCCACTTTCTTCTCATAGGCTGCAGAATAGGAATTGAGCTCTTTCGCTCCTTCCACGATGACCAGAAGTTCCAGATACACCGGATAGAGAAACTCCTCTTCCACGGTCATCATGAAGAGATTCACCTTGCCGCTTCCGATGTCGGAGGCATCCTTGTCAAAGGTCAGGTAATAAGGTGACACCGCTTTTCCTACCACCTTGAACTCCGTGCTTCTCAGCTTATCGGAAAGGTCCTCCTTTTTTCCGGAGGAGACAGTGATGGTGTCTCCCACTTCGATGCCGTGGTCCATGTTCTGGCTTTCCTCGATGATGCACTCCCCGATCTTTTCCGGCAGTCTTCCCTCCACGATTCTGGGCATGTTGATGAAGTCTCTGTCCTTCGCATCGTCTGGCACGGAATGGATTCTGAAAACAAGCTCTGCGGAACCCACGACGGAAGTCACATCCTGGAAATAGGACGTGGCGACGCTTTCCACTCCGTCCACTTCCCGCACCGCTTCCAGATCTTCCTCAACGAAGCCCATGGTGGAAAGAAGACGGATGTCCATCATGTTGTAGGCGTCATAGTACTGGTCCGCAGTGTATTTCATATTGGGCGCAGCGGTCTTGATTCCCGCGAAGAAAGCAGATCCGATGGCCACGATGGTGAAGATGGAGATGAACCTGCCCGGATATTTCACGATCTGTCTGAACGCGTCCTTTAAGAGTGATTTTTTCATGATTACCACTCGATCCTTTCGATGCCCACAGGTTCCTGGTTGTCGATGATGCTGTCCACCAGACCGCTTTTGATCTTGATGACCTTATCGCCCATGGGAATCAGGGCAAGATTATGGGTGATGACCACGACGGTGATGTTTCTCTTTCTGCAGGTCTCCTGCAGCAGCTTCAGGATGGATCGCCCGGTTTCATAGTCCAGTGCGCCGGTAGGCTCATCACAGAGAAGAAGCTTCGGATTCTTTGCCAGGGCTCTGGCGATGGCCACTCTCTGCTGCTCGCCTCCGGAGAGCTGGGAAGGAAAGTTCTTCTTTCTTGACGTAAGTCCCACACCCTCCATCACCTCATCCACGCTCAGCGGATCCTTTCCGATCTGGGATGCCAGCTCTATGTTTTCCTTGGCTGTGAGGTTCTGCACCAGATTGTAGAACTGGAAGACGAATCCCACATCATATCTTCTGTAGGCAACCATTTCCTTCTGGCTGAAACTGCTGAGCTCTTTTCCGTAGACATGAATCTTGCCGGATGTCAGGGTATCCATGCCGCCTAGAATATTCAGAATGGTGCTTTTTCCCGCGCCTGAAGCCCCCGCGATGATGACAAACTGTCCTTTCTCAATGGTGAAATCTATGCCGGCCAGTGCTTCAATGTCATATTCACCCATTTTATAGATTTTTTTGACCTGTTCGAATCTGATGGTATCTTCCATGAACCTCAAGCCTCCTAAGGTATAATAAAAGTTCTGGTTTTCATCTCTTCACTTTGCGCTTCTCGCCCATGAAGATGACAGACTGAAATGATAAATCCTTCACAATATAGAATAGAGTGAAAATCCGCCCAGGGTTTGTTGGAGCGGATGTTGTCCTCTTCGATCTGAAAACGGATGCTTTTCATGGGATAAGTCAGCCCTGCACCCAGTGCCTTGACATAGCTTTCCTTCAGGGTAAGATAATGGAAGAAATGCACATCCTGATTCTTCTCTTTCCGTTCCAGATCGTTCTTCTCTTCCTCCGTGAGGATTCTCCTCGCCGCTTCCTTCTCATAGGGCCTGATCCGCTCCACATCGATGCCTACTTCGTGATCTGCAAGGATCACTGCCACCGCTCCTTGGCAGTGGGAAATGCTGATCCTGATCTGCTCTGCATCTTTCAGCATCGGTTTTCCCAGGGGACTCTTTACAATTCTTTCTTCTATGATTCCATATTCATGAAAAAGCCCGTAACCAATGAGCCTGCGCGCCACTGCACTCTGACGCGGGTAGCTTAAAAGATCCTTTCCTCTGGAGCAGCAGAAATAGATCACTGGATCATCTTTGATTTCACATAGGCATCAAGTTCTCCTAAAGTCTCCAGATTTCTGATCTCCCTTTCATCAATTTCGATGCCCAGCTCAGATTCCAGTCTGCCAATGATGCTGATGAAGTCATAGGAGTTCAGGCAAAGGTCCCTGACGGGGTTCACATCCGGGGTAAGATCCTCTTCTTTCACTTCCACATATTCCATGATCAGATTAGTGATGATGCTTAGCATAGGTTTGTGCCTCCTTTTCCAGACAGTATCGTTTTATTTTTCTCGTGGATGTCTTCTCGAATTCCACTTCACGAAGACAGACATCATTGATTCTCTTGTAGCCAGACAGTCTTCTGTTCAGTTTGGAGATGTCATCCTTCAGAATATCCTTGGCGTTTTCCACCCCATGCTCCACCAGAAAGTCCTGATCCAGATAGGCTTCTGCCATGATCATGACTTCATGACCATCTGAGGAGAGCGGCGCAAAGACCACCACTTCCTTGACATAGGCCAGATTCTCCAGAATATACTCCTCCAGCTCTTCGGGGTGTACATTCTTTCCATTGGCAAGAATGATCAGGTTCTTCTCCCGACCCGTGATGTAGAGGGCTCCTTTCCTGTCCATGTAACCTAAGTCCCCTGTCTTGAACCATCCATCTTCTGTGAAGGTTTTTCTGGTGGCCACAGGATCCTTGTAGTACCCCAGCATCACATTGTCTCCCTGGACCTGGATTTCTCCGATGCCGTCGGCATCCGTATCGGCTATGCGGACTCTGTTGTCCGGAATGACGAACCCCACAGACCCCGGTATATTCTTCAGGGTGCAGTTGGAAGAGATCAGCGGCGCACATTCCGTGATGCCGTATCCATTGAACACGGAAATACCCAGGTTATCAAACCCCTTCACGATATCCGGTCTCAGGGGTGCGCCTCCGCAGACGATGATCTTCAGATTGCCGCCCATGCCCTGATGCACCGGTTTAAAGAAAAGATCTCTTTTGTCGATACCGATCTTTCTGATGAGGTTGCTGAACCAGATGCCGTACTGCAGATGCTTCTTCAGATTGTTCTTCTCCGCTTCCTTCCAGATGTTCTTGTATAAAGATTCCACGATCATGGGCACCATGAGGCTCATGCCCGGCTTGTAGGTGAGAAGATTCTCCTTCACATGCTTGATTGAGTCATTGAAGCATAGTGTGATGCCATCATAGATCGACCCCAGCACATGGAGATTGAACTCGTAGGTGTGATTGATGGGCAGCACCGAAAAAGAAACATCGGCTAATTTAAACATGCAGAAAGCGGAATGGATCACCGACAGAATGTTCTTCTGACTCAGCATGACGCCCTTGTTGGCTCCGGTGGTGCCCGAGGTGAAGAGAATGCTGGACATGGCTTCGCGTTCTATCGCTATGTTCTTGAAAGCATCATTGCCTGCGTTAATTTCCCGCTTGCCCTCTTCGATGAGATCTGTAATGGATATCTGTCCTTCGGGGTCTTCATACATGCTGATATTGATGAAGGTTTTCACTTCGGGACAATCTCCTTGCATCTTCATCACATCTTTTTCCAGGGACTGGGAATACAGCAGCACCTCCGCATCACTTTTGCAGATGAGCTTATGGAGATCCTCCATGCTCAGTTCCTTATCCAGGGGAACGATGACCCCTACTCCGCAGGCCACTGCCAGATAGCTGACCACATAACTGTAGCTGCTGTCTCCTACCAGAGCGAAGTGCTTTCCTGCAAGCCCCATGGACAGAAGCCGTGTACCCAGCGCGTCCACATCTTCTCTCAGCTGAACGAAGGTATAGCTGTGCATGTTTCTTTCAGGATCCAGTTCCCTGTAGGCATGTTTCAGTCCATAGAGCTGCTCTGAACGCTGAAGTAGCTCCTTGAAGTCTTTGATATTTTCCGATTCATAGTATCTTTTCAACATGAGGATGACCTCCTTATCCGATCCGTCATGGCTATACTGCACGTCTAATAATCAGAATATAAACAAATTGTAGAAAGATTGATAAATGTTTCATACATGACTTCATTATATGCTTATTCCATATATTATTCTAGTTATATATGAGTGTTTACTGATATTTTACGTAATTCGACAATCTATTAAAATACTCCATAATATTGATTCGAATTTCACCCTACAATTTGAATGATTCGGTAACATCTTGAAGGCGTATTCTCTTAAGCACCATGTTTTTGGTATATCCTGTAACACACTTCCGCCCTCACAGGACTATTCACACCCGGAATGGTCACCTTACCGGTTTTATGACGAGTCAAATTGTTACAAGAATCACGATGTATTTTCACTCAATATTTACATCTGCATAAAAAAAGAACCGGTACGCTCATTCCGGTTCTGCATTTATGTTATAGCACTTCATCCATTTCATTCTGTTCCTTATAGTTCATCCCAGCGGACTTTACCCATTCGCTCCTTGATGGCATCGTCCCCGATATACACATTCATATTCCCTCCCTGCATGGCATAGGTTTCTTTGATGACGCCTCCACTTTTCCGAACAAGATTTCCGGTGAAGTCATGGACTTTCACACTGTTTTTTCGGTCTTCCGACGCCTGGAAGGTGACGATGTACACTTCCTTCCTGTCGAACTTCGTCAGCGGATGCCTGAGGAAGGCGTTCATTGCCGGCACAGACTTTCCTGCCCAGATGGGAAACATGAGATAGACGCGGTCCGCGTCCCTGATTTCCTCCCAGGGTTTTCCTGTAAGCTTTGAGGACTTCCGGAAGAAGGCCTGGAGGGCATTCCCCTTCTTTTCCTCTTTCAGTTCCACCAGCTTCGCATCCAGCTTCTCTCTCAGAAGCTCCGCTGCGGCCCTTGTATTGTTGGAGTGAGAATAATAGACGATCACTGTTTTCACTTATCCATCCCGCCTTTCTTTTTCTTACTACTGCCCGGAAAAACCAAGATCATCCGAAACAGCCTGCATTCCCTCTATGGTATGACGAATCACATCACTCAGATCCATATCAATCATCTCGCAACCCTTAAGGACCACTTCACGGTTGACACCGGCAGCAAATTTCGCTGTCTTGAACTTCTTCAGAACGGATTTCACTTCCAGGTTCTGGATGTTCTTGTCCGGTCTCATCAGCACCGTGGCTGTGATGAGCCCTGTGAGTTCATCTATGGTATAGAGCACCTTCTCCATGTAGGATTCCGGCTTCACTTCCGTGCAGATGCCATATCCGTGACTTTCAATGGCTCGGATGAAAGGCTCCTCCGCCTGCTCTCCTTCGAGAATCTCTCTGGTCTTCACGCAGTGCATCTCGGGATATTTCTCGTAATCCAGATCATGCAAAAGTCCCACATTTCCCCAGTAGGCCTCATCCTCTTCGTTCATTTTCGCAAAATGCCTCATCACCGCCTCCACTGAGTAAGCGTGTTTGAGCAGTGATTCACTTTCATTGTATTTCGTAAGTAGTGCCAGAGCTTCTTTTCTTTCCATTTTTCTTCCCCCCTGTTCATTTCCAGTTTTATGCCTTAATGAAATAATCATAACGCATTTTTCAGATTTACCATAGAATAATCCGTTAATTTCTTCTGTAAACAATTACAGATTTACAAATTTAGAACCACTCTTTTTCCTGTTTCATGTTTTTAGGACAGTTTTCACCCCCTCGTTTTCAATTGAGATGCGATGTGATAAAATTTATCTATTGGGAATAAAACGATAACATACCATTAGGAGGAAGAAATGAAAGACTTGAAACCATATCTGGAAAAATACGCAAAACTGGCTGTGCAGGTCGGTGTGAATCTGAAGGAAAAAGAAGGCCTAGTAATCACCACTACCACCGATGGACTGGAACTCTCCAGACTCATCGCCAAGGAAGCTTACCTTGCTGGCGCAAAGCATGTAGAACTGGTGCTGAATGATGACGAGATGACCCTCATGCGATACAAATACGGGAATGACTTCGTATTCGAAGAATATCCAGAGTGGAAAGTCACCAACACCAGAGACATCTATGAGGACAACTACCATCACTGCTTCGTGATTTCACCGAATCCGGAGCTTCTGAAGGAAGCAGACCCGGAAAGAGTCAAAACCAGCCAGAAAGTGGCCAGCCAGGCTGTGGCTCCTGTTATGAAGTACAGAATGACAGGCATCACCAAATGGGTCATTGTTGCTGTTCCATCTGTGGGCTGGGCAAAATCCATTTTCAAGGATGAACCCGATGAAGTCGCAGTGGAAAAGCTCTGGAACTACATCATAAAAGCCACCAGACTGGACCACGAAGATCCCGTGAAGTCCTGGGAAGAGCATAACGCAAACCTGAAGAAGTACGAAAGTTTCCTCAATGAGGCGGACTTTGAAAAGGTTCTTCTGAAAGGACCTGGTACGGATCTGGAAGTATACCTGGCAGAAGACCACAACTGGATCGGCGGCTCCAACGACAGCAATGAAGGCGTCGCCTACATGGCCAATATCCCCACAGAGGAAGTATTCACAACGCCCCATGCCTATAAGGTCAACGGTACACTGAGAGCAACAAAGCCCCTCAGCGTAAACGGCAATCTCGTAGAAGATTTCGGCTTCACCTTCAAGGATGGCAAGGTCATCGACTTCTATGCGGAAAAAGGATATGAGACACTGGATAATCTCATGAAGAATGATGATGGCGCCGTAAGACTGGGCGAAATCGCTCTTGTACAGGACGACTCACCCATCTCCAACACCAAGATTCTTTTCAACAACACCCTCTTTGATGAGAATGCCTCTGTTCATTTCGCTCTAGGAAGAGCCTATGGATATGCCATCAAGAACGGCACCTCCATGAGCCAGGAAGAACTGGACAAGAAGGGTGCGAACTTCAGTCTGATCCATGTGGACTTCATGGTGGGTGGACCGGAGCTTGACATCACCGCCTACAAGAAAGACGGCACGGAAGTGGCGCTGTTCAGAAAAGGAAACTGGGTCATATAAAGTAAGCGCTCTTTAATCGGATGTATGTATTAGAACAAGTAGGTATGAGATAATCTATGATGGAAATAGAGAAGGCGACCTCACGGTCGCCGAAATGACTATTATGTTGAGCATTCTTTTTTGACCTGAGGATTCCAAGGGAGCAGCTGCTCAATGCCTTCGGATCTT
>NZ_JAFNJU010000008.1 GCF_017368455.1 Proteiniclasticum aestuarii | reverse complement strand
TAAAGTTTGAACTAGCTATTCATTACACTAGCTTTGAATTCAATTGCTTGAATTCCACTTCCGTGATGGAAGTGTTTTTGCATCCGGTCACCCGGCTGCCCATCTTCTAATTGCTCGAAGATGTTTTTCCGATTACTCGAAAAGGTACTTTGGTTTTTTACCTATATTCTGTTTAATTTTCAAAGAACTGTTTGTGTTGTTTCGCATCACTTGTCTCAAGCGACTTGTCTATAATATCATGCCAGTAATTGTCGGTGTTTATACACAATTCATTTTGAGTCAAATACATCATTAATACTCTTATTTACTCTTAATTTCGCATTAACCCTTATTGTGATACACACGGAGTTGTTTCCGAGTGAATCTTCCTTTTCAACGTGATATCACCCTGTAAAAACCCGTTTTTATCGTATGATATCTCTCGAAATGATTATAATGTTCGTTTCGTGGTGTTTTCAGAATAGAATAGAGCAGAATACCGATTAAAATGGATGATCTTTACAGGTCAACCATTTGCTTTGTGATCCCCTCATAGGGCTTTCCTCTATTCTTCATCATGTCCATTGTCTTTATTATCGTTAAGACCAGAATCTTTCTATAGAAGCAGTCCATTCTCTTCAGCCATCTTAGGGTCACAGCTGTGATTTTATAGTGGTGCTAGGATTTCTGGTTTTCCGATTCAGGCTTTTAGCAAAACCATCAATACAAAAAAGAGAACCCTTTCGGATTCTCTTACTATAGTAGTTCTTATTCCAGATCTTCATCTGTATCTTTTTGCAGGTCCTCATCCAGTTCCAGCTCATCCAGCTCCGGATAATCAGAATCCATGGCATCGCTTAGCTCTTTCTCGATGAGCTGATCGCTGTCGATTTCTTCCACTTCCGGTCCTTCCTCTTCTCTGACTGCGATGATTTTAGCTAGAGAGACGACCTTGCATTCATCAGAAGTTCTCATGAGCTTAACACCCATGGCGTTTCTTGATGTCACTGAGATCTCTCCTACATTGATACGGATGGCTACACCGTCGGAATTGACCAGCAGCAGTTCATCTTCGTTACTGCAGGATCTTGCGCCTACGACGTTACCTGTCTTGTTTGTGACCTTATAGGCAATAAGTCCCTTACCGCCTCTGTTCTGACTCTTATACTGCTCTGTAGGCGTTCTCTTTCCTAGTCCGTTCTCAGACACGACCAGAATATCCTCACCCTGGACTGCGATATCAAAGGATACGCAGGCATCTCCAGTTCTCAGAGATATGCCTTTGACACCTGTAGCGGTTCTGCCCATTGGTCTGACGTCCTGCTCATTGAACTTGATTGCATAACCAAGCTTCGTGACCAGAATGAGATCCGCATCTCCACGCGTGAATTTGACATTGAGCAGTGAATCTCCTTCTTTCAGATTCAGTGCAATGAGTCCGTTCTTTCTGATGTTGCTGAAATCATGAAGCGTGGTCTTTTTGATGATTCCATCTGTTGTGGCAAACACCAGATATCCGTCTTTTTCCATATCACTGATGGAAATGACAGCCTGGATGCTCTCATCCTGGTCCACTGGAATGAGATTCACAAGGTTGATGCCCTTGGAAGTTCTTCCAGATTCAGGAATCTCATAAGCCTTCAGCTTGTATACCTTCCCCTTGGATGTGAAGAAAAGAAGATTCTTATGGGTAGACGTGACAAAGACCTTATGAATCACGTCGTCTTCCTTTGTTGTCATGGCCTGTACGCCTCTTCCGCCTCTCTTCTGTGCGGAATAGGTGGCTGCTGAAATTCTCTTGATGTATCCGTCCTCAGTCAATGTGATGACCACATCTTCCTCGTTGATGAGATCCTCATAATCAATTTCGAACTCACCCTTCTGGATATCTGTTCTTCTTTCATCGCCATACTTGTTCTTGATTTCAATGAGTTCTTCCTTTATAACAGAAAGAAGCTTCATTTCATCACTGATGATGCTCTCAAGATAAGCGATGAGTTCCATCAGCGAATTGTATTCTTCCTCGATCTTATCTCTTTCCAGACCTGTCAGTCTTCTGAGTCTCATATCGAGTATGGCCACCGCCTGCTTGTCCGATAAACCGAATCTCGTGATCAGTTCTTCTTTTGCGATATCTGTGGTCTTGGAATTTCGAAGCACCTTGATGACTTCATCAATGTTGTCCAGGGCGATTCTTAATCCTTCTAGGATATGTGCACGATCTTTCGCTTTGTTCATTTCGAAGATACTTCTTCTTGTAAGCACTTCCTTCTGGAAATTGATGTAGTGCTTCAGTATATCCTTCAGATTCAGTACCTTAGGGGCATTGTCAACCAGTGCAAGATTGATGACACCGAAGGTATCCTGCACTTTCGTTTTCTTGTAGAGGTAGTTCAGAACCACATGAGCATTGGCATCTCTTTTCAGTTCGATGACAATTCTCATACCATCTCTGTCTGATTCATCTCTCAGATCGGAAATACCAGTAAGCTTCTTGTCTCTTACATGATCTGCGATATTTTCAATGAGTTTCGCTTTATTTACCATATAAGGAAGTTCGGTGATGATGATTCTCTGTCTGCTGTTGACTTCTTCGATCATGCTCTTGGCACGTACAAAGATCTTACCTCTTCCTGTTTCATAGGCTTCTCTGATGCCGGATACCCCCATGATGGTTCCACCGGTAGGAAAGTCCGGTCCTTTGACGAACTGCATCAGTTCAAGAACTTCCGAATCCGGATTTTCGATGAGATAAACCGCGGCATCGATGACTTCTCCGAGGTTGTGCGGTGGAATATTGGTCGCCATACCTACAGCAATACCTGATGAACCGTTCACCAGAAGATTCGGGAATCTTGAAGGAAGAACCGTAGGCTCTTTTTCTTCTCCGTCAAAGTTCGGCACGAAATCCACTGTATCCTTATTGATGTCTCTGAGCATTTCAGAAGAAATCTTTGCAAGTCTGGCTTCTGTATATCTCATGGCCGCTGCTCCGTCTCCGTCCACGGAACCGAAGTTTCCGTGTCCTTCCACCAGCAGATATCTGGTGGAGAAGTCCTGTGCCAGTCTTACCAGAGCATCATAAACAGAAGTATCTCCATGTGGATGGTACTTACCCAGTACGTCTCCGACGATTCTGGCACACTTTCTATATCCCTTTTCATTGTATATACCCAGCTCGTGCATGGAGAAAAGAATTCTTCTGTGCACGGGTTTCAGTCCATCTCTGATATCTGGAAGCGCACGTCCTACAATTACGCTCATGGCATAATTGATGTAACTGGTTTTCATTTCTTTTCGTAAGTCTATCGGTAAAACTTTACCTTCGTTGTTGTTCAATTACTCGCTCCTCCTATATATCAAGATTATCTACTAATTTGGCATTCTTTTCGATGAACGCTCTTCTGGGTTCAACCTTATCGCCCATGAGAATCGTGAAGATCTCATCCGCAGCTTTGGCATCTTCCACATCCGCTCTCAGAAGAATTCTGTTCTCAGGGTCCATGGTTGTTTCCCACAGCTGCTCTGCATTCATTTCACCAAGACCTTTGTATCTCTGCAGTGCTATGGAGGAATCTTTTCCACCTAACCTTGCTACAATCTCTTCCATTTCCCGATCAGAGTATGCATATTCATGGGTCTTTCCCTTTGAAACTTTGTATAGTGGTGGTTGCGCTATATAAACATGCCCATTTTCAATGAGCTCTCTCATGTATCTATAGAAGAATGTGAGAAGAAGAGTTCTGATATGCGCACCATCCACGTCGGCATCGGTCATGATGATGATACGTGAATAACGCAGTTTACTGGTATCGAAGTCTTTGCCGATACCTGCACCGAAAGCTGTAATCATGCTTCTGATGGTATCGGAGCCCAGCATCTTATCCAGTCTTGCCTTCTCCACGTTCATGATCTTACCTCTTAGAGGCAGGATCGCCTGGAACTGTCTGTTTCGGCCCTGCTTTGCAGAACCTCCCGCGGAATCTCCCTCTACGATGTAGATTTCGGATTCCAGAGGATCCTTGGAGGCACAATCTGCCAGTTTACCTGGAAGAGTTGTTCTTTCCAGAACGCTCTTTCTTGTCAGTTCTCTTGCTTTTCTTGCCGCTTCTCTGGCTCTTGCTGCCATGAGGGCTTTGTCAATGACGATTTTACCAATGGCAGGATTCTCTTCCAGTATGACTGTCAGTGCATTGCCCACAATGCCGTCTACCACACTTCTCACTTCCGCATTGCCCAGCTTTGTTTTGGTCTGTCCCTCAAACTGAGGATCCGTCAGTTTAACGGATACTACGGCAGTAAGACCTTCTCTGATGTCATCACCGGAAAGGTTTTTATCGTTTTCCTTGATATGTCCAAATCTTCTGCCATAATCATTGACGACTCTTGTCAGTGCTCTCTTGAATCCATCAAGATGAGTTCCGCCTTCCAGAGTATCGATGTTGTTGGCATAGGTGAAGATATTCTCACTATAGCTGTCATTGAACTGAAGTCCGATTTCCACAATGTATTCGTCTTTCACTTCGTCGATGTACATGACTTCCTTATGCAGCACTTCCTTGTTTCGGTTCAGGTACTCCACAAAGGATTTGATACCGCCTTCATAGTAATAGGATTCCTCTTTGATGTCACCTTCCTCATCTTCTCTTTCATCCGTAAGAGAGATTCTGAGTCCTTTGTTGAGGAAGGCCAGTTCTCTCAATCTTTCCGAAAGAATTTCATAATCGAACTCCACTTCATCAAAAATGGTCTTGTCGGGCAGGAATGTGGTTTTTGTTCCGGTATGATCGGATACCCCGATCTCTTCCAGACCGCCCACAGGATTTCCATAGGCGAACTTCTGAAGATAGACTTTATTGTTTCTTCTGATCTCCACTCTACAGGTTTCTGAAAGGGCATTGACGACCGATGCACCTACACCGTGAAGTCCACCGGAAACCTTGTATCCTCCACCACCGAATTTTCCACCGGCATGAAGGACGGTCATGATGACTTCAACCGTTGATTTACCAAGCTTTTCATTCATTCCGATGGGCATACCACGTCCGTCATCCACTACTGTAATGGAATTATCCTTATGGATGTAGACTTCGATATGGCTGCAGTATCCTGCCAGTGCCTCATCTATACTGTTGTCGACGATTTCATAGACCAGGTGGTGTAGTCCTCTTGATGACGTGGAACCGATATACATACCCGGTCTTTTTCTGACAGCCTCAAGACCTTCCAGCACCTGGATGTTACTGTCCTCATACCCTGTGTCCACTCGCGTGTTTTTACCATTACTTGTATCTGACATATTTTCCAACTCATGTTCCTTTGTATTTTCAATATTGCTCTCTAACATACCATGGCCTCCCTTCTATTCCTCTAAACGCAGTTTTGTTCTTTTTGACAGAGTTTTTGAGGAAATGGGCGATAAATAGATTATCGATTTTTTCTCGATCTCTGCAACTATAATGGATTTCGGCTTCTCATCGGTAATTCTCTCCACAAATCCATCTTCCTCCGCCAGGCGAAGAAACTGACTTGTATCGGAACTGTACATAGATGATTCCACATCAAATATCCCAATAACATCCTTCATGGGAATCACAACATTTTCTCCAAGATGCAAAAACATCTACTCACCTCCATCTGCTATAGAACCGTTCTTGACATTAAATAATCTGTAATTTCCTGTGAGATATTCTTCGATGTTTTCCACTCCTGTACAGGTAATTACAGTCTGAATGTTTTCTATGGATTTCAATATGAATTTCTTTCTGGATAGATCCAGTTCAGACAGAACATCATCCAGAAGAAGTATGGGGTATTCCCCTTTCACCTTCCTGATGATTTCAAGCGAGGAGAATTTCATCGTAAGCACCGCTGTTCTCTGCTGTCCCTGGGAACCGAAGTCTTTTGCATCCACTTCATTGATGAGAATCAGGAAATCATCCCTGTGGATTCCTGCGGATGTGGTTCCTCTTTCAATATCCATTTCCCTCTTTCGGGTCAGTTCTTTTTTCAGGTTCTCCCTGAGATTTCCTTCCAGTGAAAAAGAACTTTTGTATTCATATCTGATTTCTTCCTTGTTTGTGGTGATTTCTTTATGAATGGAATAACCATAAGAATTCAACAGATTGATGTAATTGATTCTCTGCTTCGCAATGTAATCCGCATGTTCACTCAGCTTAACATCATAGATATCAAGAATGTTTCTGTCGATTCTTCTTGATTTCAGAAGCGCATTTCTTTCAGCCAGCACTTTATTGTAAGATACCAGAGAATTATAGTACTTCTTGTCCAGCTGACTGATCTCCATATCCAGAAATTTTCTTCGAAGACCCGGAGATTCTTTCACGATCTTCAGATCTTCAGGAGAGAACATGACAACATTCAGTACGCCAAGCAGATCACCGATCTTCGTCAGTTTGACCTTATTGACAGAAATGGATTTTCTGCCATCGGAAAGAAGATTCATGTCTATGGTCTTGTCCAATCTGTCTTTTTCTATATACACCCTTACCTGCGCATTTTTTTCGTTCCACATGATCAGGTCTTTGACCTTGTTGGTTCGATGAGAACGGCCAAAGGCGGCATAATAGATCGATTCAAGAATATTCGTCTTCCCTTGCGCATTTTCTCCCTGGAATACATTGACATCTTTGCCTAATTCAATATTCAGTTGTTTGTAATTTCTGTAGTTTATTAGACTGATGTTTCTTATTTTCATTAAAAATCTCCTACAAGACATTATACCACATAGAAGACCAACCTTCTATGTGGTATACGGCTCAATACATATTGAAAATCTTATAGCCTGTTAGGATTCAGAAACTGCAGTGAAAACCTCGCCATTGAATTCCACCTTATCTCCAGGGTATATTTTCTTTCCCCTTCTCAGCTCCACTTCATCATTCACTTTTACAAGTCCTTCCAGGATATAGGCCTTCGCTTCAGAACCTAATGAAACCACACCAGCCCATTTCAGAAAGGAATCCAGTTTTATATACTCCGTATTTATCTTAATATCCATATTTACTCCTATCTCGCTAATCTAACGGGCAGCACCATGTATTTGCAGTTGTCTGTGATACTGTTTCTTATGATCGCAGGACTTACACCTGATGTCATTTCTATGATGATTTCCTCTTCATCCATCACCTTCAGGGTATCCAGAAGATAGTTGGCATTAAATGCGATTTCAATTGCATCTCCATCCATGGATACTGGAACTTCTTCCTTCACCTTACCGAACTGAGAGTTGGAAGTGATCAGAGCCCTGTCGTTTTCGATATTCAGTTTGATCAGTCTTGAAGATCCATCCTTGGCCATGAGAGATGCTCTTTCGATACTCTGGGCCAGGTGCGCTCTCTTCACTTTAAACTGCAACTTGTAATCCGTAGGGATGATGGACTCATACTTGATGAAGTTTCCGGAAAGCAGTCTGGAGACAATCTTGGTATTCTGAATTTCAAACAGAATATGATTGTCATTGAAACTGATGAACAGGTCCTCATCCTTATCACTTAGGATCTTTGATACCTCATTGAGGGTTTTTCCAGGAATGACTACAGACACATCCTCGTTGGACTCCAGATATTCGCTTCTCATGGCGAGTCTGAAACCATCTAAAGCCACCATATTAAGCACTTTATTCTTCACTTCAAAAAGAACACCCATAAGTATCGGTCTTGACTCATCCTGGGCTACGGCAAATGAGGTGCTTCGTATAAGATTTCTGAACGTGTCTTCCTTGATTGCGATCTTCTCTCTATTACCGATTTCAGGAAGCATGGGGAATTCTTCTGCATTCAGATAAAGAAGATTGAACTCTGAATTCTCGCAGGATATCAGAATCGTATTGTTTTCCATAGTTGCCAGCTCGATCATTGCATCTGGAAGTTTTCTGATGATGTCACCAAATAGTTTTGAATCAATAACGATTCTTCCCTCTTCCATAATGGAGGATGCCACCAGCGTCTCGATACTGAGATCAATATCTGAACCTCTCATGATGATTTCCTGATCTCCGGTCTCTATATAGATTCCTTCCAATACCGCCATGGGTGATTTACCAAGTATGGCTTTCTGTACAGTTGAAATACCTTCAACTAAATCTCTTTTCTGACATCTAAAATGCATGATTATACCCTCCTGAATTCATTTAATAAAACAATGTTACATGGGGATAGGTTGGTTCACAGTGTATAAGCTCATCCCCTGCTTATAGTAATAATATAATAGATTTAATAGTATTAGTAGTAGTAGGGCCCGGTATTCTGTGGATAAACCTCAAAGACATTGAAAACAATGGATCATCATCGAATCAAACCTTGTGGATGAATTTGAACTAATTTCTGGAGTTATCCACAATTGTCCACAGGAGATTTCAGCTGGAAACTTATCCACATGTGGACCAACAGGGATTCTAACTCTTTGTTGATTACTGGTTGTTGATCTTCTTAGTGATGATTTTTATTGCATTTGCCAGACTATCATCTGTTTTCAGTGCAGCGGATATCTTTTCATACGCATGAATCACTGTAGTATGATCACGACCTCCGAATTCATCTCCTATTTTAGGCAGACTCATGTCTGTAAGCTTTCTGGAAAGATACATGGCGATCTGTCTTGGGTAGGATACATTTCGGGTTCGTCTCTGCGATTTCAGTTCCTGAATGGATAAATTATAGTAATTCGCCACCACATCCTGAATGAGATCAATGGTAATGGCTTTGGTCTGGCTGGAGGAAATGATATCCTTCAGCGCCTCTGCTGCAAGATCCACCGTGATGTTCTTATTGTTGGTCAGGGATGAATAGGCCATGACTCTGATGAGTGCACCTTCCAGTTCTCTGATGTTGGATTTGATTTTCGTTGCAATATAGACCATGACATCAGAAGACACCACATACTTCTCTATTTCAGCTTTCTTCTTTAATATGGCTATTCTTGTTTCAAAATCAGGAGCCTGGATATCAGCCTGCAGCCCCCATGCGAATCTTGTTCGCAGTCTGTCTTCTAATGTAGGAATCTCGTTTGGTGGTCTATCACTGGATATGATGATCTGTTTTCTTGCTTCATATAATTCATTGAAGGTATGGAAGAATTCTTCCTGGGTACTTTCTTTTCCTGCAATGAACTGGATGTCATCCACAAGCAGCACATCTACATTTCTATATTTATTTCTGAAGTCCAGATTCTTGTCATATCTGATGGAGTTGATCAGTTCGTTGGTGAACTTTTCGGAAGACACATAAACGACCTTCGCGCTGGGGTTATTGGCCTGTATGTGATGCCCTATGGCATGCATCAGATGTGTTTTACCAAGTCCTACTCCACCATATAAAAACAGAGGATTGTAGGCATTGGCCGGTGATTCAGCGACAGCTACAGATGCCGCATGGGCGAATCGGTTGGAATTACCGATGACAAAGGAATCGAATGTGTACTTTGAATTCAGTGATCCGAAAGAATCATTGCTGATTTTGGCCTGAGGTTTGACCTCTTTCACTTCATTTTTAGGCTCTTCCTCTTCGAGTTCTCCGACAACGCAGTCAACATCGATTTCCTGGTTCAGTACATGCTTGATGGATTCCTTAAAGAGAAGCTTATATCGCTGATTGATGATATCTAAGGTAAGTTCATTAGGAACACTAATCATAAATACCCCATTTCTTATACCAATCGGTTTCAATCCTAGAATCCATGTGTTGTAGCTGACCTCGGACATGATTTCGACCTTCAGTATTTTGAGTACCTTTTCCCAGGTTTCATTTAGTTGGGTATCCATGAATTACGTCCTCCTAATAAAATAAATTTTCTGCTATAAAATAAAAATTCCTGAATCAACAGGTAATTAACAGGTTATCTACAGTTTCATTTTCTGTAAATGATGATTGGAACAGGTGTTGATAAATGGCAAAACGAGTCTGTTCATAATGTTGGAAACTCAATTTATCTGACTTAATCACAGCATATCGATGTAAAAAAGTCACATTGTTCGTATAGCGATATGCATTGTCTTTCTTGACAAAACAGAGATTAATGGGTATGTTTATACATGTTAGGAACAGGTTATGCACAGACTTATCCACAGCTGTGGATAACAAGGTGATTTTGCAGCTAATTATCAACAGGTCCTTTCTATAATAGCATATTGAAACAAGCTTGTTCAATAAGTTATCCACAATAACTAGGGCTAAATACAATGTTTGAACTTTTGCATAGATTTCTTGACACCTAGGGATACCATGAGTATAATAGTGTAGTAAAATCGAAGTATTGGGTTAAGTGCGCAGTTTTTGAGCCTGAAGCTAATATGAATAATTGATATGAAGGGGGTGTCAACATGTGGATGACATTTCAGCCTAAGAAGAAGCAGGGTAAGAAAGAGCACGGCTTCAGAAAGAGAATGGCTACTAAAAATGGTAGAAACGTTCTTAAGAGAAGAAGAGCTAAAGGAAGAAAAAGATTATCAGCATAAGGTCGCTTAAATGTGGCCTTTTTCTGTAATTGTCGGAAAGGATTTTCTCCATGAAACATGAAAAACTTAGAAAGAACTCTGAATTTCATCTAGTCTATAGGAGAGGTAGATCTTTTGCCAACAATCTTTTGGTTTTGTATGTGTTTAAAAACAGAAAGAACCATATTAATGGAGTACCTTTTAATAGAATCGGTATTTCAGTGAGTAAAAAAGTCGGAAAGAGCGTAGTCAGGAGTCGGGTTAAAAGATTGATCAGTGAATCATATCGATTAAATAAAGATCGTTATCAGGAAGGATATGATTTCATTATCATTGCCAGGGTATCAAGTCATGACAAGAGTTATTCCGAAATTGAGAAAGCGCTGATTCACGTCTTCAAAAAGGCGGGTTTAGTAAATGATGAAAAAAATACTGTTAAAATCAATTAGATTCTACAGAAAGTATATCTCACCCAACAAGCCTCCAAGCTGCAGGTTCACACCTACATGTTCTGTCTACGCCATAGATGCGGTAGAAAAGTACGGTGCACTGAAGGGAGGCTATATGGCTATCAGAAGAATTTTCAGATGCCATCCGTTATATAAGGGAAGTCTGTATGATCCAGTAGAATAAAACTTGGAGGTAAAAAGGATTGTCTCAATTAAATCAACTGTTTATCTGGATATTTGAGCAGTTAAAATCAGTAGTAGAACTTTTTGTAGCAGATCCAGGCAATCAGTGGGGTCTTACAATTGTGCTATTTACAATACTGTTCAATATACTAATGTTACCTATAAATCTTTCTCAGATGAAAACCATGAGGAAGCAGCAGGCACTTCAGCCGGAAGTGGCAAAGATTCAGGCGAAGTACAAAAATGATCCTCAGAAGCTGCAGGAAATGCAGATGAAGCTTTATAAGGAAAACGGAGTAAACATGTTTGGCGGATGTCTTCCCCTTCTGATTACATATCCGATTTTCATCGCGATGTTCAGTGTGTTCAGACAGCTGGCGGCAGACGGCAGACTAACCGGTTTCGGTTTCACGCCGATCATCCCTGATTTGTCTGCGAACCATAATATTATCTTATCCGCATTATCTGTTGGAACCATGTTGCTTTCAACATATGTTTCCACTCTTAAGACAAAAGGACAGAATAATCCGGCTGCTGCTTCGGCAAACAAGATGCAGTACATGATGGCAGCATTATTCGGATGGATTACCTATACATCGAACTCTGCACTTGGTTTATACTGGGTTACAGGAAATACCTTCAGACTAATACAGGGATTGATCCTGAATGCAGTTGATAAGAAGAAAAGCGAGACTGTTGTAAAAGAGAAGTAATTGGTATTTGTTGCCAAGTAAGGTGGTATTGAAATGAATAGTATGCAATTTTCAGGCAAAAACGTAGAAGAAGCTATTGCAAATGCTCTTAGAGAGCTGAATGTGACAGAAGATAAAATTACATATGAAGTAATTGAGGAAGGTACTAAAGGATTACTTGGACTAATCGGTACCAAACCTGCAATCATTGAAGTGACCATGAAGCCTGTTGAACGAGACCTTAAGGTAGAGGCAACCAGGTTTCTGGCAGGAATCTTTGAAAATATGGATATTACCGCTGAAATGGATGCAGTACTTGAAGATAATTTGCTTAAGATTGATATTTCCGGACCAAAGATGGGTCTTGTCATCGGATATCGAGGGGAAACACTTGATTCACTGCAGTATCTGACCAGTCTTGTTGTCAACAAGAAACGTGAAGGAGAATATGTAAGAGTTATTCTTGATACGGAAGGATACCGCAAAAAGAGAGAAGAGACATTGGAAAGACTGGCTGAGAAGACAGCCTATAAAGTCAAGAAATACAGAAGATCCATGAAGCTTGAACCGATGAATCCCTATGAAAGAAGAATCATCCATTCCAAGCTGCAGAAGATTGAAGGCATTGCTACACATAGTGTCGGTGACGAGCCATTCAGAAGAGTTGTTATAGAACTGGATAAGTAAAAGTAAGCCTGAGTCAGTCTCAGGCTTTTTTGTACAAAAAAACACAGGTATCGGACTAATAGTTAAAATAGTGAAGAGGAGTCCGATAATAAACTACTTGAATTCTAACAGGAATAACTATATTATTTATTAGATAATGTTGCCCTGCCAGAAAATTGCCTGATGGCAGTGAGGAGGATCCATGAGAGAATATGAAACCATTGCTGCAATCTCTACAGCTTTAGGAGAAAGCGGTGTTTCCATAATAAAGATATCTGGTGATAGATCGAAGGAGATTACAGCAAAGATATTTAAGCAAAAAAGCAATAAAGATTTCCTTGATGCCAAACCATGGACCATCAGCTATGGACACGTGGTGGATATGGTCTCAGAGGAAATCATCGACGAGGTCCTTGTAAGCTATTTTAAGGGGCCTAGAAGCTTCACCGCAGAAGATGTGGTTGAAATCAGCTGCCATGGCGGACGCGTTGCCACAGAGTCTGTATTGAACGCTGTATTCCAGGCGGGAGCCAGACCAGCTGAACCGGGAGAATTCACCAAAAGAGCTTTTCTGAATGGAAGAATCGATCTGTCCCAGGCAGAAGCTGTCATTGACATCATTCATGCTAAAACAGAGCTTTCCATGAAGTCTGCCCTCAGTCAGAGCGGAGGTAAACTATCTCAGGAGATTACCGAACTGCGGAATCAGATTCTGAATCTGCTTGCTTTCATCGAAGTCACTGTGGATTTTCCAGAAGAGGATCTGGAATTCACCACAGGACAGGAAGTCAGTGAAAAGCTTCGTGGAATGCTTCTGCAAGTATCGGATCTGATTCGGACATCGGAAGAAGGAAAGATTCTGAGAGATGGCTTGAGCATAGCCATCATCGGGAAACCGAATGTAGGAAAGAGTTCCCTGCTGAATGCATTATTAAGAGAAAACCGTGCCATTGTGACGGATATACCTGGTACTACAAGAGATATTATTGAGGAATACCTGAATATCGACGGAATTCCCATCAAGATTACGGATACAGCGGGTATACGTGAAACAGAAGATATTGTGGAGCGAATCGGTGTAGACCGATCCAAAGGAAAGATAGATGAAGCCGATCTTATCGTCTTTGTTCTGGACAGTTCCAGACCGCTGGACCAGGAAGATAAAGATATAATTAAGTATATAGATAATAGAAAAAGTATAACACTTATTAATAAAGTGGATCTACAGGAGAAAATGGATCTTCAAGGACTGGATCTTGGAGAAACCATAGGTGTATCGGCTCTGAACGGATATGGTATAAATGAGCTGAAGAAAAGGATCAAGGATCTGTTCTTTCATGGCAGCATTGAAGTTAATGATCTGATGGTGACAAACAGAAGACATAAAGAAGCGCTTCTGCGAGCTTATGAAAAGATGTCTGCGGCCAAAAGCGCCATAGACCAGGGCATTTCTCTGGATCTGGCGGCTATTGACCTGAATGCGGCATGGAACTATTTTGGAGAAATAACAGGAGATACCCTAGCAGAAGATTTAGTGGATAAAATATTCAGTGACTTCTGCATCGGGAAATAGAGGTGAATAAATTGATTACATATAATGCGGGCAACTATGATGTGATAGTTGTTGGTGCAGGACACGCAGGATGTGAAGCAGCCTTGGCTTCGGCAAGACTTGGACTGAAGACACTGATGTGCACCATGAATATTGAAAGCCTGGCATTCATGCCATGCAATCCGAATATCGGAGGGACATCCAAAGGACACCTGGTCAGAGAACTGGATGCGTTGGGTGGCGAAATGGGTGTCAACATCGACAAGACGCTGATCCAGTCGAGAATGCTGAACACCTCGAAAGGTCCAGCAGTGCACTCATTAAGAGCCCAGGCTGATAAAGTCGAATATCAGAAAGAGATGCGTAAAGTCGTTGAAAATACCGATAATCTTTATCTGAGACAGATAGAAGTGACGGATCTCATTGTGGAAGATGGTGTAGTGAAAGGTGTCAGTACAAGAAATGGCGGAAACTTCATGGGAAGTGCTGTGATTCTGGCTACGGGAACCTATCTCGCCAGCAAGATCATTATTGGAGAAGCAAATTATGAAAGTGGTCCCAATGGGCTTTCCAGTGCCAAGGTGTTATCGGAAAACCTGGACAAGCTGGGTTTCGAGATGCATAGATTCAAAACAGGAACACCAGTCAGAGTACATAAAAGAAGCATCGATTTTTCATTGATGGAGGAGCAGAAAGGTGATGAAAGAATCATTCCTTTCTCATTTGTCCATGACAATTATCTTGAAGCACCAATAGACAGAGAGCAGATCAGCTGCTATCTGACCTACACCAATGAGCATACCCACAAAGTGATCGACAAGAACAGGCATCGTTCACCCATGTTCAACGGAAGTATTGAAGGTGTCGGTGCAAGATACTGTCCATCCATTGAAGATAAGATCTACAGATTTCCAGACAAATCAAGACACCAGATTTTTCTTGAGCCTGAAGGAAAAGAGACGAACGAGATGTATGTACAGGGAATGTCATCTTCCCTACCGGAAGAAGTTCAGATTGAAATGCTGAAGACCATACCGGCATTTCGAAACATTGAAATCACAAGAACCGGATATGCCATTGAATATGAGATGATTGACCCGCTCCAGCTATACCCAACCCTGGAGTTCAAGATGATCAGGGGATTATATGGTGCAGGCCAGATCAACGGGACATCCGGATATGAGGAAGCTGCGGCACAGGGAATAGTGGCTGGTATCAATGCGGCACTTAAAATCAAAGGTGAAGAGCCCATGATCATTGATCGTTCACAGGGATACATCGGTGTACTCATCGATGATCTGGTGACGAAAGGAACCAATGAGCCCTATCGTATGATGACAAGCCGCGCGGAATACAGACTCCTTCTCCGACAGGATAATGCGGACTTACGCCTGACTGAAATCGGAAGAAGAGTCGGACTGGTTTCAGATGAGCGATATGAGAAATACATCTCCAGAAAGAATATGATTGAAAATGAACTGGAGAGACTCAAGAAGCTTCAGATTACAGGGAAAAGAGAAGTGAATGAACTTCTGGAGAAGAAAGGCTCTACTGAGCTGAAGAAACCGACGTCTCTCTATGAACTCATCAAGAGACCAGAACTGGATTATTTCAAGGTTGCGGACTTCGATCCGGATAGACCAGATCTTCGGATTGATATACAGGAACAGGTCAATGTCATGAGTAAATATGAAGGTTACATCAAGCAGCAGTTTGAAGATGTAGCCCAGTTTGCCAAGTACGAGAAGAAAAAACTTGATGGAATTGAGGATTATTTCAGCATCAAGGGACTACGAATTGAAGCAGCCCAGAAGCTGAATAAACTGAAACCTGTGAATCTAGGACAGGCATCAAGAATTTCAGGGGTAAATCCTGCAGACATCACAGTCATTCAGATTTATCTGGAATCAAAGCGAAAAAGCAGGGAGGCTTAGGATGTATTTTGATATCATGAAAAAAAGCGCCGATCAGCTCAATCTGACTTTCAGCAGAGATCAGTATGAACAGTTCATGCAATATAAGTTGCTGCTGAAGCAATGGAATGAAAAACTGAATCTGACAGCCATAACTGAAGATGATGAAATCATCAGCAAACACTTTATTGATTCTATCCAGGCGTTCCAGTCAGAAGAACTGAACCATGCAGAGTCTTTGATTGATGTGGGTACGGGCGCTGGATTTCCGGGATTACCCATTAAAATCATGAAGCCTGAGCTGAAGATTACGCTCCTGGACTCGTTGAACAAAAGACTGAATTTCCTGCGTGCAGTCTCGGAAGAGATGAACCTGGAGAATGTGGAGTTTGTTCACAGCAGAGCTGAGGATGGTGCCAGAAAGTCGGAATATAGAGACTCATATGACGTAGCCGTATCCAGAGCGGTTGCAAACCTCACATTGCTTACAGAGCTGTGCCTACCCTATGTTAAGGTGGGTGGACATTTCATAGCACTGAAAGGTCCTGCAGTTGAACAGGAAATTGAGGACGCGGAGTATGCGGTTAAAGTTCTGGGTGGAAAAATCATCAGAATACAGAAAGTCAAGGTAGAAGGTACAGACCTGAATCATAATCTGGTTGTAATCAGGAAAATGAAGCCCACACCGAAAGGTTATCCCAGATCCTCAGCAGCGATCAAAAAGTCATTAATCTCTGAGAAATAGCTGATATAGCTAAAATTTTCAAATGTTTCACGTGAAACAAAATGTAGATTCGTCTATGTTTCACGTGAAACATTTTTATTTGCCTACATTTAGAGTTGAACAAGACAAACGATCTATAAAATATTCGTCAATCAAATAAGCTAAGAAGTATGTGGTGAAAGACAGAATGTTTCACGTGAAACATTTCTTCTGATGACAACAAAAGATTAATTTTAAACTTCGTTAATCGATGTAAAGCTTGAGAAACCTACTTTGTAAAGATCCCGATCACGAATGTTTCACGTGAAACATCTTTTAGGAACTATGAAACTGCATTGATAAGCGTTATAATCAGAATTAAGAGTTCAAAGGAAGAATAAAAAGGAGTGTTATATGAAAATCGTCAGTATTTTTAACCAAAAAGGTGGTGTTGGAAAAACTACCACAAACATAAATCTTGCTTCCTATATTGCACTGAAGGGTCACAAGGTGCTTGTAATTGATATAGATCCTCAGGGTAATACATCCAGTGGATTGGGTATCGAGAAGGATCAGCAGGAGAATACCACTTATGAGCTGCTGCTTTCTGAAACCAAAATTGGTGAAGTTATACAGAAAGTGGAAAAAGTGGAAAATCTGAGTATTGTACCTTCCAATATGGATTTAGCCGGTGCAGATCTTGAATTAAGCTACATGGAGAACAGAGAATCGATTCTGAAGAATAAAATCCAGGGTCTTGAAGAAGAGTTTGATTTCATCATCATTGACTGTCCTCCATCACTGGGGCTTCTGACAATCAATGCACTGACTGCATCAGATACTGTGCTTATACCGATGCAGTGTGAGTATTATGCATTGGAAGGTATAAGTCAGCTGATCAAAACTGTTCAGAAGGTCAAAAAAGGCTTGAATAAGAATCTTGAAATCGAAGGTGTTGTCCTGACGATGTTTGATCCTCGCAGGAATCTTCAGCTGCAGGTGGCAGAAGAGCTGAAGTCATACTTTGGTGAGCTGGTGTATGAAAATTCGATTCCAAGGAATGTGAGATTGGCAGAAGCACCAAGTTTCGGGATCCCAATAGCGCTGTATGATTCAAGAGCCAAGGGCGCTGAAGCATATTCGGATCTTGCAGACGAGTTCTTAAGAAAAAATCTAGGGAGGTAGATGATGGCTAAGAAATTTGGATTGGGTAAAGGATTGGATAAACTGATACCTGAAGATGAAGAAAATATTGGAGTTCTTGACATCAATAAGATCAAACCGAATAAGAAGCAACCAAGAAAGTATTTTGATGAAGAGAAAATAGCGATGTTGGCAGAATCCATCAAAGAGCATGGCATGATTCAACCGATTATTGTGCAGAAAGAGAAAGAGGATTACAGTATCGTGGCTGGAGAAAGACGATGGAGAGCAGCCAAACAAGCGAATCTGAAAGAAGTACCTGTTATCATTATGGATATAACGGAATCAGCAGTACTGGAGATCTCGCTGATCGAGAACATTCAGAGACAGGATCTGAATCCGATTGAAGAAGCAAATGCCTACAAAAGGCTGCTTGGTGATTTTGATCTCACTCAGGAAGAGCTTTCCAGAAAGATCGGCAAATCCAGAACAAGCATCAGCAACACGATGAGGTTAGTCAATCTGGATGATCGGGTACAGGAGTTTCTGATAGAAGAAATACTATCTGAAGGCCATGGCAGAGCTATACTTGCTATAGAAGAGAAAGAAGATCAGTACAAGTTGGCACAAAGAGTTGTCGATGAAAACCTTAATGTAAGAGAAACGGAGAATCTGGCAACGAACTACTATAAAGTGAAACCTGTGGCAAGAAAGATCAGACTGGATCCCTATTTCAAGGATGTTGAAAAAAGACTGGCAAAAACCATTGGAACAAAAGTATCATTAAAGCCGAAAGCCAAGAACAAAGGAAGAATAGAAATAGAATATTATAGTATGGATGATCTGAACAGAATTTTAGAGCATCTGAAACTAGAAGAATAGGTGTTAAAATGGATTACAATATTGTATCGACGTATATTACTGCCAATTTACCGATCATTATACTGATTATGGCCACTGTATTTATCGTAATGTTTTTCTTATCAATAGCACTGCTGATTTCAAATAGAAAGCTTAAAAAAAGATACGATCTGATGATGAAAGACGCCGATAAAGGTTCTCTGGAAGACATGATCAGGTCCTACCAGCGCAAAGTAGATACTTCATATGTAGATACGAAGCTAGCAGTAGAAGAAATCAAACTGCTCAGTAATCAGATCAATCACTGCATTCAGAAAGTAGGCGTAGTACGATATAAAGCTTTCGATGATGTGGGCAGCGATTTAAGCTACAGTGTAGCCATGCTGGACAATAAAAACGACGGTGTCGTGATAACGAGCATCTTCGGACGAAATATGAGTACATCCTATGCGAAGCCTATTAGTAAAGGAACTTCCAAATATGCATTGTCTGAAGAAGAGAATTATGCGATGAATAAGGCCCTAGGGCTGGAAAAGAAATAAAATAAATCGTCAGTTATGTGTTTCACGTAACTGACGATTTATTTTATTGGGATGCAGTTTGTTTCTGATTGAATTTGTCCAGAACGCCGACCGTCTGCAGGACTTTAAATCCCACAGCCATGAAGATGAGAAAGAACATGCCGATGATTCCGGCAATTTTCAGACCAATGAAGATCGCCATGATCGTGATGATCGGATTGATGTTGAGGCTAGAGGATAGGATCCTCGGCTCCCATATATTTCTGCCAACAGCCACAATGATCCATAGTATACCCAGACCTATCGGTATGGTCATATTCCCCTGAGTGAAATAGTAGAAGGCCAGTGGTATATAGGCAGCTGATACACCCAATACCGGAAGCAAATCAAGAAATGCGGTTACAAGGCCAAGAATCAGAGCATAAGGAATACCAAGGATCAGATATCCGATCATGGAAATAACACCGGTAATCATTATGATCAGCAGATAGGAAAGGCTGTATCTCACCACCATGTTCTTGCCTTCTGTGATGATGTTCCGTACACGATTCTCCTGGGTATCAGAAGTAGGCAGATAGTTGTATATGAAACCGGGATCGTTGATGAATTTCTTAGTAAAGAAGAAGGAACAGACTACAGTGAATATGATAATCAGCATTAATGTAGGAAGACCTGCAATCGTATCAATTGCAAAACCGCCAACAGCTCGACCCATGGATATTACAACATCTTTCAAAGAGTTCAGAGTAGAACTGAGCATTTCGCTGCCTGATTCGATGATTGCCGGATCCAGGCTTTGTATGTTGGATGCCAGCCAATCATATTGATTCTGGAACCATCTGACAATGGCATCATAATTCTCATTGATATAGTTCACACCATTCACGACTAGAAGAGCGGACTGATTCACCAGACGGATGGTGAGTGCGGTAACAAGAGTTCCAATGATTCCATAAAAAGTCAGCAGCGTTGCCAGTATCACCAGATTCTGATGAATCTGATTGCTGGTCCAGGAAATCAGTTTTTTCACAATCGGGCTGACAATGGCTGCAACAATAAAGGCCAGCACAAATGGAATTGTGTAAGGAAGCGTTTTGACAAAAGCAAAGAATGTGATGGTATATACGACAAGGTAAATGAGAATTTTGTCGTACTTTCTTATATAAGATTCTCTATTATTCTCCATGATACACCTCACTGATATATTTCAGAGCGACCAGCAGCTGATCGATGTCCTGGACTGTGGTAAAGTGCCCGAAACTGATCCTCAGGCTGCCGGTCTCTCCCGTTCCTAAAGCTTTATGAGCAAGAGGAGCACAATGATATCCGGATCGGCTGATGATGTTGAATCTGTTTTCCAGAATGAATGCAGCTTCAGAGCAATCCATGTTCTTGAAAGTAAGAGAGAAATTGGGGATACGTCCAGAAGGGGTACGCTTTCCCATAAGTGCTATGCTATCAAGAGCATCTAGGTGATGCAGAAAATACTCCGATAAGAACATGTGTTCTTCATTGATTCGGTTTATCTCTCGTTCTTTTATGAACTTGACACCTTCCAGAAGTCCTGCGATTCCGGGTATGTTATGGGTTCCTGATTCGAACTTATCAGGAAGAAACAGGGGCTGATCCAGACTGAGGGAGTCAGATCCTGTACCACCAGTGAAAACAGGACGCATGTCCTGATTCATACGATCTGATATGATGAATCCGCCTGTGCCTTGTGGACCCAGCAGTCCTTTGTGACCTGTAAAGGCTATTGCATCCACTTTCAGCGATTCCATGTCTACCTTTATATAGCCCGCACTTTGTGCAGCATCTATTATAATGTAGATGTCCTTATTACGAAGCCTTTCTCTGATGCGAGCTGCGGGCTGTATGGTTCCAGTCAGATTGGAGACGTGGCTTAAGATGATTGCTTTTGTGTTCAGGTTTTCCAGGTCTGACAGTGAATCCAGGAGTATTTCTCCGCTATCGTCGCAAGGGAGCAGGTCATAAGTGATGATTCCATCCTTTCGCAGCTTTTCGAGGGGGCGCAGGACAGAGTTATGTTCCATCACAGAGGAAATCACGTGATCACCAGGTTTCAGTAGGCCCAGCAGTATGGTATTTAGTGCTTCCGTCACAGATGATTTCAGAACGATGTTTTCGGGTTTGTCGCAGTGAAAAAGCAGGCTAAGTTCAGTTCTGCAATCATGTAGAATTCTACCGGCAGCCATGGAAACGCTGTTGGCTCCTCTTCCCGAATTGCCTGCACCATTTATCATTGTATTATAAACAGCATCGTATATACGTTGGGGTTTGCGGTAACTGGTTGATGCGTTATCAAAATAAATCATATTCTTATCTCCATTTTCTTCTTATAAATAATTATAAGCCATAGTTCACTCAATGGTATGCATAATATGAAAAAATTGTCTTTTTGTTGATATATTCTGAATTCGGCAAGGTGGATAAAAACAGATGTATTCGTGTATAATATGATGGATAGAATATAATCAGAAACTGACTTAACGGAGGATAGATATGGATTTTTACTTACTGGTTTACAAGAACACTTCAGATGCGCTTAAGGGCGAAGAGGAGTTTAAGCAAAGAAAGATAGCACACGCAGTATATCCAACACCTCCACAAATATTAGGCAGCTGTGGAATTAGTCTCAGGTTTACCGAGATGGAACTAGAAGATGTTGAGAAGATGATTGATTCCGGAGCGGTGTATAAGGCACTATATAAGATCACAAAGATAAGCATCATTAAAATTAAGGGGTTTGAATAGCGTGATTAAGGAATATGAGATCGGCACCATCGTTCAGATGAAAAAACAGCATCCATGCGGAAGTTATTTATGGGAAGTCACCAGATTGGGTGCAGATATCAAAATTAAATGTAAGGGTTGCGATCGGATCGTGATGCTGCCCCGCAATAAATTTGAAAAAGATGCAAAAAAAGTGATTGAGAAAAAATAATGTTTGCATAATGTAGCTATAAGTGATAAAATTTACTGATGTAATCCCCGCCATGAAAATCATGGCCTTAGTCCGGGGGGAGGAGGTGACATGATGAGAAACTATGAAACTATTTTCATACTACATCCATCATTTGACGAGGAGGCAGTGAAGACTGCTGTAGATAAGTTCAAGGGTGTAATTGAAACAGAAGGTGGTATCATTGATAACGTTGATCTTTGGGGCAAGAGAAGACTTGCTTACGAAATCGACAAAGTTAATGAAGGTATCTACGTTCTATTTAACTTCCAGGCAGAACCAGAATTACCAAAAGAGTTAGACAGAATATTCAGAATTACCGACGGTATAATCAGACATATCATTGTTAAATTAGATAAGTAAGGATGGTGCAGCAATGAACAAAGTAGTTTTAATTGGTAGATTAACGAAAGATCCGGAACTGAAATACACTCCTGGATCGGGAACTGCAGTTACAACAATTACATTGGCTGTTGACAGAAGATTCTCCAAGGACAACCAGAGAGAAGCAGACTTTATTCCAGTAGTAATCTGGGGTAAATCAGCGGAATCCACTGCCCAGTATATGGCAAAAGGAAGACTCATGGGTGTTTCAGGAAGAATTCAGACCAGATCTTATGAAGCTAAAGATGGTGGCAGAAGGTATGTTACTGAAGTCGTTGCAGAAGAAGTCCAGTTTTTGGAATGGGGAAACAGCAACAATAGGACCCAGGACAACAACAGCGGATATTCAGGGAACGATAACAACCAGGGGTATGGGGCATCATTCGATGATATGACACCGATTGATGACGGAGATATTCCATTCTAAACGAATAGGTAAGGAGGGAAAACCATGAGCAGAGATTTCAAAAGAAATCCTAGAGGAAGAAGAGCAAGAAGAAAAGTTTGTTCTTTATGTGTAGATAAAGTTGAATCTATAGATTACAAGGATGTTGCGAAGCTTAGAAAGTTCATCACTGAAAGAGGTAAGATTTTACCAAGAAGAATTTCAGGAGCATGTGCTAAGCATCAGAGAACAATAACTGAATCAATCAAGAGATCAAGAAATATCGCACTACTTCCTTTCACACAAGATTAATGATTTAAACCGTGGTCCTTGGGATCACGGTTTTTTGCATATTATAAGCTAGTTGATGTGTTTAGCATAATGAGTGCGGGTAATCCTGCATTCATTATTGTAAACATATATGATAAAATCGTAAGTAAAATGTACTATAATTACAGTGTGAAACCTTTTGCAGAATAAATCAGAAAATGGAGATAGAAATGAACAACAACAGCAATACAAAGAAACTAGTCACAAGTGCACTGCTGGTGGCACTTATCGTGATCTTCTCGCTTCTTGGAACCTTACCGTTTTTCAGCACGATATCACTGGCGGTGGCACCGATCATCGTTGCGCTGATTTATCATAAAGGCGGGAAACTGAATACAGTCATCAGCTTTTTCGTGACGCTGGTACTGGTTTCGATCCTGATCAACCCGATATATGCAGCAACCATGATCGTGCTCAACTTCGCTATGGGTGCTGGACTGATTTTCATGATTGAAAAGAATGTAAGCCCACTGATGAACTTCATCGTCTTAGCCCTTGCCGTGGCCGTCGGTGTCAGCATCATGGTGATAGTAGATCTGAAACTGATCAGCGATCTCACCATGACAGAATATGCGGCTGTCCTTGTAGAGGATATGAAGTTTTCCATCAGTGAGGTGATAAAATCCTATGAGGCTATGGGTATGGATATGGAAGGCAATGAGGCCATAGAAATGTTTAAGTCCATCAATGTGCGCATGATGCTTTCCTTCATGCCAACGATGCTTGCCTTATACTCTCTGACAGCCGCTGCTTTTGTCTATAAGATTTCAGAAGTGGTCTTCAGAAAGATTGGCATCCGTGTGAAGCCCTTACCGAAACTGAGTGAAATCAAATCCAATGCGTTCGTCATACTTGGTACATTGCTTGTTGCCATGCTGGGCATTGCGCTCGTATCTTTCGGCGTCCCCATGGGGGAAGGAATCATGCTGATGGGAAACAATCTGTTCACCATAGCAGGAACTATTGGAGGAATTTCTCTGATCAGTTACTATATGGAGGCAAAGCTAAAATACCCTAAGGTGTTCAGGATTGTCATTCTTGTCTTCATCCTTTTTTCCAGCCTTGTATCCGTAATATCCATAATAGGTGTCATAGACAGTGCATTCGACTTCAGAAGACTGACAGAGAATGGCCTTTATTCCATAATCAAGAGCCGAAGCAACAATACCAAATAATATTGCAATGAAACGAGGGGCAGGTATGAAAAAGTATTATGAGTTCAGAAAGAGTGATTATTTATATAGCCTGATCATTTCTGTGGCGATCCTGACCCTTTATGCATTGGGGCAATGGCTGATCGCTACGGGACTTCTTATTCTGTTTGCGATGATGATCATCTATCTGAATGCATTGGATACCTATAAGAAAAAGAGATGGGAGAAATTCGTCATTGATCTCATCACGAAGATGAGAGAATCGATTGTGCATACCATTGAAAAAACCAGTGTACCTATTGTGCTGATCCGGGATGATGGTGAAATCATCTGGTACAACCAGGAGTCTCTGAATCTCTTTGATAAGAAGAATCATAACTTCAGACTGGAAGAAATCACACCCGGAAATAAGGAAGAAATTCTTTCATTGCATGAAAGCGGATATGTGGAAGCGAAAATCAACACCAAGGAATACCATATCATGGTGATTCCGGTGGACCATGCTGCAGATGAATTTGAAGAACATCTCCGCGTGCTGGTATTTAATGACATATCGCTGATCAAAGAAGCAGAAACGAAACGATCCTGCGTCATGTCTGTGGAGGTGGACAACTACAGCGATCTGCTTGCCAGCATAGATACGGAGAAAAAACCTTTTCTTCTGGCGGAAATCGAGAATTTCATTTATGCTTACGGGCATGAAATGAAAGCCATGGTAAGAAAATACGAAGCCAGCAAATTCATGATGGTGGTTCCGGAGTACTTCGTAAATGAGCAGGTGAGAAAGAAATTTCAGGTGCTGGACAGCATCAAGAGTATCGACCACGGTAATACGCTGGAGCCCACCCTGAGCATAGGAATCGGCAAAGGGGGAGATTCTCCTGAAGAGAATCAGAACCTATCAAAAGCAGCCAAAGAGCTCGCGCTTGGTAGAGGTGGAGACCAGGTTGTAATCAAAACGCCGGAGCATCTTTCTTTTTATGGAGGTTCATCCAAGGAGATCGAGAAGAAATCAAGAGTTCGATCAAGAGTCGTATCCAATGTACTGAAAGACATCATTGAAGACAGTCATAAAATATACATCATGGGTCATAAGAATCCGGACATGGACTGTTTTGGCGCTGCGGTAGGAATCAAGGTCATAGCAAGAGGTCTTGGAAAGAAGGCGATGATCCTGAATGAAGAGCCTTTTGTGAACATCCTTCCGGTGTACAATAAGTTTATGGAAGTTTCGGAGTACAAGGAAGATATCATTTCAGTCCAAAGAGCCCTTGCCAAGATCAAGCCACAGGACACGCTGATCATCGTGGATGTCCATGCGAACAATTATGTACTGGACCAGAGTGTCATCGAGAAGTTTGAAAAAATCGTCATCATCGATCATCACCGAAGAACACCGGACCAGATCACCGGAGCGATGCTGTCCTATATTGAAACCTATGCATCGTCCACTTCTGAACTTGTCACGGAGCTCATTCAGTATGTGTTTGAAAAACCGGAGATGTCCATTCTGGAAGCGGAAGCGCTGTTTGCGGGAATCCGTGTGGATACCAAGAGTTTCAATTTCAAAACGGGCGTCAGAACCTTTGAAGCCGCATCTTTCCTGAAGAGGCAAGGTGCGAGAACGGTGGAAGTAAGAGAAATGTTCGCTTCGGATCTGAAAAGCTTCAACCTGAAATCGGAAATCATACGCAATGCGGAAATCATTGACAAGATCGCCATAGCAAAAGTATATGATACAGAAGATATTCTGGTTTCCGCTCAGGCTGCTGATGAGCTTTCAAATTTCAAAGACATTAACGGAGCTTTCGTACTAACCGCGCAAGATAATGATATAATAATAAATGGTAGATCAATCAAAGAGCTGAACGTTCAACTGATTCTGGAGGAATTAGGCGGGGGAGGTCATATGACCATGGCAGGTGCTAGACTTGCCGACATATCCATGGATGAGGCATATGAGAAGCTCTATGAAGCAATCAATAAACACAGAAAAGAGGAGAGTAATTTATGAAGATCATACTACTGAAAGACGTAAAGAACATGGGTAAAAAGGGAGATGTGGTGGAAGCTTCAGATGGATATGCAAGAAATTATCTGTTTCCCAGAAAGCTGGCGCAGGAAGCAACACCGGATAATCTGCATATCGTGAATCTCAAAAAAGAGAACGAGAGAAGAATCAAGCTGGAAGAAACGGAAGCTGCGCAGAAAATTGCAGATCAGATGAGAAACAAGGAGCTTGTAATCAAAACAAAGGTCGGAGACAATGGCAGACTTTTCGGTGCCATAACAAATAAAGATGTGACTGAACTATTAAACAAGACTTTTGGTACTGACATTGATAAGAAAAAAGTCCTGATGAATACCATCAAGCTTGTAGGAAGCTATGATGTGGAAGTCAAGATTTATCCTGAAATCAGTACAAAACTTAAAGTAACTGTTCAGGAAGACTAAAGGAGCAAGAATTTGAATAATTCAACAAATAGACCCTTCTATGAGGACAACGATATTCTGGCGGAAATCAATGTTCAGCTGGACATTCTTGAAAATGTCCTGGATAAGGGTGCAGTAAAAGCAAGAATCAGTAAACATAAACTGCAGAAGCATCTGGCAGGAGATACGCTTTCTCGTGCTTATGCTGTAAATAAGATCGCATCTGATGGGATGTCCTCTCTGGCAATGCCAAGGGAGGATGATCTGGTCCAGATGGTGGAAGACACCAACAAATGGATTTCCGAAATCATCGCACGAAACTATGTTCAGCGCAAAGTGGAAGAAGAAGTGGAAAAAGAACTCATGGACAAGCAGGACAAGTACATCGATGAGATGAGACTGAATGTCCTGAGAAAGAAGAAAGGTCCAGAGAATGCAAAGACGAGAAAGAAGTTCGAAGAGCTCCTTGAGCTGGATCAGAAGCATCTTTCAAAAAACCTTCAGGCGCTGCTGAGACCGGAACAGTTTGATGAGATCATAGGACAGGAGCGGGCAGTGAAGTCCCTGCTGTCGAAAATCTCCTCTCCCTATCCTCAGCACATCATTCTCTACGGCCCACCAGGAGTAGGGAAAACCACTGCGGCAAGAATCGCTCTGAATGAGGCGAAGAAACTCAGCTTTACGCCCTATGAGGAAGATGCGAAGTTTGTGGAAGTGAATGGAACAACCCTTCGCTGGGACCCTAGAGAGATCACCAACCCCTTACTGGGCTCGGTTCATGATCCCATCTATCAGGGCAGCAAGAGAGATCTGGCTGAGGGAGGAATCCCTGAGCCCAAACTCGGACTGGTGACGGAAGCTCATGGAGGCGTCCTGTTCATAGACGAGATCGGGGAACTGGATGAGATTCTGCAGAACAAGCTGCTTAAAGTACTGGAAGATAAACGGGTGGAATTCTCCTCCGCTTATTATGATCCTGATGACGACAACACACCACAGTATGTGAAGTATCTGTTTGACCGGGGAGCACCGGCGGATTTTGTCCTGATTGGTGCCACCACGAGAGAACCAGGCGATATAAGCCCTGCCCTGCGCTCAAGATGTACAGAAGTGTTCTTTGAGCCGTTGACCTCCAAGGACATTGTGCGAATTGTAGAGGACGCGGCAGAGAAGCTCCAGATCAGTCTGGAAGAAGGCGCAGCGGAGCTCATTTCCAGTTACACCATTGAAGGGCGTAAAGCCATCAACCTGCTTGCAGATGCATATGGTGCGATTCTTTACGAAGGAAGAATCGAAGAGGACAAGAGAATCACAGTAATGGTCAAAGACGTGGAAGAGATCATCAAGATTGCCCGTATCGCGCCCTATGAGATTATTTCCAATGACAATGAATGGGAAGTCGGACATATTTATGGCCTGGCAGTATCCGGGTTCGTGGGATCAACCCTTGAGATTGAGACCATGGTCTATGAATCCAAGCAGAAGGGCAAAGGCGTTGTAAGATTCAACGATACAGCAGGAAGCATGGCGAAAGATTCCGTGTTCAATGCGGCATCGGTTATCAGAAAGATCACCGGAAAAGACATGAGCGACTATGACATCCATGTGAATGTCATTGGAGGAGCGAAAATCGATGGGCCTTCTGCTGGCGCCGCCATCACGGTGTGCATCATTTCAGCACTGCTGAATAGACCCATCAGGCAGGACACAGCAATCACCGGTGAAATATCCATACGAGGCAAAGTGAAGCCTGTGGGCGGAATCTTTGAAAAAGTCTATGGTGCAAGAAGAAAAGGCATCAAGCATGTGATTGTCCCTTATGATAACAGAAACGATGTGCCCACGGGCATGGAAGATATAACAGTGACTTCGGTGAAAGACATCGAAGAACTGCTTGAAATTGTATTGCAATAAGGAGAAGAGAATTCATGGAGAACAGACCCCTACGAATAATGCCCAATAACCAGGAAGCAGAGCAGTCTGTCATCGGGTCCATGATCCTGGATAAGAATGCCATCGCCACCGTTCTGGAAAAGCTCCATGCGGACGATTTCCACAGAGATGGACATAAAATCATCTTTCAGGGGATTCTGGATCTCTTCACAAGAGATGTGCCCATCGATCTGGTCACACTGGCAGACCATCTGAAATCCATCGACAAGATTGATTATGTGGGTGGAATCAGCTACCTCACAGAACTGGCTTCTTCCGTACCCACAACGCTGAATCTGTCTTCCTACATCAAGATTGTTTCAGATAAAGCGATGCTGAGAAGACTGATCAGAGCTTCCACTGAAATCATGGATGACAGTTATTCCAAGCAGGACGAAGTGGATGTGGTGGTTGAAGATGCTGAAAAGAGGATCTTCAACATTGCAGAGAAGAGAAATACCGGAGGATTTGAGCCGATCAGCACAATCCTTGAAAGAGGTTTCATTGAGATTGAAAAAGTCTTCAACAACAAAGGAACCACGACAGGTGTTTCCACTCCTTTTCCTGAGCTTGACCGTATGACATCCGGTTTCCAGAAAGGGGACATGGTTCTGATCGCGGCAAGACCTTCCATGGGTAAAACTACTTTTGCGCTGAATCTGGCTGAGTATGCCGCATTAAGAGAAGGAAAATCCGTTGCGATCTTTTCTCTTGAAATGTCCATGGAACAGCTGGCCTATAAGTTTCTCTGTTCGGAAGCCAACGTGGAGCTGACAAAGCTTCGTAACGGAGATCTGGATGATAAGGACTGGGAGAATATCGCAAGGGCTTCCGGACCGCTTTCGCAGGCGAAGATCTACATTGATGATACGGCGGGTATATCCGTTACAGAAATGAGGTCCAAATGCAGAAGACTGAAGCTGGAAAGCGGGATTGATCTCATCATGATCGACTATCTTCAGCTGATGAGCGGTAAAGGAGAAAGCAGACAGCAGGAAGTATCGGAGATCTCCCGTTCCATCAAAGCCCTGGCAAAGGAGATGTCCTGCCCCGTCATTGCCCTTTCTCAGCTCTCCAGAGCCCCAGAGCAGCGTGCGGACCACAGACCGATGCTGTCAGACCTTAGAGAATCCGGCTCCATAGAGCAGGATGCAGACCTTGTCATGTTCCTATACAGAGATGAGTACTATAATCAGGATACGGAAGACAAGAATATTGCGGAATGTATTATCGCAAAACAGAGAAACGGTCCGGTGGGCACCGTCAAAATGGCATGGCTTGGACAATACTCCAAATTTGCAAGGCTTGACATGGTTCATCAGGATTACTGATCTTTCATATAGAAATAAAGTAGCAGGTCTGGTGATATCAGACCTGCTACTTTTCTGAATATATAGTATAATAATAGTAGAATAAAAAATATCCTGTCAGTTTATGCGTGAAACGATGGAGGTAAGAGTGGGAAGAAGTACTGGTAAAACGAAAGAAAGATCCTATGGAGCGGTCATCATCAATGAAAAGGGCGAATTTCTGCTGATCAGACATCAGAACGGCGCACATTGGGATTTTCCGAAAGGCCATAAGGAGAAGGATGAGACGGATCGGGAGGCTGCAATACGGGAAGTTCTGGAGGAAACAGGACTGAAGGTGAGACTCATTGATGGGTTCAAAGAGAAATCAAGATATTCACCGATCCCTGGTGTGGAGAAAACAGTGACTTTCTATCTGGGGTTCTCCATGGCCAGAGTGTCCATTCAGGAAGAAGAAGTGATGGACTATGAGTATCTTCCCTATGAGAAAGCAAGAGAAAGAATCACCTTTCCGGAAAGTAGAGAAATCCTTAAAGCTGCGAAGCAGTTTATTGATACCTATCTTCAGGCCAATGAAGATTAAAACGAGAAAAGCGGAAAAGCAAGTGCCATTCAAGGTACTTGCTTTTCTGCTTTTTCCTTCTATGATACGCTTCTCAGCGATTCTTCTTCTTTTCAAGGGTCGTCCTGATATAGCTGAAGCCAGCCATGAAACCAAGGGCTGCGGATATGAACAGAAAGATGGTACCAAGAGATTTGCTGAACAGCAGGGTGAAGATGCCGATATAGAAAGAGAAGGTCACAAACTTCCCTAACCTGTTGGCAGGATTGATGATTCCCCATTTATAGACGACGATGCCGCCTAGGATCATGAAGGTTTCCTTGATGCCCACCAGAATCAGTATGATGTAGGGAATCACGCCGGTGATTGCATAGGAGATGATGGCTGTGAGGAGCATCAGCTTATCTGCCAGAGGATCCATGACCGTACCGAAGGGGGTTACGAGATTATTTTTTCGAGCCAGGTATCCATCCAGAAAATCAGAAAATCCTGCAATGAAGAAAATAACCACTGAATAGAGGAGGTTTTCTTCAGGGTTTCTCAAATAAACATATAGGAATATGGGAATCAGGAATATCCTGAACAACGTTATTAAGTTAGGAAGATTCAGGTTGCTTGAGTTTTTTTCCAGTTTCATCTGTGCACCTCCTTCGGGAGACAAGGTGATATCTTGATTTATACCATTATTATTTGATATTTCTGTTAAGTATATTATACCTGAAAGAATGGTCTTTTGTCCTGATTCCATCAGAAAAATGAAGAGGAAGTATAACCGGAACCCATAAGAAACCTGTACATTCCCACTAAATACAGATGATAATATTCGTGTAGATGCAAGCGTTCCGAATGAGTCAGATGATAAAAATAAAATTGATGTTAACGTACGTTTCTGTTAAGATAAGACTGTTAATTTGTATCGGAGGTAATCTTATGTCAACTTTAGTTATATTAGGCGCTCAGTGGGGAGACGAAGGGAAAGGTAAAATCACCGACTATCTGGCGGAAACCGCAGAAGTGGTGGTGCGATTCCAAGGTGGAAACAATGCCGGTCATACAGTGGAAGTAGGAGAAAAACAGTATAAGCTTCATCTGATTCCTTCAGGAATCATACACGGGAAAAAACTCAATATCATCGGAAACGGTGTGGTGCTGGACCCGACTGCGTTCTTCAAGGAAGTGGAGTATCTCGAGGACACAGGTCTTACAATCACTGCGGACAATCTCATCGTCAGCGATCGAGCCAACGTGATCATGCCCTACCATAAAGTGCTGGATCAGCTGAAGGAAAAGGCAAGAGGAAAGAATGACATAGGAACCACAGGAAAGGGAATCGGACCGGCTTACACGGATAAGGTGGAAAGATCGGGAATCAGGGTATGTGACCTGATGCATCCTGAAGTCCTGAAAGAAAAAATCGAGCTGAATCTGGAAGAGAAGAACAGATATATCACGAAGGTTCTAGGCGGAGAGGCCATGGATCCGGAGGAAGTCTACAACACCTACAAAGCCCTTGGTGAAAGACTGAAGCCTTTTGTGAGAGACACATCAGTGGTTCTATATGAAGAGATGAAAAAGAAGAAGAAGGTTCTCTTTGAAGGAGCACAGGGTATGCTTCTTGATATCGACTATGGAACCTATCCCTTCGTCACATCATCCAATACAACCGCTGGAGGGGTGGCAGCAGGATCAGGAATCGGTCCCAATACCATCGAAAAGGCTGTAGGTGTCACCAAGGCCTATACCACCAGAGTGGGAAAAGGACCTTTTCCCACAGAACTGGAAAATGAAACCGGAGAATGGATCAGAGAAAAGGGTCATGAATATGGGACCACCACAGGAAGAAGCAGAAGATGCGGATGGCTGGACCTGGTCATCGTGAAGACCTCCATCCGAGTGTCAGGGCTCACATCACTGGTACTGACCAAGATCGATACCCTGGCAGGTCTTGAGAAAATCAAAGTCTGTGTGGGTTATCGCCTTGGAGATGAGCTCATCGACTACGTGCCTGCAAGCCTTGCGGACCTGGCTTTGTGCAAGCCGGTCTATGAGGAATTTGACGGCTGGGATGATTCTGTTTCAAAAGCCACAAGTTATGAGGAAATGCCTCTTAATGCGCGAAAGTATATCGAAAGAATCGAAGAACTTCTTGAAATCAGGTGTTCCATCATTTCAGTGGGGCCTAGAAGAGATCAGACCTTCCAGAAAGACGATCTATAGCATGAAACCGTACCGATGCGAAATCAGCAGTGAATTTCGCATCGGTATTTTCCTTATCCTGAGTCTCCCTCTGGCTGATATAATGGAAGAAACAGAAGATGGAGGAATGGAGATGAAAAGAGAAAATATTATAGTAAAAATGCATGATGGTTCTTCGCGCAAGATCAGAGTCGCATTGCCGACAGAGATGAAGCCTTTTGAAATGTATCCGGTCTTGTATCTTTTCGACGGGCAGAACGTGTTTGACAAGAAGGATTCCTTCGCTGGCGTCATATGGGATGTGGAGAAGGCAGCGGATCGGCTGGTTCGCGCAAAAATCATAAAGCCTATGATCTTTGTCGCCATAGACAATGCAGGGGATAAACGGCTGGACGAGTATGGTCCCTGGCCCTTTGAAGATGAACGATACAGCTCTCTGGGGCAGGGAGGAGAGTTTGCAGCCTATTTTGCGGAGAAAATCATACCACTGGTAGAAGACAGATATCCTATCTCGAGGCGGAGAGAGGACAGAGCTCTTGCTGGAAGCTCCATGGGTGGTCTCATGACCGCCTACATGGGCACAAAGTATCCGGAGCTGTTCTCCGCACTGGGGGTATTCTCCCTGGCATCCTGGGTGTCGGAAAAGCCTTTCCTTACGATGCTCCATGAGGAAGGTAATTTCAGGGACATGAGATTTTTTCTTCAGGTGGGAACGGAGGAGAGCCGTGACGAAGAAACGGGAAAAGTGGATATAGAAGACTCCCAGATCTATGTGAACAATACACTGAACTATCTCAGAGCACTTCTTGAAAGAGGAGCGGAGTACAGAAGAATCAGCCTCAATATCGCTGTGGGGAAAACACATAATGAAGCAGTCTGGGCAGATTTCATGCCCCGGTTTCTCCAATGGCTGAGTGAAAAATGATACAAAAAATGGAGGCTGAGATCATCTTCTCAGTCTCCATTTTACATCTGTCGATTTTCTACCGACCCTCCATCTGACCTGTCAGAGCCTTCATGACGGTTCCGGCGGTGGACCAGGCCCATTGGAGGTTGAATCCCCCGCAGGCGCCCAGAACGTCCAGTACCTCACCTGTGAGGTACAGATTCGGCACCTTAAGAGATTCCAGTGTATGTCGGACTTCCCTGGTATCCACCCCACCATAGGTTCCCTGGGCCATGTTGAATCCCTGGGTTCCGGTCACTGGGAAGGACCACTCCTTAAGCAGCTGGGCCAGCTTTATCAGATGAATAGGATCCACTTCACCAATCACGGTGGAAGGTCGATCCAGTCCGGATTCTCTCAGAAGAACCGGGATGAGTTTAGAAGGAAGAAGACTTTTGAACACATCCATGGCGGACCGATAGCTGAATAATGCGGCATGATTCAGTATGATCTCCTTGACCTCCTCAGGGCTTTTTTCCGGGAAGAAATCCAGTGTGAGAAGGAGCTCTTTTCCGTTCTCTAGATGAGGATGAAGGAATCTGGAAAGCTGCAGAATGGGAGGGCCTGATATTCCGTAATCTGTGAAGAGAAGCTCGCCTTCTTCTTTCCTAAGGATAGCATCATTCATGCTAAGGACTGCGGACCCGCTTATTTTCACGCCACTCAGTGCACGCAGAGCGGGATGGGAAAGCTTCATCTGTACGAGAGAGGGCATGGGGGTGATCACGTGATGGCCAAGCCCACGGAGAATCTTATACATGGAGCCGTCGGATCCGGTTCCAGGGGCAGCCATACCACCGGAGCTTATGACCAGTTTGTCGCATTCATATTGTGACATTGTCGTTGTAACAAGAAAGGTTTTGCCCTTTTTTCGGACATTCGTGACTTTTTCATTGAGCTTCAGAGGCACGCCTTTTTCTTCCAGTGAGAGCCGTAGAAGATCCACCACAGAGGAGGACTGAAGAGAGTAAGGATACATCTTATGGTCATCCAGTGTAGTCAGGTTCAGGCCCAGGCTCGAAAAATAGCGCAAGGTATCTTCAAGGTCATAAGTCCGAAGGGGAGAAAAATCGTAGGAATCGTTGTCGCTGGTGTACATATCGCTGATTCTATCCATGACCGTTTCATTGGTGATATTACATCGTCCATTTCCGGTCGTCAGCAGTTTCTTCAGAATCCGATCCTTCGCTTCCAGAAGAAGGATGTCTTTACCATAGTCGGCCAGAAGAAGAGAAAGATAGACACCGGAAGCTCCAGCACCCACAATGATGATTTCATGTTTTTCCATATCGATACCTCATTTGAATTTCTTATTCATCATTATAATATAACTGAAGGGAAATGTCTTTCCGGTTACTTTGTTTGGTCTATATTACCTAAAGTATGGAAATCTGAAACCGTTAAGGCTATAATTAATGTACAGGTCTGTAAATGTTTTCTGACATTTTAGTTAGGAGGAATAAATTTTGGATGCAAGTAAATTGATGGAATATAAGAACTGGGTCGTCGCTGGTGATGTACATAATCAGACGAAGTATGCTGGAAGAATCTACAACAAACTGATCAAGAGAGGGTATAACGTAGTAGGTATGCATCCTCTGGATGAGAAAGAAGATGTGATCAACTCCTTCAGCGAGCTAAGTGATCGGGAAGAAAAGTTTGAAGTGCTGAATCTTGTGATCAATCCAAGAAGAGGTCTTGAAATCGTGAAGGATGCCCATGCATACGGAATCAAAATGATCATGGCTCAACCAGGAGCGAGAAGTCATGAGATCAGAGAGTTTTGTGAAAACAACGGCATGGAATATGTGGAAGGCTGCACCCTGGTGGAACTGAGCTATTAGGAAGAACCCGAAACTTTTTTACAAAAAAATGTTGACAGTCTGTTAAATGTTAGGTATTATAGTCTTTGTCAGGTTAACACCCAAGCTAATTCTGACCTAAATGAATAAGGAAATTAATGGCGATATGGCCCCTTGGTCAAGCGGTTAAGACACCACCCTTTCACGGTGGTATCAGGGGTTCGAGTCCCCTAGGGGTCACCATTTATTCATGTATTACGGGAGCATAGCTCAGCTGGGAGAGCATCTGCCTTACAAGCAGAGGGTCACAGGTTCGATCCCTGTTGTTCCCACCATTACATGGCCCAGTGGCTCAGTTGGTTAGAGTGCCGGCCTGTCACGCCGGAGGTCGAGGGTTCGAGTCCCTTCTGGGTCGCCATTTCAATTTAACTTAAGGCCCCTTGGTCAAGCGGTTAAGACACCACCCTTTCACGGTGGTATCAGGGGTTCGAGTCCCCTAGGGGTCACCATTTTTTTTTAAGGTATGGGAGCATAGCTCAGCTGGGAGAGCATCTGCCTTACAAGCAGAGGGTCACAGGTTCGATCCCTGTTGTTCCCACCATACATGGCCCAGTGGCTCAGTTGGTTAGAGTGCCGGCCTGTCACGCCGGAGGTCGAGGGTTCGAGTCCCTTCTGGGTCGCCACTTGCTGGTGTGGCTCAATGGTAGAGCAGCTGATTTGTAATCAGCAGGTTGATGGTTCGATTCCGTTCACCAGCTCCAGTAGAAACTCACTTTTATAGTGAGTTTTTTTTATTGCTTAAAAACGGATCTGGTCTTGATTTCAACAAGAACCTGTGACCAATCTGTGGAAAACCTGGGACTTATACCCGAGTTATCCACAAACAGGTGTATGATTTCATGAAAAAAGAGCAGAGCTTTGTGGATAACTTTTCGTGAACCTGCTGCAGAAATAGACCAGAATCCGATAGTGAAATTGAAGAAAGAAGTTCAAAAGGAAGAAAGCCCGGGGTCAACCCCAGGCTTTCTTTGTTCTTTCATGATTCTTTTTGATTCTGAGATCCTGCCCCAGGAACTTATAGAGGTTGAAGTCCCCTACAAGGCGGGAATAGATTCGTTCATCATACTTGTTCTTCAGATTTTCCAGTGTCAGATTTGTGGATATGATCATCTTCTTTTTTCTCAGAAGCTTTGAATTCAGGAAATTGAACAGCTCCACTTTGGAAAATTCCGTGCTGAGTTCTGTTCCCAGATCGTCTATGATGAGCAGATCGCAGTTCAGAAGAAGTTCCAGAAGCTCCACATTGTCATTAAACTTGACTTCTTTCAGATTCTGAATTAGACCATCCGCTGTACGGTAGACCACAAGAAAACCTGCATCCAGAAGCTCCTTGGCAATACAGCTGGAAAGGAAGGTCTTCCCGGTTCCGGGGCTACCATAGAACAGTAGATTACTGTCTGTGGTTTTAAAGCTGCGGATGTAACTCAGAGAAGCTTCCAGGATATTTGACATATTCTCCTTGGGCGATAAGGGATAGGAGCCCTCTTCTCTTTCATAAAGATCCAGCTTGAAATTGTCGAAGGTGTATTCTCGGATGAGATCATTGAAATCCGAGGTGCGATGATAAACATCGATGAGATTCTTCTTGTAGCAGGAACATTTATCCTGGCGGATGTATCCCGTATCCTGGCATCTGTTGCAGGTGTATTGATGTTCCAGATAGTCTAGGGGATAGCCGAGGCTGCTTAGAATTTCGAGCCTGGATGCCCTAAGTTCGGTAATTTCTCTTTTCAGCTTCGGGAATTCTTCCTGATAGTTCACATTCTTTTTGAAGTTCATCATGGCCAGTTCCATACTGAGCCGGGCAATCCGCTGCTCGATGTGCGCCAGTTCAGGCGCTTTTCGCTCCACTTCCTCTTTTCTCTTCAGTAAAGCCAGTTTCTCTCGTTCTCTTAGTTCCTCATATTTCTTCATGATGAGGCCATGGTAGCCTTTGATCATTTATCCCACCCCAATAGCTTTCTTTCAAGATCGTCATAGTCATATTCTCGCTCCGTGAAATCCTTGTTCTGGTTCTGCGTTTTTCTGGTTTTGGATTTTCGTGGCATCTTTTCGTTCTTCTCTACATCCTGAAGGGTTTTGATGTCGTCCTTCAGCCAGGATCTGAGTATTCCGTTGATATAACCCATTTCCACTTTCCCCAAGGCGTTGAAGCTGATGTCGCAGGCTTTCAGGATCATGTCTGTGGTGAAGCCATAGGTGTAGAACCATTTTTCAAGAAGATCTTCCTGAGGTTTGGGCACATCCCGGTCATTGATGCCAAGATAGGTCAGCACCTTTCTGTAATTCGACCACTTCTCTTCATGCTTTTTGATGTTCTGCTGGGCAAGTTCGGCGGTCTTGATGCCCTGACTGTCCCAGTTGATGGCCACGGTCTCGATGTATTTCATGCTGGTCTTGCCCTTCAGCACACAGTGCTGGACCATCAGTATGATCACTTCTTCTGTGAGTCCGTATCTGTCCTTGAAGTAGAGGAATTTCTCCGCTTCCGAGGAAGATAGTGGACGGCCCATGAGCATGGATATCTCCTGCAGCATGGGATGCATGGGCTCGGAAGGCTTTTCCGCTTCTTTTTCTGCAGCGGTCTCTTTCGCCTCCTGTCTCTTTGCAGGTTCCGATGCTGTAATCCTAGGATGCACCAGACTCTGGCTTTCCTTGATTTCAATGGACATGCTGCCGTGGGCATCAATGGTATGGAGGGAGAGGAGTCCCACCTGATCCCAGTACTCCAGCGCTTTCAGCACATCGGTCTCCAGAAGACCTAAAATGTCCGCAAGAAAACTGGTGGAAACACCGTCTTCTCCGACCTGTGTATAGCGAAGAAGAGTGATGTACACCTTGACGTATTCGCCCCTTGCTTTGGGCATATAATAATCCACGAAATTCGCGGATAAAGTGACGACATTTGATTTATAGGGTCTAAGCATAATGGTGCTCATGAAGTATCTCCTCGTTCCTGTGATAAGAAAATTATAACAAATAACAGCATGAAAATTCATCCCGGGACAAATTTTCTGAAACTACGGTTAAAAATGTGGGGCCTTATCGGCCCCACAGCAGTTATTTTGATATGACGTTGGGATCTTTCAGTGGTATGGTGGCTACAACGGAATCCTTTCTGAAGTTGAAGTTCTTCCAGAGCTGAAACCTGTCGACTCTGAATTTACTGCCGGCATTCTTTCTCAGTACATTCTGAAAGCTTGCCAGGTCCTTTGTGATGCCTCCGTTGAAAAGCACCAGCTGAACGGAATCCTTCGATTCGATTTCCTCTTCCTCTCGCACTTTGAATCCGTGGAGTCCAAGCATGGTATTGAAATTACGGGAGAGGCTTTTCACATATCCGAAATTGCTCACATCAAGGCCGATGGTCCTGGTACTTTCATCAAAGGACAGATTTCCTTGCACATCGATTTTGAAGTAGCGGATGGGTCTTGAGATATCAGTGATGATGTCTTCAAGCTTCGTAAGATCCGGATCTTCGATGGTTTCCAGAACAACACCGTAAAATGAGGTTTTCTTTTTCGGTTTTATTTTTTTTATGAGATTTCTGGTGGAACTTTCAATGACTTTCCCTGATTCCTTGTCCAGAAGTGCTACGAGATAGTATTTCATCTACTGCTGCCTCCGCATGTGTTTTTTTTCATTATATCATAACTTGCTTACTCTGTTGTCTATTGTCTGCTCTTCGATTAGCCGTCATCTGGTCTATTTTGTGAATGTTGGCCGGTTCTGAGGCGATGGGAATCTATCAGACACTGAAAATGCTGGCTTGCAGCGATTCAGGTATCTGCAGTAAAGATTGTAATAAATGCAAGTATACACTGGAGATTTATGATATAATATATTGTGGTAATTGCCCATGGGATGATTGAAGAGAAGGCTTGAATGTCATCAGATTTGGAAAGAACAGAAGAAGGTGCCCATGCCTCGGGAAAAGCCTGATAAGAGTATGAGTGATAAAGGTGGAATATATGGAAAAATTAATAATAATCGGTGGTCATAAATTACATGGAGAAGTGGAAATCAGCGGTGCCAAAAACGCTGCGGTTGCAATACTTCCAGCGGCGCTCATGGTGGCCAATGGAATCAGTGAAATAGAAAACATACCAGACATTGACGATGTGCACTGTCTGGAAAGAATCATAGAATCTGTAGGTGGGAAAATCGTGAAAAACGGGACCACCTATTCCGTCGACTGCACAGGAGATCTGAAAGTCGTGGCGGATACGGAAGATGTGAGAAAGATGAGAGCGTCCTACTACCTGGTGGGCGCACTGCTCGGCAGATACAAAAGTGCAAAGGTGGAACTACCTGGAGGATGCGCCATCGGCGTCAGACCTATGGACCAGCACATCAAGGGATTTGAAGCGCTTGGGGCAAAAGTGACCATGGACCATGGCTCCATCACAGCCAAAGCGGAGAGACTCATCGGAGCGAACATCTTTTTCGATGTGGTCTCAGTGGGCGCGACCATCAATGTGATGCTGGCAGCGACCCTTGCAGAAGGACAGACAGTCCTTGAAAATGTGGCCAGAGAGCCTCATGTGGTGGATGTGGCAAACTTCCTCAACACCATGGGTGCAGACATCAAGGGAGCGGGTACCGATGTGATCCGAATCAATGGCGTCAAGGAACTGAAGGGCTGCACATACAGTGTGATTCCCGACCAGATCGAAGCGGGAACCTACATGATTGCCGCTGCAGCCTGTGGTGGTGAAGTGACCATCAAGAACATCATTCCCAAGCATATGGAATCCATTTCGGCAAAACTGGAGGAAATGGGGGTAATCATAAAGGAATACGATGACAGTCTGGTGATCCAATCAGATCCGGAGAATCTCAAGTCCTGTAATGTGAAGACCTCTCCTTATCCTGGATTCCCAACAGATGTGCAGCAGCCCATGGGTGTACTCATGAGTATCGCCAAGGGAAGAAGCATCATCAATGAAAGCATCTGGGAATCCAGATTCAAGCACATGGATGAACTGAAGAAAATGGGCGCCTGTGTCCTTGTGGAAGGAAGAACGGCAATCATCGAAGGCGTGGAAAAACTGTCCGGTGCCAATGTCAGAGCTACGGATCTGAGAGCGGGTGCGGCCATGGTCATTGCTGGACTGATTGCAGAAGGAAAGACGGAAATCAGCGACGTGGAGCATATCTATAGAGGATATCCGAATATTGAACAGAAGTTCAGAGAGCTGGGTGCTGAAATTTCCGTCGAAAAGTGCTAGGAAGTGTAAATATGATTTTTTGCTCATTGTACAGCGGTTCCAGCGGAAACAGTATTTTCATCGGTTCGGATAAAACGAAGATACTTGTGGATGCGGGACTGACTGGGAAAAGTATCATCAGTGCGCTTGAAAATATCGGGGAGGATCCCACGGAGCTGAACGGCATTCTGATCACCCATGAACATAGTGATCATGTGAAAGGCGCAGGTATTCTTTCCAGAAAATTTGACCTTCCGATCTATGCAAATGAGAAAACATGGGTGGCCATGGAGAAATGTCTGGGCAAGATCAGACCTCATAATGTGAAGATTGTGGAGAAGGAGTTCACCATACAGGATATGGAGATCTCCTCTTTCAGAGTACCCCATGATGCGGTTGCCTGTAGAGGGTACACCGTCACTCAGGGTGGAAAGAAAATAAGCATCGCCACAGACATCGGTGTGTTCACGGAAGAAATCAGAAACAGCATTCTAGAGTCCGATCTGGTGCTTCTGGAAAGCAATCACGATATTGAGATGCTGAAATTCGGTCCCTATCCCTATGATCTGAAAAGAAGAGTACTGAGTGAGGTCGGACATCTCTCCAATGTGGATGCCGGAAAAGCCGCGCTGGAAATACTGAAATACGGAAAAAAGAAAATCGTCCTGGGTCATCTATCCGGAACCAATAATGTTCCGGAACTTGCTTTCAAAACCGTGGAGAACATCTTCCTGGAAGAGAAGCTGTCCATAGGTCCCGGGCAGGATGTGGATCTTGCACTGGCAAGCAGAATCAGACCCTCCAGTTATACGGAGGTGTAACATGAAGATATTTTACAGCTGCCTTGAAGATTATGACATGGCCATAGATGATTTCATATTAGAATATGAAACCTTTCCTCTAATAGAAAAGGATGAAAAGCATATATGTGACTACTGCAAAGAAAGCTCTGCCTATCGTCTCCGAAAGATGGAAGATGTAGCGGATCATAGCGATGACATGGTATAATGACAAAGCATTATTACAAAGTTTGAAGGAGAATTAGACATGAATTTATACAAAAGCTGGAATGACATGGTCGTAGACTATGTGAAGACAAAGGGAGAGAAAGCATTCTGGGAGGAATACTCCAAGGTGGAAGGCGGAATCTACAGAAAGATTCTGGACAATCCATATGAGAAATTCACTTATAGAATCAGTGATCTTGCAAAAGAGATGAAGACAACAGATGAATTCGTCATGGGATTCACAGATGGAGTCAATGATTCTCTCAATACACAGCTGGACCTAGAAAACATCGGTGCGGATGATGAAATCACCCTGGATATCAATCTGGAGAAGCTGTATTATAATATGCTGGACGCGAAAGCGGATTATCTCTATGAGATTCCAGCCTGGGAAAACATTCTGACTGAAGAGAAAAGAGAAGAGATTCAGAAGGAACTGAAGGATTCCAGAACCGTAAGAAATGAGAATAAGATTGGAAGAAACGATCCGTGTCCATGCGGAAGCGGCAAGAAGTACAAAAAGTGCTGTGGCAAGGTTTCTTAGTTCCTATATGAATGAGTAGGATTTGATTGGAAGACTTCGTGACTTATGGAACGAAGTCTTTTTTCTTTTCTTAAGTTTTTCTAAAGAAAAGCGCTTTTTTCTTTTTTGATACCAATTGAATCTTTCCGGAGCGTATTATGGTAGGTAATGATGCCAAGAGGGAGAGGAGCACATGAAATGACCATCAAGCATATACGAAATCAGGCTGTAGTGGCAGGTCTGCTCGCTCTTCTTCTGGTTTTCCTAACTGCCTGTGGAAATAATCGGGGAGAGCCGCCTGACAGTCCGTTGAATCCGGAGGGTCTCCAGGAGGAGAAAGAGACAGAAACGTACAGAGAGTTCATGAGCAGCTCTGGGAAACTCTCCATTGCTGCGACGGATCTCTGGGAAGAGGACCAGACGCTTCATGAGGAGTCGGATCTTTCCTTATATAATGAAGCGTATCAGTCCTACCTCATCACCCTTGCAGACGATAGGGAAAGATTTCCTGAGGAACTGGATCTGGATTCCTACAGTGAGCTCATCGGGACAACTGTCATGAAGGATCTGGCAGAACCGAGGATGACAGAAATTGAAACTGTGAAAATAGATAGCCTTGGAGGCAGAAGGTTCCAGGTGGAAGGGAACATCGATGGTGTTTCCGTGACCTATGCTTTCCTCATTCTGGAAAATGAGAAGGAATATATTCAGGTGATTTTATGGAGCTTCACAGAGAATATGGAAAACAATGCTGCCTATTACGACAAGATCATCGAATCTTTAGAGTGGCATGAGGTGGAAAATGACGAGAACGGAAATTGATATCATTGCGGTAGGAAAGCTCAAGGAGAACTACCTGAGAAGCGCTCAGGACAGTCTGCTTAAGGGACTGAATCACAGAGCGGGAATCAGCGTGATTGAAATAAAAGACGAAAAGACGAAAGAAGGTGCTTCGCTGAAAGAGCTGGAGCGCGTGAAGAATCTTGAAGGTAAGAGCATACTGAAGCATCTGGATGCAAGGGCTAGGATCATCGCCATGGATCTCAGAGGAAAAAAGACGAATAGCGATGCATTGAAGAAGATGCTGGCAGTCGAGCAGATGGACGGGCAGAAAATCCAGTTCATCATCGGAGGCAGTCTGGGCATTTCTGAAGAAGTGCTGGCCATGGCGCATAGGAGAATTTCCTTTGGCGACATGACTTATCCGCATCAGCTCTTCAGAGTGATGCTGCTGGAAGAACTGACCAAGTTGATCTAAGGGAGAACCCTTAATAGAAGGAGAGATAAGAGACATGAGTGAGACTAGAATGATTCGGAGAAAGAGACAGAGATACAGATCCTATCTGGAAGGGTGGAACCTTCTGCTGTTTCTGTTTGGCACTATTTTATTTATGGAACTGATTCTGAGGGTGAATACGGAGGAAATATTCTTTAATGCAGGACTTCTCTATTCCTTATTATTTTCAGGGACCGCTTCCATCCTGATCTATCTGATTGCAGGACTTTTCAAAGGAAGTGCCAGGACAGCTGTCATCAGTGCTGCACTGATCCTTCTGACACTGCTTTTTTCATCACAGCTGATTTACTATAAGATCTTCAAGACTTTCTATACAGTATACTCAGCAGGCAACGGTGCCCAGGTGCTGGAATTCATCAATGACATCTTCTTCGCCATGGGCAAGAATGCCCTCTGGCTGGTCCTTCTCTTTCTGCCGCTGATTGTATTCGCTGTACTCACGAAGAAAAGCGATGCGTCCAATTATGTATCCAGCTGGAAGGAAAGAGGCATGCTGGCACTGACCCTTGTGATCTTTTTCGGAGGAGCTCTTGCCGGGATCCATCTGGGAGACAAGGAAGTGAACTCGGCCTATGACATGTACTACAGAAACAACTATCCAGTGGCTTCTGTGAATCAGCTGGGTCTCATGACCAGCATGAGAATCGATCTTCAGAGAACCGTCTTCGGATTCGAACCTGAACTTGCGCCACCACCACTGGCAGAGGTACCGGAGGAGCCGGAAGAGCCTGAGGAGACTCCATCAGAAACTCCCGGAGAAGAGGAAACACCGGTGGAGGAGACTCCAGTGGTCTATGAAGAGAATGTGATGGATATCGATTATGAAGCCATCATCGGGGAGACTTCAAACGAGAATCTCAAAAACATGCACATCTACTACAGCACAAGAAAGCCTACCATGCAGAATGAGTATACAGGAAGGTTCAAGGATTATAACCTGATTCTCATCACGGCAGAAGGGTATTCCCATTATGCAGTGGATGAGGAAGTGACACCTACCCTGTACAAGATGCAGGAGGAAGGGTTCAAGTTCACGAACTTCTACAATCCCATCTGGGGCGTCAGCACTTCCGATGGAGAGTATGTGGCCACCACAGGTCTCATTCCCAAAAGCGGCGTATGGAGCATGTACAAATCCGGTGCCATCTCCATGCCTTTCACCATGGGAAATCAGCTGAGAAACCTTGGCTACAAGACCATGGCTTATCATAACCATACCTATGATTACTACAACCGTGACATTTCCCATCCGAATCTGGGTTACGACTATAAAGGGCTTGGCAACGGTCTGGATGTGAGAGCGACCTGGCCGGAATCGGACCTTGAGATGATGGAGCTGACCACAGAGGAATACATGAACGACGTACCCTTCCACACCTACTACATGACGGTGTCAGGCCATATGAGATATTCCTTCTCAGGAAACTTCATAGCAAGCAAGAACAAGGATCTGGTGCAGGATCTTCCCTATACGGAGGCTGGCAAGGCCTACATGGCCACCCAGATCGAGCTGGACCGAGCCATGGAGCACCTGCTTGAGAAACTGGAAGAGGCCGGTGTGGCGGACAAGACGCTCATCGCCATCAGTGCGGATCATTATCCCTACGGACTCGAGATGAATGAAATCAGCGATCTGGCCGGTCATGAGGTGGAATCAAACTTCGAGCTCTACAAATCCAGCTTCATACTCTATGCAAAGGGAATGGAGCCTGAGACCATCGACCGTCCCGTATCAAGCCTTGACATCATACCGACCATCTCCAATCTCATGGGCCTGGAATATGATTCCAGACTCATGATGGGAATCGATATGTTCTCGGACAGCGATCCGCTGGTGATCTTCAACAACAGAAGCTTCATCACGGACAAAGGAAGATACAATTCCGTGACGAAGGAGTTCACCCTGAATGAAGGTGTCACCATGACGGATGAGGAGAAGGAAGAATACCGAAAGTTCATTTCCAGTGAGATCGAGCGACAGTTCTATTACTCCGCCATGATTCTTGATACAGACTACTATTCCATCGTAGTGGATCGATAGAAGAAAACAAGAAGAGAAGATGAGGTTTATCCGCAAGAGAGCGGTTAGACCTCATCTTTCTTAAATAAGCGTGAAGGTTTCACGATCTTTTTGAACCGGGTCATGCAAGGGTCTAGAATAAAAGGTAGGCAGAATACTGTCTGTAATAAACAGCTTAATTCATTTAAGAGATTGGAGAGAGAAAGATGAAGATAAGTGTAATCGGATGCGGCAGATGGGGTTCCTTCATTGCCTGGTATCTGGATCGAAGAGAACATGAGGTGACGCTCTACGGAAGAGCATCCTCCAGCCACCTGAAGCGTTTCAGGGAGGAAAGAACCAATGGTCTCATCACGCTGCCGGAAACCGTACAGCTTGAATCTGACCTTGGAAAGGCACTGGAATCGGAAGTGATCATCATTTCTGTGAATTCCCAGGGGCTCAGAGCGCTGATGCAGGAGATTGAGCCTTTCAAAGTCAGAAACAGAACCTTTGTGCTCTGCATGAAAGGGATGGAGATCTCCACCGGAAAAAGACTCACAGAGGTGGTGGAAGAATATATGGAAGACACCTCTGCAGTTGCTGTATGGCTGGGACCCGGACATGTTCAGGAATTCTACAGAGGAATTCCCAACTGCATGGTCATTGATTCCAGGGATGAGAAGGTCAAGGAGAGGCTCATCGAATCCTTTTCCTCGGATCTCATCCGTTTTTACTATGGCAATGATCTCATCGGGAATGAAATCGGAGGAGCAACGAAGAACATCATCGGCATTGCGGCAGGAATGCTTGATGGACTGGGGCTGTCTTCGCTGAAGGGAGCGCTCATGTCCAGAGGCACCAGAGAGATTTCAAGACTCATCGAAGCCATGGGCGGAAATGTTCTTTCAGCCTATGGCCTGTGTCACCTTGGTGATTACGAGGCTACAGTCTTCTCCCAGTTCAGTCATAACAGAAAATTCGGGGAGAGCTTTGTGAGAGGAACAGAATACACTTCTCTAGCGGAAGGGTACTATACCGTGGAAGCCATCATGAAAATCTCGGAAGAGCATCATGTGGACCTGCCCATATGCAGAGCGGTCTATGATGTACTGTTTCATGGCAAGGATCCGAAAGAGACCCTGAACAGTCTCTTCGTCAGAAGTCTAAAGGAAGAATTCTGACGAGTAAGATATAGGAATAAAGAAGAGAATAGAACAAATGCTATAGGAGCTTCATGCTTAACATTGTATAATATATTTTATATCGATGTTATCTATTGAGGCTCCTATGCTTTTACAATCATGAACAAATCTTTGTCAGAAAATTGTGCGGAAATAGAGCAAAAGCCTTGAATCCTTCCGAAATAAGGTATAAGATATATGTGTTAGTTAAATGTCAAACGAAGGTTTGGCCAGTCTCACATACGGGACGGGGAGACCCAGTATCTTAATGGAGGGGAAAACATGAAAAAGATCGTATCACTATTACTCACAGCAACTATGGTTCTTGGACTTGCTGCATGCGGAAACACCGATGAAGAAACACCTGAAACTCCGGAAACACCCGGAGAGGAGGAGACGCTTACCGGTACAGGAGAAGGATACGGCGGAGAGGTGACCGTCACTGTCACCATGGATGGAGATACAATTACCAATGTCGTAGCAGAAGGTCCGGATGAAACGGATGGAGTCGGTACACCAGCACTGGAACAGCTTCCTGAGAAATTCGTGGAAGCGAACTCTGCAGATGTGGACGTCATTGCGGGCGCTACAGTCACAAGCAGAGGGCTGATCTATGCAATGAAGAACGCACTGGATCCAGATGCGAATCCATGGCCTATGGTGGAAGAGGAAGAGGATCCTTCCAATGTGGAAGCATCCGATGTAGCACTCGGTTTTGGTATTTCAAGCCTGGGCAGAAAAGGCCCCGGAGCGGATGATACGGAAACACAGGTCTGGAGCATCAATGAAGTCCTGGCCAGTGCTCTTTTCGATGGAGAAGGTAAGATCATTTATCTAAATGTAGATCAGGTTGAAGTGGCCACACCAAACTATGATGGAGAAGGAATGCCCCACCTCAGTGGATGGCCAGGACAGGGTGGATACAACATCGACGAAGACCATGATGAAAAGGTCGATGGTGTTACAGAAGATACGGAAGAGAACTTCATAGCGGAAGTGGAGCTCTGGAAGACCAAGCGTGAAAGAGGCGATGACTATAAAATGGGCATCAGCACCTGGTCCGAGCAGATGGATGCTTATGAAGAAACCTTTGTTGGAATGACTGTAGAAGAAATCGAAGAATGGTTTGAAAAATATACATCAGACAGAAATGGGCGTCCCCTGAAGGAAGGTTCCGAAGATGCGGAAGACAAGGCAAAGTATGATGCATTAAGTGCTGAAGACAAGGAAATGCTTGCAGATGTGACCACATCCGCAACCATGAGCCTCAATGACTCCCATGGAAATATCATTGAAGCCATCAGAAAAGCATATGAGAACAGAATGGGGCTTGAAATCACAGAAGCGGAAGCAGCCGGATTCGGTGTGTCCTTCATGCCAAGAATCGGACCTGGAAAAGACGACCAGGATGTGCAAGTCTACAGTCTGAATCAGGTGTTCGCCAATACCTTATTTGATGAGGAAGGCAGAGTGGTTGCCATCCATGTGGATCAGCTTGAAGTGGCTTCACCGAACTATGATGGTGCTGGAATGCCTCATTTCAGCGGATTCCCAGGTCAGGGCGGATACAACTATGATGAAGACCATGATGAGAAAGTAGACGGAAAGACCGAAGATACAGAAGAGAACTTCTTCAGTGAAATCGAATCCTGGATGACTAAGCGTGAGAGAGGCGATGACTATAAAATGGGCATCAGCACCTGGGCAGAGCAGATGGATGGTTATGAAGAAGTGTTCATAGGCAAGACTGTGGAAGAAATCGAAGAATGGTTTGACAAGTATACCTCCGACAGAAACGGACGTGCATTGAAGGACGGTTCCGAAGATGCGGAAGATAAGGCGAAGTATGACGCGCTGAGTGATGAAGAGAAAGCCATGCTTGCAGATGTTACAGCATCCGCAACGATGAGTCTCAACGATGCACATGGTGACATCATAAAAGCCATCAGAGCTTCCTTTGAAAACAGAGAAGTGATCAATCTGTCCGTAAACTAAACAGTGAAAGACAAAATCCGGATGCCTGAGGGTATCCGGATTTTCCTTGCATCATCGTAGTCTGACAGCCTTTTTCATGGGAGGTCCGGCAGTCCGATGAAGTGTGGAGATCAGAAACTTAAGAATCTATTCATGAAACCTTTCAGTGGTTATGGTACAGTAAAATAAAAGCAAGAAAGAGAGGACGATGTATTATGGGCAAATGGATCATACGGATCGTGGGTGCTCTTCTGGTGCTTGTGATTGCCGGAGGGCTTCTTCTGTATTTCACGGACAACAGATACAGTCTTTCCTACAGGAGTTACAATGCGCTTAGAAATGCTTCATCCATGGATCTCAGCTTCGAGAGCAGAATGGGTATGGGAGAGAACAGTCTGGGTATTACAGGTGATACACTCCTTGTTCTGGAGCCGAATACATCTTATACGGAAATCAGTATGAATCTGGGACCCCTCGGAAACAGAAGGATTGTGGACATCTACACGGAAGGAGAAGAGGTGTTTCATAAATACAATCTGCCTTTTCTTTCCTGGCAGGAAGGGATGCCGATTCTTCAGGAGGATTCCTTTAATCCGGCCATGTTTTCGAAGCTTCAGATGGATGTGAAACTGCTGGATCTTCTGAAATTCGTTTCCATTCTGGACAAGAATGAAGAAGAGGTGCTTCTGGAGTATTACACGACAGATTTCTTCACACCGGAAGAGTTCAAATCCATACTTGTAAGCATGCTGAAGCTCAATGAAGCGGATGTGGAAAAGTGGAACATCAGAACCTATGAAATCCGTTTTTCATTTCATAAGGAGAAGAAAGAGCTTGAGAAGTTGGCTGTGAAGTTTGATTATGAGGTTTCAGAAATGGTTCTGGATAATGAACTCATTCTGATCATCAACGAATTGAATTCTCTGGAAGAGATTCCTCTTCCGGAGGGAATCCAGGAGACTCCGTAAACGGGAGGGGAATTATATTTTGTCTGAGGGGGAACAGGTATCCATCCTGTGTGTTACAATGGAGAATAGTGAAAATAATAAGGAAATCAGGAGAAAGAATGAATATAATTTTTTGCAACATCAACTGGATGAAATATTATAACGGAGCATCAGCGAAGGACCGGCCCAAGCATGCGGGCGTGCTGGTGAAGGATCCTTCTGATGTGTTCGAGCAGAACAACTTCAGGGACTTCAACGGAAAATGCTACGGCTATGTGCGTTCAGGTGGAGACATCCTTCTGGACAGACACTTCAGAGGCGTTCCTCAGGGTGCCAAATCCATGAAGGATCTCACCATCGTCTGGTGTGCGGCGATCAGTGAGGAAGAATCCCGCATTGTCGGCTGGTACAGAGACGCCACGGCCTACAAGGAAATGATCAGTCTGCCTCTCTATGAAGATGAATATATAGATTTCAGCTTCATGGCGGATGCGGAGAACTGTGTACTGGTTCCAGAAGAAGAGCGGACCTTTGTCATCAAGACTTCCAAGTCCTCAGCACGAAGGAAAGGTGCTATCCGATCCAACATCTGGTATGCCAAGTCAGAGTATGCCCAGAGGGAGTTCATCCCAAGGGTGACGGAGTATATCGAAGACTACAGAGGTGCTTCCGACATGATGCGCATAAAGGATCTGAAAGATCAGCTGCCGGAAGAAGAAATCACAGGCTATGAAGAAGCTCTGCTGAAAGCCAGGGAGCTTTATGAGGAGGAAAACTTCAGAAAAGCGGTGCTATACTACAATGCAGCCAGGGAAATCGAGGACACCTATGATGCATCCTATGAACTGGCCAATGCCTACTTCAAATTGAACGGATATGATGAAGCTCTTGAACTGGCGGAAAAGATGATCGTTGATCATGGTGAGAAAGTGGAGCTTGTGGAGCTTGCCTTCATGGCCAGCGACATGGTTCTCGATATGGAGAAGGCGCCCAGGTACTACAGAAGACTCCAGGAGCTGGAAGGGCAGCCCCTTACGGATGAAGAGTACTATGAGTACTATAATGAGCTGCAGTCTCTTAACAGAAGCTACAAGCAGTATATCTAGCGGGAAGAGTATAGTGAGATTCAGTGGGGGAGAGATCCCTGCTGGATCTTTTAATTTGTTTTAATTCTTGCTTCACTACTTGTGCATCGCGTAGTTATGTTAGAATGAGAAGATAAAATATCATGGAGGATCAATGAATATGAAATATGAAGTACTGCTGTTTGATGCAGACGATACGCTTTTTGATTTCAAGAAAGCGGAAAGACATGCGTTTATAAAGACCATGGAGGATTACGGATATGACTACAAGGAAGAGGTGCATCTGAAATCCTATCATGAGATCAATACAGCCATCTGGAAGGAATTTGAAAGAGGAGAAATCACCCAGAAGAAACTGAAGGTGGAGCGGTTCAGAAGGTATGGAGATGCGCTGAAACTGGATTTTTCTCCAGAGGACTTTGCGGCAAAATACATGGGGCATCTATCCCATGCTTCCTTTCTCTATCCTGATTCGGAGAAGCTCCTGAAGATACTTCATGGAAAATATAAAATGGCCATCATCACCAACGGACTTACAGATGTGCAGACAAGAAGAATCAGGCAATCACCGGTCAGTCATTATTTTAAAGAAATCGTGATTTCCGAAGAGATCAGGGTGTCGAAGCCGGACCCGGAAATTTTCTCCTACACCTTGGAGAAGCTGGGGCATGAGAATCTTGAGAGAGTTCTGATGATCGGGGACAGCTTAAGCTCCGACATCAGAGGAGGAAGGGACTTCGGTGTGGATACGCTGTGGTACAATCCATGGAAGAAAGAGAACACAAGCGAAATCATACCGACATATGAAGTGGACAGTCTCATGGAGATTCTGGACCACGTGTAATTCGAATAGAACAGATAGTGGGAAAGCCGGGTGAAAACCCGGCTTTTATGCGCCTGTGAAGAGGTGATAAGGTTTACAGATATGAAAGAATTGAAATTGAAAATTTCATAAATGCATTCAGAACGAGAAAACAATAAAATGATATGAATGCCTATTTGCAATGGATGTAAGCATTTATGATTTGTTTCGCCAATTCAGTACCCGGTTAATTAAATAAATAAAATGCAGGATTTAAAATTAGATTATTCATTTTTTCGAGTTTTTCATCAAATTTGTATTGACTTTGCCTGCTCATCAATATACAATTCATTTATTATTTATTCACAAATTAAATTCGGGAGGCAATACAATGAAAAAAGGATTCATGAAAATAATGGGACTGATTCTGGCAAGTACAACCGTTCTGGCAGCGTGCGGGAACAAAGGGACAGTGGTGAAGCTGGCGACGGGTGGAAACACAGGAACCTACTATTCCTATGGAACGGCTGTCGGTCAGATTATAGGAGGAAAGGAAGACATCTCCTTTAACATCCAGTCCACCGGCGCATCAAAAGCGAATATTCAGCTCATTGATGCAGGTGAGGTGGATATGGCCATTGTGCAGAATGATGTCATGGATTATGCATACAACGGTACGGATCTGTTCATGGAGGATGGAGCCGTCACAGGATTCTCCGCCATGGCGGCCGTGTATGCGGAAGTGGTTCAGATTGTCGCAAATCCTTCATCTGGCATCACATCCATTGCGGACCTCAAGGGGAAGAGTGTTTCCGTTGGGGATGCGGGAAGCGGTGTCGAGTTCAATGCCAAGCAGATTCTGGATGCCTACGGCATCACTTTTGAGGACATCAATAAGCAGAATCTGAGCTTCTCAGCCTCAGCAGATGCCTATAAGGACGGCAAGATTGATGCCTTCTTCGCCACTGCAGGCGCACCCACCAATGCCATCATGGATCTTGTGACCAGCAAAGACATCACGATTCTGGATATTGATGATGAGGTGGCAAAGACGCTGATGGAAAGCTACCCATTCTACACCGTCTATGATATCCCAGGAGGAACCTACACGGGTGTGGAGGAGGATGTGACCACTCTGGCAGTGAAAGCGACCTTCATCGTAAGCAACGATCTGGATGAGGATACGGTCTACAGCATGACCAAGGCGCTGTTCGAGAACAAGGATGAAATCACTTCAGCCCATGCCAAGGGAAAAGAGCTCAGTGAAGCCTATGCGGTGGATGGAATCTCCATTCCATTCCACAAGGGCGCAGAAAAATACTTCAAAGAAGCGGGAGCGCTGAAATAAGATGAGAAAGAAAGTCTATCTCCTGGGAGCGCTTCTGCTTCTGGGAGGCATTCTTCTTTTTTCACTGAAGGAGAAGGAGCTTCTGATCAGAGACCAGGACACCGGAGAAATCTATGGATCCTTTGATGTGGAAGAAGGGGATGTGTTTTCCATCACCTTCATTCATTCCGTGAACAAGAGTCCGGTGACGGATCGGCTCATCATCAGAGGCCATCACCTGGATGCCTATGAGACCATCTACAGCTCCTTCGGAGCCGGTGTCCAGACGGAGCTCAGAGAGGGGGAGGAGCTGTCCTATGACAAGGATGGAAACATGGTCATTAGAGGTTTTCAGCAGTCCTATGGGTCTTTGAATCTCATCGTGGGCACGGTCAGTGATCATATCCTGACCATCCACGGAAAGGAAATCAGTCTGAGAGAACTATGCGGGAGAAACGCATCTGTAGCAATTGTAGTGAAATAGAAACGGAGAAGAGAGATATGAAGAAAAGAAAAGAGCTGAATAAAATAATGACCGATGGAGCGGCAGTGGAAGAGCTGATGGCAGAGTTTGATCGTGAGTCCAATACACGTCATTTCACGGGAACCATGAAGCATGTGATCACGGGACTTCTGGTCTTCTTCACACTGTATGTGTTCTGGATGACACTCATCGCCACACCACCCGAACAGGTCAGAAGGTCCTCCTTCATCGGGCTTCTGATTTTCATCGGATTTCTGATCTATCCCATCCGTAAAAGCCATGCGAAAAGAGTGAACAGGATTCCCTGGTATGATCTGCTCTTTGCGGTCATGGGTGGAGGCGCGTTCTTCTACTATGTATTTAATTTTGAAGCCATTGTAGCCAAAGCGGTGAACATCGGTCCCGTGGAAATCGCCATGGGGATCATCGGTACACTTCTACTGGTGGAGCTGTGCAGAAGAGTGGTAGGCCTGCCGATCCTTGTTGTGGCAGCAGGATTCGTCGCCTATGCCTTTTATTCCGGTCATTCCGTGAGAAGAATCATTCATCAGCTTTTCTATACCACGGACGGAATCATCGGAACACCTCTTGGGGTTGCAGCAACCTTCATCGTACTGTTCATCATCCTGGGTTCTTTTCTGGAGAAGACCGGTATCGGAACCTTCTTCATCGACATGGCCAACTCCATTGCCGGAGGCGCCTCAGGCGGACCTGCAAAGGTGGCGGTGATTTCCAGTGCACTGGAGGGGATGTACTCTGGAAGCTCCGTGGCCAATACCGTAGGAAGCGGCAGCGTGACCATCCCCATCATGAAGGAAACAGGATACAAGAGCGAGTTTGCAGCGGCTGTGGAAGCGGCAGCATCCACAGGCGGTCAGATCATGCCTCCGATCATGGGAGCGGCGGCGTTTCTCATGGCCGAGATGACCGATACGCCCTATGCCACCGTGGCCATGACAGCCATCCTGCCTGCGCTGCTCTATTTCTCCGGAATCTTCATGATGATCCATCTGGAAGCCAAGAAGCTGGGACTGAAGGGTCTGCCCAAGGAAAGCATTCCCAATTTCTGGAAACTGCTCTTTAAGAAAGGGTATCTGTTTCTGCCCATCGTAACCCTCATCACCTTCATGAGCATGGGACGTACGCCCGCCTATTCCGCCATCTATGCGATTCTGACGGCGGTCATCGTGAGCATGTTCAGCAAGGAGACGAGGCTTACGCCAGAGACCTTCATAGAAGCACTGGCAAACGGCGCCAAGAATACCATGGGGGTGGCCATCGCCTGCGCCATCGCGGGCATCATTGTAGGCATCGTGACCCTTACAGGCCTGGGACAGGATCTTCTCAATGTCCTCATGGGTGTTGCCGGAACCAGTAAACTCCTGGCTCTGTTCCTCACCATGATCAGCTGCATCATCCTGGGGATGGGGGTCCCCACCACAGCCAACTATGTCATTATGGCTACCATCACTGCGCCCATCGTCATGAGCATGGGTGTACCGATGCTGGCGGCGCATATGTTCGTATTCTATTTCGGCATTGTGGCAGACATCACGCCACCGGTGGCTCTGGCGGCCTATGCAGGGTCCGCCATCGCAAAGTCCAATCCCTTCAAGACAGGGGTCACGGCCACAAGACTGGCCATAACGGCCTTCATCGTGCCCTACATCTTCGCCTTCAATCCTGCTATGCTTCTCATTGATACCACAGCCCCGGAAGTGGTGAGAATCGTCCTCACCTCGCTCATCGGGATATTCGGAGTTTCAGTGGCCATGGAAGGGTTCATGCTGACGGAGATGAAAGCCTGGGAAAGAATGATCATAGGCGGTGCAGGACTCATGCTCATTGATCCGAACCTCTTGACAGACACCACCGGTATACTGGTGATCTTCACCATGGTCTATCTGCAGTGGTCAAAGTCAAAGAAACTGAAGATATCTTTGGAACAGGCTGTATAGGAAAAAGAAGGTTTCTCTCTGGAGACGACGAGAAATCTCAATCGAAAACCCGGAAAGTTTAGTGGAAGCTTAAAAAATGAACCTTTCATGTATTCTATGAAAATCAGCGATTTTAAGATGTGCTCGTGCTATGATTTAGAAAAGAGGCATTTGGGATAAAGTGTACGTTTAGCTGTTTCCATGGACACGGAAGGTGTGAACTGAAATGAAAAGAATAAGGAAATTTGCAGTCAGCAGATTCAGATCGCCTGAAGCGAAAAAAGAATTTCTGAAATACTATGCAATGGCCATGAAATATCTTCCGAGCCCGAAAGAAGTCATCGATATCGAGACGTCTTTTGGGCTTGCTCGCGTTTATCACTTCGGAAAAGAGGAGAATAAAGACAAGACGCCTCTTGTGCTCCTCCATGGCCATTATGCATCGTCCTACATGTGGTTTCTGAACATACCGGCATTCATGAAGAACAGGTCTGTCTACGCCTTTGATATCATCGGTGAACCGAGCAGAAGCATTCAGACAAGGCCATTTGTGAAGACCCGCGATCAGGCGGTGTGGCTGGAGGAATCCCTTGAAAAGCTGGGACTGAAGAAAATCCATCTTCTTGGAGCTTCCTTGGGCGGATGGGCCGCAGCCAATTATGTGCGGCACTACCCAAAGAGAGTCAAAAGTCTCCTGCTGCTGGACCCTGTGTTTGTCTTCACCTCCATCACCCTGGAGACAGTGAAGCAGTTTCTCCTGTTCCAGTGGAACAAGGATAAGATGCTTTCTTTTCTTCTGAACCGTGAAATTGATCTGAAAGGAGACCCCATGACCAGAATCGTCACCACCAGCATGGAGAACTTCCTCTTCAGAACACCGATCCCCAGAAGGATCAGCAAAAGGGATCTCAATAGAATAAAATGTCCGGTGCTGGCCATCATGGCGGGAGAGAGTCTCCTTCATGATGCGGAAAAAGCGGTGAAAGTGGGACGAGCGCAAGTGAGAAATATTGAAATTGAAAGCTGGAAGGGGGCCTCCCATGCACTGAATTTTGAGAAGGACAGGCTGGTGAACAATCGGGTCATAAGATTTATGGAAAAACTGGAGGAAAGGGAAAAGTGATGGGATCCATCGCGGGGTGGATTATCCTATGGAAATTTCAGTGAAGAAGTGCTAAGCTGAAAGAAAATGGTCAGAAAATTCCAACGGCCATTAAAGTGGGGGTTATTTTATGAGAATCATTCTACTGGGACCACCTGGGGCAGGAAAAGGAACACAGGCAAAGTTCATATCCGAAAAATTCGGCATTCCGCATATTTCAACGGGAGACATCTTCATGAGAAATATCACAGAAGGTACGGAACTGGGGAAGAAGGCGAAAAGCTTCATCGACCAGGGACTGCTGGTGCCCGATGAAGTGACCATTGACCTGGTGATGAATCGTCTGGACCAGGCGGATGTGGAAGAGGGCTATCTCCTGGACGGATTTCCGAGAACTGCGTATCAGGGAGAGGTACTCTGCAGGATGATCCGAAAAGGAGGCCAAGTGCTGGATGCAGCGCTGCTCATTGACGTACCTTCCTCCTATATCAGGGAAAGAATGCCGGGTAGACGAATCTGCAGGTTCTGCGGTGCAAGCTATCATCTGCAGTTCAATCCTCCTGAAGAGGTAGGGCTTTGCGACCACTGCGGTCATGAGCTAGCAGAAAGACGTGACGATCATGCGGAAGCTGTGGAAGAGAGACTGAAAGTGTATGAAGAGCAGACCATGCCGCTGATCGAGTTTTTCGAAAAGAAAAAGCTCCTTCTGAGAATAGATGGAACAAAGGAAATCGAAGCAGTCACAAGAGAGATTTTCGAGAAGCTGAGCACCCTGGAAAATCATGAATAAGATGAGAGAACTGTGTCTATAGTGAATGAAGCCTTAATGTTCAGTGAATTCCCTCCTGAACTGTAGCGAGACCCTGAAGGAAGATGGTACCATAAATGCATAGGATGAAAGACGAAGGAAAAATCATTCGTTTCAATGAAGTGAAGCAAGAGCAAATCAGGAGGGAAAATATATGACAGATTTCAAAGATAAATTTGACAATGCAACGGATAAGGCAAAAGGAAAATTCAACGAAGCAGTTGGAGAAATCACAGACGACGAGTCACAGGAACTGAAGGGAAAGCTCCAGCAGAAGAAGGCCGAAGTAGAAGAGGACTTTGAAGAAGCGAAAGACAGCGTGGCAGATAAAATCAACGATGCCCTGGATGATGACGACAAGAAGTAATAGGGAGAGTCTTAAGAAAAGAACATAGACGTCTTTCAGCCACTTGCCCGGTGCATACGCGCCGGGTTTATTTATGCAAGGAATTATTGCATTCGTCCGGCGGAAACTGTACTGGTGAAGGGATTTCCCCTGAAAGTCTTGTGTTATAATTGAAATCAGTGATGAAAAATCAGAAACGAAAAGGGGAAATGAAATTGGAAAGAAAAAACATCTGGCTGAATTATGACGAAAAGGACCTGGAAGCACTGGAAGCGGTGAACAAGGAATACATGGCTTATCTGGATGCAGGAAAGACCGAAAGAGAAGTGGTCAAGGTATCTGCAGAGATGGCTGAAAAAGCAGGGTATGTGGATCTTCAGGAGATCATCAGAAACAAGACGAAGCTGAAGGCTGGAGACAAGGTCTATGCAACCCTCATGAAGAAAGCCATCGCGCTGTTTCTCATCGGAGAGGATTCCATTGAGAAGGGCATGAACATTCTGGGTGCTCATGTGGATTCACCAAGACTGGACGTGAAGCAGAATCCGCTCTACGAGGATACGGACCTGGCGTATCTGGATACACACTATTATGGTGGTATCAAGAAGTATCAGTGGGTCACCATTCCGCTGGCCATTCATGGTGTGGTGATCAAAAAGGATGGAACAGCCATTGATGTGGTCATCGGGGAAGATGAGAAGGATCCGGTGGTGTTCATCTCTGATCTGCTCATCCATCTTTCCAGAGAACAGCTGGAAAAGAAAGCAGGCAAGGTCATTGAAGGGGATGATCTGAACATCATCATCGGCAGCAAGCCGCTGAAGGGGGAAGAGAAGGAGTCCGTGAAGAAGGGAGTCCTGAAACTTCTGAAGGACACCTACGACATGGAAGAGGACGATTTCCTCTCCGCAGAACTGGAAGTGGTGCCTGCAGGTCGCGCCAGAGAAGCGGGACTTGACCGCAGCATGGTCATGGCCTACGGACATGATGACAGAGTCTGTGCCTACACATCCCTGGCTGCCATGCTGGAATTCGATTCAGTGAAAAGAACCGCCTGCACCCTTCTAGTGGACAAGGAAGAGATCGGAAGCGTCGGCGCCACAGGAATGCGTTCGAAGTTCTTCGAAAACACGGTGGCAGAGCTTCTGGAGGCCATGGGCATCTACAGTGAGCTGACCTTGAGAAGAGCTCTTGCCAGCTCCAGAATGCTGTCCTCCGATGTAAGTGCAGGCTACGACCCCACCTATGCATCTTCTTTCGAGAAGAAGAATGCAGCCCTTCTGTCAAGAGGCATGGTCTTCAACAAGTTTACAGGCTCAGGCGGAAAATCAGGTTCCAATGATGCCAATCCGGAGTATATGGCGGATCTGAGAAGAATCCTCGATGAGAATAATGTGGCTTATCAGACAGCAGAGCTTGGCAAGGTTGATGTGGGCGGCGGCGGAACCATCGCATACATTCTGGCCCTCTACGGCATGGAAGTCATCGACTGCGGTGTTGCGGTTCTGAACATGCATGCGCCATGGGAAGTGGTCAGCAAGGCGGATGTCTATGAAACCAAGAAAGGCTATATGGCATTTCTTAGAAACTAAGGTTTATGAACGAACAGAAAAAGGACAGGATTATTCAGTGGACTGAAAATCCTGTCCTTTGTGATTGTATGCTTGATTGAACATCTGATCCAGACTACCCGATGATCCTGTCCAACAGTCCCGTGGTACTGAGCAGAATGACGAAAACAAGGATGGGGACAATGTACTTGATGAGTACGGACCAGAGCTTTTCGGTTCTGAAGTTGCCGCCAGTCTTGATTTCCTTCACTGCATTGGGCACACCCCATACGAATCCGATGAAGATGGCACTGAGCAGTCCACCAAGAGGCAGCAGATAATAGGAGGTCACTACATCCAGGAAGTCGAAGATGCCATAGCTGTTGCCGTCGATCCATGGAATCAGGAAGTCGCTCCAGGCACCCATGGAAAGGGATGCGCCGATTCCGATGATAAACATCACAGTGGTGAACACAAGAACGGAGACTTTGCGGCTCCATTTCAGTCTGTCGATGCCGAAGGCTACCGTCACTTCCATCAGAGAGATGGAGGAGGAGATGGCTGCGAAGAAGACCAGAATGAAGAAGATCAGGGAGAAGACCGTTCCAAGAGGCATGCTTTCAAATACAGCCGGCAGGGTGATGAACATGAGTCCAGGTCCCTCACCGGGCGCAAAGCCGAAGGCGAATACCGCAGGAAGGATGGCGAATCCCGCCATGATGGCGACCAGTGAATCCAGAGATGGAATCAGCAGCGCATCTTTTTCCAGGTCTTCCTGTTTGCTCAGATAGCTTCCGTAGGTGACCATGCAGCCCATACCCAGGCTCAGAGAGAAGAACACCTGACCCAGTGCGGCTATGAAAACCTTCAGGGTGATTTCACTGAAATTCGGTGTGAGGTAATACTTCAGTCCTTCCGAAGCTCCTTCCAGAGTCACGGAACGGAGCACGATGACCATGAGCATGATGAACAGTGCCGGCATGACGATCTTGACCGCCTTTTCTATTCCACCGGAAATCCCTCGTATAACAATGATTGCTGTGAGTCCCATGAAAATTAGATGATAGATGACAGGTTCCACCGAGGAAGTGATGAAATTCGTGAAATAGGCACCTTTATCCGCGCCTACGCCCGTAACACTGGCGACGATGTATTTCAGGACCCATCCGCCGACTACGGAGTAATAGGACAGGATGAGAAAACCGGCCAAAATTCCGAAGCCTCCGACAAAACCCCAGCCTTTCTTCAGCTTGCTGTAAGCGCCATAGGCGTCGGAGTTGGTATGACGACCGATGGAAAGCTCCGCCAGCATCAGTGTGAACCCGAGAATGACCACAAGTCCCACATAGACCAGCACAAATGCGCCTCCGCCGTTTTCACCGGCCAGGTATGGAAATTTCCAGAGATTGCCCAGTCCGACAGCAGAGCCCACTGCTGCCATAAGGAAACCGAAGCGTGAGGACCACATGCCTCTTTCCGGCGTCTGTTCAGGTTTTAATTGTTGCATAAATAATTCCCCCTTCTCCATTTAAAATTGATAGTTGTTTAATAAAATGAGAATAAAACTATCGTTTTTTAAATTTATACCACTTATTATAATAAGAATGATACTTGTAGTTCAATAACTTTCTGTAGGAGGAAGCAGGATTTATGACTATGATAAATTGTTTTTAAAATTTCGTCTTCCAAAGTATCAGCGGTAAGCGCTTCATTATGAATCAATCAGAAAAAGTGTGAAATTGATAAAAAATTATCGAAAGAATCGGATGGGGGAAAGACCATAAGAGATACACATCTATGTAAACAGATAGAATACATCTATTCAGAAAGAGCATCCCTCTGCTTATGCTCCAGTTCTCGGGCAGAGGGATGCTCTTTCATCTTTCATCAGTTTTTATGCATTCAGAATCAAAGATCTTTCATGATGCCATAGGCCTCAAAAGCCTGATTCTCTCTGTTGGAAAGGATGGTGAGAAGAAGGTCTGTGCTCAGGTCATAATCGCTGACCATGGAAATGCCGGGATCGGCGCCCATGACAGAGAGCCCTGAGACAGAAGAAGCATCCTTTCTGATCCAGACTCCGTATCCGTACCTCTCCTTCTCATTTTCAGCCTGCACAGAGCACATTTCTGAGAGAAGAGGTTCCTCTATGAGTTTCCCGCTCTGCAGAGCATGCCAGAAGCGCCTCATATCAGATACGGTTGTATAGCCACCACCGTCACCGCCACCTATAACCGGGATGGCATAGATGTTGGACACCACCCTGCCAGGTTCTTCTTCATAGTATCCCAGTGCGGTGTTTTGGGGAAGAGCGTTCATGGCGAAATATCCGCTATCCTCCATGGCTGCCGGCAGAAATACCGTTTCCTTCACCACTTCGGGAAAAGATTTTCGGGTGACGGATTCGATGAGCATGGAGAGAATCACAAAGCCACCATCATTGTAGCTGAATTTTTCTCCAGGCTGAAATTCCATCTGGTTGTCTTTCAGAAGAACAAGAAAATCCTTCGGGGTTCTCATTGCATACATGGGCAGGTTCTTCCAGAGGTCTGCATAACTTTCGTTGCCATCTTCCCTGAAGTAGTCCTGAAAGCCTGAAGTGTGTGTCAGAAGATGTCCTACAGTAACATTCTTATCCATGAATGAAAAAGTGTCAGGCAGAAGCGCGGTCACCGAATCCGAAAGAGACAGAGCCCCTTTTTCCACAAGCTTCAAGGCCACCACGGCTGTGAAGATTTTGGACCCTGATGCCACAGGAAATCTTGTGCCCACGGTGCATGGCACAGCTTCATTCACAACGGCAAGGCCAAAAGCCTCTTCATACAGGACTTCATTCTTTCTGCTCAGGGACAGAACGCCGGAAAATCCGGGCAATTCATTCAGCAGTTTTTTTCTTCGCTTTTCGATCTCCATATCAGATCCCCTCCTTGAGATTCATTTCTGCTACCATGATACCACGGAGAATAGTACAGGTATATTTTGAATCTGCTGTGAGCTGAAATGTCCTTTGAAGGAATCCTCATTCTGTGCTAAATTAGGGAAGTACGATTAAGTTAATGAGAAGTGAAAGATAGGGGTAATTATGCAGAAGAAAGACATACTGGAAATAAAGAAAAGATTCAAGAAAGACCAGGCCACCTTTTCAAAGATGGCGGGATGCTATGTCAATGGAGAAAAGAAGATTGTGACGAAATTCATAGAAACCTTCCTCAATCTGGAAGAGGATGAATACCACAAGTATCTTGAGATCGCAAAGAAGGTGCTTACAGGAACCGTGGGCAACAACCTGCTGGAGCTGAGATTTCAGCAGGAAGTGGGCAGAATCACCGAGAAGCAGACCTTCTATATGGACCTGAAGCGCACAAGGCTTCTGAAGGATGAGCTTCTGGACGCATTTTATGAAAGCGTCATCGAAAACTATCACTATGTGGGGAACTTCATCATCCTTCTGTTCCATGATGCCTATGATGTGATCACCAAGACCGAAGACAACCTGAAGCTGGATGAATCGGAAGAGGTCTATGAGTACGTCCTATGCGCTGTCTGTCCGGTATCCCTATCGGATCCGGGGCTCAGCTATGTGGAAGACGAGAATATGATCCGTGCCCGTCACAGAGACTGGGTGGTGGAGATGCCTAAGCACGGCTTTGTGTACCCGGCCTTCATCGACCGCAGTCAGGACCTGGATGCCGTGATGTACTTCACCAAAAATGCCAAGGATCCCCATCCGGAGTTCATGGAAGACATTCTGGGCTGTCAGATGAAAGAGACCGCCCAGCTTCAGAAGGAATCCTTCCAGGCCATGGTGAAGGGATCTTTAGAGGATGGAAACCAGCCATCTGAAGAGATCTTCATGGAAGTGCAGGATCAGCTCAGTGCCATGGTGGCCGATTATAAAGCCACCTATGCGGATGCGGATGTGGAGCCCATGGTGCTGACCCAGAGAGATGTGGAGGGGATCCTTGTGGACAGCGGAATTCCGGAAAATGTCACGAAGGAGATCACCGCCTCCTATGGGTCCTACTATGGTGAGGATCTTCCTCTGGCTGAAAGCCTCATCGATGCCAAGGTGCTGAAGGAGAAGCAGCAGAGAGACAAGGAAGAGCGTCTGAAGAAGGAAGTGAGTCTTCTTCATAGTGAGTTGGAGAAAGTGAAAGAGGAGAAGGAGAAGGAAGAGGCGGGCGACTATGATGTGATTCTCCGCGTAAAGGAAGAAAAGGTCGCCAAAATCAGAAGCCAGATCATTGATGGCCAGAAGTGCATCGTCATTCCTGTGGAGGACCATGAACAGGCCATGATCAATGGTGTCGAGGATCTCCTCAAGTAAAAAACAAAATCCCTGACAATAGCCTAAATATTTTGACAATTGTTTTTTTACGGCCTATCATAGAAGTATATAGGCTCGATGAGCTGATTGAAAGAATACAGGAAAGTGAGGGAATTAAGATGAACATGGAACAGGTACAGAGAATGAGACAGGGCAAGGGCTTCATCGCTGCGCTGGATCAGAGTGGCGGGAGCACACCCAAGGCATTGGCGGGATATGGCATCGAGAAGGATCAGTACAAAGACGAGAAGGAAATGTTTGATCTGGTTCATGCCATGAGAACAAGAGTCATGACCAGCCCTGCTTTCAGTTCCGACTACATTCTGGCTGCGATCTTATTCCAGCAGACCATGGAAAGAGAAGTGGAAGGGTTGCCTACAGCAGATTATCTGTGGCAGAAAAAGGGAATCATCCCCATTCTGAAAGTGGACAAAGGTCTTGCGGAAGAAAAGAACGGGGTACAGCTCATGAAACCCATCGACAATCTGGATGAGATTCTTGAAAAGGCCAAATCCTATAATATTTTCGGCACCAAAATGCGATCCGTAATCAAAAAAGCTGATGAGGAAGGAATCCGGGAAGTGGTGGCCCAGCAGTTTGAAATCGGAAAGAGAATCCTTGAAAAAGGACTGTTTCCCATCATCGAGCCTGAAGTGGATATCAGAAGCTCCGACAAGAAGGAATCAGAAGCGATTCTGAAAAGAGAGATTCTCGCCCATCTGGATAAGCTTCCTGAAGACGAGATGGTGATGCTGAAGCTGTCTATTCCGGAGGAAGACGGATTCTACACGGAGCTCATCGAGCATCCCAGAGTCATGAGGGTAGTGGCACTGTCGGGAGGCTATTCGAGGGAAGAATCCGTAGCACTTCTGAAACGCCATCCTGGACTCATTGCGAGTTTTTCCAGGGCACTGCTGGAAGGGCTGAATCACACCTACAGTGATGTGAGATTCAATTCCACACTTGAAAGATCCGTGAAGGAGATCTACGAAGCCTCCATCGTTTAGAAAAGAAGAGACAGGGCGGATGCGTCGGCGAAAATAGCCGGTGCATCTGCCCTGATTTTATTAGATGAAAAAGACGCCTTGCGGCGTCTTTTTACACTTATATCATGCAGTCCACGGACTACTTCAGGTTTCCAGGAGCAGCCTTCAGGATTCTTCCGGAATTCACCTTTGCAGGAGCAACTGCAGGTCTTACGATACGCATCGACTCACCTCCTTTCAATAAACGTGAATTATAATAGACTGTTCTTCCAGATGAGACCAAGCACTTTTCTGATGTTGGTCTTCTCGGAAGGGCAGGGTCTGTCTCCGGTCAGCATTCTGTACCAGGGGCAGTGATTTCCCTGACAGGAAGGTCTGTAGAAGCAGGACTGACAGGTGGTATCTGTCTCTTCCCCGGAGCTTACCCAGGCGATGATCTTGTCATAGTCCAGGTCCAGGCTTCCATCGACGCTTAGATGCCCCACATGATTGATGTCGGCATCAAGAGCTGTGGTGCACTTGTAAAGCTGACCGTCGGAACCGATGACCAGGGCGTTGGGTTTTGCGGCATAGCATACGGAGCCTCCGGGCATGATCATGCCTGAAATGGAGGAGCTCATGAAGAGATTCTTCTCCACCGCATCAGAGGTGAATGCCCAGATCTTCTTGTTGGCCGTCATATGTGAGCAGATGGGAATGTCCTCGTCATGGTCCCCGCCCCATCTGCCGACGGGTCTGTAGAGAAGTCCGAATCTTTTATCCCCTGCAAACCAGGTTGTGAGATAGTCCGTCAGCTCTTCCGTTTCCTTGAGGTTATCCTGGTCGAAGTTCACACGGATGCTGATATCGAATTCTTCGCTGCTTTCACCGGCGCTCTTCAGGTTCTCCATGATGTCCTGGAAGGTCTTTCCGCCTCCGATGAGGAAACGTCTGCTGTCATGAACCGCTTCCACACCGTCGATGGTGATCATGTACTGACGGATGTCCATGTCAAGAAGTCTTCGAAATACATCCTTGCTGAGGAAATATCCGTTGGTGGAGATGTCTGCGGAATAGGCGATCTCGTTTTCTTTGGCGATGGCCTGGAATTCTCTGGAAAGCTCCTCCATCAGATCGATTTCCAGGAGCGGCTCTCCGCCGAACCAGCTGATATGAAGAGTATGGATGGTTCTGGCCTTTTCTCTGACCAGGGCTTTGACCCCGGCGATGGTTTCATCGGTCATTCTTCCTCTTGTGAAGGACTCGTAGCAGTAGGTGCATCTGAAGTTGCAGGCCTCTGTAGGCATGAGGATCAGATGGAGCATATCGGTGCGATGCATGGACTGATGAAGAAACTGTGCTCTTTTCAGTTCGTCGATGTGTTCTCCCACAAGAAATCCGTTATCCACAAGTGCTTTCTTCACGTCCGTATCAGGCCATGCGTCCGCATTCTTGAGAAGTCCCAGAACTTCCTCCTTCTCTTCTTTTGAGAAATCGATGAGTGCACCGGTGTAGCTGTTATATAGAATCAGACCTTCCTCTTCCGTGTGGGAAAGAGCGTTGAATCTGGATGCTTTGAATATACTGGACAAGTCAAATCCCCCTTTAGGATCACATAATCAGAAAAGTGTCTCCGAGATTGTTATTTAATTGATAATCATTATCGGATATGACAGGTATCATTTTAGCATAGTTTTGAAAATGTATAAAGAAAAAACAGCTGAAGCACATCTTTGGATCCGATGCTTCAGCTGTCGTGATTTCCTCTATACTGCGGTACTGAGTTTCTTCTCCAGTACCGGCTGGATATCGCCTGCTTTCGTCAGGGCGATTTTCGTTGCCACTGGACCTACCAGTTCGTAGATCACGGTTCCAGCAAGGATGATGACTTTGATGGTCTGTCCGTATTCCGGCAGCACGGAAAGGGCTACCGAGGCCAGACCTATGGCTACACCGGCCTGGGGAATCAGGGTGAATCCCAGATACTTGCGTACGGGTTCTTCGCATTTGCAGAGGCTTGCGCCCAGCGTTGCGCCAAATACTTTTCCGATGACTCGTACGACCACATAGATGAGGCCGACTACACCGACGGATGGCAGAATCGCTATGTTCAGATCTGCTCCGGAGATGAAGAAGAACATCATGAAGATCGGTGGGGTGAAGCGTTCAATCTGATCAAATACGGAGTTTGCTGTACTGGAGAAGTTCACAAATACCGCGCTCAGCGCCATACAGGACAGAAGCTCCGAGAAGCCCAGATATTTTGAAAGTCCCAGGGTCAGCGCAATCATGGCGATGGTGACAGAGAGTCTGTTTCCTCTTCCGCTGAACCACTTGATGAGAAGGGTCTGGATGGCCCCCATCACTGCACCGATAAGCAGTGCGCCGATGATATCATAAAACGGCTTGAAAAGAGTCATCAGGAGTGAAACTTCTGCAGTAGCATTAAGGGTCTTCACGATGGCCAGCGAGATGCCGAAGAGCATCAGCGCGATGGCGTCGTCTATGGCCACCACGGGCATCAGCGTATTGGTCACAGGACCCTTCGCCTTGTACTGACGGACAACCATAAGTGTGGCTGCAGGAGCAGTGGCTGCTGCAATGGCACCCAGCATCAGAGAGAAGGAAAGATCATGTCCTGTAAGAATCAGGGCCAGGTCCACCAGTGCTACAGCCATGAAGGCTTCCAGAACAGCGATGACGACAGGCGCTTTTCCTACCTTCTTGAGGTAGCTGAACTTGAACTCCGAACCGATGGAAAAAGCGATGAATCCCAGCGCGATTTCCGAAATGGGCTCAAAGGACACGATGGCTTCATGAGGAAGCAGCTTGAACATATAGGGGCCAGCCAGAAGTCCCATGATGAGATAGGCTGTGACATTGGGCAGATGAAATTTCTTGATCGCCTTACTAGAAAGAAGGGATAGAAGAAGTGCAATGCCGAGGTAGATGAATATCTGAAGTTCCATGCTTATTCACCCAACCCTTCCACAGAAGTCAGCGGAATGGAAAACATGATTCCAGCTCCGGGTTTATTGAGATCACCAGTGATTCTCTTCACGGTGGATTTCGTCTTCAGCACTTGTTCCTCTCGTAGTACGAACAGAAGTACGTGACTGTCTTTTTCATAGGTATCGGACATTAAATGCCTCATCATACCAAATACGGGAAGCTCTTCGTGCTGCATCAGTACGTTGGCCATACCTTTGCCTTCCAGTAGTGTTCCACCTTTGATACCGGCTTCTGCAAGTTCTGTCATCAGATTGTCGATACATTCAATGTCTTTAAGAATGAGTATTAATAATTGCATTGGGTCTCCTTTCGTCTGAGTTTTTTCAACAGATTTTATCCTACGCCTCTGGAAACCAGGTGTCAAATGAGCGAAACCCCTTATAATGAGCCAATTATTGAGGATTTCCTCATTAATTGTAGTGAATAGACTGATATTCTGACACAATTTAGAATTGAAAATGTATACACTTCAAAATGAATAATTTTTTTCTTAACGAAAAATATTGATTGTCCGGATAGAAGGACAGCAGATCTGCTAGGATGAATACACCGGAAAAGTCTGAAATTGAGGAGGATGAAAAATGAAGAAAATCGTGATGCTTTTGATGCTTTTTTCTCTTTTAGCGGGTACGGCTTGTGGAAGTGATGTGGAATCGGTGAAGAAGACCAATGAAGAGGCTCCAGCAGGAAGTGAAAAGGAATCGGAGGCGGAAAAGGAAGAACTGGAGCAGGAGGAGATTCTCTACGGGATAGGGGACCGAATCGTTTTTGAAGACAGGTATGCGCTGACCATCGTGGGTGTGACGGAAACGAAGGATCGAAATGAATTCTCGGAGAAAGAAGTGCAGCAGGTACTGATCATCGAGTATCTCTATGAGAATCTGGCCAGTGAAGAGGAAATCTATATTTCAGAGATGGAGTTCAAGCTGGTGGACGAGGGCGGCAACATGATGGATACCTATCCCGTGGAAGCTGTCCATTCACCAGAATATACACCAAAAGGTGCCAAGACACTGGCTTCCTTTGCAGTGGGTGCAGAAGCAGCCAGCGGAAGTATTGATGTTCATTATTATGATAATTTCTTCTCTTCTGAGGCGGATGCGAGATTTCTTCTGAATGTGGGAGAAACGCTTACGGTGGATCTTCTTGGAGAAGCCCCGTCCTATGAGCATACTTTCGGTATGGGGGACATCATAGAAGTATCCACATCAGAGGGAGAATACATCCTTACAATTGAAAGTGTCAGAAAAACCGCTGAAAGAAATGAGTATGAGAAGAGAATGCCGGAAGCGGTCTATGAGATCACTTATTCCTATTCCAACATCAGCATGGACAGTCCGCTTTATATTGATGAGTACTCCTTTATCCTGATAGATGGCCATGGAAATACGGGCTACTCCTATCCGGTCTTTTCGGATATCTACCCGCAGGAAACGGTGAAAGGTGCAAGATGCAACGCTGTGATCTATCTGGCAGCCCATAAGGACAGTGACCGCATCATTCTCTGTTACAAGGACAATATGTTCAACGACATGTCGGATTTCTATATAGAACTGGATGGAATCCAGTGAATGGGGGAGGACTGAAAATGAAAAAGACGGCAATATTTCTTGTGATCAGCATGCTGATCATGACCATGGCAGGGTGTGCCGGCAAGAATGAGAATCAGGAAAGTCAGGACGCTGCGGAAAAGCAGCAGGAAGAAGTCAGCGTAGACAAGAATCTTCTCAGTGTCGAGATTATCCTGCCTCCGGATTTTGCTGGAGATCTGAGTGATTTTGACAAGGAGTCATACCTCACTGAGAATCCAGGCATGAAAGATGCAGAGGTGCTGGGAGATGGGTCCCTGAAGCTTACCATGAGTCGTGCAAAGCACAAGGAGCTTATGGAAGAGATGAGGGAAAGCGTCGATGAAGCATTCAATATGCTGATGAACGACGAAGAGACCTCCTATATCAAAGATGTGAGAAGATCGGATGACTACAGAAAAGTGGATGTCATTGTGGACCGGACAGGCTATGAGAACGCCTTTGATTTCTCGTCACTGACCATCATGATGTCTGTGGCCATGTACCAGGTCTTTGAGGGAAATGAGCTTGAACTGCTGCTGCGCTACCTGGATGAGGAAACGGAGGAAGTCATTGATGAAATGAAACTGCCGGAAGAGTTGTAAAAGAATGTATGAAAGAATAAAAAGAAGATAAATACAGTATATACAGATTGTGGTATTGGATGAGAATAAAATATTGAGTTAGAATATAAAAGAATAAGAAAATCTGAGAACGGAGGCTTATATGAGAAAAGTACTACTGACCGTCACCATGATCATGATCATGATTTTAGCCGGATGCAGCAATGATGAACCGGAAATTCTGGAGACACAGGAGAATCCCGTGAAAGATAAACCCACCATTATTCTGAAAGAAGAGGAACCAGAACCGGAACCGGTCATCTATGGTTTAGGAGAGCGTGCTGTAGTAAGAGAGGACTATGCGGTTACGATTCTGTCTGTGGAAGATACAGAGTATAGACTACCGTGGAAACCAGAACAGAAAAATATTGTCGTGGAGATACTCTTTGAGAATCTGTCCATGGATGAAAATCACGAGGTCTTTCACTATGAAACGGGCCTGGTCACTGGATTCAATCTCAGTGTCCACAATGCAGATCCATACCCACCAGTAGTTCTGGATGAAGCCTACGGGCATGTATTTACCCCAGCTGGGACCAAGAGTGTTCACAAACTTGTATTTGAAGCACCGGAGCATCCCAACGAAGTGAGATTACGATTCAGTGATTATTTAAATGAAAATCTGCTGTTCAATGTGGAAAAGGGAAAACGTGTGGAAGCAGATCTGACCGGTTCTCTTCCAGAGCCGGAAAAAGTCTACGGAAAAGGAGAGCCCATGGTCATCACGAAGGCTGCCAAGGACTATTTGCTTACCGTTCAGGCTGTAAAAAGACTGGAACCGGAAAGCTCCGAATCGGATAAAGAGATGGTCGCAGAATATGAAGTGGAGCTGTTATTCTTGAATATGGATATCCGAAGAGTCATGAATAGAAATTTTCAGCTGACATTCATAGATGATCAGGGAAATACTTCCTACACCAATGTATTCAGTTATCCTGAAGAGACTGACGAAGGAGTAAAGATTTCGATGTTCTTTACAGCAAACGCCGAGAGCGATAAGGTGATGCTTCATTATACCGACTCCCTTCTCGACAGGGATGAGGCATTCTATATTCTGATTGATGACTTTGAAGAATAAGTCGTAACGAGAAATGATCAGACTGTGAGACAGGGCAGGGATTGTGTACTTAATAATGAAGGTTGGTTAGAAAATCAAGGATTCAAAAACAGATGGAACCCATGAATGGGACCATCTGTTTTTGAATTGTGCCTCACTTGAAGAAAATATTTTTCGTGCATATATGTTATAATAATATCGTAGACTGAATATTAAGATAAAAAGCAAACAGTAAGGAGGGAAGGTTATGAAGAAGATGCTACTGCTGCTTGCGGCCATCACTATAGCCATTCTGTCGACTGCTTGTTCCGGAAGTAAGGAAGACATTATTTCCGCTAGTGAATGGGAAGAGGAACATCCTGAAATCTATGCAAGCTATCTCGAAAACAGCGAGATGGAGGAAACCACCTATGGAGGCTCTGTTCCCATTGACTATCTGGAGAAGTACCCTTATCTGAAGGTGCTGTATGAGGGAAACAGTTTCAGTGTGGAATATCTCAGAGCAAGAGGACATACCTATGCACTGGAAGACATCATTCATACAGAAAGAAGCAAACCCGGAGCGAGCTGCTTATCCTGTAAGACCAGCGGATTTCTGGAACTTGTAGAGGAACACGGCGAGGAAGCCCATGCCATGGTGTTTGAGGATGTGGACAAAAGCGAGATGGAAACCATCAGCTGCTATGACTGTCATAAGAACGAACCAGGTGTCATCACCATTACAAGAGAACACTTAAACACTGCACTGGAAGGAATCGAAGGAGAGTTCAAGGACGGAGATCTGGTCTGTGCACAGTGTCATGTGGAGTATCATCTGGATCCTGAAACCAAGGAAGTCATCATGCCATCGGTAAATGGCCTGACTCCTGCGGAAATGATGGCATTCTATGATGAAGTGAATTACACCGACTGGGTGCATCCAAGTTCAGGCGCAGAGCTACTGAAAGTGCAGCATCCGGAATGGGAAACCTATCAGGGAAGCATCCATAACAATATGGGCGTCACCTGTATCACCTGTCATATGCCGGACATGGAGGGAGCAGACGGAGAAACCCTTCCAGCCCATCAGTGGACAAGTCCATTAAAGACCATAGAAGCGTCCTGTCTAGGTTGTCATCAGGACTATACCGCGGAAAGTCTTACAAAAAGAGTGGAAGATCTTCAGGGCGCTGTGGAAGAAAAGATGAATGAAACGGCACTGCTCATTGTGGATCTCATTGATGCACTGAAGAATGCGGAAAGTGATGGAATCACGGAAGACAAGATTGTGGAAGCAAGACAACTGCATAGATAAGCACAATGGTACTGGGATTTTGTGTTCGTCGAGAACAGTGAAGGATTCCACAACAATGCCAAATCCCATGAGCTGCTGGATCTGTCCAGAAGTCTCACCGAAGAAGCATTATCCATCCTGAACTGACCTGAACAGACATCAGAATAAGAAAATGATGAATAAGACTCCTTCGTCGGGAGTCTTATTTTGTAGCTGGAGGTACTATGAGAGATAAGGGAAAGGGAAAACAGAAAGGGCGCATACTAAGGTTCTTATCATCCATGAAATTCGGAATGATTCTGCTTGCGCTGCTCGCGCTATATTCTACACTGGGTACGCTTCTTCCCCAGGGAAATCTGCCCGGATTCTACAAGGAGAATTACAGTGAGACCATAGTCAGATTCATTGAAGTCTTTCAGCTTGATGATGTCTATCATTCCATCTATTTCATCATGCTCACGATACTTTTATCCATGAATCTTTTTTTCTGCAGCATCAGAAGACTGCCTTCCGCCATAAGGCAGTTCAGAAGATCGGAGAAGTTCGAACCGGACCTTCTGAAGAAAAAAACCATGGAAATGAAGACTGCGCCGTCAAAGGAACCTGCGATGCTTCTTACGAAGCTGGGATTCAAAAAAACTGAGCAGATGATTTTTGAAGAAAAGAAAATCTGGTATGGCGCAAGACGTAGAGCAGGCTATTTCGGATCCTTTATAGTGCATCTGGGGCTTCTTATGGTCATTGTGGCCTTCGCAGCCGGAAAGATTCTGGGATATGAGACCTATGTGAGGGGCATTCCAGGAGATGAGCTTTTCATGGAAGACACGGAGTATCACCTGGATCTCAGGGATTTTGACATACAGTACAGAAGTGATTACAGCATCCATCAGTACATCTCCACGGTGGATTACAAGAACAAGGATGGGGAGATTCTTGAAAGCGGAGAGATCAGTGTGAATGATCCCATGCGGGTGAAGGGCTATAAGGTCTATCAGAGCGGTACTGGCTGGATGATTAACATCATCGTGGATAAGGAGAATGAGGAGATCAGAAGAGAACGCTTCTATCAGTCCGGAATTCTCTTTCTGGAAGAGGAGAATCTGGCCATCGAATTTCGGAATTTCTATCCTGATTTTCTGCTTTCGGATGGAAAAATCTACACCAGGACTCCGTTTCTCAACAATCCGAGATATCTGTTCACCCTCTATGAGAATGGAGAAAGTGTCTACATGAATGTGGCATCCATGGGTGAGACGGTGACTTATAAGGGCATCAGTTTTCAGGCTTTCGAGCCAAGACTTTACACGGTGCTTCAGGTGGTGAAGGACCCTGGTGCAATCTTCGCAGGTATTGGCGGCGCTATGATGCTTCTGGGACTGCTTCTTACTTTCTATTATGTGCCTCAGCAGATCCTTCTGGAGGAGCAGGAGAAGGAATGGGTGCTTTACGGAGACACACCGAAGAGCAGGGAGGCATTCAGACTGCATCTGGAGGAAAAACTGGAAGAGCATAAGACAGAGGGAGGGAAATCGTAATGGGACTGGAGAACATCTTTTTTTATATCGCCATCGGCATCTATGCCGTAGCCATGATTCTTTATCTTGTTTTTTTCATAGGCAGAAAAGAAAAACCGGGCACCATTGCCACCTATATTCTGTACGGTGGATTCCTCGCTCATACGGCGGCCCTTGTCATTCGAGGTATTGAATCCGGCAGAGTGCCCCTGACCAATCAGTATGAGTTTGCCACGAGCTTCGCCTGGGGCATAGTGCTTCTTTTCATCATTTTTGAATGGAAGTTCAGCTTCAAAGCCATGGGCACCTTCGTGATGCCGATCATTCTGCTTGTCATCGGGTATGCGGCTATGCAGAGCAGAGACATCAGGCCACTGATGCCGGCCCTTCAGAGCAACTGGCTGGTTTTTCATGTGGCTACCGCAGTCATCAGCTATGGGGCATTCGGTGTAGCCTGCGGTGTCTCGGTCATGTATCTCGTAAGAAAGAGGATGGGTGAGGACAGCTTCATTTCCAAGCATGTACCCGAGCTCAAGAAGCTAGATTTCATCAGCTACCGCGCAGTGGCTGCGGGATATTTCTTTCTGACCCTGGTCATGATCACAGGAGCCATCTGGGCAGAGCAGGCTTGGTCCAGATACTGGGCCTGGGACCCCAAGGAAACCTGGTCCTTCATCACCTGGATCATCTACTCCATCTATCTCCACCTTAGAATCACAAGAGGATGGAGAGGGAAAAAGGCGGCGCTTTTCGCCGTCATCGGATTCATCTGTGTACTGTTCACCTATATCGGAGTCAATACACTGCTTCCAAGCATACACAGTTATGCCTAGAAAGGAAAAGCGGAGTATATCTGGTCATAAGCTGTTATACTGAAAATGATATAAGAAGCATAAAAAAAGGGAGATTATTATGAGAGTTATTCTAGAACTACTGCGAATCCTATTGATCTTTTTCCTGTCCGGGGCTTTCTATTCTACAATGCTGAGCATTCTATATAAGTCCATGGGTGTTTCAGAATATATGTGGCTTGGTGCAGTGGCTGTACTCATCCTTTTATTTCTGATCTACAGAAACAGATGGCAGTTCAGCGGATGGTATAAAGGGGAGGGGAGAACGAAGTTGTCCCAGAAAACAACGAAACTGTTGATTGCAATATCTGTATTGCTACTGATCCTGCCACCACTCATCCACTTTACCAGCTTATGATGAGGATATATTTTCTGAAAGGTTATTCCTTTCAAAGGAAAGTCGACGAAAGTTCTGGTGCTATTGCATTCTGAAAAACCAGGATCAAAGGAGTACATATCTGTAATAAAGGACTGACTTGAATATCAAGCCAGTCCTTTACACTGCATCGAATTATTTCTGAAGTCTCTTGTGCACAAATTCGTGAAGACGATGCACTTTGAATCCGAGGTGCTCATAAAGCACCTGCGCGGGGTTTCCTTTCACCACCCAAAGAGTGACTTCGTCAAAACCTCTATCAAGGAGTGCTTTTACGGTATGACTGAGAAGCAGTTTTCCATAACCTTTCCCCTGCTTGTCCACAGTCACGGCAATCTTGTCGATTTCGCTCCCTTCTACCATGGCCACAGCAAGGATTTCATCTTCAGAGCGGAGCACAAAGATATCTTCCGCTTTCTTTAAGAAGGAAAGGCGTTCCTCTTCGGAGGGTGCACTTAAGCTGGACCGAAGGCCAACATGAAGCCTCATTCTGTGGAAGGATTCACTGAGTATTTTCTGAACATAAGGGTAATCACTGTCCACATAAGCCGAAATGGAGGGACTGCTGGGCATCTCCAGCGTGCCACTGAAAATCATATGGGTGGAGCGAAACCATGTTTCATAGCCTCTTCTGCCGAGAAACGCGCTTATGGAATCATCCACCATGTAGTCACAGACGACTTCCTGAATCCCTTTTTCGGCCATTTCCTTCTCCAGTGTACGAAGAAGAAGAGATCCGATGCCCTGGCGTCTATAAGCGGGATGCACGTAGAAGGTGAAACTGGTCTTTTCGGAAACACCGGTGTAGACACCTACCGCTGCGATGCTTTCGTCTGACCTTGCTACTATGGCGCATTCAGGAAACGCCGAAAGACATTCTTCCATGTCTCTTCGGACAAAATCATCCTTGATCATCAGCTTTTTTATGGCAGAGCCATGGTTCTGGTGGTATTTTTCCAGTTTTACAGTCATTTAAACTACCCTCCAAGGTCATGTTTGTTTACGGAATATGGAGCCTATTACAAAAACTGAAGAGAGCTTCTTTATATGGATAGAATCTCTCTCAGCACTTTCTTTGAATGAATGAGATCCAGCAGTTCATCCTCTGTGTGGATGGTATCACTTCTTCTTTTGAAGTACTTGTTGATCTTTATGGCATATCGCTTCATGTCCGGATCAATGGAAGACATGAAATCCATGATGCTTCTCTTGTAATAGACCACGGACAGATAGGAGAGGACCATGTACTGGATGTCTGCAAGGATGGAATCTTCAATCCAGTAGTCGATATGGGGAAGATCAATCTTCTTTTCCATGAGATTCGTGTAGCAGGCAAGTCCATCTTCTGTATTTTCCCAGAAATCCGCATAGACATAATCGAATTCCTTGAGAAATGTTTCATTCCATTTGTCATAGGCACTGGCGTGGATGATGGTCACTTTCTTGCCGGTATTAAACTGAGGCAGAATCTGCTTCTCGAAAAGATCGATGACATCCTTGTTGACTTCCACAACAGTGACACTCTCCACCTCTTCCTTCAGAAGCCACATATAGAGGATAAGGCCGATGCCAAGGCCGAAGGTCAGGCATTTCCCATGACCTTTGTCGATGCCTTCTCGCATACTCTCGATTTCGCTGACGGCAGGAGACATCCATACGCCGCTTCCTTCCATGAGCACCGGCAGTTCCAGATCCTCACTAAAGTATCCGATGGGATGATAGTGAAAGAGATAGCGGCCCAGGGGCTTATGAAAATCCATATTCATGAGGGTTCTTCTCCGAATGACGGATCTCTGGTACCGCACGGTATCCGTATCCACTTTCTCCAGTCGAATGTTTCTGAAGTAAGGATTCTCCTTCAGCGTACGGATATCTTTCTGAAGATTTTCTTCAGGAATGTCGTATTTTCTGAGAATGGAAAGCAGCTTCTTCTCATCGGAAGGTGTCAGCACAGTTTCCATATAGGGCAGCACATCAGAAAGATAGGCGCGCATGCTGTGCATGGAGTCAACCAGAGCTTTCATGGCTTTGTTCATTTCAGGCGTTCTTTCAAACTGAATCATGGGATCCCTCTTTCCGCATTGTATTCTTAAGAGTAATCATATCATATCAGCACAAAAGGACGTAAGAGAACACGATCATTTAGGGAAAAAAGGGCAGAAGAAAACACGGAGCCAGGATGGCTTCCGTGTTTAGAAGTTAGTATAGTCAGGATGAAATTCTGTTTTGAGAACCGGGTTCTTCCATCAGGAATTGGCTTCCAGGGATTTCATCATGAGTTTCTTTTCTCTTTCTCTTCTTACGCGTACCTTCTGCACTTCTTCCTTGTCCATCCGTGTCATGGTCAGACCTGTGATTCCGTAGAAAAGGGAAACCATGGGTGTGATGAATGCCAGGAATGTATAGGGAAGATAAGCAATCACTGGAACGCCAAGGGTCGCTGCTGTATAGATTCCGGCACCTGTCCAGGGAATCAGAGCACCGGCCTGAGTGGCGGTATCTTCCAGAATTCTGGAGAGGTTCTCCGGTTTCAGCTTCATGCGCTCAAAGATCGGTTTCATCAGTGTACCGGTCATGACAGTGGAGAAATAGATGGCTCCGCCGATGGCCAGCGTCACATAACTTACGATAACCGTTACGATGACAAGGGTGCCTGTATGGTTGATCTTATGGGCAAAGGAACCGATGAGGGTTTCCAGTACACCGGAGTCTGCCAGCATTCCGCCCAGGCCTAAAGCGAAGAGGAACAGTGCGATGAGGGGCAGCATGCTTGTGAGCCCGCCTCGCTGAAGCAGACTGTCAACGGTCTCGATACCCGCTTCCACGCTGTATCCGCTGTACATGGTGTTGAGGACTTCACTGAAGCCGAAGCCCTGATAGGCTACGGCGATGATTCCTCCGACTACCGCAGCAATGAAGATTGCTGGAAGCGCGGGTTTTTTCATCATCATCAGTCCGATGAGCACAGCAATGGGAATCATTGGAATGATTCCGATGCTGAAGCTCGAAGACAGATACGTCAGTAGCTGATTCACACTTTCCGCATTGACGGTTTCCGCAGTGTATTTCAGACCCATGAAGGTGAAGATCACCGCAGTGATGGTATAGGCAGGAACCGTAGTCCAGAGCATATGCTTGATGTGTCCGAATAAAGTACCACCTGCAACCGTGGGTGCCAGGTTTGTGGTATCAGATAGCGGAGACATCTTGTCTCCGAAGTAGGCACCACTGATGACGGCACCTGCGGTGATTCCAGCTGGAACACCTAAGGTTGCCCCTACACCCATCATGGCGATACCGGCAGTACCGATGGCTCCCCATGAAGTTCCGGTGGTCAGGGATACGACGGAGGTGAAAAGCAGTGCCGACACCAGGAAGAATCTAGGTGAAATCAGATTGATTCCGTAATAGATCAGGGTAGGCACCGTACCTGATGCCATCCATGTTCCGATGAGCATGCCCACGGCCAGGAGGATCAGTCCGGACTGGAGTGCCTTACTCATGGATTTGAACATGGAGGTCTCGATCTGTTTGTAATTGTACCCGAGACCCATCATAAAGGGTATCAGGGTGAACATACTGATGAACATAAGCATCTGGATTTCCACATCAAATGCCAGAATCCCTACAGATATAATAGCGACTACGCTAAGTAGCATCATGAGGGCATAAGTGAAACTGGGTTTTTTCATACTTGAAATTGGCAACGAACCACTCCTTTTCTTTTGTGCTGATTGTATTCCTGTTGATGGAATGAATGCGATGAGAATAAGCTACTTTCTGAATGAAATCCATACTGAAAATCATGCCAAAAAAATAAGCTTACAAAAATATGATGGTGATCACTCGTTAGATAGGTGACACCATTATGAATCTCACATATTTATAAACATAATAGTATTATAATATATTGTAAATACAAAGTAAAACACCATATGATGGAGTATATAGGAGTAATGCAAAAGAATGCCATCTGAGAAGATGTGAAAAGTCTCATTCTTAGAATTACGGGCAGATGGTCCGAAATGGTTCCACATGCTCCTGTCTCATGGAAAAAAGATCAGGGAAGTCATTGCAAGATTTTCAAACGCAATAAATGATAACGTTTTTAGGATATTCGGCACATTGTTTGTGAAAATATGATAATATAACAGGTAACAATCGGGAAAAGAAATCATCGGGGAAGTCTTTGAGGCTTTCCTTCTTTTTATATATGAACAAAATGTAAATTAACGAAAGAATGCAATAAAATGAGATGCTGGACAGTTATCCAGATAGGAGGACAAAGAGATGATGCTGTTTACATTCGTTCTCAGTGTGAACGAACTACCGAAAACCGAATATAAGCCCATAGCCATTGATGAGAGACTTTTTGTCCGAATCGGAAAAGGAGACAATACTGCACTGGATGAACTGTATCATCTTACGGAAAGAACCCTGTATGCATTCACCGTATCTTTGACCCGGGACCATGACATGGCCCTTGAAATCATGCAGGAGACCTATCTCAAAATCCTTTCTGCAGCGCATCTCTATAAACCCATGGGGAAACCCCTGGCGTGGATGTTCACCATCACGAAGAATCTGTACTACTCCGAGGTGAAGAAAAGAGGGCGATATGATGTGCAGGATCCCATGGAGATCAGCAATGAAAGAAGGTTCTCCTATGTCACCGATGCGGAGGACCGCATGGTGCTGGAAGGGGTTCTTAAGAAGCTCACAGAAGAGGAGAGGGAGATCATCATGCTCTACGCCGTATCGGGCATGAAGCACCGTGAAATCGCGGAGAACCTTGATATGAAGCTCTCCACACTGCTGTCGAAATACCATAGAGGCCTGAAGAAACTGAAAGACTATCTGGAAGAAAAGGAGGGAAGGTCATGAACGAAAAGAATATCAACGAAAGAATAAAAAGTATCGTGGATGATGCACCCATTGACCTTCTGGATCAGATCAAGGAAAAACCTGTTGCCAGAATGATGAGATATGACGAGATCACCAGTCAGAAGAAGCCGAAGACCCTTGTGGAGAAACTGATTCCACTGGCAGCAGCGGCAATTCTTCTGGTGATGTTTGGCACCTGGCAGCATCAGTATCTGGCGGCAGATACTGAAATCTATATGGATATCAATCCGAGTATCGAGATTGTCACCAATAGGAAGAGTCAGGTCATTGACATCAAAGCCGGCAACATGGAAGGGGAGGATCTCATTGAGAATCTCTCTTATAAAGGAAAGGATTATCTGGAAGTGACAGGAGAACTTCTGGATGAGCTGATTCTGAGCGGTTACCTGGGAGAGGCCAGAGAACTTCTGCTTCTTTCTGTCTACAATAAAGATATGGAGAAGGAAACCAGTCAGCTGAGTGAACTGGATACCTATATCCACAACTACCTGAGAGAAAGAGGAATCGACCCCGTGGTGCTGGGACAGAAGATCGAAAAGACCAATTCCATTGAAGACTACGCGAGAGAATACGGCGTTTCCCTAAGCAAGATGACCTTCATCAGAAATCTCATGATTCTCCATTCGGACCTTCAGGTGGAAGAGCTTGTAAAGATGTCCATCAGAGACCTGCTTAAGCTCAGCAGAAACCTGGGCATTGACCTGGAAGGCATCATTGAAAGTCAGGACTGGGAGAAGATCGACGAAGAAGTCAATCCGGAAATGGATGATGATCTAGACGATCAGGATGATGACGATGAAGAGGATGAGATGGAACCTGCAAGGACCAGACTGACTCTGGAAGAGGCGAGAAGGATTGCCCTAGGCAGAGTGAACGGAACAATTATGGAAGAAGATACTGATGATGACAGCTATGACTTTGAAATCAGGTTAAACGGAAGGAAGTACGAGATTGAAGTTCATGCCTATAGTGGTGTCATCGAGGACTTTGATGTGGAAGATCTGGAAGAAAATAATGATGACGAAGATGAAGATGACAGCGCTAGCGATGACGAAGAAGATGATGACGAAGAAGAGGATGATGATGATGAAGAGGATGATGACTAAAATAATTTTCGAAGGATGCAATAAAATCATCATCCCGGAAGTTAACAGTATATAGAATAAAGGAGGAATTTTCGATGACGATGAAACTATTAAGAAGAATCTGGTTTATCCCCGTAGTACTTCTGCTGGGTGTGGTAGTGCTCTACATGTATATGACACAGCCCTCTTTCCGCATGACCATGGATGTGAACCCCAGTATTGAAGTGGTGACCAACAGACTGGAAAGAGTAATCGAAGTGAATGCGAAAAATGAGGATGCGGCGAAGATGCTGGACGGTTATGCGATCAAGGATGATTCTCTGGAAGGCACGGTAGGGGATCTGGTGGACCGTATGATCTTTGAAGGATTCATAGACGGTGGACAGGATAATATGGTCATGATCAGTGTGAGTGATGAGGATGCGGATGCTGAAATCGTCGGAAAGATCAATCGTGCCATCCAGGCCTATCTGGAAAACAGAAAGATTGAAGCGACCATCCTCAGTACCAGCCTGGATATAGTGGATGAGGATCTGACAGGAAAGGAAAAAGCAGCAAGAAAACTCAGTGAACTGGGTGTTTCACTCAGCGAGGAAGAGCTTTCCAGGATGACCCTTAAGGAGCTGTTTGAGTACAGCAGAGTACAGAATATTTCACAGGAGGAGCTTTTCCATATTGTGAGCGGATACCAATATGAGGATGATCTTCCTGAAATGGGCATGCTGACACCAGAAGAGGTACGCAGTATCGCTCTGAATGAAGTACCTGGAGAAATCATCAAGCTTGAACTGGATGATGACGAATATGAAGTGAAAATACTCAATGGTGGCATCAAATTTGAACTGGAAATCCATGCCTTCACAGGAACCGTTACAGAAATAGACCGTGATGATGACACAGAGGATGATAAGAAGGAACAGAGAGGAACAAGGCTCACTCTGGAAGAAGCCAGAAAGATTGCCCTTGGCAGAGTCAATGGAACTGTAGTGGAAGAAGACTCTGATGATGACAGCTACGATTTTGAGATCAGACTGGATAACAGAAAGCATGAGATTGAAGTGAATGCCTACACAGGGGCCATCGAAGAATACGAAGTGGAAGACCTGGATGACGATGATGATGACGATCGTGATGACCCGGATGATGATGACGACAAGGTAGAATCACCGGTCAGAACCAGGCTTACAATGGAAGAAGCAAGAAAGATCGCCCTTGGCAGAGTCAATGGAACTGTAGTGGAAGAAGACGCTGATGATGATAGCTATGAATTTGAAATCACAAAGGACAACATGAAATATGAGATTGAAGTCCATGCCTATACAGGTGTCATCGTGGACTTTGATGTGGAAGATCTTGATGACGATAACGATGACGACAACGATGACGAAGATGAAGATGACGACGAAGATGAAGACTAAAAACATAGCCTGATTCAATCAGAAAAAGACAGATGGCATCTGTCTTTTTCTATGCACTAATATTGGAGATGACGATGGAGCAATCGCATATCGGAAGAGACTCAGTCAGTTCATATACTGATTCAGGAGTGCCTCAAGCAGCTCATTCAGCCTTTCAGTCTGAATTTCTTCTACGGGAGCATCGGTGATTTCGTATTTGTCTTTCAGAAGAAGAATCCGCCTGACACTCTGATTGATCCGTTCTTCTGGAATTTCACCGCTGACGGCTGCATCTAAAAGTGCAGTGAGCACATCTCGTACTTTTTCATAACCACCGGCAATCATGACGATATCACTGCCGGCCTTTAGAGAAAGAACAGCCGCTTCATCCAGGCCGTAATTGGCATCGATGGCTTTCATCATCAGATCATCTGTGATGACGACTCCCTTATACTGAAGTTCAGCTCTCAGCATGTCATGGATCACTGTTTCGGAAAGTGAGGAGGGAAATTTATCGTCTATTTCCGGCAGAAGAAGATGAGCAATCATGACCATATCTGCTCCGGCCTCTATGGCGTTTCTGAAGGGAATCAGTTCCAGGGCAGCAAGGTCTTCTCTGGATTTCTCTATGACAGGAAGAGCCAGATGGGAGTCCACATCTGTGTCCCCATGACCCGGAAAGTGCTTTATGGTGGGGATGACATGCGCATCCTGGAGCCCTTTCATCAGGGGAATACCGTGACTGCTTACTCGGAGGGCATTGTCTCCAAAGGAGCGGTCACCGATGACGGGATTTTGAGGGTTGCTGTTGATATCCAGTACAGGTGCGAAGTTGATATTGAAACCATAGGCTTTCACAATCTCCCCCAGCGCCTGGCCAAGTTCATAGGAGAATTCGGGATCATCGACTTCTCCCACCTTCCGGCTGGATGGAATGTCCATAAGGTCTCCGGGGATCTTCGATACGCGTCCACCCTCCTGGTCGATGCCGAAGAACAGGGGAATCTCGTTCATCTCATTTGCTGCCTTCAAGGTATTCACATAGGTTCTTGTCTGCTCCGGATCCTTCAGATTAGGGCTATTGAAGATGATGCCGCCGACCTTTTCTTCCGTGATGAGCGCCAGTGCGCTGTCATCTGCAGTGATGCCACTGATTCCAGCAAAGACCATCTGGCCGATTTTCTCCTTCAGGGACATGGCGTGGATTCTTTTAAGCATTACAGCAGTGGGGTGTTCCTCGCTCATGACGATGGAGATATGATCTGCTGAAGGATTCTTGGGATCGCCGCTGTTCTGATCGAGAATCCATTTCAGGCTGTAAATTTCACTGACAGGATAGGTGAGAATCAGATGGCTGTTTTCATCATCGGTATAAGTCGAGGTTTTTGGCGCTTCACCCAATATCTCCGTGATGTGGGCATAGGTGATCCTGGCAAGATCCGGATCATAGGATCTCAGATCTGTAACCAAAGCATCCTCATATCCGACAGTGATGTGTTCGGACAGATAGACCGCGTATTCTCCCTCTTCAGTATCATCTTGTGAATCGGGAGAGCCGTATTCTCTTTCCACATCGGTTTTCTCCGAATGTCCAACCACAAGAGGAACTTCTGGAAGACCTCCTTCCTCGGCGCGCAGGGAAATCAGCTTCATCATGGCAAGAATCTCCTCATCCATTTCCTCTTCCGCGGGTTCTTCAGTTTCTTCCTCTATTTCTCTTTCCGGAATGGAAGGTTCCAGTTCCTCTTCCGGTGCGCGTCTGCTGATATACATCAGAAATGCTGCGGAAGAGATGATCAGAATGAGTGTGAAGTAAAAAACTTTTCTGGACATGTCGGCCTCCTGACAGGAAAAACGGGTATTCAGATAAAGCGAATTACCTGGCATCAGGAAATATGATCGTGATTGAATTCCTGAAATTTCCTACACTCATTTTACCAATGGGGATTTAAGTCCATGGGACCATTCGGTAACAATTGTAAGAACAAAGGAAATGAAAAAGGTGTCCATCCCATTGATGAACACCTGTGTAAATCTATGAATCAGTCCCATTGATCTGGGAATCTCTGCTTTTTAAGAGGGGGGAAGTTTTCGTTATATTTCTCCACTTCCTCTTTAGGAAGATCTTCAAAGACTTCAGAATAGCTGTATTTTCCCTTGGTTTCACTGAAGCTGTTTTCAGACAGCTCGATGCCCATGAAGGCATCAAAGTTTTTTCCGTCTGCTGTGGTGATGCCGAAATGGTCGCAGGTTTTAAAGCCCAATCGAGGATAGTAATCCGGCTCTCCGAAAATGATGATGCCCTTGTAGCACATTTCTTTCGCAAGTTCCATGGTCTCTTTGAAAAGCAGTTCTCCGATACCGCATCCCTGCCAGGAAGGTTCGACGCATAGCGGACCGAAGGTGAGGACGTCATGGATGGTATCTCCATCTGTCACCTGTGCTCTGGAATAGAAGATGGCGCCTAGAATTTCACCGTCCTTCACCGCGATTCTGCTGAGCTCGGGTAGATAATCCTCATGGGTTCTCAGCTTATGGACCAGATAATGCTCATCACAGCCCGGCTGGTGCTTGTTCCAGAAGGCTCTCTGGGTCAGGGCTTCCACTGCATGATGGTCTTTCATCTGCTCGGCTCTGATTTCGATCTCCTCTAAGGTCACCTTCTCTCTTTTTCTGGGAAACCAGCCCATTTCCAGACGGACTTCCTTCTTCTGCATATCATCATTGCTGTAGGCCCAGGTATCAAGGCCAATGAGGGTGAAGCCCTCCTGATGGTAGAAGTCTAGAGCGTCCACATTGCAGGACTGGGTTTCCAGTATGATGCATCTCCGTCTTTCTTTTCTTGCCTGCTCTTTTGCAATCTCCATCAGCCCATGACCGATGCCTTTTCTTCTGTAGTCTTCGCTAACCCAGATTTCCGTGATGCGGAGTCTGTTGGACCAGAGTTCAGGATCCGTTTCCAGGGCTGCAATAAGTTCATCTTCTACGACGATTCCCCATGCGTAGGCATGTTCACGGTAATCAGCATAGAGTCTGTCAGGGAAGTCGTATTCCTCTGGGGTATGGGTCAGGGGAGCTGAAAGTTTCTTTCTTGAAAGCTGGATGCTGTATCCGCTTGTGCTTTTTTCAAGTGTTACGTCATAATATTCTTCAGTGGTGTAACCTATGGGCAAAGTGGTGTCTTTCCAGATTTCTTTCGGCAGATGAATGATTTCGTAGTCCATGTAACGCTCCTCACAATTTTACTTTCTTTTTTTCAGCATACGCACATTTTCAGGATATTGCAAGAGTAAAGGATATATTTAATATAGTGAAATAAGAACAAGTGCTCAGGGATATTAATGATAGAAAAAGGAACAGGGAGAAGGAGATGGATGGAAGGGTTACAAATACAAAAGGAATCCTGAGGGATTCCTTGAAGCTGTTCCTTAGAAACAACTGAATATAGCATCAATGCTAAAAGTCATTCTGTTTGATTTAGACAAATTGAACCCTTCTCTCAAAACCCTAAAGCATCGGCTATGTCATCAGGGTCCGGACTGCCAGTCGTATCCACATGAAAATCTCCTTGTATCGATTCCCACTGGGCGTACTGTTTTGCCAGCATCTTTTCTACAGGTTCTGGCATTCTACCGTTCATTCTTCGGGAAAATCTTTCCTTGATGACATCAAAGCAAGCGGAGAATCTCACTTTTCGGACATCCTTGATGTTTAGGACTCGATCCAGCTGATCGGGTTCTGTCACCAGGTAGAGTATAGTTTTTTCTGAAGAGTCTTTAGAGGCTGCATGGACAAGTCTGTCATGAAAGAGTCTCCAGGCCTCCTCTTCATTCTTTGCCAGCCTTAAATAATCATTGCCGCTGAACACTTCAGCGCCAATGCGTTCTCTGATTCTGTCAGCTGCTGTGGATTTTCCGCTGCAGCCTGGACCCATGAAGATATAAAGCATGATGTTTGTTCTCCTTTTCGTATACTACTGTCCGTTGATTCTGCTTCTGTTTGCTAAGGAGATGTTTCCAAGAGTCCTGTAAAGAGGAACGATATCCGTCTTTTTGGGAAATTCGAATTTCTGTTCTTTCAGTCTTTCGTTATTGGATTTATGGTAGGCGTTCTCCAGAAAGGTTATGGTGATTTCACTGTCATCCAGTCCGGTTCCTGCAGTTTCCATCTCCACATTGACGATGGTATCCAGAAAAATCGATTTGAAGGAAGTCTTCTTTCCGGTAGCCCCTTGCTTATCAATGAATATGATACGGATATTTGTGAATAGAAGTGCATCTCGGATCATCTGATACCCTGAAGATATTTTTTCTTCATTAAACAGATATGCACCATATTCCCTGGTGAGTTCTTCTGGTGTCTTTTCCGAATAATTTCCAAGTGCGCCTTGTACAAGATTGTTCAGATTGAAACCTGCCATTGATATACCTTCTTTCTTGAATATTTACCTTCATCATATCACATGATATTCATTTAACATAGCCTGTATTATCAGCTGTATAGAATAAACTAAAAAAGAGAAAAAGAACAGCAGGTGCAATGAAAGCTTTGGAAATATAAAGGAACAGAATGGATCTGCTCCTTATGAATGGCTAATGAGTGATTGACATGCTCATCAGAAGTTCAGCTGTAGAGATAAAAGGTCATGAGTATCAGAGTGACAACAGCGCTGCTCAGAGAAAACCACTTTGTGAATTTGATGACTCCTGGTTTTACTGTAAGTTTCTCTTCTTCGTGAAGGAAAGATTTCTTTTTCACCACATCCTCCGGATAGACAAAGCTGTAGAGCAGCATAATGATGAAAGGGATTGTAATCACGGTGAGAATGATCTTTTCAAATATCATCTGTACTCTCCTCCTTCTTCCATGGACTGCCTCTCTACGGTGAATGTCTGTCTGTAGGAGTTGTCCCATTCACCTGAATCATTTGTTTCAGGGCGCATGTAGTCGAAATTATTTTCAAAGCCCTCATACTCCACCTCGTTTATGAGGGTAACCCCCATTTCACTGAACTCGAAGGGTTTGAAAGGTTCCCATCCTACAGGGCCTATGATCTTATGGGCATTCAGTGCCGTGTCGAAAACGGATTCCGGCTGTGTAAGGGCCAGGGCCATGAGGATCATGTAGTTGCTGTAGGAGTCCACATAGAAGTCGGTGTCTCTCACATCCACATTAAAGGATACTGCTGTGACGATACCGCTTCTCAGGCTGTAGGTAAAATTCGGTGCATTTCTCAGATGACTCGGCAGATAATGCTTCCTGAAATCGTAGTCGGAATCCCACGCGGAGGAGCTTTTCAGCGTATACTCACCAAGGTCAATGTCATAGGCTTCCCTGTAGTGGTTGAAGTTCTCCACGAACTCTTCCACGGTGAGATCTCCTCTGTTTGGCGGACTATAGTAGAAAACGGACAGAAGAAAGTTCATGCCGATAACGAGAATCAGAGCCAGAAATGCCAGAAGGTTTCTATGATACCGGTAGTCTTTTATTCGATAGGCGATATCCTCATCCCAAGGCTGAATCTGACCGTTTTCGCATCGGATTCTGCTTATGGACAAGGTGATCAGAGTAATGGGCAGGATACCGAAGGCGAATCCCTTTGAAAGAATGCCCCAGGTTCTCTGGAAGGATTCCTCCAGGGTAAGCCTTTTGTGATCTTCTTTCTCCAAAGTGATGCCGTAGATGAATTTCCCGGGTGTGGTCCGGAAAAGAGCAAGAAAGACCGGTTCCAGTATGAGGGTGAGAAAAAGTGCCATTCCCCATAGAATTAATCGTTCCGTATTGGATGGATCCAGTACATTCTGATGGAGAAGAAAGGTCCGGATAAAGTTCCAGAGGAGGCCATAGAGAAACAGATCAATGATTCTTGCTGCAAAACGGATTCTTGGATCAAACACCATCGGAAGCTCATCCTGTACCTTGAAATAACGTCCGCCCTTTTCTTTGGAAATGGTATCGATCTGTTTCAGATATTTCTCTGCATCCAGGTCACTGTAATGAGGCGTCTCCTTATAGATGGTTCTACATAGTTCTTCCGCATAGGAGATGTCCTCCTCTTCCTTCTTCAGCTGCCCGATCTGTTTAGAAAGGGTATCTCGTAGGCTGCCGTTTCCCTTCATCAGGGAGCGTATCTCATCTAGTGGAAGATGAAGGCTGCGCAGAAGCTTGATTCTCTGTAACGTAATAAGGTCTTCCTCACCGTATTCTCTGTATCCATTTTCAGTCCGGTGCGGAAGCAGAAGTTTTTCCTTTTCATAATAATAAATGGTTGCCCGGTCAATGCCGGACTTCATTTCAATCTCTTTGATCTTCATATATGCATATCCTTTCGCTGCTTTTGACTTCATTTTAGACTATCAAGTTCCTTCATAGTCAACTCTTTATAAGAAAATCAGTGTAATAACCCTGTATTTTCTTGAATCATGCTTTAAACCTGCACTGAATGTATCAGAAATACATATATTCAGGGATCAAGATCTAAAATGGGCATCTCTTCTATTATAATTTATAGTATAGTTATTTACTATTTGAAGCAGCTTTGTCATGTTTAGTCTATGACTTTAACTTATGATGAAATCAGAGAATCAAGGGTTAGAGGAACAAAGAAAAAGTAGAGGAATCTGGAGGGAAAGAGAATGAGAAAATTATCAATAGGTATTCTGATGATCGGACTGTTTCTTTTTACAGGCTGCAGCGCATCATCCGAACCTCTACCAGAAACGCCAAACACCACGCAGCCAGCCATCGTTGTGGAAGGCGAGCTCTATTACACCACAGGAATGGAAATGCCCATTGAACCTGCAGAAGAAGCGATTAAGAAAGTCACAGGTGTTACGGACCATAGAGAACATCCAGCGATGGAAGGGGAAATCAACTTTCCAATAGAGGATACTGTCTATGCAAAGATCAGTGATGGAGAGGAGTATGTGGTGGTACTCATTGAGGGTGAATGGGTGAGATTTGAGAAGAGGGAAGAATAGAAAGACTTCAACCGCTTCATTTTTCGATAATGATAGATGAACCTAAGGTCCACTTATTTAGAGAGTGAATGACCACTAAACATGGGAATAGAAATTAAAGATTACGTATGGAAGAAACATGAGCTCTGGAAATCCGCCAGATGTTCATTTTTTAGTGCTCAGATACAGGACAATTGAGATGCTCAGAGAGAAGACTTGTTCATGGACCAGCTATGAGTGGCTGAAATCAACGTTTTTAAGAATTGTTTAAGTTTGCTGAATTATTACCTCAAATTGGATATTGTTGACAAAATGTTAATAAAGGAATAATATTAGTGTTAATACAATAACTATGAATCAATACTATTAAAGAAGTGGAATTGAAAGGAGGAGCTTGATGTGCTTCGTTATGTAGTAAAGCGTGTAGGGCTTGCAGGGCTGACTGTGCTCATTATTACAGCCATCACATTTTTCACCATGAATGCAATCCCAGGAGGACCCTTTGATGCGGAAAAGGCACCTAGTCCTGCCGTAAAGGCCGTTCTGGAAGCGAGGTTCAATCTGGATAAGCCCATTGCTCAGCAGTATGTGCTCTATCTTGGGAACATTCTGGAGGGAGACTTCGGAGTTTCTCTCAAGACCGGAAGAGACATCATGCTGACCATTACGGAATCCTTCTCCACTTCAGCGAAGCTAGGAGGCATGGCTGTGGTGGTGGCACTGTTTTTCGGGGTGACCCTTGGCAGCATCGCTGCGCTGAACAGGAATAAGCTTCCGGACCGAATCATCATTTTCTTTTCCACACTGGCCACGGCGGTACCAAGCTTTGTGCTGGCAACGATTCTGCTCCTTGTGTTCTCCATCCAGTTAGGATGGATTCAGGTATGGAATGCGGAATCCACGAACTACATTCTTCCGGTGATTTCACTGTCCCTTTATCCCATGGCCTACATCACAAGGCTCACCAAGAGCAGTATGCTGGATGCCCTGGGTCAGGACTATGTGAGAACCGCCAAAGCCAAGGGCGTCGTGGGATGGAAAATCATCTTCAAGCATGCACTCAGAAATGCACTGATACCCATCATCACCTATGTGGGTCCTATGACAGCTTATATTCTCACAGGAAGTCTTGTGGTGGAAACAGTATTCACCATCGGTGGACTGGGCTCCAAGTTCGTGAGTGGAATCACAAACAGAGATTATCCCATGATCATGGCCACAACCATCTTTCTGGCCACGCTCATGGTTATGGCCAATCTGATCAGCGACCTGATCTATAAACTTGTCGATCCAAGAATCAGTTTTGATTAAAGGAGGGAGAAAATGATGCAGAACACAGAGAAACATCCGATGAAAAAACCGTTCAGCATGCAGCTTGATCCCAACATGTTTGAATTGGCTACAGAAGAAGAAAAGAGACAACAGGAGGTCATGGGGGAATCCACGACTTTTCTGAGGGATGGAGTGAAGAAGCTTCTGAAAAATCCACTGGCGGTGTTCAGTCTTGTGGTCATCGCCATCATACTGATCACAATCGTCGTTGCACCCATGGTGGTTCCCTATAAGTATTCTGAAATCATTTCCGTGGACGGGATGAGAGACCGTGGAGCCAAAAACCTCGGACCTTTCGAGTATTCGGAACTGGAACAGGAATTCATCGATAATGGTGGGGAAGTCTTTCCGCATATCTTCGGAACAGATGCCCTTTCCAGAGACTATTTCATCCGTGTGGTGTACGGCACGAGGGTATCCCTTGGGGTAGGTCTTTTTGCCAGTCTCATCGTCCTTGTCATCGGACTTCTTTACGGAAGCATTTCCGGATATGTGGGCGGTCGGGCGGACCTCATCATGATGAGAATTGTGGATATCATCTATTCTCTTCCGGACATGCTGATCATCATCCTGCTGTCCGTGGTTCTTGACCAGGTGCTTTCCGATGTGGGCGGTCCCCTGGTGAATCGGCTCGGCAGCAATATGATCAGTATCTTCCTGGTTTTCGGGCTGCTGTACTGGGTCAGTATGGCAAGACTTGTAAGAGGGCAGATCCTCTCCATCAAGAAGAATGATTATGTTCTCGCAGCCAAAGCTGTGGGAGCAAAGGCGCCAAGAATCATCAGGAAACATATTCTTCCCAACAGCATCAGTGTAATCATCATCTCCACTGCACTGCAGATACCAGCTGCGATCTTCACCGAAAGCTTTCTGAGTTTCGTTGGGTTAGGGGTTCAGGCACCCATGCCGTCCTTAGGCAGTCTTGCCAATGCGGCTAGAGAAGGACTTCAGAGTTATCCCTATAAACTGCTGTTTCCCGCTGCCATCATCAGTCTGATCGTACTCTCCCTGAATCTTCTGGGAGACGGCATGCGAGATGCCTTCGATCCGAAATTAAGGAAGTGATACGATGAGCGAATATCTACTAGAGGTCAAAGATCTGCATACATCCTTTTTTACAGATGCCGGAGAAGTGCAGGCGGTGAACGGCGTATCGTTCAATCTTGAGAAAGGAAAGATTCTGGGCATTGTTGGTGAATCCGGTTCTGGTAAAAGTGTCACAGCCTACTCCATCATGAGTATCCTGGCGGATACTGGACGAGTGACAAAGGGTGAGATTTTCTACAATGGTGAGGATGTGCTGAAATACAGCAAAAAGCAGATCCATAATTTCAGAGGAAAGAATGTCAGCATCATCTTTCAGGACCCCATGACGAGCCTCAATCCGGTGTTTACCATCGGTAACCAGCTGGAGGAAGCCATTCTTCTCCATACGGACCGAAATCAGAAAGAAGCCAGAGAGCATGCTGTTAAAATGCTGGAGCTTGTAGGCGTCAATGAACCTCGAAAGAGAGTGAAGCAGTATCCTTTTGAGCTTTCAGGAGGAATGAGACAGAGAGTCATGATTGCCATGGCACTGGCCTGCGAACCGGATATTCTCATCGCGGATGAACCGACCACGGCACTGGATGTGACCATCCAGGCTCAGATTCTGGAACTGATGCAGGAGCTTCAGGGAAGACTGGGCATGTCGATTATTCTTGTAACCCATGATCTAGGCGTCATTGCCGAGATGTGCGACGAAATCATCGTCATGTACGGCGGACGCGTGTGCGAACGGGGTACGGCAGATGATATCTTCTATAACCCGTGCCATGAATACACCAAAGGACTTCTGAACTCCATACCGAACATCACGAGGATCAAGGAGAGACTGAAGCCTATAGCGGGATCACCGATCAACATCATCAACATGCCGCCCGGATGCGCTTTTGCCAGCCGATGCGACAGTGCCATGAAAGTGTGCCTTACAATTGTGCCGGAAGAGCTGACTTTAAGCGAAACCCATAAGGCGTCCTGCTGGCTCAATGTGAAGAAGATGGCCGAAGAAAGCCGGAAGGAGGATGACCATGGCGGCGGAATATCTGGTTGAAGTACAGAATCTGAAACAGTATTTTCCCATCCGAATGGGCTTGTTCAAGACCGTGCCGCTGAAAGCGGTGGATGATGTATCCTTCAAGATCAAACCGGGTGAAACCCTGGGCCTTGTAGGGGAAAGCGGTTGCGGAAAAACCACCGTGGGACGCTCCATCATCAGGCTTTATGAGCCTACAGACGGAACAGTGCTCTTTGATGGAGAACTGGTCAGTAAAGAGAATATCCAGTCCATGAGAAGGAACATGCAGATGGTCTTTCAGGATCCCTATTCTTCTCTGAATCCTAGAATGACTGTGGAAGACATCATCGGAGAGCCCTTTGATGTGCATAATCTCTGCAGGACAAAAAAGGAAAGAAGAGAAAGAATACTATCTCTCATGGAGCTGGTCGGACTCAATGCGGAGCATGCCGCAAGGTATGCCCATGAGTTTTCAGGTGGACAGAGACAGCGTATCGGCATCGCCAGAGCCCTGGCAGTGGATCCGAAATTCATCGTCTGCGATGAACCGGTATCCGCCCTGGATGTATCCATTCAGGCTCAGGTGCTCAATATGTTTGAAGACCTTCAGAAGAAACTGGGGGTGGCCTATCTCTTCATTGCCCATGATCTCCTGGTTGTGCATCACCTGGCAGACAGAATTGCGGTGATGTATCTTGGAAAGATCGTGGAAATCGCTGATGCGGATGAGCTGAATGATCATCCCATTCATCCCTATACACTCTCCCTGCTTTCGGCTGTTCCGATTCCGGATCCGATAATCAGCAGAGAGAAGAAGAGAATCATTCTCGAAGGAGATGTACCCAGTCCACTGAATATGCCAAGCGGATGTTCCTTCAGAACAAGATGCCGCTATGCCACGGAAGAATGTGCGGAAAAGGTTCCGCCGCTGACGGATCGTGGAGCTGGACATTTTGTAGCCTGCTGGAACAAATAAGATTTCATTTCATACCGATTCTCTCATTTCCCTGCAGAAGGGGACAAATCATTCTGAAGGGAAATGCCTGAATAGAAGATGACAAGAACAAAGTTAAAAGGAGGAAATTACTATGAAAAAGCTCATTGCACTGTTACTTGCCGCTTTCATGTCCATGTCGGTGCTTGCCGCCTGCAGTAACAATGAAGAGACTCCGGAAGAGCCGACAGAAACACCAACAGAAGAACCTGGTGAAGAAGAGCCTGGAGAAGAAGAACCTGGTGAAGCCAATCCGCTGCCTGAATGGGGAGCCTATGATGAACTGATCCGGGAAATCAAATCCAGCACAGACTTTGTCGCTCGTGAAGCCCTGATGCATGAAGCGGAAGATATGCTCATGGAGACCTTTGCGCTTGTTCCACTCTATTACTACAATGATATTTATCTGCAGAAACCGGAAGTGACAGGTCTTTATGCCAATCCATTCGGCACAAAGTTCTTCATGTATGGTTCCGCACCGGACAACGTACTGAAACTTCAGCTGGCAAGTGAGCCAGATAAGCTGGACCCAGCTCTGAACAGTACCGTAGATGGAGCAACCCTTGCAGCCAATACCTTCATCGGTCTCTATACCTATGATGACAAGGGTGCATTGGCTCCAGCTCTGGCAGAAAGCTACACAGAATCCGAAGATGGACTGACTTATGTGTTCACTCTGAAAGACGGACTCAAGTGGAGTGATGGATCTGAACTGAACGCAAAGGATTTCGAATATGCATGGAAACGTGCAGCGAATCCTGACACAGGTGCAGATTACAGCTACATGTTCAATGCCATTGCCGGATATGACGACAATGATCTTCAGGTCACAGCATCGGAAGATGGAAAGACCCTTACAGTTGTTCTTGCAGCACCTACCGCATACTTCCTGGACCTTGTTGCATTCCCAACCTATCTGCCTCTGAAGCAGAGCGAAGTGGAAGCTCCAGCAGACTATGCCACCAATCCTGGCGCATGGGCACTGGAAGCAGGATTTGTATCCAATGGTGCATACACACTTGAAACATGGAACCATAATGAAAGTATGGTCTATGTGAAGAATCCGAACTTCTACAGAGCGGATGAAGTCACCATCGAAAGACTGGAACTCATGCTCAGTGACGATGATGCAGCCATTTACGCCGCATACAACTCCGGAGACCTTCAGTTCATCGATACAGTTCCTACAGATGAAATCGCATCCTTACTGGATGATCCTGAATTCAATATTGTGGAACAGCTTGGAACCTACTATGTGACATTCAACGTCAAGAGCCCGCTGTTTGAAGGAAAGACTGTAGAACAGGCCAATGCCATGAGAAAAGCCATTGCGCTGCTCATCGACAGAGGGTACATCGCTGAAAACATCGGACAGACAGGACAGGTTCCAGCCAATGCATTCATTCCAGCAGGAATGATGGATGGGCATGGTGGCGTTTTCAAGGAAAACGATGCGGATTACACCTATCCTGATGAAGAAAGCGTAGGATATTTCGATCCAGTCTACTCCAACGCTAGTGTGGAAGAAGCCATTATGCTGCTTGAAGAAGCAGGATTCACCATGACAGCGGATGGAATGCTGGATGCATCCAATCCGATCAGCTTTGAATATGTGACCAATGAATCATCAGGACATATCGCCGTGGCAGAAGCCATTCAGCAGGACCTTGCTGTGGTGGGAATCGACATGACCATCAAGACGATGGAATGGAGTGTATTCCTGAATGAAAGAAAAGCAGGAAACTTCGACGTAGCCAGAAACGGATGGATCGCTGACTTTAATGACCCAATCAACATGCTTGAGATGTGGACATCAGATTCAGGTAACAACGACGCACAGTTCGGTAAATAACGCTGTAAACAACACTTCTTGAATAAATGGAAAAGGAAAGGCCGGCTGATTGCAGCTGGCCTTTTCTATATGGAGAAGTCCCATCCCCAGGTTCAGTTCCAGCTGAGAATTATGTTTGAAGTGTATGAAGATTTACGCTATGCTCATTTTAAGAAGTCTCATGAAATGGAGGAGCGCATATGCCTGAAAAAATACTCATAATAGATGATGAACATAATCTCCTGGATGTGGTAAGTGACTATCTTAGAAAAAACAGCTTTGAGGTCTATGTGGCGGATCGTGGTTTAAAAGCACTGGAAATGTTTCATGAAATCGAACCTGATTTTCTTATATTGGATCTTAATCTCCCGGACATGTCAGGGGAAGAAATCTGCAGAGAAATTCGAAAGATTTCCGATGTGCCGATTCTCATGCTCACAGCCAAAACATCAGAAGATGACAAAATAACGGGCTTCAGCCTCGGAGCAGATGATTATCTCACCAAACCATTCAGTCCAAGAGAACTGGTGGTAAGAGTCAATGCCATCATCCGGAGAGCAAAAAGCAAAGGAAACCTTTCTGAAATCTATTCCTTCAGAAATGAGGACCTCGTCCTTGATAACAGCAGAAGAATCGTAAGAAAGAGAGGAGAGGAGATTAGTCTTACCCCCAATGAGTATAAAATTCTCCACACTCTGGTTCAGTATCCGGATCAGGTATTCACAAGATCTAGAATTGTCAGTGTGGCTCTGGGGTTTGATTTTGAAGGGTATGACCGAACCATAGATACACACATCAAGAACATCAGACATAAAATCGAAGATGATATGAAAAATCCTACCTATATTCTGACTGTTTACGGTGTGGGGTACAAGTTCATGGGTGATGTGAAATGATGAGAATAGGAGAGAAACTCGGACGATATTTTTCCCTTGTCTCTTTGTCCTCCGTTCTGCTCATTACCGTACTGTCCAATATCGGCATGAATGTGTTCTTCACGACCTATCTCAGATCCTCTCAGGAATCAGATGACCAGGCCATTGCGGAATACACCAGGGAACTTCTTACTGAAGAAGGCTCTCTGGATGAGCAGGACCTCATGAGCATTGAGCACTATGCATTCACCATGAAAGCTGAAGTGATTCTTGAAAATGAAGAGAAAGAAGTGATTCTAAGCACCCGTGAACCCATTGAGGACATGGGGAACAGCAAAGACACACAGAACTACATGGACCCTGAGAAATTCAGCTATCGGGAGTACACTTATGGAAAAGACAGAACCATGTACATCGGCAGATCCAAGAGTGTTTTTTCTGCATCACCGGATAGAAAGTTTCTTCTGACCATCAATTTCATCTATCTCCTGTCTGCTGTGATTTCACTCATAATCGGTATGCTTTTGAGAAATAGAATCAAAGGGATTTTTCTGCGTCCCATCTATGCCATACAGGACAATGCCAGGCGCATTGAAGAGGGGGAATACCAGCTGGTGGAGAATGTGAATACAGACACGGTGGAGCTCGATGAACTAGCCGGGTCCATCAAGAAGATGGCGCTTCGACTGCAAAATCAGGAAATACTGAGAAGAAGGCTTACTGCAGACATCGCCCATGAGCTGAGAACACCCCTGTCCACGGTAAACAGTCATCTGGAAGCATTCATTGATGGCGTGTGGGAACCGACTCCAGAAAGGCTGGTGCTGCTTCAGGATGAAATCAGAAGACTCACGAGTCTCATCAGGGATCTGGGTGATCTGTCCTATATGGAAAGCGGCGAAATCAGACTCGCGATGAGCAAGGTGAATCTGACCGAACTCATCACAAACATCATGGACGGATTCGAGCCACTCTTTCTTTCCGACGGGAAAATCCTTCTTGATGATCTTGCAAAGGATGTATTCGTCTATGGAGACTCCGATCGCCTGAACCAGGTGCTGGTCAATATCCTATCCAATGCCCTGAAATATACCGATGAGGGGGATTCTGTTGAGGTTGTGCTCAGGGAGAAGAAGAAAACGGCTGAAATCATTATCAAAGATAATGGCATCGGAATTGAGAAGAAAGATATTCCCTATGTTTTCGAAAGATTCTACAGAAGCGATCTCTCGAGAAACCGCAGCACTGGGGGAAAAGGAATCGGGCTGACCATCACCAGGTCCCTGGTGGAAGCGCATCAGGGAACCATAGAGGTGGAAAGTGAGAGCGGAAAGGGAACCACTATGACAATCATTCTGCCGCTCTATACCGCACCAGAGTGATTTGTTCTATATAAGTGATACTGTATGTTATTACAATCTCCTTATTTTCTTCACAATTATGGGCTATCATGAACTTATCAGAGAATGTATCTGAATGAAATGGCTGTAATAGCTTTTTATTTCAGATAGTAAGTAAACGAGGTGATTGTATTGATGAGATGGTGGAAGAATCTGATAGAAAGAATAGCCGAATCCAACAGAAAAGAGTATGGTTCCAAAAGACTGGACTGCTGTGATCTGAATCGGCAGAAATAACAGGAAACGTAAAATGGAATTTCCCTAATAATGCGAAATGTACGGTTCATCATAGGACAGAAAAGCTATCTGCCTTCCTATTGGATGTTCCAGTATTTCGTTGTGGAACATAGCGCATGACCATGAGTAATTTCATAGTTTGAGAAGAAAGGCGGATAGTTCACGTGAACTATTTGTCTTTTTCTGCATAGATCAGTGAATAATTGATGAAGCAAAACTGTATATTCAGGAGGAGAAGAAAATGTTTTTTGGATGGATCTTATTGATTGCGGTGGTGTACCTGCTGGTGAAGGATGACCCTAGAGTGAACTTCACTCAGAAGGATAGCCCTCTGCAGAAGCTCAAGGAAAGATATATCAATGGAGAAATTGATGAGGAGACCTACAACAGGATGAAGTCGGTCATCCATGATAAATAAAGAGAGGTGATTGAAATGATGTTTGGCAGAGGATATTACGACAGAGATAGATTCTTTATGCACAGAGACTTTTATGGCATTACCCTATGGCATGTGCTCATTGCCATCGGTGTGATCCTTCTCATAATTTCCATAGTGCTGCTCATGACTAGAAAAACAGGGCATAATGAAAGGAAAGATACCAATGAGAATCTGAAGCGAATACTGGATGAAAGATATGTCAGAGGAGAAATTACAGAGGAAGAGTACAAAACCAAGAAGAAGTTTTTAGACGAGAACTAGCTGCCTGAACAGGAGTGATAGGAATGAAGGAAGATAAGATGCATAAGAGTATGAACCATGAAGCAGAGAATCACGATGCTCATGGAGAACATGCCGAAAAGGATCATGAAATGAAGAAAAACAGCATGGAGCATAATGAGCACCAGGAACATCAAGGATCAGGTCATGAGGACCACCATGACCATCATGCCATGATGGTGGAGGATTTCAGGAGAAGATTTTTCATCTCTCTTGGGATCATGGTACCGATTCTTGTGCTTTCCCCCATGATTCAGATGTTCCTTGGTGTGGACTGGAGATTCACCGGAGACGCCTATCTTCTGTTTCTCCTTTCATCAGTACTGTATATCTATGGTGGAAAGCCTTTTCTTTCCGGTGCAAGAGATGAGCTGAAGAAGAAGGAACCTGGTATGATGACGCTGATCGCTTTCGCCATAACGGTAGCATATATCTACAGTACTGCTGCAGTCTTCACGAAGATCGGCAGCGATTTCTTCTGGGAACTGGCGACACTCATTGTGATCATGCTCCTGGGACACTGGATTGAAATGAAATCCGTCATGAGAGCATCCAGAGCACTGGATGAACTTCTGAAGCTGATGCCGGAGGAAGCGCATCTTCTGGATGAGCATGGAGAGACTGTGGATGTACCGGTGAAAGAGCTGAAAGAGAAGGATCAGGTGCTGGTGAAACCGGGAGAGAAGATTCCCATCGATGGCATTGTCTATGAAGGCAAGTCTGAAGTGAATGAATCCATGATCACGGGGGAATCGGTTCCGGTGGTGAAGTCCGATGGAGATGAAATCATCGGCGGTTCCATCAATGGAGAGGGAATCCTGAAGTTCAGCGTCAGTCATGTGGGGGATGAGACCTTCCTTTCGCAGGTAATCAAGCTTGTGAAGGAAGCCCAGGAGTCCAGATCCAGAACCCAGAGACTGGCGGATGTCGCAGCTAAATGGCTTTTCTATATCGCTTCCGTTTCAGGTGTAGTGACCTTTACGGTCTGGATGCTTCTTGGAAGAGAAATCAGTTTTGCCATGGAAAGAGCCGTCACGGTGATCATCATATCCTGTCCCCACGCATTGGGGCTGGCAACGCCTCTGGTCACAGCGGTCTCCACCAGCATCGGTGCAAAAAGAGGCCTGCTCATCAGAGACAGAAATGCCTTCGAAAATGCACGCAGACTGGATGCTGTGGTCTTTGACAAGACGGGTACACTGACAGAAGGGGAGTTCGGAGTCACGGACATCAAAGTACAGGAAAGAACGGAAGAGGAAGTCATGAACATCGCTTATACGGTGGAGTCCAATTCGGAGCATCCCATCGCCAGAGGCATTGTCAGAGAAGGAAAGAAGAGAAACCTCTCACTCTCCGATGTGACAGACTATGAGAACATGCCGGGAAAGGGGCTCAAAGCGAAAATGGATGGTAAAGACATCAGAGTTGTGAGCCCTGGCTACATGAGAGAAGAGAAGATCGGCTTTGATGAAGAATATTACGAGCATCTTGCAGAGCAGGGTAAGACTGTGGTGTTTGTGCTGGAAGAGAAGAAACTCATTGGCATCATCGCCCTGTCCGATATGGTGAGAGAGTCAGCCAAAGAAGCGGTGCGAGTTTTGAAATCCATGAATATCGAATCCATCATGCTCACAGGAGATAATCGAAAGGTGGCCTCCTATGTAGGGAAAGAACTGGACATTGATGAAATCTTTTCAGAAGTACTGCCCCACGAGAAGGCGGATAAAATTGATGCACTGATCAGGCAGGGGAAAAAGGTCGCCATGACAGGAGACGGAGTCAATGATGCACCTGCTCTGGCGAAAGCGGATCTTGGTATAGCAGTGGGAGCAGGAACGGATGTGGCCATAGAAACGGCGGATATCATTCTAGTGAAGAACAATCCGCTGGACGTGGTGAACATCATCAGACTTTCCAAGGCGACGTATCGAAAAATGATTCAGAATCTCATCTGGGCCACGGGATACAATGTTATTGCACTACCCCTTGCAGCGGGTGTTCTCATAAACCAGGGCATTGTCATCAGTCCGGCGCTGGGTGCAGTGCTCATGTCTCTAAGTACAGTGATTGTAGCGATCAACGCAAGGTTTCTGAAAATTGACTGATTATCCAATGAAACTGGTAAGGCTTTCTGGAATAGGAGGGATGGAAATTGAAAAACAAATGGACTGCAGGCATCTTCCTGGGTGCACTGCTTATCATAATTGGTATCATAGGGCTCTTCATGAGATCGGGAGAATTTCCGGTGAACGTAGGCAACGGAAATGAAGATGTCGTGGATACCGATACGGGCAGAAAACTTCCTGTCCCTGCTCTCCTGGAAGATCAGAACCCGAATGAGGGTATTTCTGAATTTGAGATCAGTGTGCAGGAAGGAGAAACGGAGTTTATCCCTGGACAGACTACACCAACTCTCGGTTATAACGGAAGTTATCTTGGACCTGTAATCAAGGTCTCGCGGGGAGATGAGGTGCGGATGCATGTACGAAATGAGCTTTCTGATGAAACCTCCGTGCACTGGCATGGACTGGAAGTGGAAGGCACAGCTGACGGAGGTCCTCATCAGGTGATTCCGGAAAAGGATATCTGGGAACCGGTGTTTTCCATAGACCAGCCTGCGGCCACGCTATGGTTTCATCCCCATGTCATCGGAACTACGGCCATTCAGGTCTACTACGGTTTGGCAGGACTTTTCATCGTGGAGGATGAAAACTCGAAATCGCTGAATCTTCCGGATGAATATGGGGTCAATGATATTCCACTGATCATTCAGGACAGAAGTTTCACTGAGGATGGTTCGTTTCTATATTATGACAATATGATGGATGGCGCGTACGGAGACTATATCATGGTCAATGGTGCCATCACTCCCTATCTGGATGTGGACCAGTTGAAGATGAGATTCAGAATCGTCAATGGTGCCAATGCCAGAAACTTTGATCTAAGGCTCAGTGACCGGAGTGAATTCCAGCAGATCGCATCGGACGGGGGCCTTCTGGAAAGTCCTGTGGTAAGTGATTCTCTGTTCATCACACCCGGGGAGAGAGCGGAAATCATCGTGGACTTCTCGGATTATGAGGAGGGAGACGTGCTTGAACTGATCAGTGATGGAGAGCTTGTCATGACATTCAGAGTGGGAGAAGAAGCGGAAGATGTGACGGAGATTCCTGAAAAGCTGGCGGAAATCGAAAGGATGGATCCGGATCTGGTGTCCGGTTTCAAAAGCATCGAACTGGATGGTATGGGCCATATGGTCACCCTGAATGGCCGTCAGTTTGATATGGATCGGATCGATGATGATGTGGCGGAAGGAGAACTTGAAATCTGGGAAATCAGCACATTCCGATCCATGATGATGGGGAGTGCCGGTCATCCCTTCCATATCCACGGTACACAGTTTCAGGTGCTCAGTCGAAACGGAGAGGAGCCTTATCAGAATGAGAAGGGATGGAAAGATACCATCTTCGTGCAGGCGGGAGAAACCGTCAGGATTCTTGTCAGGTTCAGATTCAAAGGGCTCTTTATGTATCACTGTCATATTCTGGAACATGAAGAAGCAGGTATGATGGGACAGCTGGAAGTCTATTGAGAAGTCGCGAAAATTATCAGGATTGAGACGTAAGATCATCCTTATAAAGGAGATCTGTCAGGACGAGGAGGACGGTGTCAGAAATGATGCCGTCTTTCTGATGGAATAGGAATGAAAGCGCTTCTGGCATCACGTATTCTGATACAGACAAGCCGCATTAGACAATCGCATCCTCTTACAGTATACTCTAAATATACAGAATATTCGGCTAATGTTGAAGCGGGTAACATAAGAGCAGGCTGATTGCTCACTCAGCTTGTCTTATCGGATGGATCTTAGGTAATGGAATCAGAAGTGCCAGATGCACGGGAGGTGAAAGAATGGAAAATGAGAACTGGGGGCAGATCACGAGAATCAGAGGAAGCATCATCGAGGCATATTTTCCGGATCGTCTGCCGCTTATCAACAATAAACTGACTGCTGGAGAAGATCAGGAAGTGGTATTTGAAGTGAATGCCCAGATCAGTGATAAAAGCGTCATGGCCATCGCACTGACGTCCACTTCCGGTATTTCGAGAGGGGCGTCCATACTGGATGCAGGAAAACCCATCATGGTACCTGTGGGGAAAAAGACGCTGGGGAAGATTTTTGATGTGCTGGGCAATCAGCTGGATGAAGACACCATGACCGGGGAGCTGCCTCTGCGATCCATACATCAGAAGCCCGTGCCCTTTTCCAGGCGCAGCACCAGTGATGAGATCTTCATCACCGGCATCAAAGCCATCGATGTTCTGACGCCTCTGGCCAAGGGGGAAAAAGCCGGGCTTTTCGGTGGTGCGGGGGTCGGGAAATCTGTGCTGATTACGGAGCTCATCCATAACACCGCTTCCTCCTTGGAAGGGTACAGCATTTTCTGCGGCATCGGAGAAAGGTCAAGAGAAGCGGAGGAGCTCTATCGTGAAATCAGAGAAGCGGGTGTGCTGGACCATACCGTGCTTGTATTTGCCCAGATGAATGAGCCTCCCGGTGCAAGGTTCAGGGTAGGCCATGGAGCCTTGACCATGGCGGAGTATTTCCGTGATGTGGAGAGGAAGGATGTGCTGCTTCTCGTTGACAATATCTTCCGCTTCATCCAGGCAGGCTCTGAAGTGTCCGGACTTACGGGAAAGATGCCCTCCAGAGTGGGCTATCAGCCTACACTGGCCACGGAACTTTCGGAGCTGGAGGAAAGAATCTGCAATACCAGAAGCGGATCCATCACTTCCATTCAGGCAGTCTATGTGCCTGCCGATGATTTCACGGATCCATCGGCTACCCACACCTTCCCGCATCTGTCCGCTTCTGTGGTGCTGTCCAGAAAAAGAGCCAGTGAAGGACTCTATCCTGCCATGGACCCTTTAAACTCCACGTCCAGAATGCTGAATCCTGAGATTGTGGGACAGAGGCACTATGACATTGCCCGTGAAATCAAGATGACGCTGTCGGCCTATGAGGATCTCAAGGATGTCATCGCCATGCTGGGAATCAGTGAGCTTTCCAGCAGTGACAGAAATATCGTCTACCGGGCAAGAAGGCTGGAGCGGTTTCTCACGCAGCCTTTCTTCACTACAGAGCAGTTCACGGGAATGAAAGGTAAATTTGTGAAACTGGAGGATGCGCTAAGTGGATGTGAGCGTATACTAAAGGACGAGTTTACGGATTACAGCGAAGAGGAGCTGTATATGATCGGCGCCATAGACGAAGCTGTAAGAAAGAAGGAATCAAGGGATGAGAGTTAGAATCGTTGTACCGGGAAAACTGCTGCTGGATCAGGAAGTGGAAAAAATCACCGCCCCAGGTGCGGAAGGATCCTTTCAGATACTGCCTCGTCATGTCGATGTGGTATGGACTCTTCAGGCAGGCATCCTCATTCTCACAAGGGAAGAGGAGGAAAGGTTTTTCGCCATCCATCAGGGGGTGCTGGTGAAGGAGAAGGCACTGGTTCAGATTTCATCCTACCAGGTGATGGAAAGCACTTCCCTGGAGGAGCTCAAGGAAACGGTGGAGAAGAACTTCAGAAACCTGGATGAAAGAGAGAAGAAACTCAGCAGAATTCTGGATAAGCTGGAAGCGGATACGCTGATCAGACTGGCAGAGCTGGAATAGGAGGAGCAAGTGAAGAAGAAGAGCAGTACACCTGAAGAAAAACTCATGGATAAGATCTCCTCCGATGCGGAAAAAAAGATCGATGCAAGAAAGAAGGGAAAGGAGATCATGTTCGGTCTGGGGATTTTCGGTATCGTGGGCTTCTCCATAGCCATCCCCACGCTATTAGGCATCCTTCTCGGTTCCTATCTGGATGGAAAAACAGAGTCCAGCATATCCTTCACCATGACTTTTCTTTTTCTGGGACTGGTCATAGGCTGCATCAATGCATGGAGATGGGTGAAGGAAACCAGTGAAGGAAAGAAGTAGAAATGATGGAGGTGAAAGGATGATACTTTCGTTTATAGTAGGATCTCTTCTGGGCGCAGTATTCTTTGGCGGACTGTACCTGACGGTGAGAAAGCTCAATTCCGTGAAGTATCCGGCGCTTTTAATGATGCTCAGTCTGATTCTGAGACTGGTGATTCTTGCAGGAGGAATCTATCTCATCATGGATGGAGAAATAAGGAATCTGCTTTCAGCCATGGCGGGCGTGCTCCTGGTGAGATTTGTGATGATCCAGAAACTGGGAAAATCACTTCCCGCTGAAAGCAAGGAAGGAGTGTGAGGTTATGAATATCGATCCCAGTGAAATTGTCTATTTCGAGTGGGGATTCGTGAGAATCACAGCCACTCTGGTTTTCGCCTGGATTACCACAGCAGTGATCGTCACTGGTGCATACTTTCTTACGAGAAATCTCAGTAGTGACGCGAAAATCAGCAGAAAGCAGAATGCGGTGGAAGCCCTTTTCACCATGATCCATGGACAGATCAATGAAATCAGTCAGGGCAGTTCAGGCAGGATTCTTCCCTTTGCAGGAACGCTGTTTCTCTTCATTCTCGCATCTGTTCTGTTGTCACTGATTCCGGGATTTCTGTCGCCGTCGGGATCCCTGAACACCACCATCGCACTGGCACTTTGCGTATTCTTTGCGGTTCCCTTCTATGGTATTTCCAGTCAGGGATTAAAGGGGTATCTCAAGGACTACCTTAAACCAACCTGGATCATGCTGCCCTTCAACATCATCAGCGAGATCTCAAGAGCTGTGTCCATGGCCATCCGTCTTTATGGAAATGTCATGAGCTCATCCATCATTGTGGGTATCCTTGTCACCATCGTGCCGCTGTTGTTTCCTGTAGCGCTTCAGCTTCTGGGTCTACTCACTGGCGTCATACAGGCATATATTTTTGCGGTGCTGGCAGTGGTCTATATATCGGCAGCCATCAGAAACAAGGAAGAAAGTACATCGGAATCGGAATAACAGAAGGAGGAAAAAATTATGGATTCAATGACCATCATCGGAATGACATCCATCATCGTAGCAGGATTCACCATATCCATAGGCTCTATCGCACCGGCGCTGGGGGAAGGCAAAGCGGTTTCTCAGGCACTGGCATCCATGGCGCAGCAGCCGGATGAATCAAACACCATCTCAAGGACCCTTTTCGTTGGCCTGGCGATGATCGAGTCCACTGCCATCTACTGCTTTGTGGTGACCATGATTCTGCTTTTCGCAAATCCTTTCTGGAACCTGGTTGCGGGTTGATGTCATGCAGATCAGTTTATTTGAGATCATAGCTCTGATCATCAACTTTTTTGTTCTCCTTTTTGTGCTGCAGAAGCTTTTCTATAAACCTGTGACGCAAATCATGGAGGAAAGGCAGCAGAAAATCGAGGACAATATCAGAAATGCGGAAAGAAAGAATGAAGAAGCAGAGGCACTCATCAGAACCTACGAAAAGAAAATGAGTGAAATCGAAAGAGAAAAATCGGAAACCATGAGTGAAGCAGTGAAAGAAGCAGAAGAATACAAAAGGAATCTTGTGGAGAAGTATGAAAAGGAAGCGGAAGGGAAGAGATCGGCATTTCTCGCCGATGCAAGAGAAGATCAGGAAGCCATCGGTGCGGAAATCAGAAACTTCATGGTGAAGGGAACTGTTGATATTGCAAGAAACCTTGTGGATAGTTTCAAGAGGGAGGACCTTGAGACCTATCTGTTTGAAGCGCTTCTTGAAAGAATCAGAACCTTTTCGGAAGAAAATCCTGAAGGGACAAGGAACAGAGAAGGTGGAGCCTTCACACTGATCAGTGCGAGTGAGGTGGATGAAAGAAAGAAAGAACAGCTGGAATATGTACTGCAGGAAAACCGATTGGAGAGCAGTTCCCTTGAATTGAGAGAAGATCCTTCTCTTGTGGCTGGCTACATGCTGAAGATGCCTGATTACACCATCTATTCCAGTATCAGCCACTTTGTGGACAAGAAAGAAGAGCAGCTGAAGGAGTTTCTGGAGCAGGTGGTAAGAGACAGGGGTGAGGATTATGACGCTTAGAAAGGAAATAGCCTATCTGGAAAACATGCTGGATCAGATGAAAGAGACACCTCTAGCGGTTGCTGAAGTGGAGGAAAGCGGAACCGTAGCTTCCATTGACAGAGGAATCGCGGTGGTGAAAGGTCTTCGGAATGTGAAAAACCAGGAGCTGGTACAGTTCCCGCAGGGTGTTTTAGGCCTGGCATATAATCTCGACCCTCATGAGCTGGGCGTCATCCTATTAGGTGATTACACAGACATTCGAGCAGGAGACCCGGTCAGGCGTACCTTCAAGGTGGCTTCCATTCCCGTAAGCAGAAAGTTCCTGGGGAGAGTCATCGATCCGCTGGGGAAGGTGCTGGATGGGAAAAAGCCCGTAGAGACCAGCAGGTCTCTGCCCATCGAACGAGAATCTCCGCCCATCATGCATAGAGCACCGGTATCGGAGCCGCTGCAGACAGGCATCAAGGTCATAGATGCCATTGTGCCCATTGGAAGGGGACAGAGAGAACTGATTCTGGGAGACCGGAAGAGCGGAAAAACGTCCATTGCCCTGGACACCATCATCAACCAGAAAGGAAAAGATGTGATCTGTATCTACTGCTCCATCGGACAGCAGATTTCTTCGGTTACAAAGAATCTGGAAGTGCTGAAGAAAAGTGGTGCGCTGGACCATACGGTTTTTCTCGTGGCTTCCTCAGACAGTCCACCAGGGGTTTCCTATATTGCGCCCTATGCCGCCACATCTCTGGCGGAATTCTTCATGGAAGAAGGGGAGGATGTGCTCATTGTCTATGACGACCTGACAAAGCATGCAAGAGCCTACAGGGAACTGTCCATTCTTCTGGAGAGACCTTCCGGTCGTGAAGCCTATCCTGGAGACATCTTCTATATTCACTCCAGGCTGCTGGAGCGTTCCACGCATCTCAAGGAAGTTTATGGCGGAGGCAGCACCACAGCGCTTCCCATCATAGAGACCCAGGCGGAAAACATCTCCGCCTATATTCCGACGAATCTCATTTCCATTACGGATGGCCAGATCTATCTGTCTCCCAAAATCTTTCAGAGTGGGAACATACCAGCGGTCAATGTGGGCACCTCCGTGTCCAGAGTGGGGGGGAAGTCGCAGCTGGCAGCGTATAGAGATATCACAGGTCCTCTTAAACTGAGCTATTCCCAGTTTGAAGAGCTGGAACTCTTCTCCAGTTTCAGTACAGTGTTGGATGACAGCACAAAGCAGCTTCTTGCTCGTGGGGAAAGGATCAGAAAGGTCTTCAATCAGCCGCAGTTTTCACCCATGGAAGTGACCCATCAGATCGGTGTATTCATGGCACTCACCGAAGGGCTCCTGGATGAGGTGCCCCTGGAGGAAATCGGAGACTATGAGAAGCGAATCATGGAAGTCGTAGAAGGTATGGAATCTTTCCGGAATGCCATTCTGGGGAACAGAACAATCGAAGAGGAAATGAAAAAGGAATTTCTAGACGCGGTGAGAGAGGGCATGAGAGAGGGGGAAGACGGATGAAAAATCTGCAGTCTCTCAAAAAGAGCCTGACTTCGACCAGGAATCTGTATACCATCGTAAATACCATGAAGCTTCATGCCACCACAAACATCAATCAGTTTCAGCAGGCGGCGGATGCTTCCATGCAGTATCGTCAGGTGCTGAATAAAGCGCTGACTGTGGTGATGAAAAAGAGAGAAATGCCGGAAGAGGTATTAAGACGCAGCGAAGGAAAGACAATCCATGTGGTGTTCAGTTCGGACCATGGACTATGTGGAAGCTTCAATGAGAGAATCACCGACTATGCGAGGACCAGAATCCCTAAGGATGAAAAAAATCTGCTTCTTATCATAGGGGAACAGGGCTTAAGAAGACTGGAAGAATACGAGGTGGAAGAATTCTTTTCTGTACCGCAGAGTGTGGACGGCATCACCTCCTCGGTTCAGTATCTTCTCTCTGAACTGGATGAGTTGAGAGAAACGGAAAAAGTGAAGGAGATTTATCTTCACTATAATCGGTCTACAGGAAGGCAGGGGTTCAAGGAGCATTCAGAAAAACTGTTCCCCCTTGACCTGAAGAAAATCAGAAAAGAGGATGTGAAATGGAAGTCTGGCGCACAACCTACCTATTATATGTCGGGTGAAAGGCTGCTTTCCGATCTTCTGAAACAGTATTACTTCATCACACTCTTCAGAACCTTCTGCTACTCTCTGGTGACGGAGAATGAAAGTCGTATCGCCTCCATGACTTCAGCGAAAAAGAACATAGAAGAGCGCATGGAAGATCTGGAAATGAGGTACAAGCGTCTCAGACAGGATTCCATTACGGAGGAGATCAGAGACATCACTTCTGGATTCCATGTGCTGAAAAAGAAAGAATGAACGCCTCGTCTGCTATGGGATAGACGAAGCGTTCATTTCTGGGGTCTGTATATATTATGATTAGAAATCATAATTTCGATGGTGACGATGTAGATTATTCAAATCTCAGCATGCGGTTAATCTGCAGAAGCTTCAGGAGCATTCTTCTTAACGGAGTCGATGCCATAGTACCTGTTATCATCATGAATTCATGCAATAGGTTGATTTTGATGGAATTTTCTGTTTATTTTATGATTATAACAGATATAACTTCATGTTTCAACGAGGGAAGACATGCTATCGTGGGATAAGCATGCTGTTTTGTATTCTTTGCGTAAGAATCTGTATATCCGAAAAAGTTTTACTTTGCTGAGGCGTGGTATATTGTTCTATAATAATGAATTTTGCGCAGCCCGATACCGTTTCTGGTATACCCCATCATGAAACGGGGCTGCTAGAGAAGGAAGCGTAGCTATGGCACAGAACCGGTCTGCTGTGAACAGTAAAGACTCAACGAAAACTGAAATGATCTTAGGCGGTTCCATGTATAAAGTGATCTGGATGATCTCCCTGCCGCTGATTCTCAATAATCTCATCATGACTCTGTATAACATGGCGGATGCATTTTTTGTGGGCCAGCTGGGTACCACGGAGTTTGCTGCGGTTTCCTTTGTGAACCCTGTGATGTTTCTTTTCCGGTCCATTGGAATGGGGATCCAGATCGCAGGCACGTCTATACTTGCTCAGCTCATTGGAAGAAACAAGATCAAAGATGCCAAGGAATATGCCTGGCACGTGATGATTTTTACAGTAGGCATGGGTCTACTCATCGGTTTCATCGGCTATTACACTTCTCCCTACATCATACAGTTTATGGGGGGAACCGGCCGATTCGGAGCGCTCTCCAATGATTATCTCCGGTATATATTCCTGGGTGTTCCTTTTCAGATTGTCTTCATGGGTTTCGTTGCCATCATGAATGCCCAGGGGAATACCAGGTCCTCTACATTTGTAAACTCTTTTTCTGCGATCCTGAATATTTTCCTGGACCCGTTCTTCATCTTTGCCACGATTCCGGTTCTGGGACTGCCAGGTCTTGGCATGGGCGTGGCAGGAGCAGCGCTGGCCACTTCAGCGTCTCAGGTGGTTCTGATGGTCATGGGCTTCTTCATCATGAGAAAGACCTCGGAAGAGCTGCCGGTGAGCTTCAGAAACATCCCCTTTGATGGAGAGAAACTGAAGAGAATCATCAGCGTTGGGCTTCCAAGCTCTGCGGGACATTCCGGTGCAGCATTCGGATTCATACTGCTCAATACTTTCATAGCCGGGTATGGCACATCCCTTCTTGCGGCGTTCTCCCTGATCAACCGCATCAACAACATGATCATGATGCCTGCCATGGGCATCGGTATGGGACTCACATCCATCGTGGGACAGAACATGGGCGCCGGTAATCCGGAAAGAGTGAAAGAAGGATTCTGGAAAGCGGTGAAACTGTCTCTTCTCATCAGTGTGGTGGGTACGTTCTTCATCTATATATTCAGGTACAGACTGATCTACTTCTTCACGCCGACAGCGGAGGACCTGATGGTAGCTCAGAGCCTGGAATATCTTACGTATATTTTGCCTACCATTCCCCTCATGGGTCTATTCTCCATATTTCAGGGGCTTTTCCAGGGATCCGGTCATACGAACTACTCCATGTTCATGGCCATCGGCAGACTCTGGCTTGTGAGAATCCCGCTGATTCTTCTCTTCAGCAGCTTCACGGGACTTGGACAGCGTGGTGTCTGGATCGCCATGAATGTATCCAATATTCTGGTGGTTCTCTATGGTTTCTGGATCTACAGATCAGACAGGTGGACCCGAGAGGTTATATGACTCCTCTGGATTCATGCTGCACATATTCATCACTCTTTAGTCTGTCTAATAGGTCTTCAATGGAATGACAACAGATTCCTCTGCAACTGGCAGGGGATTTTTTGTTGAATATAATTTAAACATATATCGACATTTTAGTGAATTAATTCGATTATAATTAAATTTAGTAAGAAATAATGATGTGGATATTGATACAAATATGAATTGTGAGAATGAAGGGCCCATTTTGTTAACTTTTGACGAAGCCCACTGATATGGTTGTGTATGAATCGGATTGTTGATATAATCAGATTGAAATATCAGCTGATTCATGGGGTTGTAATTCTGATTATACTTGTGAAAAAGCTACATTACACAATACTTCATGAGAAATTTTTTGTTCCATTTATTTAATTAAAATAAAATTATATGCAATATCACTCTATCTTCGAGGTGGTGTATGGTCATTCATCGAATAGAGCTTCTCTTGCGAGAAAAGAGTGTTCCGCTATTCATCTGGTCTTATTCATCCGAATTATTCATCGGATCGGGTTTGATGGATGCTTGTTTCTCGAGTCCGCTTATGCGGGAAAGGAAGTGTAAAAAATGGCTGCCTATAAAACGCGTCATCGAAATGTAATGAAATTCCCTTCGTTACTGATTGCGTTTTTGATGGTGATGACTCTCGGATTTACACCGAAGATTGTTGAAGCTGCAGCATATGACGGCAGTGTGACACTGGAGGGGTACAATGTTGATACGAAGGACTGGACGGGAGACTGGACCACAGGTAATCTGGCGAAATCCTATCAGGAAGGAGAGACTTTCCCTGGCAGAGCCCATATTTCGGATTTTCAGTCTCTATATCCCGGATTTGAGAATTTCCCGGATCTGACATTCTGGTACACGTCGGTCTATCCGATGAATGGTGGAGCGGAGCATGGTATATTTGTGGACCTTGTCAAAGGGATACAGGTAGGAACCAGAGAGCTTACAAATGCCGAAGGATGGCCAAAAGCGGATGGAACAGCTTATCCCCTTGGAACACCGGAACTTGTGAATATCGCACAGAATCATCCTGGAGAAAATGCGTGGAGCGGATACTCCCTGCTGAACCTGCCCAACGAACAGATCAACCGCTCTGCGGAGACGGGTACCATCGGTGGAATCGGAGATGTCTTTGATGAGAAGAGGTGTTTCATCGTAACAGCGGAGGATATCATCAATGCACTGATTGCGGAAGGAAAAGACCCGAATGTGGTGGATGATTTCTACATCTATTTTGAATTTCATCTGGCAAGAACCTCCATCTATTCGAGAAATCTGCAGGATTACTATACGGAGGGTGCACCAGCAAGCTGGGGCGGATATATCTTCGACGAACTGAATTTTGATCCCGTCGATTATGGCGCAGGTCCTTCGCCGGGTTCCAGTGGACACTTCGGGATGCTGGATGCCAAGGGTTCAAGAGATGTACAGCTCCCTGATACCCCCGAGACCTATCGTGATGTGACAGGAAGAAAATTCCTCGATGCCAACAACAACGGTATGTACGATGAAGGGGAAGTCGGACTTCCTGGTTGGACCATCAACCTTGTTGGGTTTATAGAGGATATTGAAGTTCCACTCACAACGACAACGGATGCGGAGGGATACTATTACTTCAATGACCTGTCCTATGGCTCGGAGCTCTATGTGCATGAGATGATGCAGGAGAACTACTTCCAGACCTATCCGAATAAAGTGGAGTCGCTGCCCATCGGTGCGACCTCCTATTATGAGGAAGTTCCTGGTGAAGGCAGCTGGAGATGGTATATTCCATCCATGATGATGCCTGCGTCGGGAGATCTGGTGATTTCAGGTGTCGATTTTGGTAACTTCCTGCCTGACCCTAAGATCGAAGTCGTAAAGACAGGGGATCTGCTTTCTAAAATCGGTGACACCATCAAGTTCACAGTGACGGTAAAGAATACCGGAAACGTGGATCTGGAACTTAAGAGCATCGTGGATGATCAGTTTGGTCCTCTGGATGCGGTGACGGTACCCGGTGGATTCGGTGCAACACTGCTTAAAGGTGCTGAAGAAAGCCATGAATTCGAAATGGCGATTCCTGAAGGCGCTGTGGATCCGTTTATCAATAAAGTGACGGCCATATACAGTTATCTGGGTGCGGAAGCTACAGCCGATGCGCAGCATGAAACAAACCTCTTCCAGCCGGACTATGAGATCACAAAGACGGTAGACAAAGCAGGTGCGGTACCTGGCGAGACGGTTCGTTACACCATCACGGTGAAGAACAACAGCTCATCGGATACACCGCTGACCTCCTTTGTGCTGACAGATGAACTGCTGGGCTGGACGGGTGCCGATGTGAAGACTTTTGATCTGTTACCTGGTGAAGAGAAGGTATTCAGCGATGCTTCCACCGACTATATGATTCCTGCGGATGCCGTCAGAGGCTCCATCATCAAGAATGAAGCTTCCTTCGTCACCTCCTTTATGGACTTCCCGAACACCTATGAAGGATCCGCATTCGCAGAAACGAAAGTGCTGATGCCAGAAATCAAGATCACAAAGACCGGGGATGAATTATCGAAGATCGGTGATCTTGTCACCTTCAACTTTGTCATTGAAAACATCGGTGATGTACCGCTTCAGAAGTTCAAAGTCTATGATGATACCTTCATGGAGGATATCACCAGTAAATTCCTGAAAGATACTTTGGCTGTTGGAGAAACGGATACAGCGAGCTTCTCGTTCATGATTCCTGAGGGCGCATCGGATCCATTCATCAACAAGGTATCTGCAGTCTATAAATATGTGGCCGGTGCATTTGAGATGGAGGCCAAGGCTTCCTCTGATTTCTCCGTGAACCTCTTCCAGCCGGAATACAGCATTGAGAAGACTGTAGATAAGCTTATAGCGATTCCTGGAGAGACCGTTCGCTACAAGATCACTGTGAAGAACCTCAGCTCAGAGGATACGCCGCTGACCCGCTTCACCCTGACAGATGAGCTTTTGGGATGGACAGGTGCAGATGCGAAGACCTTTGATCTGGCTTCCGGTGGGGAAAAAGTGTTTGAGGGTCCTGAAACGGACTATGTAATTCCTGCGGGTGCGCTGGATGGCTCCATCATCAGGAATGAAGCCTCCTTTGTCACGAAATTTGATGACTTCACCAACGTATATAGAGGAAGTGCCTCTGTGGAAACAACAGTGCTGGTTCCTGCTCTGAAGATCACCAAGACCGGAGATGCGTTCTCCAAGATCGGTGACGAAGTCACCTATAAGTTCGTTGTCGAGAACATCGGATCCGTGGATCTCCACAAGGTGAAGATCTATGATGAGACCATGAAGGAAGACTTGACTGCTCTCTTCACGAAAGACATACTGAAACCTGGAGAAAGCGAAGAAGTCACGAAGAAGTTTGTGATTCCTGAAGATGCAGAAGATCCTTTCAAGAATGTGGTCACTGCAGAGTATAAATATGTATCTGGTGCTTTCGAGAAATCCTTCACCGCTGATTCCAGCCATGTGGTGGATCTGTTCCAGCCTTCCTACAGCATCGCGAAGACGGTAGACAAGTCAGAAGCTGTACCTGGCGAAACTGTTCATTACATCATCACCATCAAGAACACCAGCTCTGCGGATACACCGGAGACGAAGTTTGTGGTAACAGATGAGAAGCTGGGCTGGGTCGGTGCCGATGCCAAGACATTCAGTCTGAAATCCGGCGAAAGCATGGTCTTTGATGATGCTTCCACCGATTACATGATTCCACTGGATGCGGAAAGAGGTGCCATCATATCCAATATAGTAACCTTTGTCACCTCCTTTGAGAACTTCCCGAATGAATACAAGGGAAGAGCCTCTGCAGACACGAAAGTGCTGATGCTGATGCTGGAAATCACAAAGAAGAGTGATGAGTTATCGAAGATCGGTGACCCTGTGACCTACACCTTTACAGTCAAGAACACAGGAGACGTGCCACTTGAACTGGTGAAGGTCTATGACGAAACCTTCGACTTTGACCTGACCAGTCTCTTCACAAAGACAGTACTTGGCGTTGGTGAAACAGATGCGGCCACCAAGGAGTTCGTCATTCCGGAAAATGCAGGCGATCCTTTTGAAAACAAAGTCACCGCCACTTACAATTATGTCAATGGCCAGTTTGTAAAACCAGTTGTTGAAACCAGTACCTTCTCCATCAACCTCTTCCAGCCGGGCATCACCATCGAGAAGACCGCTGACAAGGCGGTATCCATGATCGGTGATACCATCACCTACAAGATCATCGTCAAAAACACGAGCTCCATGGATGCACCGGATCTTGTCTACACAGTGGAAGATGACGTCTATGGACTGGTTGTGAAAGATGCTGAGCTTGCTTCCGGTGCCAGCAAGGAGTACACATACAGCTATCTCATCAAAGAAGGAGACCCGAATCCTCTGAAGAACACAGCTTCTGTTACGGCATCTCCTAAGGGATTCCCCAACGTTCTGACAGATGAGGACAGCCATGAGATCAAGCTCTTTACACCGGATATCAAGATAGAAAAAATGGCTGACACGGAGATCTCCAAAGTCGGTGACACCATCGTCTACACCATCAAGGTCACCAACCTCACCGCTGAAAGCTATGCACCAGATATGAAGGTCCGAGTCACGGATATGATGCTGGGGCTGGATGAGACGTTCAATCTGGCATCGGGTGCTGTCAAGACCATCACCGTGAACTATGTGGTGAAGGAAGCCGATGATCCGGATTATATGACCAAGTACGGATGGACAGAACTCAAGAACACTGTGAAGCTCATGGCCAGCCCTATGGGATTTGAGGCCATCAGCAGCTTCGAACTGTCCGCCAGCGCTACCGTGAATCTGGTACATCCTCGCATCGACCTGGAAAAGAGCGTAAACACCAATATTGCCCACGTGGGAGACACTTTGACCTACACCGTGAAGATCACCAATACAGGAGATGTGGATCTTGTGAACATCGCAGTGAATGACACCATGCTGGGAAGCATGCCTGAGTTTGTGACAACCCTTGTACCTGGGGCCAGTGATGAGCACAGCTATCAGAGACTTCTGACTGTGGCTGATATCGGTATGCTTGAAAATACAGCATACGTTCTGGCAAACCCAAGAGGACTGCCAAATAAGATTACCGATGAAGACAGCGAGACAGTGGAAGTCAGACCAAGGCTCTACGATGAGACCGGATGGGCTTATCTGGAACCAGGTAAATCCATTCCGATCAACACACTTGTCACTGCAGCCAACTGGGGATGGACCAACGGTCCGCTGACTGAAGGTTCCTATAAGTTTACCGTCTACACTGGAGCTGGTCAGAACGATGTCAGCAAGGCATTGAACGCGGGCACACTTTATGTAGAGTACATCGGTGGAAAGGTCACCTTCAGATATGTGATGAATGAAGGCTTCAGCCTGATGGAAGTTCATCTGTATGCTGGAAAGGCTAAGCTTCCTGAGAAGAAGACTGGTAAGACAACGGTTACTGTTGCAGACCCTGGACAGTTCCCATACAAACCTCTGGTACCTGACCAGGCTACAGTATTCGAGTATACACCGAAGGATAAGTTCAGCGGAGACATCTACATCGCAGCGCATTGTGTAGCCTATGTTCCTTACTGGGAGATGAACAGCTTCTATAATACAACCAAATACTAGAATCTTAACCGTCCTGACCTGGTTTCCCCTGGCAGTGAAAGCTGCCGGGGGATTCCTTTTTTTTCTTTTAAGTGATTTCCGAAGCGGATGTATAAGGTGCATAATTATGAGAATTGAATTTCATATTTCCAGATTACATGCAGGATATCCTGCATATAATCCGTACTATTTTGTATTCTTTCTGTGAATCGAAGGGCTTTAATCGGAATGCAAAGAGGTATAATGAAATTATCATACGGATAAGATTCAGATTATCAATTGATAAATCAATAATATTATGTAATTTAGATACGTTTACATCAAATGGAATAGGGAATATTTTAGCAAATATCATTATAATAGGAGAAATTATCTCATTTTTGTTGACTTGAGAGGTGTAAGATGTATAATTATAAAAAAACAACCACATCGATACATTTTGTTCACAATAATGTTCGGGTGGTGTGTACAGATGTTTCCGTAACAGGAATTAGTCTAAAAAAACAAGGAGGAATATCATGAAGAAAAAGAGAATACTCGCAATGGCCATGGCCCTCGCTGCAGTGATGATGATCACAGCATGCGGAGATGCCGATACGCCAGCTGAAACGCCGGGTGAAACTCCAGCAGAAACGCCAGGAGAAGAACCCTCAGGTGAAGACGGCGACAATGTGCTGAAAGTGCAGTTCAACGTGGAAGTGGCTTCCATGGATCCTCAGATTGCTACAGACGGAACTTCCTTTGAAGTCATCGCAGCAGTGACTGAAGGTCTTTATTCCGTAGATGCGGATGGTTCAGCGATTCCAGCCATGGTGGATACCGTGGAGAAGAGCGAAGATGGACTGACCTATACTTTCAAGCTGAAAGACGCAAACTGGTCCAACGGTACTCCTGTGACAGCAGACGATTTTGTTTTCGCATGGAGAAGACTGGTAGACCCTGAAGTTGCCAGTGAATATGCCTTCATCATGGGCGTGGCGGGCGTCAAGAACGCAGATGCCATCTCATCCGGTGAAGTTGCAGTAGAAGAGCTGGGCGTTACAGCGGAAGATGAGAAGACACTGGTCGTGGAACTGGATTTCCCTGTACCATACTTTGAATCCCTCATGTCCTTCCCATCCTTCCTACCTATGAATGAAGAGTTCTTCACATCCGTCGGCGACAACTATGGAACCTCTCCAGAAACACTGCTTGCAAACGGACCTTTCAAGGTCACCGCTTACGAGCCAGCAGCGACAACCATTTCCCTGGAAAAGAATGCCGACTACTGGGATGCTGATGCTGTAGCACTGGATGGAATCCAGTACCAGGTCATCAAGGATTCCCAGCAGACCATGCTTTCCTATCAGAATGGAGACCTTGACATCGCGACTCTTTCCGGAGAACAGGTGGAACAGTTCATGAACGATCCTGAATTCGTTAATGTAGTAGCAGGATACCTGTGGTATGTTTCTCCAAATCAGCTGGTGGCTGGACTTGAAAATGTCAACATCAGAACCGGTATGGCCCTTGCATTCGACAAGGACGCCATCGCCAATAACATCCTGAAGGATGGATCCATTCCTGCAAACTTCCCTGTACCTACCATGCTGGCCACAGGACCAGACGGTAAGGACTTCAGAGAAACCGCCGGAACCTACCTTGAAACCGATAAGGCGAAAGCAGTAGAATACTTTGAAGCAGGACTTGCAGAGCTAGGCGTTACAGAACTTACCTACACCATGCTTGTAGAAGACACTGAAGCTTCCATCAACGTGGCACAGTTCCTGCAGTCCGAATGGCAGACAACTCTTCCAGGACTCACTGTAGAACTGCAGACCATGCCAAAGAAGAATCGTGTGGAAAGAATGCAGGCTGGAGACTATGAGCTTGTTCTGACAAGATGGGGCCCAGACTATGCAGATCCAATGACTTATCTTGACATGTGGACAACTGGAAGTTCCAACAACTATGGTTCATGGTCCAATGCGGAATATGATGCCATCATCGAAGATGCCAAGAAGGGCGACCTTGCTCTTGATCTGGAAGCCAGATGGGAAGCGCTGAAAGATGCGGAAAAGATCGTCATGGACGAAGCCGTCATCATGCCTGTATACCAGAAAGGTGATGCAGTCATGGTAAGAAGCGGTGTTGAAGGGGTTGAATTCCACTCCGTGGGTATCAACAGAGTCTTCAAGAACGCAACCAAAAACTAGTTTACTTCTAACCCTATATATTTAAAACTAAAGAAGAGTGTGACGCTGTTTGAGAACACATGAAAATACAGCGTCCTTCTTCTGTTTATCGAGCTAAATCTATGAGGAGTAGTGCTTATGAAAAAGTATATTTTAAAACGTATCGGCATCTCCGCATTGACGCTCCTGGTCATTCTTTTTATTCTGTTCATCATGCTGGAGCTCATGCCGGGCTCACCGTTCAATGATGAAAAGCTGACCGATGCCCAGAGAGCCATCATCAATGCGAAATACGGCCTGGACAAACCGGTGTTCGTAAGATTCTTCAACTACCTGAAAGCCATGGTTTCCGGGGATTTTGGCGTTTCCTACAATATTTCGAAGAATACACCGATTACGCAGCTTCTGCAGTCAAGACTCCCCCTTTCTTTACGGATCGGCGGTCAGGCGGTCTTCATCGGTACCATCATCGGGATCGTGCTGGGACTCATCGCTGCAATCAAGCATAATACGATTTTCGATACGCTGACCACTGTGATTTCGGTTCTGGGTGTCAGTCTTCCTTCTTATGTGTTTGCCATGGCACTGATCTATTCCATGGGATTCAAGCTGAAATGGTTCCCGCTGCTCTATGAGATCGATGCGCCCTTCGAATCGACGATTCTGCCTACGGTGGCGCTGAGTATGTTCACCATTGCCACGGTGGCCAGGTTCACGAGAACGGAAATGCTGGAAGTACTGGGGTCAGACTATATGCTCCTTGCAGAAAGTAAAGGTGTGGACCGTAAAAGGCTGATTTTCGTCCATGCACTGAGAAATGCCCTGATTCCAATCATCACGGTGCTTGCACCGCTCATTGTCAGCCTGATGACAGGAAGCCTTGTCATCGAGAAGCTGTTTTCCATCCCAGGCATCGGATCGCTCATGGTTACGGCCATCCAGTCCAATGACTACAATGTGATCATTGCCCTGGCATTTGTCTACAGCGTCATGTTCATCTCCATCATGCTGGTGGTGGATATACTCTACGGCATCATCGATCCGAGAATCAGACTTGCAAAGGAGGATCTCCATGAATAATCAGACAATAGAATTCAAACCTGATGATTTTCAGCTGGTGAGAAAGGACCAGGACGATTTCGTGGATGAAACCTATGCGAAGGAATCCTACTGGAAAGACATCCTCATGAGATTCGTGAAGAACAAAGGGGCCATCTTCGGTCTGATCTTCATTCTGCTCATCATCCTCATGGCCGTTGTGGGACCCGGCATGAATGAATACACCTATGACTCTCAGATCATACAGCACCAGAATCTGGCACCGAGAATCAAGGCCATTGAAAACCTGGGCATCGGAATCTTTGATGGTGCGGAAACCATGAACACCTCCACAGGGGTTGTGGAAATCAATAAATATGTGGACCCTGAAAAAGAGACGGGTCTGGAAGATACCTACTACTGGTTCGGTACGGACGTCCTAGGTCGTGACATCTTCACGAGAACCTGGACCGGTACCAGAATCTCCCTCTACATCGCCCTGGTGGCGGTGCTGGTGGATATGCTCTTTGGTATGAGCTATGGCCTCATCTCCGGATACTTCGGCGGCAGAGTGGATATGATCATGCAGAGATTCTCTGAAGTGCTCAATGGCATTCCGACGCTGGTTCTGGTCACACTTCTCATCATCGTCATGAAACCGGGGCTCTTCACCATCACCCTCGCCTTGGCCCTGACGGGCTGGATCGGCATGAGCCGTGTGGCGAGAGCGCAGGTGCTGAAGCTGAAGGAACAGGAGTTCATTCTGGCATCCAAGACCCTGGGCGCCAAAGACTTCTTCATCATCTTCAAGGAGATCCTGCCGAACATCTTCGGACAGCTGATCATCATGTCGATGTTTTCCGTGCCCAATGCCATTTTCACGGAAGCCTTCCTGGCATTCGTCGGACTGGGCGTGCCGGCACCGAACGCTTCTCTGGGATCCCTCATCAGTGATGCCTTCAAGTCCTTCACCACACATCCCTATATGATCGTGTTCCCGGTGATTGTCCTTGCTGTCATCATGCTGAGTTTCAATCTTCTCGCTGACGGTTTAAGGGATGCTTTTGATCCTAAAATGAAAGAAATGTAGGTGAATGATATGCAAAAAGAAGTTGTACTGGATATGAAAAACCTGTCCATCTCGTTCAAGACGTCAGCCGGTGAGATCAAAGCCATTCGTGGTGTGGATTTCACCCTGTACAAGGGCGACACCGTCGCCATCGTCGGTGAGAGCGGCAGCGGAAAGTCCGTTACGGTAAAGGCCATCATGGGTATTTTATCGGGCAATGAGACCATCAACAGTGGAACCATTGATTTCACCTACAGAAGAGGAGAAGAAATCATCCATGAGGACCTTCTGAAACTGTCCAAGAATCAGATGCGAAAACGAATCAACGGAAAAAGAATCGCCATGGTGTTTCAGGACCCCATGACGTCCTTAAACCCCACCATGTCCATCGGGGCACAGGTCATGGAGGGCATGATCTATCATTACAGCAAGAGCAGGGAGGAAGCGAGAAAGAAAGCCATAGAGCTGCTGGATCTCGTGGGTATTCCTGAACCTGAAAAAAGAATGAAGAACTATCCGCATCAGCTCTCCGGTGGGATGAGGCAGAGAGTGGTCATCGCCATAGCCCTGTCCTGCGATCCGGAAGTGCTGATCTGTGATGAACCTACCACGGCCCTGGATGTGACCATCCAGGCGAAGATTCTGGAGCTCATCAAGGACATCCAGAAAAAGCTTGGCATTTCGGTCATCTACATCACCCATGACCTGGGTGTTGTGGCCAAGGTGGCGGATTATGTGGCTGTTATGTATGCCGGAAAGTTCATTGAAAAAGGAACCACGGAGGAGATCTTCTTTGATCCCCGTCATCCCTATACCTGGGGCCTCTTATCAGCAATCCCGAGTCTGGAGAAGACGGAAGACTCCCTTTATGCCATTCCGGGAAGCCCTCCGAATCTTCTGAATCAGGTGAAGGGGGATCCTTTCGCACCGAGAAATCTGTATGCGCTGAATATCGACTACAGAGAAGAGCCGCCCATGTTCAAGATCACCGATACCCATTATGCCAGCACCTGGCTGCTTCATGAGGACGCACCCAAAGTGGATATGCCCGAGCAGCTGAGAGCAAGAATCGAAGTCATGAGGAAGGAGGTCATGGAGAATGGAAGATAGAAAACCGCTCCTTCAAGTACGAAATCTGAAGCAGCACTTCAAGGTGTCAAGAAAGTTCTATGTCAAGGCAGTGGATGGCGTCTCCTTTGACATCTATCCTGGAGAAACCTATGGTCTGGTGGGAGAATCCGGAAGTGGTAAATCCACCATCGGACGCTCGGTCATCAGGCTCTATGAACCCACAGGGGGAGAAATCCTCTTCAACGGCATGGACATATCCGGAAAGCTCGACAAGGACACCAACAAAGCCCTTCGCATGAACATGCAGATGATTTTTCAGGACCCTATGGCATCTCTGAATCCAAGAAAGAAAGTACTGGATCTCATCGCTCTGGGTCTGGACATCCACCACCCTGAAATGAACGCGGAGGAAAGAAAAAAGAAAGTCTACGACATTCTAGACCTGGTGGGTCTATCCCATGAACATGCCAACCGTTATCCCCATCAGTTCTCCGGTGGACAGCGTCAGCGTATCGGCATCGCCAGAGCGCTGATCATGGACCCGGACCTGGTCATCGCCGATGAAGCCATCAGTGCGCTGGATGTATCCATTCAGGCTCAGGTGGTGAACCTGATGAAGGAGATTCAGCAGAAGACCAACATCGCCTATCTCTTCATCGCCCACGACCTGTCCATGGTGAAATACATCTCAGACCGAATCGGGGTACTGCATTATGGTCATCTGGTGGAAACGGGCACCACGGACGAGATCTTCTCGAATCCGGTGCATCCGTACACGAAATCGCTTCTGTCCGCCATTCCGCATCCCAATCCCATCACGGAGCGGGACAGAAAGGCCATGAACTACGACTATGCTTCCAGCGGCATCGATTATACCAAGGGCACCCTGACCAATATCGGTGGAACCCATATGGTCCTTGCTACGGAAGAAGAACTGGAAAAGTGGACAAAATAGAAAGACACCTAAACAGATAGATGAAAATGCTGTAGGAGCTTACAGCAGAAAAAGCAAGAACCGCCATGGAACCAGTTCGTCAACTGGTTCCATGGCGGCTCTTTCATATCCATGCATATCCATTTTCATCAGGGATCATTTTGCGTCCGTGGATGCGAAATAGGTTCCGATGACCATGATGAGTAGAGCGATGAGGAAGGTGAGAGAAGGAATCTCCAGGAAGATCAGCAGCGACAGACCTGCTCCGATGAAAGGAGCTACAGCATAGTAGGCGCTGGTCTTGGCAGCGCCCAGATACCGCTGGGCATAGACATAGAGGTAAATGCTCATGCCGTAGGCGACGAAGCCCAGAAGGAGTGTAAGGGCGATGTAGAGTATATTCGTTGTGGTTTCCTTCAGAGCCAGAGAAATGAGAAGAGAGCCCAGTCCAGAGCCGAATCCTTTCAGGATGACCACCTGAAGGGGATCCTTCACGGAAAGCTTTCTTGTGATGTTGTTCTCGAAGCCCCAGCTTATGGAAGCCAGAAGCACAAGAAGAGAACCGAAGGAGAAGGACAGATTGGAGAAGTCCTCCACGGAAAGGAGAATGCTGGAGACCGTGATGAGTCCTATGGCGATCCAGAGTCTTCTTGAGATGAACTCCTTGAAAATGAATAAGGCGATGAGGGATGTGGCCACGATTTCGAAATTATTGAGCAGGGACACCGTGGCCGGGGTGGTCATGGTGAGGCCCACCATGAGAAAAATCGGAGCCAGAATATCCAGGACAATCATGCCCACAGTATAGGGAAGCTCTTTTTTTGTGAGCCGCATCTCTTCTTTCAGCTTTCCCCGCCTGTACCGGTAGAAAGCGATGAGAGACATGCCGATGCCTGCACCAAGATAAAGAAGGGCAGCCATCATGGTGGGGGGAACCTCCACCAGAAGAAGTTTTGAAACAGGTGAAGAGATGGCATAAAGAGCTGCAGCAAGCACTGCATAAAAGATGGCGCTGGGACGTTGCGTCATAAGAAAATTCCTCCGTTGACAGCAGCAGTGAAGTTTGTAGAACCATAGGATGTGATATCCCATACTACAGATTCATTTCAGTTAGTACTAGAATATATCAAAGTCATCCGGTGGTAAAGGATAAATTCAAAGGAATTGAGCATGAAAGAAGTAGTGAATCAGAAAAATAATACATGGAAAGTACAGTATAGTCTGGTTATATCCGATAGAATAAGAAGTAGAGTATAAGTTTACAACAGGAGATGCATGGAGTATGGATTATCTGGCACTGACGATTTTTCTGGCCTTTCTGGGAGGCTTTGTTCTTCATAAACTGCGCATACCCGGAGGCATGATGCTCGGGAGCGTTTTGACCGTGGCGGTTCTGAACATCAATACGGATTTCGTTCATATACCATCGGAATTTCGATTCGTGGCCCAGTGCATTGCGGGGGCCTACATCGGAATGAGTGTGAAAAGAGAGAACTTTCCCCGAATGAAATATCTCATCCGGCCCATTCTGACGCTGCTCATGGGTCTCTTTGCGACAAATCTGGTGGTGGGGGTGCTCATCTATCTGACGAGCCCGCTGGATCTGCTCACCTCGTTTCTGTCCGCTGTACCAGGAGGAATCAGTGATACGCCCTTAATCGCGGCAGACCTTGGCGCCGATGCGGCTAAGGTCACGGTGCTGCAGTTTGTCCGTCTGGTATCCGGGATTGCGGTGGTGCCGCTTCTCATCCGGTATGAGCCCAAAGAAAGTGCAGCGAAGGAGAAGCCGTCTCTCATTGAGAAAAAGGTATCGCCTTTTGGAAGTGTGAAGCTCTGGTCAGCACTTATCGTGGCGTTTCTTGCGGGGTACCTCGGCGATGTTCTAGGCGTACCGGCGGGCACATTGATCTTCGCCATGATCAGTGTGGTGATTCTGAAGATTCTCAAGCTGGAAGTCATGTTTCCCATGTGGTTCAAAAGAATGGCGCAGCTGTTTTCAGGCGCTTATATCGGCAGTCACTTCAGCTATCAGGATTTTGCGGATCTTAAGCTTCTGATTCTGCCTGCGCTCATCATGGTGGTGCTGAATATCCTGACCTGCTATCTCATCGGACATTTTCTCGCCAAGCGATATGAGCTGCCGCTGTCACAGGCCATTCTTTCCTCCTCTCCGGCAGGCGCATCGGATATGGCCCTCATCGCTTCGGACCTGGGGGTTTCAGGCTCGGATGTGGCCATGATCCAGATTGCGAGGCTCATGGGTGCAGTGTCTATCTTTCCCCAGATCTTCTATCTTCTTTCGACGTTTCTGGGCTGAAAAAGATGCAGGAAAGCCGATTTCACCAGCCTTTTTCATGGCAACGGTTTCTTTGTGAACAATGATAAATAGTTGACATTTCCGGTTGACAGGAGAAACAATCCGCTATAAAATCTAAAAGAACACTTTAAATCAGTCCCGTGAGGCTGAAAAGAGAAGAAGAATACTTTATGATCAAGGCAGGAGTCTACAGCTCCGCTTTCATCTGTTATGGTTAACTGACCTCTTTTTACCGCGGGTAAAGGAGGTTTTTATTATGGAAAGAAATCTGTTCAGCTTAAGAGAACTTGAAATCAATGAAATTAATTCTTTACTCAATCGTGCTATGGCGTTTAAAAATGGTGAGGTTTCACACTTTCCGGATCGGATCGTGGGGAATCTTTTTTTTGAGCCCAGCACCAGAACACACCAGTCCTTTATCATGGCAGAAAAGAAAATGGGGATGCAGAACATGGATCTGTTTCCCGAAGGAAGCAGCCTGAAGAAAGGAGAAAGTCTCTACGACACGGCAAAGACCTATGAAGCCATCGGGGCAGATGCCCTGGTGATCCGATCCAAAGAGGACAAGTACTATGAAGCCCTTCGCGGAAAGCTCTCTATACCGGTTTTAAACGGCGGAGACGGAAGCGGAGATCATCCGACCCAGAGTCTTCTGGATCTTCTGACCATCAGAGAAGAGTTCGGAAGCTTTGAAGGGCTGAAGGTCCTCATTGCAGGAGACATCTCCCACTCCAGGGTGGCCCATTCCAATATGGAAGTCATGGAGAGACTGGGCATGAAAGTGTACCAGAGTGCACCAGAAATCTTCCAGGAGAAAAAGAGAACCTATCACGACATGGATGAGATCATCGGTGAGATGGATATCGTCATGATGCTCAGAGTCCAGCATGAGCGCCATGAAGTGAAATCCGTGGTGGACTGCGAAAGCTACAACAGAGACTATGGCATGAATGAGAAGAGAATCTCCCTCATGAAGCCTTCCGCCATACTCATGCATCCTGCTCCGGTGAACAGAGGGTGGGAAGTCACAGACGAAGTGGTGGAATGCGAAAAAAGCAGAATCATGAGACAGATGAGAAACGGCGTCTATGTCAGAATGGCGGTACTGGAAAGAGCACTTGCGGAGGGGAATTCATGAAGATCATCCATGCAGTAAGAATCAGAGAAGGAAATGAGACAGAGCCCTGTGAAATCAGAATCCATGAAGGAAGAATCTTCGAGATCGGAGAAAAACTTTCAGAGAAAAAGGGCGAGGAAGTGTACGATGCCAGAGGGATGCTGGTGACACCGGGATTTGTGGACATCCATGTGCACCTGAGAGAGCCTGGCGGAGAAAAGAAGGAGACCATCCGAACCGGATCCAGAGCCGCTGCCCTTGGCGGATACACCACCATCGTGGCCATGCCCAACACCGACCCGGTGCCCGATACACCGGAAAAGCTGAAGGCCTTTCACAGGAAAGCGGAAACAGACAGCCTCATCCGGGTGAAAAGCTATGGCGCCATCACAGAAGGAGAAAAGGGCATGGAGCTGGTGGACTTCACTGCCATGGACAAGGAAGGAGTCATAGGCTTCTCCGATGACGGGAAAGGGGTTCAGAGCGCAGGGCTTATGTATCAGGCCATGCGAAGCATCAAAGAGCTTGATGGCATCATCACCGCCCACTGCGAGGAAGACTCCATGCTCTTTGGTGGATACATCCATCAGGGAGACTATGCAATAGAACATGAACACAGAGGCATCCATTCCCTCACGGAAGACCTTCAGATCCTGAGAGACCTGGCTTTGAGCGAGGCCACGGGATGCCGCTACCACATCTGCCACATGAGTACCTCAGGCGGCGTCCGGGCCCTTGAAAGAGCCCAGAGAGATGGCGCTCCGGTCACGGGAGAAGTGACGCCCCATCATCTGCTTCTCACGGAGAACCATCTTAGAGAAGATGGAAACTTCAAGATGAATCCGCCGCTGCGCAGCGAAAGAGACCGGGAAGCTCTGGTGAGAGGTCTGCGGGAAGGCGTCATCGGCGCCATCGCCACAGACCATGCACCCCACACCAGAGAGGACAAGGAGAAAGGCCTGGAAGGCAGTGCCTTCGGCATTGTGGGTCTGGAAACATCCTTTGCCCTTCTTTATACCCATCTGGTGGAGAAAGGACACCTGACACTGGAAAGACTGGTGGAAGCCATGACGGAAGGTCCATCGGAAATCATTGGACTGCCCTATGGCAGGCTGGAAGAAGGGGCAAGTGCGGACCTCACCTTCATCGACCTGGAAAGAGACTGGGTCATAAGAAGCGAAACCTTCGCTTCCAAGGGGAAGAATACGCCCTTTGAGAACTGGGAAGTGAGAGGAAAAGTGGAGACCGTGATGCTGGAAGGAATACCCATCGTAGAAGGAGGAAAGATCATTGAATAAGAAACTTGTGCTGGAAGACGGCAGCGAATTTCATGGAAAAGCCTTCGGGTACAAGGAAGATGTCTATGGAGAAGTGGTCTTCGCCACCTCCATGTCGGGCTATCAGGAGCTTCTCACAGACCCCTCCCTCCTGGGCCAGATGCTGGTCATGACTTACCCACTGGTTGGAAATTACGGGATCAACCGGGAGGACTATGAGTCGCTGAGACCTTTTCTCTCGGCACTGATTGTAAGAGAGCACTGCACCCATCCTTCGAATTTCAGAAGCGAAAAGACGCTGGAAGCCTACATGGAGAAATACAGACTCCCAGGCCTTTCCGGGATAGACACCAGGCAGCTCACGAGGCACATTCGTGAAAAGGGTGCACTGAAAGGCGCCATCCTTCCAGCGGAGATGCCACTTTCAGAGTGCCTTGAAAAGATCGATCGTCATCCCTTCTTCACCAATCACATCGAGCGGGCGTCCACGAAGAATGCCTACGATGTACCAGGCGGCGGCAAGAGGGTCGTCCTCATGGACTTCGGCATGAAAGCGGGGATCCTGAAGGGGCTTCTGGAGGAAGGCTATCATGTGTCCGTGGTGCCCCACGACACCAGTGCAGAAGAGATTCTGGAGCAGAACCCTGATGGGGTGCTCCTCTCAAACGGTCCTGGAAATCCGGAGGATGCGCTGGTCCCCATAGAAACAGTGAAAGGGCTCTTAGGGCAGGTTCCGCTCTTTGGCATCTGCATGGGCCATCAGCTTCTGGCACTGGCGGCAGGGGCGAAGACCAGGAAGATGAAGTTCGGTCATCGGGGCGGAAACAACGCCGTGCGGGACCATCGAAGCGGAAAGGTCCTCATCACCAGTCAGAACCATGGCTATGAGGTGGACAGTGCATCCCTTGAAGGGACCGGTCTGTCTGTTCTCTACAGCTGCGTCAACGATGGGTCCATAGAAGGCCTGGTGCTTCCTGGCAGGAAGGCATTCTCGGTGCAGTTTCATCCGGAAAGTTCACCAGGACCCAGGGACGCCAGGGTCCTCTATCAGGAATTTAAAAGACTCATGGAAAACGGGGAGGTAGAGTAAATGCCAAAGAGAGAAGATCTGAAAAAGATCCTGGTCATCGGATCAGGACCCATCATCATCGGACAGGCTGCGGAATTCGACTATGCGGGGACCCAGGCCTGCCAGGCCATCAGGGAAGAAGGCATCGAGGTGGTACTTGTGAATTCCAATCCGGCCACCATCATGACGGACAAAGAAATGGCAGACAGAGTCTACATGGAGCCTCTGACCCTTCCTTTTCTGAAGAAGATCATCCGAAAGGAAAGACCCGATGCCCTGCTTCCTTCCCTAGGAGGACAGACAGGCCTCAACATGGCCATGGAGCTGCACAAAGACGGCATCCTTTCTGAGTTTCATGTGGAGGTTCTAGGCACGGACCTTAAGGCCATCGAGAAAGCGGAGGACAGGGAAGTCTTCCGAAGCCTCATGAAGGAAATCGGAGAGCCTGTACCGCCTTCCTTCATCACCCAGGATGTGGCGGGAGCCCTTCGCTTCGCGGATGAGATCGGCTATCCCGTCATCGTGCGGCCCGCCTTCACCATGGGTGGAACCGGAGGAGGCATCGCAAAAGACAAGGCGGAGCTGAAGGCCATCGTGGAAAACGGACTCAGTCTTTCCCCCGTGGGACAGTGCCTCATCGAGATGTCCATCGCAGGATGGAAGGAAATCGAATTTGAAGTCATGAGAGATGAAAATGATACAGCCATCGTGGTCTGCTCCATGGAGAATGTGGACCCTGTAGGGATCCATACGGGAGATTCCATTGTGGTGGCTCCGGTTCAGACCCTGACGGACAAGGAGGTGCAGATGCTCCGAGATGCATCACTCAAGATCATCCGGGCACTGGATATAAGGGGCGGATGCAACGTGCAGCTGGCGCTGGATCCCAAAAGCTTTCAGTACTTCATCATTGAAGTCAATCCGAGAGTGTCCAGGTCTTCCGCCCTGGCGTCTAAAGCCACGGGATACCCCATCGCCAAGGTGGCATCGAAGATTGCGCTGGGATACAGACTCGATGAGCTTGTGAATCCTGTGACCCAGGCCTCCTACTGCTCCTTTGAACCAGCCATCGACTACATCGCGGTGAAGCTGCCCCGGTTCGCCTTCGACAAGTTCCAGTCGGCCAACAGAAAGCTGGGTACCCAGATGAAGGCCACGGGAGAAGTCATGTCCCTGGGAAGCTCCTTTGAGGAAGGCTTACTAAAGGCGGTGCGCTCCCTGGAAATCAAGGCAGACCAGCTGAGTCTTCCGAAATACAAGGACATCGAAACGGAAAAGCTTCTCGCTCTGCTGTCCCGGGCGGAAGACGACAGACTCTTTGTGATCTACGAGCTGCTTCTTAGAGAAGTCGCGCTGGAAAGCATAGAAGAAGGAACGAAGATGGATCTGTTTTTTCTCCATAAGCTGAAAAGTATCGCGGATCTGGAGCTTCGCATGCAGAAGGAGCCTCTTGAAGAGATTCTTCCGGAAGCGAAGAAGATGGGCTTCTCCGATGCAGCCCTTGCGAAGGTGTGTGAAATCACGGAAGAAGAAGTGGAAGGGATGAGAAGAGCACTTTCCCTTCGCCCGGTCTACAAGATGGTGGACACCTGCGCGGCGGAGTTCGGTTCAGAAACGCCTTACTACTACTCCACCTATCAGGTGGAAAATGAATCGGTGGCATCAGACCGGAAAAAGGTCATCGTTCTAGGCTCCGGTCCCATACGCATCGGTCAGGGTGTGGAGTTTGACTATGCCACGGTCCACTGCGTCTGGTCCATCAGAAAGCTGGGCTATGAAGCCATCATCATAAACAACAATCCCGAGACCGTCTCCACGGATTTCTCCATTTCCGACAAGCTCTACTTCGAGCCCCTGACCCTGGAGGATGTGATGCATGTGGTGGAGCTGGAGAAGCCCATGGGCGTCATCGTCCAGTTCGGCGGTCAGACCGCCATCAATCTGGCTGAAGGTCTGGAGAGAAGAGGGGTAAGAATTCTGGGCACGAGCCTTCAAAGCATCGACCTTGCAGAAGACCGGGATCTCTTCGAGAAGAAGCTGAAAGAACTCTTCATCCCCATGCCGGAAGGAAGCGTGGTGCATGACAATAAGGATGCCAGAAGCACTGCGGAAGAAATAGGGTATCCGGTTCTTCTTCGCCCCTCCTATGTACTGGGCGGAAGAAACATGGAAATCATCCATAGGGAGGAGGAGCTTACGCTCTACATGAACAAGCTGCCGGAAGAGACAAAGACGGAAGGAATTCTTGTGGACAAATACCTCACCGGAGTGGAATGCGAAGTGGATGCGATATCCGATGGGAAAAACATCATGATACCAGGCATCATGGAGCATATCGAGCGTGCGGGGGTCCACTCGGGAGATTCCATGGCAGTGTATCCGCCCATCTCCCTGTCCGAAGAAACGAGAAACATCATCGTGGACTACACGGAGCGGATCGGAAGAGGGCTTGACATCGTGGGTCTCTACAACATCCAGTTTGTGGTGGACCAGAGCGGCAAGGTCTTTGTGCTGGAAGTGAATCCAAGAAGCTCCAGAACGGTGCCTTTTCTCAGCAAGATCACCGGGATGCCCATGGCGGATATCGCCACTCAGGCCATCCTTGGGGTAAGCCTTACAGAGCAGAACATTCCGCTGGGCCTTCTGCCGGAAGAGAAGCAGTATGCCGTGAAGATGCCGGTGTTCTCCTTCGGAAAGCTGAGAAAGGTGGACATTGCCCTGGGACCGGAAATGAAATCCACGGGAGAAGTCATCGGAAGAGATGGGTCTCTCCACAAAGCGCTCTATAAGGCCATGATCGCTGCAGGGTTCGAGATGCGAGCATACGGAAAGGTGCTCTTCACCATCGGAGACCGGGACAAGGAGGAAGCTCTGTCTCTTGCGAGGCGCTTCAGTGACATCGGCTACGGCCTGGTGGCCACGGAGGGCACCAGAAGATTTCTTGAAGAGCATGGCCTCAAAGCCCAGGGGGTCGAAAAGATCGGGGAAGGAGAGGAAACGGTACTGGATGTCATAAGAGGAAGGAAAGTGCAGTTTGTGGTGAACACCTTCTCTATGGCAAAAAGAGATTTCATCTCCGACGGCTTTCTCATCCGAAGAGAATCCGTGGAAAGCAACATCCCCTGCCTGACGTCGCTGGATACGGCAGCAGCCATTTTAAATGTACTGGAATCCATGAACTTATCTGTGGAAGCCTATTAGGAGGAATTCAATGAGTAAAGTGATGAAGATGAAGATCCTGACCAATGAATCCATTGCCAAGAAAGTGTTTCGCATGAAGCTTTCGGCGGAGGAAGTGGACTTCAAGACCCTCTCTCCCGGAACCTTTCTCAACATCAGAGTGGGCAAAGGGATGGAGCCTCTGCTGAGACGCCCCATCTCCATCTTCGATGCCGATGAGAAGGAGAAGACTCTGACCATCATCTACAAGGTGCTGGGGAGAGGCACCGAGCTGATGAGCTTCCTGAAGGAAGGGGAGCATCTGGACGTGCTGGGACCTCTGGGCACAGGGTTTCCTGTGCAGGATGAAAGCCGGAAGGTGCTTCTTGCAGGCGGGGGCGTCGGTGTGCCTCCACTTTATGAGCTGGGAAAAAGGCTCAGGGAGAATGGGGTGGAGATTGTGACGGTGCTGGGTTTTCGAGATGAAGCCAGTGTCTTCTGCCAGAAGGATTTTCTGAAGCTGGGAAAGGTGCTGATCGCCACGGAGGACGGTTCTGTAGGAGTAGAAGGATATGTCACCGATGCCATACGAGAGATGGGGGAGGATTTTGATACCCTCTACGCCTGTGGTCCCAGAGCCATGCTGAGAAGCCTGGATGAAGCCTATCAGGATAAGAAGAAAGGCTATCTCTCCTTTGAGGAGCGGATGGCCTGCGGCATCGGCGCCTGCTACGGATGCATGACGGAAACGAAAGATGGACTGAAGCGGGTATGCAAGGACGGACCTGTATTCAGGCTGGGCGAGGTGGTTTATGAATAAGGATATGCTGGCGGTGAATCTCCCTGGACTGAATCTCAAGAATCCTGTGATGCCGGCTTCAGGCTGCTTCGGATTCGGAAGAGAATTCGCAGAGTATTATGATCTGGGCCTTCTAGGCGCCATCATGGTGAAGGCGGTGACGGAGGCGCCCAGACGCGGAAACAATATGCCGAGACTTGCGGAAACGCCGGCGGGGATGCTGAACGCCATCGGGCTTCAGAATCCGGGCCTGGAAGGAGTAAGACGGGAGCTTGCATGGCTGGAACAGTATCCGGTGCCCATCATCGCCAATGTGGCAGGATATACGGAAGAGGAATATGTCCGGGTGGCGGAGAAGATTTCGCAGTCGCAGAATGTGGCGGCGCTGGAGATCAACATCTCTTGTCCTAATGTGAAGGAAGGAGGCATCCTCTTCGGTCAGGATCCGGAGGTGGCCTATGCTCTGACGAAGAAGATCAAGGCGGTCTCGAAGAAGCCGGTCTACATGAAGCTCAGCCCCAATGTGACGGACATCACCGCCATGGCAAAAGCGGTGGAGGCGGGTGGCGCCGACGGCATCACCATGATCAATACGCTGGTGGGCATGCGGCTGGATCTTCAGACCGGAAGAGCTGTCCTTGCCAATGGAACCGGGGGCCTCTCCGGGCCTGCCATTAAACCTGTGGCCGTCAGGATGGTCTATGAGGTCTACAAGGCGGTGAAGATCCCCATCATCGGCATGGGCGGGATTTCAACGGCAGAGGATGCCCTGGAGTTCTTCTATGCGGGCGCCAGCGCCGTGGCGGTGGGCACAGAGAATTTCGTCAATCCCTACGCCTGCCCGCAGATCATAGAGGGTCTGCCAGAGCTGCTTAAAGAATATGGATTCAGTCATGTGAAGGACGCTGTCGGATACGCACACAGATAGAGAAAAGGAGAAAAATATGAAAGATGTGATCATAGCCCTGGATTTCAGAAACAGAGAGGAGGTGCTGACCTTTCTGGACAGATTCCAGGAACCCGTATATGTGAAGGTGGGGAAGGAGCTGTTCTATGCGGAAGGTCCCTCCATTGTGAGAGAGATCAAAGCTCTTGGCCATAAGGTGTTTCTGGATCTGAAGTTCCATGATATTCCCAATACGGTCCAGGGTGCTGTGAGAAGCGCCGCAGGACTGGATGCGGATATGCTGAATCTTCATGCCATGGGTGGAGGCGAGATGATGCGCGGCGCCATGAAGGAGCTGGAAGGCAGAGAGAAGAAGCCGCTTCTGATTGCGGTAACGGTACTGACCAGCATGGATGAGAAAACGCTGAAGAGCGAACTTCATGTATCGCTTTCCCTGGAGGAGGAAGTGCTTTCTCTTGCCAGTCTGACAAAGAAATCAGGACTTCAGGGTGTAGTCTGCTCCGCCCTGGAGGTGCCGAAGCTGAAAAAGGCTCTGGGCGAAGATTTTCTGACCATCACGCCAGGCATCCGCCCCAAGGAGAGCGCCTCGGGAGATCAGAAGAGAGTGGTGACACCGGCCATGGCAAGAGAGCTGGGGTCAGACTACATCGTGGTGGGCAGACCCATCACTAAGGCAGAGAATCCTTATGCAGCTTACCTGAAAATCAGAGCGGAATTCATGGGAGGAGAAAGAATATGAGAGAAATAGCAGAGATTCTACTGAAGATCAGAGCCGTGAGTCTTTCTCCCTCAGAGCCCTTCACCTGGGCTTCCGGAATCATCTCCCCCATCTACTGTGACAACCGGCTGCTTCTTTCCTACAGGAAAGAATGGGGCGTGGTCATGGAAGCCATGCGAGAAGTGGTGGAGAAGGAGTTTCCCGATGCCGAGTGCATCATGGGCACTGCCGCAGCAGGCATTCCTCATGCATCGGTACTGGCCTATCTCATGGAGAAGCCCTCAGGCTTTGTCAGAGGAAAAGCCAAGGATCATGGAAGAAAGAATCAGATTGAAGGAAAGATTCAGGAAGGCATGAAGGTGGTGGTCATAGAGGATCTGATCTCCACAGGAGGCTCCTCCATCGAGGTGGTGGAAGCCCTGCGAGAAGCCGGATGCGATGTGCTTGGTATGGTCTCCATCTTCACCTACGGTATGGAAAAAGCGAATCGAGCCATGAAGGAAAAAGAGGTGAAGCTTCATGCCCTCACCACCTACAGCGAGCTTCTGGATACGGCGCTTACCATGGACTACATCACGGAGAAGGACAGAGAAAAACTGAAAGTCTTCATGGAGAATCCTCAGGATGAGGGATGGAGAAAGATGTAGAAATAAAATAGAAGGATGCACCGGATTGCCCTTTCAAGTAGTATGAAAGGAGAAATCCGGTGCACTGTTTTATTCGGTCTGATCTGATCGTATTCATTTCTAAAATTACAAGAAGGAGAATATGAAGGTCCAAAAGATGTATGTAAGCGAAAGGATGAGTATTACTCCTACAAAAATCGTTAACCGTTTAGGAATTGAAAATTCAGTGTTTCTCATTTTCAGCTCTTTACGCGCATCCATCCATCCCCAAAGGTAAAAACCGGATATAAATAATAGCGTTCCCACGGCAGTTCCGTGATAGGTGCTAACCATGAAAGAAACAGCACTGTTGATTATCCATAAGATGATAATGGTGCCTAGTATCATTTTCTTGTAGTGATCATTTTTCTGTAAATACAATGCCAGCTCTTCATCTGTCTCGTCTAAAGAATCAGCATCTTTCTTGAAGGAGTCTTTTTGTGACATCATGCACCTCCGTGGCGTTTCATGTTTTCTTTTAGTATAGCTAAAATCAGGCAGGGATTCCATTTTTCAGCGCTACCACCATGCAGTGTCTTCTCTTCAGCTAGGAGCGCAGCACCTGATTCTAATACTGTCTTTTTCGTTCGTATCAGTGGCATCCTATACGAAGGAAAAAGACAAAGTTCAAGATATGAAAATGATACGCTCATACAACTTCTGCCATTAGTATAACTTTGTTTATAGGATGAAGAGTTGAAATATAGAATACAAAACTGCATAGAATAATAACGTTTTGAATATTCAGTATAAATTCTTATGCTATTGTTTTATGATAGATTTAGATGCATATAATAAATCAAGGAGGTACATATGAAAAGATCAGACGTTTCAAGAAACATTTTACTGGCAGGTGGTGTGATCGCTCTGTTATCTGCGCTTCTACCCTGGCAGAGCAAAGATATCATTGGCCGGATTCTTTTTGGTGTGCTTAGTGTTTTACTCTTTGCTGGTGCCTATCTTCAGCAGAAAGATCATAAGAAAAGGAATTAATGCAGTCCGATCCCGAAGAAGCTGTATATAGGATTCCAGTGGATTCTTCTTTCGATTCGATCCAGGTCAGAGTGGATGGTCAGACTGAAGCATATGTGAAAGCGTTTTGAAGTAAAAACAGGTTGGAGGACACATTATGTGATGATGAATCAGAATAACTGAAGTAAAATTGATGTTTTTCAGTGAAATCCTTGACTGTGCACCTTGTGCGTAGTTTAGAATTGAGACATAACTAGGGGGGGATGGCTTCAGTGAAGATCAGAGAAATTGAAATCAGGACTGGAATGGACCGAACCAATATCCGGTTCTATGAAAGAGAAGGCTTAATCAGTCCTTTGAGACAGGATAACGGATACCGGGAATTTTCAGAGGAGGATCTGGAAACTCTTCTGAGAATCAAGCTTCTGAGAAGTATTCATGTACCACTGGATCAGATCAGGGGGCTGATGGAGGGGGAAATATCTCTTACTGACCTTCTGGATAATCAGATTCATGTCCTGGAAGATGAAAAAGAAGATGTGAATTATGCTCAGGAAATCTGTAGACTCATGAAAAATGAAGAAAGCAGCGTTCTGCATCTGGATGCGAAAAAGTATCTGGATCAGCTGGATGAAAAATCTTGTCTTTCAAAAACGGATTACTTCTCAGTTAAAAAGGATAAACTTCCTCAGGTATACAGTCCCGTGAGAAGATTATTGGCTAGAATATTGGATTTATCCATCTATGGCTTCTTACTGGATTCTGTTCTGGTGTTCATTTTTAACATGATTACATCAAACAGAAATGCAGTGGAAAATTTACTGTTCACTGGGGTGGTTATATTATTCATGCTGCTTATGGAACCACTTCTACTGATGAAATTTGGCACAACACCTGGGAAGGCACTTCTGGGACTAATAGTGAGAAATCCCGAAGGAATGAGACTTTCTTATGCAGAGGGATTTCGAAGAACCTTCGGTGTCATCCGCTATGGAATGGGGTTTCAGATTCCAATCTATAACATCATACGCCATTACAAGAGCGCAAAAATCCTTGAAGAGAAGGAGACTCTTCCTTGGGATGAGGAGATCGCCTACACCATGAAAGATGAAAAGGTCTATCGGAATGCTCTTTTCATCGGTGCTGTGATTGTCGTGATCGCTTCGAATGTGTTCCTTATAGATTTGGAGATGCTGCCACCGAATAGAGGGGAGCTGACCATAGAAGAGTTTGTGGAGAATTACAAGCATTATGAGAAAGTGCTTGAAGTCGGAAAGGATGATTATGAGCTGAACAGATTCGGAGAGTGGATCAGTACGCGAAATGATCAGGTTTTCTATGTGGATATTGCACATTTTGAAAAGCCCCTATTCAGATTCGAACTTTCGGATAAGATCATTAAAAGTGTGTCTTTCGATGTGACGATAAGAAACAAGAAGATGCCTCTGGCAAGCAATCGTGAAGAGATGATTCTGACCTATTATGCTCTGGCAGGAGCTCAGAAGGAGACGACAGTCTTCTCGCAGCCGATCCATGAATTCAGCCTGCAAAACCTTGAGAATGGATTCACGGGATTCAGTGAGACCCATCGAGGTGTGGAACTAGATGTTGAGGTTTCCTATGAGGGATATGAGGAAATGGCGGGCGTGCTTTTCCCGGTGGATGAGGAGACGCTCCAGAATTATAGCCTCGCTTTCTCTGCAGCTGTACACTAAAAGGATAAGACAGCATAATCAAAGGCGTAGAATAAAGTTATGGAGGGCAGCAACTATGTTTGAGGAAAGAAACAAGAAAATATGGGAAAAAGTCAGACCCAAAGGAATGAAATCCTATCTGATTCAAAACGGATTACTGACGCAAGGTCTGACTTTCTTCATCGCATTGGGCTTCATTTCACCGCTTGTTAACCATGGGTTTTCAGCGTATTATTTCCAGTCTGAAGCGTTTCGAAACAGACTGATTTTCATCGGAATCGTGGCTCCAGTGTATGGTGTGTTCATAGCGTATTCTTCATGGAAATCCCTTGAAAAGAAATTCGGATAGTTACAGCATGGTTTCAATAATATAACAGTTGAAAAATGAATACTTCATACAGTCTGGAATCGGCTGTATATAGACAAGAGCTGCAAATGGATTATTGAATCTTCATCTGCAGCTCTTCTAGTTCAGGTTCAGTTTACGGCCAGGGCCACAGATTGAATGTGCTCTATATGGAAGGGGCCCCACGCGCGGGAATCGGAGCTGTCCAGCCTGTTGTCGCCCATGAGAAAATATTCCTCTTCACCCAGGGTCATGAGAAGATCGTCTTCCCCGGGTCCGCTGTAATAGGCATAGGGTTCACTGAGAAGTTCATGGTTGATGTATACCTGATCTCCATCTATGCGGATGGTCTCTCCAGGGAGTCCAATGATCCGCTTCACGATGATGAGAGGTTCACCGGAATCTTCCACAGGGATTCCCTGGTAGGTGACCTCAGCGCTGACGATGTCTCCACGCCTGATTTCCTTGAACTCCGGGTCGATGTAGAGAATCCTTGAGTCCTCAGTGACGGCTTCATGCATGGATTCCCCGAAGATATTCGTATGCACATAAAGGCCGAGATGGATGAGGATGCTTAAGGTGGTGATGAAGCCCAGAAGCAGGGATAGAATCGTCAGTGAGGAAAGGAGGAAGATCAGATTCCCTTTTGGCAGTTTTCTGTTCATCCATTTTGCTCTCATAGATAGAACCCTCTCAGAAGAAAGAGCAGCGTGCCCAGAATCCCGATCAGATAAGCGGCGGGCAGGATTCTCAGGGCATATCTCAGGAAATCTCCATTGGTGTATGATTTTGATGCTGAAGCATCAGAGGCGCTTCCTGTAGGTGTTTTCTCTCTATTCATGGACTTCATCTCCTCTCATGGTAAAAGGTTTATTTCATATAGTAACATTATTAGGTATTGCTATATGAAAATCAAGAAGAATGGAAAAGAATCGGAAAGGAAGAACTTTCTACTAAAGAAACTTTTATGCTTGAAGGACTATGATGTCTACTGTTGAAAGAAAACAGGAAACAGGTAAATAGAAGAAATATAGAATTTCAGGGAGCGGATGAAAGATGATGGAGAAAGTTAGAAGATTTATGCAGGGTCGCTATGGTGTGGATGAACTATCGAGGTTTCTAATGTTTTTAAGCATCGGGATGATTTTTCTGGGCGGAATCACGGGAAATGGACTTCTGAACCTATTAAGCATTGTCTTCATCGGATTTGCCTATGCGAGGCTTCTGTCTAGAAACTTCTACAAGTGTTCCACGCAGAACCAGAAGTATCTCAAGCTCAGATATAAAGTCATGGGCAGATGGAGCAGTTTGCTCACGGGATTCAGAGAGAGAAAGATCTACAGATTCTACAGCTGCCCTCAGTGCAGCCAGAAGGTGAGAATTCCTAGAGGGAAGGGGAAGGTAAGAATCACCTGTCCCAAGTGCAGTAATGAGTTTTCAGGAAAGAGCTGATAGGGCAATGAATTCATAGAGGAGGACATCGCGGAAGCGGTGTCCTTTTCCATGCCTCTGATTATTGTGATTATAATGAACAGAATGTGCAGATCAGTGGAATGAAAGGAAAATCGGGACCAATTTGACATGCTTGGCTAAAGTTGCAATCGGATATGGTAAAATACCTATAGGAAAAGAAATATTTTTGCTAAAAAGTCATCATGCATCAGAGGAAAAGACCGATTGCAGGATGGCAAGGGGAACAGTCTCTAAGCGAATCAGGGGGTATAGTATGGAAAAAAGAAAATTTGAAAAACTGGGTGTTTCACCTTCACTGCTGGGATACGGGTGTATGCGGTTTCCAGTGAGAGAAGATAAGACCATAGACGAGGAGAAGGCCCAGGCGCTTCTGGACCACGCCATTGAAAATGGCGTCACCTACATCGACACAGCCTATCCTTATCATGATCAGCAGAGCGAGACCTTTGTGGGAAAGGCACTATCAAAATATGACAGGGACAGCTACTACCTGGCCACAAAGCTTCCAGTCTGGATGGTGAAGGAGACTTCAGATGTCCGGAAATACTTTGAGGAGCAGCTGCGAAGACTTCAGACAGACCATGTGGATTTCTATCTTCTTCATGCGCTGAACAAGGAAAGATGGGAAGACATCAAGAGACTGGATATGATCCGTGAAGTGGAAAAGCTGCGGGAGGAAGGAAAAATCAAGTACATCGGATTCTCCTTCCATGATGAATACCCTGTGTTTGAGGAGATTCTCACCTACAGAGACTGGGACTTCTGCCAGATTCAGCTGAATTATGTGGATACGGTGATTCAGCAGGGCATGAAGGGATATGAGCTCACTGAGAAGCTGGGTATTCCTGTGGTCATCATGGAACCTGTGAAGGGCGGAGCTCTGGCAAAGCTTCCTTCTGTCATGGAGGACATCTTCCATGAAGTGAGTCCGGAAAGATCCGTGGCTTCCTGGGCGTTCCGCTATGTGGCTGCGCTGCCCAACGTCAAGGTCATTCTCTCAGGTATGACGGAGAGGAGTCAGCTGGAGGACAACCTTCAGACCTTCGGGAACTATAAGGTTATGTCTCCAGATGAGATGGAGGCCGTGGAAAAGGTCACGAAAATCTACAGGAGCAGGCAGAAAAATGAATGCACCGCCTGCGGATACTGCATGCCCTGTCCCTTCGGCGTGAACATTCCAGGGAACTTCAAGCTCTGGAATCATGGTGCCATCTATGAGGACCTGGCCGGAGCTAAAGAAAAGTACCAGCTTATGGATGCATCCAAACGAGCAGACATGTGCCAGGAATGTGGAGCCTGTGAACCACAGTGTCCACAGTTCATCACCATCATTGAGGATCTGAAGCGTGTGGCCCTGGAGCTGGGCTGATCGGTCACATTGCATGTGAGAAGAAGTCCGTGAGGTCTTTAAAAGAATAATAATCTGAAGCCGTCCTTCTCTTTTGGAGTGGCGGCTTTTATGCTACCAGAATGAAAGCCAAGGAGGATAACGATGCCTGAATCAACTGTTAATGAAGCCATTGAAAGATTCCTGTCCCAGGCGCTCTTAAGAAGTTACTTTCCAAGAAGCTCCTATGCCAGGGAGGCCGTCTCCAATCTTCTTGAAATGCTGCGGTCAAACTATAAAAGTAGAGAAGCAAGGACTCTCTTTGTATTGGAGTACCCTATCTAGTATCTGTTTTTTCAAAGCGGTATTATGCGATATTATTGTGTTTCAGGCTTTGCAAATTGTAGTACAATGTGTTACAATTGATTTACGAAAGGAAGTGATTAAATGAGTACTGTATCAGTTAGAATGAACAAGGAAGAGCAATCTGTATTTACTGAATATGCAAAATTGACAGGAGTGCCATTATCTACTTTACTTAAAAAAGCGCTTGAAGAAAAAATAGAACATGATTTTGATCTGAAATCAATTCTGGAATATGAGAAGAGCATTGCAGACAATACTTTGAAAACCTATACCCATAGCGAAGTGAATAAGATGTTAGAGTTGTAATATGGGATATGAAGTTATTTACTCAAAGGAGGCTGTAAAGAGCCTTAGAAAACTAGATAAAGGGCAAATTAAATTAATCTATAGCTGGATTGAAAATAATCTCGTGAATACAACCAATCCAAGAACTAACGGGAAACCATTAAAGGGAAATCTGAAGGAATATTGGAGATACAGAGTAGGAGAATATCGTATTATTGCAGATATTCAAGATGCGAATATTACGATTGTAATTGTGAACATCGGTCATAGAAGGCAAGTTTATAAATAAAAAGCATCCTCCTCGAAGGGTGCTTTTTGTTTATAAACATCTCTACCCCGAAGAAGTTTGGGGAAAGAGTGTTCCCGTTCCTTTAAATGGCAGATGGATCTGGCTAAGAGATTCAGTTTGAAGTGCTCAGCATGGAAGGATTATCGAATAAGTTATGGGTCGGCAAAAGAACGCCGCTTCGAGGAAGCAGGAACCATGCATCCTATCTTCAGGACGCGAAGTATCTGGGGGAAGCGGAGCTAAGTGGATACGGGCTCTATGATCTTGGAAGCTACCCGGGCATCAGGTGAAGTTTATGCAGTAGATCGGGAAACCCCTCAGCGCCTTCATGTTCTGGAGGGAGAAGGTGAAATATATGCCTATGAGGAGGTCAAGGTGGAAATGGATGGAAAGGAAATGCAGCATGTGGGTACCTACAGGTATCTTCATGAGGTGAAGGGAGAGAATCAGATTCCTTATGAGGAACAGCCCTATGGTAAAGAAAGGAAATAGAAGAACCTTGTCTGGTACGCGGCCTATGGTTCCAATATGCTGGAGGAAAGGTTCCTGCACTATATCCATGGCGGCAGCTTCAGAGGAAAAGGCAGAAATCAGAAGCCCTGTGGGGACACCTCCAGTCCAAGAGCGAAGAAAGCCTATGTGTTTGAGCACGACATGTACTACGCCAAGGAATCAGGAGCCTGGGAACATGGAGGCGTCTCCTTTCTGGATGTGACAAAACCTGGTAAAGCCTATGGCGTGGCTTATCTCATCACAGAAGAGCAGCTGGATCATCTCTGGAAAGAAGAGAATGGTGGACAGATGCCTGTATCGGGGAAAAGCTGGTATGATCATAAAGCGGAACTCGGCACCATGGACGGTTATCCGGTGTTGACCGTGACAAACAGAAGGGTCCTTGAGAAGAATGAACCTGGAGAAAGGTATAAGGATGTGCTCATGGAAGGGCTCCGGGAAAACTATAAGGAGCTCAGCGAAGTAGAGATCAGATCCTATGTGGAGTCAAGAAACAGATAGGTCAGCAAAGTAAAAATCAGATCGGCGCCATGGGGAGGCGCTGATCTGATTTTTCTTGTTGAAGGGCTATGAAATAATGAAGTTTTTGATCCCTATCTAGGCAGGAATGCCAGCTTCAGGACGAATACGATGGCCAGGAAGTAGACCAGAGGATGAATCTCCTTGGGCTTTCCTGCCGCAAGCTTTGTGATGGGATAGAAGATGAGTCCCGCACCGATACCGTTGGAGATGCTGTAGGTGAATGCCATGACAGCCAGGGTAAAGAATGCTGGAAGGGATTCTTCGAAATCATCAAAGTTGATGTTTTTGATGGTGGTCATCATGAGAACGCCCACGATGATCAGTGCTGGAGCAGTTGCCTGTCCTGGTACCATCAGTGCAAATGGAGCAAGGAAGATGGCCAGAAGGAACAGGACTCCTGTGGTTACGGCTGTTAGACCAGTCTTACCACCTTCTGAAACACCGGCTGCGGATTCCACGTAGGTTGTGACAGTGGATGTTCCAAGAAGAGCACCAGCTGCAGTTGCTACGGCGTCAGCCATGAGCGCTTTGTTCATGTTCGGAAGCTTTCCGTTTTCATCCAGCATACCCGCTTTTGCGCCGGTTCCGATGAGGGTTCCGATGGTATCAAACATATCTACAAGTACAAAGGATAATACGACCACAAAGATGCTGCTGGCTACTGCGACGAAGCCGCCGCCCATGCTTAAGAGGTCTGAAAAACCTGGGTTGAGTGCTTTACCGAAGGTAGGCATGATATTCAGGGAGAATGCGTTCCATGTGGTATCGGTGACGCCCATGGGAATACCGATGAGTGTGGTGATGATGATACCAAGAAGCAGTCCGCCTCTTACTTTTCTGGACATAAGAACAGCTGTGATCACAAGACCGATGACAGCAAGAAGAACCGTTGGCTGTGTGAAATCACCAAGGGTGATTAAGGTTGCTGGGGAGTCCACGACGATTCCGGAGTTCTGGAAACCGATGAAGGCGATGAAGAGACCGATTCCGGCGCCGATGGCGTGCTTTAAGGAGTTCGGAATGGCTTCCACGATGGTTTCTCTGAAACCTGTGACGGTCAATAGAATGAAGAAAAGTCCGGAAATGAATACGGCAGCAAGAGCTGCTTCCCAGGTGTAACCCAGGGTCAGGACCACGGTGTAGGCGAAGAATGCGTTCAGTCCCATACCCGGTGCCTGTGCGAAAGGAAGTTTCGCATAAAGACCCATGATCAGCGTACCGATTGCTGCAGAGATACAGGTTGCCATGAATACGGCGTTGAAATCCATGCCTGCTTCAGCAAGGTAGATGGGATTCACGACCAGAATGTAGGCCATGGTGACGAAAGTGGTGATACCGGCAATTACTTCAGTTCTGACTGTGGTGTTGTGTTCCTTTAACTTAAAGAAATCGTTCATTGTTTGCCTCCTGATTTTGCTTTGATTTGGTTGAAGTCTGAAAAACACTCTTATAACTGGAAAAATCTAAACACATATATAATTTCGCTGGTTCAAAAAAAATAAAGCTCGGAAGGATAGGCCTGTGTTACAAGTGAAACCTATCCGTCCGGGCTTTTCTCCCATCGGTGTGACATTGAAGTCAATGTCTGTATCGCTCGGTCCAGCTTCTCTTTTAAAAGAGAACGGAACCCTAGATACACTTTCACTCATAGTAGGATATTTTACGGTCATCCTGTAGAGACTGTCGAACCACATTATCGGACATTATATGAGCTGTTTTCATTATTCAATTCATGTGTTAATAATACCAAATGATACGGTGCAGGTCAAACATTTTCTTATAAAAATATTTTAATGTTCGTGTTTTGATCCTGGAGAGGAGAGAGTGGTAAGAAAAGTTCATTTGATTTTAAAGATCGCTTTGTTTACTATGCACAAAGAAACAGATTGAATTTTAGATACTTTACGGATGTATTGCTGGTCCTATCCATGATAAAGTGGTTCATAAGAAAAGGATTTCAGATTGGAAAGGAAGGAATAGAAATGAAAACAGCAGTGATAGCAATTGGTGGAAACGCCATCATAAAGGAAGGACAGAAGGGGACTCTGGAGGAGCAGTTTGATAATGTCATGAGTAGCTGTGACCATATCATCGATCTTCTCGAAGAAGGATACAATGTGGTGCTGACCCATGGAAACGGTCCTCATGTCGGAAACTCCATCATAAAGGGCGAAGTGGCCAAGGACAAGGTGCCTGCCTATCAGATGGATGCTTATGGCGCAGAAACCCAGGGGCTTCTCGGATACATCATCAAGCAGAGTCTGTCCAACAGACTGAAGGAAAGGAAGATGGAGAAGGAAATCGTATCTCTTGTCACCCAGGTGGAAGTCAGTGAGGCCGATGGAGCGTTTCTGAATCCGACCAAACCAGTTGGGCCTTTCTTCAGCAAAGAGGAAGCGGAGCAGCTCATGGCTCAGAAGGGCTATATAATGAAGGAAGACAGTGGAAGAGGATATCGCCGAGTGGTTGCTTCACCAAGGCCTATGGAAATCATCGAAAAGAAAGCCATCAGAGACCTGGCTTCTTCAGGGTACATCGTCATAGCAGCCGGCGGCGGCGGCATTCCAGTTGCCAGAGGTGAGGAAGGCCTCTATCATGGGGTGGAAGCGGTCATCGACAAGGATTATGCATCGGCGCTCCTGGCACTGGAAATCGATGCGGACCTTCTCATCATCCTCACGGGTGTGGAAAAGGTATCCATCAATTTCGGCAAGCCGAACCAGGAGAACCTGGATGTGATGGATGTGGAAACAGCAAGGAAACACATGGCCGATGGTCAGTTCCCGGCTGGAAGCATGGGGCCGAAGATTGATGCTGCGCTATCCTTTGTGGAAACCACAGGCGGAAGTGCACTCATTACATCCATGGATGAATTGAAGCGGGCTGTGAAAGGCGAAACCGGTACTAGACTGGTCAAGTATTAAGCGTATACTGAGAGATCAGAAGAGAAGAAAGGTCAGGAGCAATGCATCTCCTGACCTTTCTTGTGGTTATGAAGAATTTTCTTAAGAAATCAGAGATCCAGCAGTCTGTAGATCTTCAATGCCAGCTGATATTTCAGAATCTCATCGGACTCCTTCAGATCGGACTGAAGGATTGTGCTGATTCGATCGATACGGTAGAGGATGGTATTCCTATGGGTGAAAAGGGAGCGAGCCGTTTCGGCGATATTGAAGTGATTGGCGATCCAGGTTTCCAGAGTAGGAAGAAGTTCGCTGTTGTACTTCAGGTCGTAGTCGTGGATGGGGCCTAAAGTGCTTTCGAAGAAATGTCTCATTTTGAGTTCATTGATGTTCTCTTCCAGGAAATGGTGAACCAGGAAATCGTCGAAATGATAGATTTTCTTCTCAGAAGGGGTCATATGGATCAGTCGGAGAGCTTCCTGGGCCTCTCTGAAGGATTTATGGAGATCCAGAAGTGACTTGGAGGTTTTTCCGATGCCCATTTTTATGCTGATCTGGGGAATGTTTTCTTCAGTTTTTCTGAGGACTTCTTCTGCAATGGCCTTCATCTCCTGGATGGATAGGAACTCTTTGGGATTTGTTCCCAGAAAAAGAATGATCTGGGTGTTCTGACTGAAACCATGGAGAACAAAATTCCCATCACTTTTGTAGTGATCCAGATATCGGAGGGTATCCTTGATCTTCTCATCTTCAAAGCTTTTCTTGTCGATGAGGCTGTCTGTTGAAGAAGAGGAGAAGATCTCCAGATCCAGAATCATGGGCGTGTAGGAAAGAGCTGGGTTCAGGCCATGAATCTCACAGAGATACTGCAGATTTTCGGTGTCTCTGATCTTGCCGGAAAGAAGATCATCGAAAAAGTCTCTTCGAATTCTGTTCTTTGTCCTCATGAGCTCATTGTTTCGGATTCGCTCCAGAGCAAAGGACATGGCCGCATTTTCCAGTGCGATATAGTCGATATCGCTCAGATCCTTCTGGGTATTCAGAACCATGATATAGCCATGATGCACTGCGCCGATGGATACAGGCATCAGTACGAAGGGAATCTCCTGTTCTTCAAGGATAAGCGTTCTCACAAGCGGTTTCTGAAGGCTTTCGAATTCTGGGGGAAGGGTCTCTATGAACGGTTCTCCCGCAAAGGATTTCTGAACTTCCAGTTTCAGCAGGTTCTCGAAATCGTAATGGGTGTCGTCCTGCAGGTCCCAATGTAGAACATTCCAGTATTTGTCCATGAGCACAACCGGATTCTCGATCATGGAGGAGAGACTCTCACAGATTTTCCTGAGTCCGCCTCCATGGAGAGAGATCCTAAGAAATTCCTCATGGATCTCCAGGGACTTTCTGTTATTGATGTCATATTTCTCCAGGGTTTCCGCCATGACAATGGTGGTGATTTTTGCAAAGGAAAGACCATAGGGGATTTCAATGACAGGAATCCCATACTCATCTCCAAGCCTCAGGATGCATTCCGGGATTTCTCCGAAGTATCGCTTCGGCTTGATGCAGAGGGCAGGGCAGTTGATGTTCTTCAGCTGCTTCATGACTTTTTCCTGGGCTTCTCTGCTGTCTTTGAAGAAATAGCCTGAGGTCACAAGCATTTCGCCGGGAGAAAACCAGTCCAGGGCATCAGGATTGTCCATGATGTTGACGCTGGTGATGATATGGTCGAGCCCCTTTTCTCCTGCCAGAAGTTTCAGATCGATGAAGGAGGATAGTTTCAGAAACTGACGTATGGTGAGCATGGTAAACTCCTTTCCTGATAAAAACAGATTGTGTCGGATTCACTTTTCATTTGACTCAATTATAGGCACTATTGACAAAAAGAACAATGAATTTGTTTCTATTGCACAATCGAAAAGTTCGATATTAGGTTATATCATCCAATGATGAAACTGTTTACAAAGCGTATTATGATACATGACAAGACCAGTTAGGAGGAAGAATCTGAACGGGATCCCCAGGAACTTCTTCCATACAAGACAACGAACTGATAAATAATTTATTTTGGAGGTATATCATGGGTCAACTTATTGGCTGGAAAAAGGGAGACTGGGGTGCTTACTTCGGACTTCTGGCAAACAATCTTACGAATTTCTTTACCATGGCGGGGCTGCTTATCTTTGCGGTAGGGATGCCTGCTGACTTTGTCTATACAAGAATCGCACCAGGATTTGGTCTGGCGATTTTACTGGCAGGATTCTTCTACTGGTATGCAGGGAAGAACCTCATCAAGAAAACAGGTAGAACCGATGTAACGGCGCTGCCTTCAGGTCCCAGTGCACCATCGATCTTCATCGTCGTGTTCCTGGTGATCATGCCCATTTCCAGGTCCACCGGTGACATGTACTATGCATGGCGTGTAGCCTTAGGCTGGTGTTTCCTGGAAGCGGCCATCGAACTTTCCGGAGCCTTCATCGGTGAATGGCTGAGAAGAATCATTCCCAGAAGCGTTCTTCTATCGGCTCTTTCAGGACTGGGTCTTCTGCTTCTGGCGATGAATCCAATTCTGCAGTCCTTCGAAGCACCTTATGTATCCTTCGTGGTCATCGCAGTGATCTTCATCAACTGGTTCGGTAAGAAACCCATATTCCCGAAGATTCCAACCGGATTCCTCATTCTTGCAATGGGTACGGTTCTTGCATGGGTATTCGGTCAGATGGATCCAGCAGGTGTTACAGAAGGCCTGAAGCAGGTTGGTTTCTCCATTCCGCTTCTGCAGGTGGGCGATCTCTTCCAGGGAATTTCACCAGCCATGCTGTTCCTGATCTCTGCCATTCCACTGGGTGTGACAAACTTCATCTTCACCCTTGAAAACATTGAATCCGCTTCTGCAGCGGGAGATGAATACAATGTCAGAAACATCATGCTTGCCAATGGTCTGTCTTCCATAGTGGGAAGCTTCTTTGGAAGTCCTTTCCCTACAACGGTCTATATCGGACATCCAGGATGGAAGTCCATTGGAGCAGGTATCGGTTATACATTGGTTACTGGCATCACCGTATTTTTCATCAGCATCCTGGGACTGGGTGGACTGTTCCTTGGCATCATTCCACTGAGCGCCGTATTCCCAATTCTTTTCTATGTCGGAATCGTCGTTGCCAAGCAGGCAGCCAACGAAACACCTAGAATCGAACTGCCTGTGGTATTTGTATCCCTTTTCCCATGGATTGCAAACTGGGCACTGACCCTGCTGAACAATACCCTGAGTGCGGCAGGCACCAACGCGGCGGAAGTCGGTCTGGAAGCATTCACCAGTGCAGGTGTATACCATAGAGGCCTGGTGGCCCTTGGCAGCGGAGCACCGATCTCCAGTATCGTCTGGGGATGTATGGTGGTATTCGCCATCCGAAGCGACTCAAGAAAGGCCATCATCACGGCCATCACGGCGGCAGTTCTTACTTACAGCGGCGTCATTCATTCCGCTTCAGTAGGACTGGGCCAGCAGGTGGAGATCACCATCGGATACCTGCTCATCGCAACACTTTTCGGTTACAAGCTTTTCATGGACAAAAAAGGAACCAATGCTGAAGGAAGCAATATGCCTGACCAGACAGCATAAATCATAGAAAACAGAAGAATCGGAAGGAAAAGGGTGTATTCCTTTCCTTCCGTATTTGAAAAGGAGAACATCGTATATGAAAGAAGAATTACTAAAGCAGGCGGAAGCTGAAAATCTGGAAGAGATAAAAAGACTGCTTTCTGAAGGAGCAGACATTGATATGCAGGACGATCAGGGCAGAACCCCTCTGATGATCGCTGTCCAGAAGAACAATCTGGAAATGGCCACATACCTGATGGAGCAGGGCGCGGATCTCAATGTGAGAGACAACACCATGCTCAGTCCATGGCTTTGTGCCGGTGCCAATGGATTCCACAAAATTCTGAAGAAGGCTCTGGAGTTCGGCCCTGATATAAAAAGCGCCAATCGATTCGGCGGAACGGTTCTTCTTCCAAGTTCGGAAAAGGGGTACCTGAAGACCGTGGAAGTGGCCATCGAAGCAGGAGTTCCAGTAAACCATGTGAACGATCTAGGATGGTCTGCGCTCCAGGAGGCGGTAATCCTTGGGAATGAGAGTTTTCTCTACAGCGATATCGTGCGACGCCTCATGGAGAACGGAGCAGACGCCAATACAAGAGACCATGATGGGAACAGCAGCATCGATGTGGCGAAGAAAAGAAATGAAAAGAGAATTCTCGCCATTCTTGAGAAAAGAGAAGAAGAAATGGAAGAAGAGATTCTTTCCATCAGAAGTCTGATGGATAAGGAAGCCTACGGGGAAGCGCTGAAGGAGATCGAAGCACTTCTTTCAAAAGATGAGAATCACCTGGAAGCCTACTATCTGAAAGGATACGTGCATACACTCCTGGGAGAGTATGAAAAAGCGCTGGAAGCGTATCGAGCGGGCGCAGAAAAGGAAGGAGATCTACCTGAATTCTACTTCTACACAGCGAATATTCTAAGGCTCATGAAGCGAAGCGATGAGGCTCTGAAAGAATATGAGAAAGCCATAAGCATGGATGAGAAAGATTTCTTCTACCGTTACCATATGTCAAATTACCTGAGAGAGCTCGGAAAGCATGATCAGGCCATCGAGGCCATGGATGCGCTTCTTGCGGAAGACCCCATGAGATACGACTACTATTTCCACAAGGCAAACAGTCTACGTTCTCTGGGCAGACACGAAGAGGCAGTAGAGGCCATGGATCAGGCCATTCTGGCGGATCCGGTGAATTCACTGTATGTGTTTCATAAAGCCCAGTCCTTCCATCTGATGAATCAGCTGGATGAGGCGAAGAATCTTCTGGTAAAGGCATTGTCCATGAAGACCAGTCCGGTATATGAAGCGGAGCTGAAAAAAGTGGAAGAGAAGATGATGCAGGTGTAGCAAAGGGCATGCATGTAGACAGGACGGAGGAAGGGGAGATCATAAAGATGGAAAGAGGAAGCATGGAACTTGCGGGACTTAGGATTCATGAAGGTTTTCATGAGAGGCTTAAGAAAGGCGGCTTCAAGGGCAGAGTCCACAGTGTGTTTCAGAAAGCTGTGAACATCATGGATGAAGAGGAAGTTCTCTATACCCTTCTGAGCGCGGAAATGGATGAAGGTCCCATGGCGCTTCAGGTGAATGCTGCGAATCTCTCTGCCCTCATGATCCGCCCCGGCGATCCTGTGCATGGGGATGCCGACAGGTTGACCCTGGGTCCGGTGCGTTTTACCCTTCGAGATGTTCCAGTCTATGAGCTTCTGCAGGAAGAGTATGTACCCTCACCCTTCCTGAGCGAGAATCTCATAAGGGCCAGAGCTGTGCTGGAAACAAGGAAGGAGAAGGAGCAGTCTGCCTATGAGGTGGAGATGAACCGGGTGCTCAAGAAGAGAGTTTCCTCTCTGAAGCAGGCTTTCCTTGAGGAGAACACTGACGGCATTCTCTCCGCTTCCTACTCCCTCGTGGGTCTGGGTCCAGGGCTCACACCCAGTGGAGATGATGTTCTCCTGGGGATTCTAACCATCCTGAACAGGAAAAATCATCCCTATGAGCAGTTCAGACCCCTCTTTGAAGAGATAGTGGACTATGCTCGCATGCAGACGAATGTGCTCAGCTACTATGGACTCAGAAGAGCCTACGACGGGTTCATACGCAAGGATATAACGGACTTCGCCTCTGCCCTGCTGAAAAAAGAGAAGTTTCAGCAGGAATTGGAACGGATCCTGATGATCGGACATAGTTCAGGTCAGGATATTACTGAAGGCATACTGATGATGCTTGAAATCATAGAAACAAGAAAGAAGGAGTGTAACAATGGCAATTAGAACAATTATTAAGAAGAATACCTATTTTGATTCTGTATCCCTTATGACCCTGTCTACGAAGGCCAACAGCGTAGAAGGTGTGAAACAGGTGAACATCGCCATGGGAACTACAATGAACAAGGATGTACTGAAAAATACCGGACTTCTACAGCCGGAAGCGGACAATGCGAAGCCAGGAGACCTCATGATCGTCATCGAAGGTGAGGAAGGATATGACATGGATGCGCTGCTTCAGCAGGTGGAAGAAGTGATGGAGAGAAAAACCCAGCAGGAGGATGACAAGGAAGTCACCTACAGCAGCATCGAAGCGGCAGTGAAGCAGCATAAGGACGCGAAGATTGCAGTGGTTTCTGTACCAGGAGCCTACGCGGCAAGAGTTGCAGGCAAGGCGCTGAGAGAAGGACTGAATGTCATGATGTTCAGTGACAACGTATCTCTGGAAGATGAAATCGCGCTGAAGAAGGAAGCGCACGAAAAGGGCCTGCTGATGATGGGACCAGACTGTGGTACCGCCATTCTCAACGGCAAGGGACTCTGTTTCGCCAATGAAGTGAGAAGAGGATCCATCGGGATCGTGGCGGCATCTGGTACAGGCGCACAGGAAGTCAGTGTAAGAGTCCATGACTTCGGCGGCGGAGTATCACAGCTCATCGGAACAGGCGGAAGAGATCTCTCCAAAGAAGTGGGCGGAATCATGATGCTGGACGGCATCAAGGCTCTGCAGGAAGACGAAGACACGAAAATCATCATTCTCGTATCCAAGCCACCTGCAAAGGAAGTTGCCGAAAAGATCTATGAAGAAGTCAGAAAGAGTGAAAAGCCCATCGTGATCTGCTTCCTGGGTGGAGATCAGAAGGAAATCGAAGCATCAGGAGCCATCTATGCGAAAACAACAAAGAGGGCTGCGCTTCAGGCGGTGATTCTCTCAGGAGTGCCAGAGGAAAGCATCAACAAGCATTCCCTGAATCTGGAACTCATCGAAGAAGTGAAGGCGAAGCTCAATCCGGAACAGAAGTATGTTCGTGGACTGTTCTGCGGCGGAACCATATGCAGCGAAGTGGCCTATCTTGTGAAGGAACAGGTAGGAGAAATATACAGCAACATCGCCAAAGATCCGAAGTATCTCATCGGAAACATGGAAGAGAGCAAGGGCCACACCTTCATCGACTTCGGGGATGACAGCTTCACCCAGGGAAGACCCCATCCTATGATCGATCCTTCCCTGAGACTGGACAGAATCATCAAGGAAGCAAAGGATCCTGAGGTTGGAGTCATAGCCATCGATATGATCTTAGGGTATGGCGCGCATATGGACCCTGTAGGTGCAACACTGCCTGCCATCATTGAAGCGAAGAGAATCGCCAGGGAAGCAGGAAGACATCTGGAAATACTGGCCTTCGTGCTGGGTACCGAACGTGATCCGCAGGTCTTTGATGACCAGGTGGAAAGACTCATGGCTGAAGGCGTGACCATCTCCAGCAGCAGTGAGAACACAGGTCTTCTTTCCAGAGGATTTATTACAAAGGAGGACAAATAAGTGGCTACAATGAATGAGATTTTTAAGAATGAACTGGAAGTGATTAATGTCGGTCTGGAAATGTTCAAGAGTGATCTTTCCGAACAGGGCGTGAAGGTTTCACAGGTGAACTTCATTCCGCCTGCCGATGGAGATGTGGAAGTGCTGGATGCACTGGATTATCTGGATACGCCTGGAATCAGAGAAAAGATCGACGCAGCCAACAAAGAGGTTGTGGAAAAGATCATCAATTCAAGACCGATGCTCATCGGTTTTGATCAGGCCATCAATGTCATACCTGGCATGAAGAAGAACATGATCATCCACGCAGGCCCCCCTGTGAAGTGGGAAAACATGTGCGGAGCCATGAGAGGTGCGGTTACGGGTGCGCTGGTCTTTGAAGGTCTTGCAAAGGATATTGAAGATGCGGAAAGACTGGCGGCTTCAGGAGAAATCGAATTCTCGCCTTGTCATGAACATGCAACAGTAGGGTCTATGGCCGGAGTGACCTCTCCTTCCATGTATGTCCACATTGTGGAGAACAAGACCTATGGAAATGTCTCCTATACTAATCTCAGTGAGCAGCTTTCCAAGATTCTCAGAATGGGTGCCAACGATCAGAGCGTCATCGACCGTCTTGTATGGATGAGAGATGTACTGGGACCCATGTTGAAGGAAGCGATGGAAATCGCTGGGGAACTGGATCTGAGACTCATGCTGTCACAGGCGCTTCATATGGGTGATGAATGTCACAATCGTAATGTGGCGGGAACGACCCTTCTGATCCAGGCCCTTACGCCTTATCTTGTCCAGACAAGTTTCTCCACACAGGATAAGGTGGATGTATTCAACTTTGTCGCTTCCTCCGATTACTTCTCTGGTCCTACCTGGATGGCTCTTGCCAAGAATGCCATGGATGCTGCCCACAATGTGGAATACAGCTCTGTTGTAACGACCATGGCCCGAAACGGATATGAGTTCGGTGTGAGAGTCAGTGGCCTGGAAGGAAACCAGTGGTTCACAGGACCTGCTCAGGTTGTTGTCGGTCCGCTGTTCGCAGGATTCAAGGCTGAGGATTCAGGGCTTGACATCGGAGACAGCGCCATCACGGAGACCTATGGTCTTGGCGGATTCGCCATGTCCACTGCACCAGCCATCGTATCTCTGGTCGGTGGAACCGTCAACGACTCCATCCTTACCACCAAGAAGATGGGAGAAATCACAGTCACAGAGAATCCGAATGTGACCATTCCGATTCTGAACTTCCTGGGGATTCCAACTGGAATCGACATCAGAAAGGTGCTGGAGACAGGCGTTCTTCCGCTGATCGATACTGCCATTGCTCATAAGGAGCCTGGTATCGGTATGATCGGTGCAGGTGTGGTCAATCCGCCCATGGAGTGCTTCAAGAAAGCGGTTCTGGCTCTGCGTGACCGTATCAGGGAACTGGAAGGCTAGAATAGTAGAAATAGAATAGACTGACATGCAAAAAAAAGTATCCGGGTTTCTTTCGAGAAACTCCGGATACTTTTTCATATGAATGAAGCGAGCAGATCTTCCGCAATAGTGCTTATTTTTTTCAGAGCTATGAGCAGGAGGATTCTTTTCAGGGGTTCATCCAGTTCTTGTAATTCATCTCCTACACTTTCTGCTCTTCTTGCTGAAACAGTCGACTCATTCAGAAAAGGGATGAAAAAGGTTGAACGTTATTCCCTTCGTTTACACTGTTCCTGATGTATGTTAATATTCTATTAACGACACATTTCAGAATGTGTCTGCAAAGAATGGTATTAAGAATGGAGGATTCCATGGCAGATTATTATGAAATTGCACTTAAAAAGCATGAAGAATGGAAAGGTAAAATCAGTGTGGAATTGAAGGCGCCTTTGGAGAATAAGGAAGATCTTTCCATTGCGTACACACCAGGTGTGGCTCAGCCCTGTATTGAGATTTCTAAGAACAAGGATGAAGCATATAAATACACATGGAAGGGGAATATTGTGGCAGTCGTATCCGATGGAACAGCAGTCCTGGGACTGGGAGATATCGGTCCTGAGGCCGCCCTTCCTGTCATGGAAGGAAAGGCAGCGCTTTTCAAACGCTTTGCAGGAGTCAATGCGATTCCAATTGTGCTGGACACAAAAGATCCGAAGGAAATCATCGAAACCATAAAGCGCATCGCACCGACCTTCGGCGGAATCAATCTGGAAGACATCAGTGCACCCAGATGTGTGGAAATTGAAAGAACCCTGATTGAAGAGCTGGACATTCCGGTTTTTCATGATGATCAGCATGGCACGGCCATCGTGGTCACTTCAGGAATCATGAATGCACTGAAGCTTGTGGGAAAGAAAGCGGAAAACTGCACGGCAGTGATTTCCGGTACAGGGGCGGCAGGAAGCTCTGTCATCAAGATGATGAAGAACCTGGGCATTGCGAACATTTATGCCTTCAATAAAGAGGGACTTCTTAGTAAGAGTGAGATGGAAAACTATAATTTCGTGGAAAAGGAAGTTGCAGAGATCACGAATAATGAAAATGAAAGACTGACCATGGCGGAAGCCATGATGAGAGCGGATATTTTCATTGGTGTCAGTGCACCGAAAGTCATCACGAAGGAAATGGTCTCCACCATGAAGAAGGATGCCATCATTTTCGCCATGGCGAATCCGGAGCCCGAAATCACCTATGAGGATGCAGTGGCAGGTGGCGCAAGAGTCGTGGGAACAGGACGCTCCGACTTCCCGAACCAGGTCAACAATGTGCTGGCATTTCCGGGACTCTTCCGTGGAGCACTGGATGTGAGAGCAAGTAAGATCACAGAAGAGATGAAGCTTGCAGCGGCAGAAGGTATCGCATCGCTCATATCCGATGAGGAGCTCAGCGAAGAGTATGTGATTCCAAATGCCTTCGATCCGAGAGTTGCTGAAGTGGTGGCAAAAGCCGTTGCTGAAAAAGCGAAGGAACAGGGTCTAGCCAGAATATAAATAGAACAGGAGGATGAATTGGAATGATTCATCCTTCTTCAGAGGTAGTATGAAATCGTAATCAGAGAAGTAATGATTCAGTATAGATAGTGAGGTAAAGTATGGAAATAAGAAAACAAGCCATAGCTGGAACACTGCAGTCCAATGACTGTCAGGTTCGCATTGTGCCAGGAGAGGGTGGCATTGATCTCTCCATTGAAAGTTCGGTCATGGAGACCTTTGGAAAGCAGATTGAAAATACCATAAGAGAGACGCTCGTGAGATTAGGGGTGGAGGACTGCAGAATTCTCGTGGAGGATCGTGGGGCTCTCGACTATACCATCAGAGCAAGAGTGGAAACGGCGGTGAGAAGAGCGTATGAGTAGAAGAAGTTTACTGTTTATGCCTGGCAACAACCCGGGAATGCTGACTTCAGCAGACTGCCTGGAAGCAGACTCCATCATCTTTGACCTGGAGGATGCAGTCTCCCTGAAGGAAAAGGATGCGGCGAGAATTCTTGTGAGAGAAGCACTGTCTTTTCTGCCCCTGCAAGGAGTGGAAGTGACCGTGAGAGTGAATCCCCTGGATTCTCCCTACTGGAAGGAAGATCTGGAAAGCATCATTCCTGCAGAGCCAGATGGAATCGTCATTCCGAAGGCCAGCGTGGAATCGGTTCAGACCATGGTGAAGGAAATCGAGAGACTGGAAGAAGCCCATCAAACGGGGAAAAAGACGAAGCTACTACTGATCATCGAAAGCGCCATGGGACTCATCGATCTTCGAAATATCATCGAGTCCTCAGATCGTATCGATGCGATTCTTTTAGGCGCAGAAGATCTGTCCAGTGATATGGGCATCAAGAGAACCAGGGAAAGCAAGGAAATCGAATATGCCAGATATCTGGTGGCTACCGCTGCAAGAGCCTACAGGATCGATGCACTGGATACACCTTTTACAGATATTGATGATGTGGAAGGCCTGGAAGGCGATACAAGATTTGCCAAATCCATAGGATTCACTGGAAGACTGGCTATCAATCCTCGTCAGATTGTGACCATTCATGAGGTTTTCTCACCTACTCAGGAAGAAATCGAAGAAGCGCAGATCATTCTAAACGAGGCGGAAGAAGCGGAGAAGAAGGGTCTTGGTGTGTTCAGCTATAAAGGGAAGATGGTGGATCTGCCCGTCATCAAGCGTGCGGAGCAGATTGTAGATTCTGCCAGGAAATGGGGGTTAGTCAGATGAGAAATTCAATAGGAAGAGAAGGACTGGACAGGCCCTATGAGGGACCGTTCAAAAATGTGAAGACTCATGCATTCGTCTCTCCAAAGAAGGATCTTGCCAGAAAACCTGTCTTTTCTGATAATCTGGATGAAGTTCTGGACAAGCTCGATCTTCATGATGGCATGACCGTAAGTTTTCATCATCATATGAGAAACGGAGACCATGTGCTGCCCATGGTTATGGAGAAGCTTCATGAAAGAGGTATCAAGAATATGACAGTGGCCGCCACATCGATTTTCCCCTGTCATTCATGCCTTGTGCCCATGTTTGAAGATGAAACAGTGACGAAAGTACTTGCTTCCTATATTTCCGGACCAGTGGGCGTTGCCATCAGTAAAGGAAAGCTGAAGGAAATCTGCCATATGACCACCCACGGTGGTAGACCAAGAAGCATGATTGAAGGTGAAGTGAATGTGGATGTAGCCTTTATAGCCGCACCGGCAGTGGATGCCAATGGAAGCCTTACTGGCTCTGAAGGTCCTGCATCCTGCGGTGTGCTCGGATATGCTCATGCGGATGCCGAAACAGCCAAGAAGGTTGTGGCAATCACGGATTATACATCGAAGACTGTGAATAGACCGGAAATTTCAGGACATCTGGTGGATTATGTCGTGAAGGTCCATTCCATAGGGGATCCCAAGGGAATTGTCAGCGGAACGACTCAGATCACCAAAGATCCGGTGGGGCTGAAGATCGCCCGTGATGCGGCAAAACTTATAGAGCACAGCGGATTACTGGAGAACGGAATGAGCTTCCAGACCGGTGCAGGAGGAATCTCCCTGGCTGTTGCCAATGAGCTCAAGAAGATCATGAAGGAAAAGAAGATTAAGGGATCCTTCGCATCAGGAGGCATCACGGACTATCTGGTGAATCTCCTGAAGGAAGGATATTTTGAAAAGCTCTATGATGTTCAGTGCTTCAATCTGGATGCGGTGGAATCCATCAAGGTCAACGAGAACCACATCAAGATGAGTGCGCATACCTATGCGAACATCAACAATCCTGATAACATAGTGAACAAACTGGATGTGGTGATTCTCGGGGCCAGCGAAATCGATCTGGACTTCAACGTCAATGTCACCACAGGCAGTGATGGCATCATTCTTGGCGGTTCTGGTGGACATGCGGATACTGCAGCTGGAGCGAAGCTTGCCATCATCGTTTCAAAACTTGTGAATTCAAGAATCTCCTGTCTGGTGGATGAAGTGACCACAGTCACCACACCTGGGGAGACGGTGGATGTACTGGTCACAGAACGTGGCATCGCTATCAATCCGAAACACAAAGAGCTGATTGATAAACTGAAAGAGGAAACCAATCTAAAGATCATGGAGATCCATGAACTGAAGAAGATTGCGGACTTCTATACAGGCATTCCGGAAAAGAGGGAAAAGAGCGACCAGATTGTTGCGGTCAGTGAATACCGTGATGGGACCATACTGGATGCGATTTATAAGGTATAGAATCAAATAAAGAATAGAGCCAAAAGGAAGAAGCGCATGGAATCTGAGTTTCCATGGGCTTCTTCCTTTTCACTCTATGAGATCAGTCTATTGCAGATGCATCGTGTTCTACGGATAAAAGTCCGGTGCGGCTTCCAGAGCGGAAAAGGACAGATCGTTATCCTTAGTGGTCTTTTTTTTTGGCCATGAGGATTCTGATGGCTTCTCTTATGTTCTGAAGTGCCTCCTTCGGATCAGTGGTATCCAGGACGGATTTTTCCAGGGGACACATGCCGTTTTTCTCTCTGTTCAGGATGTAGGGAACAACGGTTTCGGCATAAAGTTTTACACCATGGACTTTTGCAGCCTCCACCGCAGCCCTGCTTGCCACAGGAGTATGGATGGTTTTCATGTTCAGCAGCACCGACAGGAGAAGGGCCGCTTTTCCGATGACCTTGTCGATGAGGAGAAGATCCTCTTTTTCATAGCCTTCTGGATACTTCTCCATGAACTCCAGCAGCGGTTTTACACCAATGCTCTGAGAATGATGCAAGAGCGTCTCTCCACTGTAGATGAGGCAGGCGGCCTCTTTTTCTTCCAGAAGTCTAAGCATTGTATCGGACAATATGTTCACCCGCCTTTTCCAGTAGCCGGATCATTACAGGGATAAAGAGCAGCTGAATCAGCATTCCTGGGATTCCTGTAAGGAGAGCTCCGGTGAAATAGGCTGACGGAGAGATCGTAAGTCCCAGAACCGGCTGCAGCGTGTACACGGTCAGAGCAAGAAATACTCTACCCATGATCATGGACAGCACCAGGGACACATAGATGTTCAGTTTCTTCTTCTGGTAGAAGAATCCTGCTGCAAACCCATAAACGGTGACCTCCACAATCATGAAGTAGAGTATGGGAATCGCCGGCATGCCTGTCAGGAAGGAGCTGAAGATCGGTGCCAGAAAACCGATGAGTGCACCCTGAATGCCACCCAGATAAAGCCCCGCCAGGAGCACTGGAATATGCATGGGCAGAAAGACCGGTCCGGTTCCTCCGAACAGATGAAAGATCTGGGGCAGCAGGATGCTGAAGGCCAGAAACAGGGCTGTATAGGTTATTTTTCTCGAATTTGACATTGATACCTCCATGAATTCTGATTCCGGATAGAGTGTTTTCACTCTGCATCGTAGGCTGTCGTGATTTCATATTCTGATTTCCATAAATTGATATTCTGACAGATCTCAGAAATATCATTACTTTTCCTATTATCGCATGATTGTCATTTCATTTGCAAGACACAGAAGGAGGGGCAAGCCTTGAGAACGGATTATTTGTGCTTGTTCATTTAAGTGGATTATAATAAATATAATACAGCTGCAGGAAGGAAGGGATGAAGATGAAAGTTGTGGATCTCCACTGTGATACGCTCATGGCACTGAGTAAGGCGAGGCAGAGTGGTATAGAGAAGACATTCGGAAGAAATGATCTGCACGTGGACCTTTTCAAGCTGAAGAAAGGAGACTACCTTCTTCAGTGCTTCGCGGCATTCACCGATGCTAAGAATAGCCCATCCTCTCCCCTTATTGAGACCCTGCAGGAAATAGATATTTTTCATGAGATCATGAAGGTGTATGCTTCGGACATGGCACCTGTCTACTGTTTTTCGGACATTGAAAGAAACAGGGAAGAGGGAAAGATTTCGGCTCTTCTCACCATCGAAGATGGTGGTGTCACAGCGGGAGATCTTTCGGTGCTCCGGATGATGCATCAGCTGGGTGTAAGGATGATCACCCTCACCTGGAACTATGAGAACCCCATCGGATATCCAGCCACGGATTTCGAGAAGAGTGCGACAGGTTCCTTCAGGGGATTGAAAGAGCAGGGACTCGCCTTTCTCTCCGAGATGGAAAATCTTGGCATCATGGTGGATGTCTCCCATCTGTCTGATGAAGGCTTCTATGATGTGGCAAGGCATGCCAGAAAGCCTTTTCTTGCCAGTCATTCCGATTCCAGGAGCCTCTCTAGCCATCCACGAAACCTTACGGACCATATGCTGAAAGTACTGGCGGAAAAAGGGGGTATTGTGGGTATGAACTACTGCCTGACTTTTCTGGATGAAGATCGAGACAGACTTCGCCAGAGAGGAGCAGCAGAAACGGTGGCAGACCATATCGAGCATGTCCGGAAGGTGGCAGGCATCGATGTCATCGCACTGGGTTCCGATTTTGATGGCATCGAAGAGACGCTGGACCTTGCGGATGCTTCGAAGATGCATCTGCTGGTGGATGCCCTGGAGAGAAGGGGCTTCAGTACAGGAGACATGGATAAGATCTTCAGCCAGAATGCTCTGAGATTCTTCAGAGAGATTCTGTGAACAGGAGAGGAATATAAAGCCGTAGTTCTTCCAGAAACAGGAATCAGACTACGATGAACGAGCTGGCACAATAGGGAGATTGAGAAGGAAGGGGCAGGAAAGATGAGCATTGAAAAGAAAGAAATCATAGAGATAGAAATCATAGCGAGAATCGAAACGGATTTTCACTCGAAGTTCGGCATTCCAAGGCAGAGCGGCCTTGTGGATAACCTGGAAGGAAGAATCGTTTTTGAACCGGCATACAGAAATGAGGCAGCGGTGAAGGGCATAGAAAATTATTCCCATCTGTGGCTCATCTGGCAGTTCTCCGAGAATGTGGATAAGGGATGGTCTCCCACAGTGCGTCCGCCGAGACTGGGTGGAAATACCAGGATGGGAGTCTTCGCCACACGTTCTCCTTTCCGGCCGAATCATCTGGGCTTATCTTCCGTGAAACTGGAAAGAGTAGAGATGGATGAGAAGCTGGGACCGGTTCTTTATGTGAAGGGAGCTGACCTTATGAATGGCACCCCGATTGTGGATATCAAGCCCTACATTCCTTATGGCGACAGTCATCCCGAGGCCACTTCCGGGGTCTTTGAAGTGGAAAAGGTGAGACTTCTTGTGGATATTCCAGAAGGGCTTGTGGACAGAATTCCTCCCGATAAAAGGGAAGCGCTGAAAGATGTGCTGGCGGAAGATCCGAGACCTTCCTACCAGAAGGACCCGCACCGCATCTATGGCCTGTCCTTCGCCGGGAAAGATATACGTTTCCGTGTGGAGGAGAACCATCTGACGGTGATGGAAGTGGAAGATCTCTAGGGAATCGGAGCAAGGAAAATTCAAAGAAGAGGGTCATGCAGGAAACTGCAGGAAATCATTGCATTCTTTGAAATCTGTAGGAGTGAATAACTGAAAACAGGAGAGAAGACCGATCCGGAAGGGTCAGATATGCCGCTGAAACTCACAACGCTTCTCAACTACAAGGCCATCAGTGATGAAATGGCGGAGACGGCTGTGAATTTCTGGCAGATGATCTGGGACAGAAAAGAGGGTGCACTGCCTCAGCGCATGAAGCTTCTTCTATCCATGAGTAATGTCGTGGGGGCTGGAAGACTTCGGCAGGCAACCCGGGAGCTGATCAAATCCTATGCGTTGGGCACGACGTCTTTGGAACTGGATGAGATTTTCGAGCTTTTCGCCTGGAATCAGGGCATCGGACATTTCTCCTCCGAAATCGGACCTTCTCCCTTATTCAGCGCCTATCGACTCATCAAGGAGAAGGAGAAGGAAGGCCTTTCCCGGGAAGAGGTGGTCCAGGCTGTCATGGAGAAATTCGGAGAAGCCAATCCAGGGGTAAGCACCCTGAGCAGGCTGCCCAGGAAGGATCCATAAAGGGGCCTGTGATAATGTGAAATATCTGGCAGAGTGGTTGTGCCTCCGCTGAAGATACTGTATAATTTCTAGATGCGAATGATTTGCGTTTAGCGCGGATCTTTTCAGAAGGGATGAGAGGAGACGCGTTCTGTCGTACTTCTTTTCATAGAACATCATGGGAGGCCAATATGATGAGAAAACTTCACGGGAGTGGAAAAGCACTCCAAGCAAAAAAGTGGGATGTAATCATCCTGTTCTCACTGATCCTGATCAGTTTTGTTCCTGCACTTCTGTTTCATTTTAACACTTCTACAGGTGGCGGGGAAAAGCGCATCATCGTGGAGAAGGATGGCAGAGAAATCTTCAGTCATAGCCTGGAGGAGAAAGGGCAGAAGTATGTAGCCTTTCCCTTTGAACACAATGGGAAAACATTTGAGGGCAATCTGGAAATCAAAGACGGATCTGTGATGCTGCACAGACTTCCGGAAGAAATTGTTCCTCTATCCATTCATGAGGATATGGGCTGGATCAGCAAGTCCTATGAAATCATTGTGGCACTGCCCATTAAGCTGGTCATAAAGATAGCGGATGATGTGTATAATGAGATTGATGTCTCCACCTGATGAAAAAGCTCAGGACTTCGGACTCACAATAATTTCAGGATTTCCTGATGAATCAACCCCGTAATCCATGGATGAAAAGTGGATTACGGGGTTTGTGTGTTTATATTCAGCTCGAAACTCGGGAAGGGCAAGCTCGATTTTGGTTAAACCCTGCAGTGTGGGAAGGTTTTTCTTCCAGTTCTGATTATTGATATGGTATACTTTGCATATCTAATATTCGTCTGATCTCCTGATGAAAGGTAAAAGGCGATGAACAGCCTGCTGGTGATGACCTTAAGTCGCCATAGAATAGGCCAGACTATGGTGAAGACAGGTAGAATTGCGAAATCACTTTCAGATGATCTGTTCCACGGGAAGACTTCTCTGAAGAGAAGGACTTCTTCAAGGTAGAGCGCAATGTCGTTTTTGATACTTTTTGATCAGGATCTGAAATCCCTGCAAGAACTGTGACAGCAAGATCCTAAGCACCTGTCAAAAACCGTTGACAAAGAAAAAAAGGGCAAATATAGAGCATGTAAAAGACTTTTGATGGCTGAATCTCATGAATTTGAGTAGAGTGGATGATGAAAGGAGGAGGAGTAAATGGAACTCGGAAAACAGATCAGGAAATACCGCAACGAAATGTCCTTATCTCAGGATGCACTTGCTGAGAAAGTTTTTGTATCCAGACAGACCATATCCAACTGGGAGAATGACAAAAGTTATCCCGATGTGAACAGTCTAATACTTCTGAGTGAAGTCTTCGAAACCTCCATCGACAAACTAATCAAAGGAGACATCGAAATTATGAAGAAAAAGATTCAGAAAGAAGATCAGAAGAACTTCGAAAAACTTAGTAATGTATTTGGGATACTGCTTGCTCTAGTGATCCTATCACCCGTGGCGCTTGTCCATTACCTGGGCGATGTGGGTATCGTCATCTGGGTGGTTTTGGCGGGGATCACATTCTATGTTGCAGTGAAAGTGGAAAAAAAGAAAAAGGAGTTTGATATCCAGACCTATCGTGAGATCATCGCATTCACCCAGGGAACAGGCTTGGATAACATATCAAAAGCAAGGGAAGAGGGGAAAAGACTGTATCAGAAAATCCTGCTGGCTTTAGGAGCAGGTCTAATGACGCTGATTATTGCAGGTATTTCTGCAGTGCTTCTGAAATGAAAAACGAAGGAAAGTTTTGCAGAGGTTTTAAAGAAGAAATGCAGAAGCTGCAGATGCGCTGTGAACTGGAGGGTGCGGAATGAGACTTAGAAAATATCTGCTGAATAATCGGGCTGTGGTGACATTGGTTCTGATCAATCTTGTCATTTATATCCTATTGAAAGCGTTTCCTGGCCTATCTGGCGTATTTCTCCTTGATCCGGATCTGTCCATGGTCATGGAGAAACCCTGGACTGTAGTGACGGTGTTTTTTTCTCATGAAATTCTTATTCATGTTCTGCTGAACATGATGCTGGTCCTTGTTTTTGGGACACAACTGTTTAGGGAGACCAATGCGAAAGTCATTTATATTATCTATATTCTATGTGGCTTGATTGGCAGCTGGGCGATTTTCGGGTATGCCTCTTTTGTGGAGTATACTGGTGGACCTATTGCTGGAGCTTCTGCGGCAGCCTTAGGTATTGTAGCCGCCTATGCAGCGCTTCAGCCTGATGCAATCATCTTGAAATCCAAATCCAAACACTGGCTCCTTGCTTTATTCATTGTGAATGCGGTTCTGACCATCCAGAATCCATCAGTTTCAGTTGGCGGACCTGCTCATGCAGCTGGTATTGCAGCAGGATTCATCACGGGCAGACTACTGAGAAAAGAGAAGTCATTGAAGAATATTGGTCAGAGCGGACTAGATGAGGACAGCAGGATAGAGGATGTGAGGAAGTCCGTTTCGGAATGAATCCATTTAAACCGGCGCATACCTGATGTGGCATCATAGGATGGATGGTTGCGGGGACCCTTTCCAACGGCTTTGTGGAAACATTGCCAGCGGGGGAGGGTCTTTTTTCTGCGGATGAATTAAAGGATTCTGCAATAAGCTAACAGGGAGTTTGGAGGATTTCCTCCGTTTGACCATGCACAAAAGAAAGGAAACAGAGGGATCTTCATGCATCCTTCTGTTTCCTTTCTCTGTATAGTGTTCATCAGGAGAAAACTGTATATCAGTAACTTCTTTTCACGTTCACTGTGAGCACTCCGTCTTCATAGACTACGCTGCCGCTGTCCACAAGAGAACCCAGGAGCCGCAGTTCCTGGCGTTTTCCAGTGGCCCCCAGAAGGCTCCAGTAATATTCCTCATATTCCTGCTTAATTGGTTCATTGAGCAGATTCTCCAGATGCTGATGATCTTTTGGGGGCATCTTTGTGGTTCCGGAGACCGTGATATCCATTTTCTCCTCATCAGCAAAGAACTTAATGTCCATATGGGCGATTTCATGATGAATGAAATAACCGATGACTTCCTCTAGTATTTTGACGGATCTGATTCTGTTCTGCATTATTTTTCATCCTCCCAGGTATTTGTGTTGATATTCAGGGAATCAAAGATGGGGACCAGTATGGCAGCCACAAATCCACCTGAGAATCCGTTGTTGTAGAGATTCATGCCTCCATGCAGATAACCCACATTCATCACCACGGCCATATGGAGAAATCCTGCAAGGATTCCTGGAAGTATGCCGTAGGCACCGGCGATGGGTGCCAGGGTCGTGGCGAAGAGTGCTGCGAGAAGAGAACCGATGGAGGAGACTTCCCACATGAAGAGGAGATTGGCAAGGTAGATGCCGACCATCACCGGCACTACGTTCTTCACATGCTTACCGAAGGCGCCGAAGCCCACCACCGTGAAGATCCCGCCGAGGATGGGGCCGTTCAGCGTTCCGCCTGTCAGGATCACATACCCGGTGGATAGAAATCCCAGAAGTCCCATGTTGATGAGGGTCACGGGAAATCCGTCTGATGCCACAAAGTCGGATACCAGGCGTCCGGGGTGGGCGAAGAGATGACCAAGTCCCTTTCCGATATCCTGACAGGTTTCGAATCCGTAGAGGATCATGGAAAGAAACAGGATGGTGAGATAGATCGCAAGCCCCTGCATATGCCCTTCCAGAAGAATAGCTGTGGGAGGGTTGTTCAGGTCTAGTCCCCGCAGAAGACTCATGAAGAGCAGTCCCACGATGCCCGAGGTGAATCCGATGTTGTAGAGGTTATACCCCTGATGGAACCGGATGAAGTGACTGGCCAGAGGGGGCAGGATGAATCCGGCCGTGATACCAGCCAGGATGCCCAGAAGGATGCCTGCAGGTTGCGTCAGGGCGAACCCGAAGGAAATCTGGCTGACCAGTGGTCCCAGAGCCGTTCCGAAGAAGGCGGGAAGAATGAATTTTCCGAAGGGTTCCTTCTGAACCTTGGCATAGAGAAGAACACCCGTCATGATGGGCCATATGTTGTATAGATTCTTTCCGAAGAAGGCAAAGCCCCCGATGGTGAAGACCGCTGCGATGAGGGGACCACTGACGGAAGTGTTGCTTCTCATGGCGATGAAGATGGAAAGAAGCATGAGGATCCCGCTGTTCACAAAAGCAGAACCGATACTTCCCACTGCCATATAGTCTGTCAGGAGAATGCTTGACGAAATGAGAATTCTGCCAAGACCCTCCAGAATTTCTCCAGGGCTGTTGAAGAAAAATCCTGTGACGAGAGTCAAAGCGGATACGAAGATGAGGTAAGTGATTCTCTTCTTCTCGGAGATCTGAGGCAGGTCCTGTCGTATGCCCGGATGTTTCATAGAACCCGGAGTACGGATGAATGACGATAATAACGGCAAAGGGATTCCTCCTTTTCTGGCTGAAAGTTTTTTTCAGTATACCAGAAAGGGGTATATCGGAAAAGAAAAAAATGTCCAAGGAACGCATTATTCACACAATGGAAATATCCTGCTCTTCTGTCTTCAATCCTGGGGCGTCCTGTAGTGGTCCACCGCATAGCGAAATCCCTCCAGGAAAAAGGTTGTGGCTTCTTCACTTATTTTCGCTCTGGGACAGATGATATCAAAACCATGGTAGCATCCCGGATAGACCCTGAAGTCTACGGCAGCACCGGCTTTTCTGAGATTCTCCATATAGGAGATGGTTTCATCTATGAAGGGTTCCAGATCGCCTACAAAGGACAGTGCAGGTGGAAGAAGCGAATACTCTTTCGCCAGCGAAGGCGCTGCGTAAACAGGAACTCTTTTCCGTGAAGGGAGCCCAGGTAGAGCTTCCAGGAAAAGGAATTGGTCTTCTGGTTCCAGATGGGTGCATTGTTGTCTCTGGCGGATTCGGTGGTTCCCGAAGGGTCGATCATGGGATAGAGGATCATCTGAAAGGCGATGCGCACGTCACCTTTATCCCTTGCATAAAGGGTAAGGGCTGCAGCAAGACCGCCTCCGGCGCTTTCCCCTCCTACCATGAGCTGATCCTTCCGGATACCGAGCTCTTTGGCCTGGTTCTTCATATAACAAAGGGCCAGGTAGGCATCATTCAGAGCGGCGGGATAGGGCGCTTCTATCGAGAGGCGGTAATCGGGAGCGATGATGACACAAGGCCTGGTATTCATGAGTTTTCTATAGGTGCCGGCGCTCTGCTCCGGAATCCCCATGGCATAGCCTCCGCCATGAAGCCACAGCACACCGGGGACAGGGCTATCCTGCTTCTCCAAGGGCTCATAGATGCATAGCCGAAGCCTGCTTCCATCCTGGCGAGGGATCCATTCTTCTCTCATCCTAAGACCTTTCTTTCCTCTTCCTTTCAGAAAAGAGAGGAACCTTCCAGAACGCTTCATGAAGCGGAGAAAACCCGCTTCGCTTCTGCTTCTCATGAAAAGATCAAGGAGATGGCCTCGTCTTCTCAGCTGGGGATCGATCATTTCTCTGGTCACTTTCATGGGAGCCTCTCCTTTTCCTAGTCCGATGAGGGCGGTTCTTACTTCAGATGATATACTAGAAAGAAAGCGAAAACAATCGGAGGAAGCGAAAGATGAGAGAATATATCTACGTACTGAAACTGAAGCAGGCGTATCATGATGAAAAGAGCTGGACTAAGGTGCACCATAAAATCATAGAGGAACATTTCATGAGACTGAAGAAGCACTGCGAGGAAGGGCTTGTGGTCACAGCTGGAAAGACAGATGCTGTCGATGAGAAAGGATTCGGCATCGTAGTCTTCCTGGCGGAAAACGATGAAGAAGCGGAGGTATTCATGAAGGAGGACCCGGCAGTTCTAAAGGGAATGATGACAGCGGAAGTCTTTCCCTACAGAACCGCGCTGCTGAAGAAGTAAGGGTTGAGGCAAAAAAGAAAAGACGTCCATGAAATTTCCCTTGGTCATGAGTCAAGTGGAAACAACATGGGCGTCTTTGAGATGAATAGAACAGATTCATTCAACGTGGATGGGGATAGTAGATGGTTGCTTCTTTGAAAAAGCCGATCTGCCTTTCTAAAGAAGAGGGGCAATGGCTTTCAATATGATGCCGGTGACCTTTCGGGTGAGCTTTTCATTTTTCATGGTTAATCTTGTGACCATCCGGCACTTTGGCAGAAGCTTCAGAAAATCCTCTTCCATTTCACCGATGCAGTCCACACCATACATGTAGGTGGCGCATTCAAAATGGTGATACAGACTGCGATAATCCAGGTTGATCGTGCCCACGACGGCTTCTTTATGGTCCGCCACGAAGCTTTTGGCGTGGACAAAACCGGGGGTGTATTCATAGAGCCGGACACCGGCATCGATGAGTGCTCCGTAGTGCGTAAAGGCCAGAGCATAGGGCGTGAACTTGTCAGGGATTCCCGGCAGAATGATGCGGACATCCACCCCGCGCTTTGCAGCAAACATCAGGGCGTTTTCAAGTTCTCCGTCCAGAATGAGATAGGGCGTCATGATGTAGACATATTTCTGTGCCCGATTCAGGATATCGATGTAGACCTGTTCGCCTACTTTCTCACCATCCAGCGGCAGATCTCCGTAAGGAAGGACAAAACCTTTCGCATCTTTCCTGGGATTTGTGGGGAAGGCCAGGAAATAGTCAAATTCCTTCGTCTTCTCTTTCAGGGACCACATCTGCAGAAACATCAGGGTGAAATTTCTGACAGCATCTCCCTGCAGCATGATGGCGGTATCTTTCCAGTGTCCATACTTCTCGTATTCGTTGATGTATTCATCAGCCAGATTGATGCCACCATTAAAGGCGGTGTGACCATCGATGACCAGAATTTTTCTGTGATCCCGATTATTGTAATGAGTGGAGACAAAGGGGGTGATGGGCGCAAAAACTCTGCACTGGATGCCCAGTTCCTCCAGGCGCTTGGGATAATCACTGGGCAGAGTGGAGAACTCGCAGGTGCCATCGTACAGGACACGCACATCAATTCCCTCAGCTGCTTTTCTGGCCAGTACTTCCAGGATCTGACCCCACATTTTCCCTTCACTGATAATGAAATATTCCAGAAAAATGAAGTGCTTGGCCTGCTCCAGCTGAAAAAGCACTTCTTTGAACTTATCCTCTCCAAGAGGGAAGTAGCTTACTTCTGTGTTGCCGTGAACCGGGTAGCAGCCGCTTCGCGCGATGTATCTGGACAGGGAGGCAGCACCTGGACTGGCGAAGTGGAGATCATCCGCGGTTTTTCTGTTCTGAGGGATTATATTTCTCGTCTCCTCAACGGACTTTGAAGTTCTGGATTTCAGCGTGCGATGGCCGATGTCTCTTTGCGTATACAGATAAAAGAGAGCACCGAAAATCGGCAGCAGCATGATGATGATCAGCCAGGTGATCTTTCCGGTGGGATCCAGACGAGAATTCAGAAGGTATAAGACCATGAGCAGTGTAAAAAGGAACGTACCACCATAGATCTCAGGCAGGAAATTTTCAAACCATCTGAACAGGCTGAACAGCAGAAAGAGCTGAAGCAGGAAAAGGACCAGGATGATGCCTAGTCTACTGAAAATCGTTGATAAAATTCCTTTTCGACCCTGTTCCACCAGCATAATGCCCATACCTTCGTTTTCGTTTATCATAATATCACCTTCTTTTGCATGAATTAGTATCGTACTTCTAGATTACCACATTATCTGATTCAGTATAGAGTCCTCTGATAATAGAAGGTGACTCCAAAGAAATAATGTGCATTCATTTCTTCAGTTTCAGTATGATTCTCAGTCCTCCCTGAGGGCTGTTTCGCACATCAATGCTTCCTTCATGGGCTAGGATGATGTCCTTTGCGATGGCCAATCCAAGGCCGCTTCCTTCACTTGTTTTCTTTGTGTGCGTTCCACGGTAGTATCGTGTGAATAGTCTGGGCAGCTCGTCCGGATCCACGCCTATGCCATCATCCTCTATGGACAGGGTTACCCAGTCGGGATCATCAGCGTCCAGATGGACCAGAACGGACACAGGATTCTCGTTGTGCACAATGGCGTTGTGGATCAGGTTCAGCATCACTCTCTTGAACAGTCTACGGTCCAATGACAGATGGACTTCATCTGCTGTATGGGTGAAGGATAGATCCAGTTCATTGAACTTCGTGTTGAGCACATCAATGAGAATGGTCTTTATTTCGGTAATCAGATCCACGGACTCTAAATGAAGGGGTAGCTGATGATGCTTCAGTCGCATGGCGAGATTCAGATCGTTCAGAAGATTTTCGATGTAGGTCCCTTTTTCCAGGATGATGGTTCTGTATTTTTCTCGCTCTTCGGCGCTCAGAAGGTATTCCGGATCGCCCAGGAGTTCTCCGTACCCGATGATGGAGGTTAAGGGGGTCTTGATGTCATGGGACAGGTTAGAGATCCACTCTTCTCTGGTGACCTCTGCAAGAGCCCTTTCCTGATGGGAGGTTTCAAGCTGTGAGGAAAGGGTGTTCAAGGCGTTTTCCACGGTGTCGAAAAGGCCTTTTCCGGATTTTTTTGTCTCATAGTGGCCTTCTGACAATCGGATGATGCGATCCCCTATGAGGTTCACGGGCCGACTGATCCGGAGTGCATAGATGTAGCTGATGAAAAGGAGCAGAAAGAGATTCATGCCGACAAGCCAGATGGGATTATAGGCTAGCTCCACCAGATCCACGTTGTAGGTGTACTGCTTTCTGCTGACCGCATCCGGATCCATGAACAGTAGAAGGGTGTAGTCTCTGCCATCGATGTGCTGTGCACTGATGAAAGCGGTTGTGGATGGACTCTCATAGAGGCGGATCAGCTCTTCAGGGCTATAGGTATCCTGGGTGTCTCTGAAATGGTTGTTTAGCTGGATAACCTCCTTCAGCTCCTGGTCGATGAGCTGAAATCCGATTCCTTCGTTTTCGAGATAGATAGCCAGCTCTGGATCCGCAACGATTTCAGAGGAGGCGCCCGCATAGATACCTTCAGCAATTCGCTCCATATAGGGATCGGGACTGAAATGGTAAAGCTCCTCATTCTGGTAGATGGAGTTACTCATATACAGCACGTTGATCAGCACAAGAATAAACGCGGCGATGAAGAAGGAAACGGCATAATGAATCATGATTCTACGCTTCATACTTCCTCCGATCCAGGACGAATTTATAGCCCAGGCCGATGACGGTCTGAATCCACTTTGGCTCCGAAGGGTCTTCTTCAATCTTCAGACGGATTTTTCTGATGTGCACGGAGATGGTATTGTCGAATCCGATGAAATCTTCCTGCCATACATCCCGGCAGATCATTTCCTTGCTGAGGATGCGATTGGGATTTTCAATGAAATAGAGCAAAAGCTTCAGTTCCTTGGCTGTGAAATCAAGCAGCTGACCGTTCTTCCAGACCTCTCCGGCATCCGGGTCTACGCACAGGTCTCCGAAACAGTGTTTTTCTTTTCTCTGCGGTTCATGTTCCGCAATGGGATGGGCACTGAGATGTTTCAGTCTTGCTTTGACACGGTAGGCAACCTCTTTTGGACTGAAGGGTTTTGTGATGTAGTCTTCAGCCCCTAGGGCAAAGCCCAAGAGGCGGTCCATTTCCTCATCTTTTGCGGAGATGAACAGAATCAGCGTGGGCTTTATTTTCTGGAAGGCACCAAACAGTTCAAACCCGTCGCCATCTGGAAGCATAATGTCCAGAAGCACCAGATCCGGATGAATTCTTTCAAATGTATCCAGGCCGCTCTGGGCCGTGGATGCTGTAAAAACATGCTCAAATCCTTCTCGCTTTAAAACGGCTGATATAAGGGCGGCGATTTCCTCTTCATCATCAATGATGAGGATTACGGGGTGTTCTTTTCTCTGCATCATCATTTCACTCCTTGTGGTTTTCCTGTAATTCCATCATACCCTTTTTTCATCCCCTCCAAGCAGAAATATGGAGATTTAAGATGGATTTATGACAGGCGTAACGTGAGCTTCACCCGACGGTAGTATACTGATGCTGTTATCACAAAAGTATACCTACGAAGGAGAACACCATGCAGGCTATTATGGAACCGATTTTTCATGTCAGTTATCTGTCCAGCGTAATCATCATTGGAATGATCATGCTCACAAAGTCGAGAAAGAACCCCTATTTCAGGTGGTTTGGCATCATGGCGGTCACCTTAGGCTTTGGGGATGCGTTTCATCTGATTCCAAGAATCATAGCACTTTGGACCACAGGCTTTGAAAGCCATGCGATTTCACTGGGGTTCGGCAAGTTCGTCACCTCCGTCACCATGACGATTTTTTATCTGATTCTCTACAAGCTCTGGAAAATCAGATATGAGGTCAGGAATGCACATAGACTGGATATCGGCATGTGGAGTCTTGCCACACTCCGGGTCGCTCTTTGCTTCTTTCCTCAGAATCAGTGGTTTGTCTATAACCCACCCGTCTCATGGGGGATCTACCGTAATATTCCATTTGCCATCATGGGGATCATCATGATCATACTGTATTACAGAAAAGGGAAAGAACGAAAGGATACGGAAGCACTGAAGATCAGTGCGGCAATTGTCCTGTCCTTCGGGTTCTACATTCCCGTGGTGCTCTGGGCACAGGTGAATATGCTCATCGGTATGCTGATGATTCCCAAGACACTGGCCTATCTCTGGATTGTGTTTATCGGCTATGCAGAGTTCAGGAAAGAAGTTAAGCCGGAGGCCCAGAAAATTGCATCCTGACCGCACAAGTGATGCCGTTTTCTTCTGGCTTTCATGCTGGAGGATTCCTGTGCAAGAGATGCAGAAACAGAAACTGCACTTGACATAGAATCAGTCGAAGTAAAGAAAACACCTCCGCCTTGCAGGAAAACCTGCGCGGAGGTGTTTTTCTTACATCAGTTCAAGCTGTTGTAAGGGGGCGCTCTGAAACGGATACTGCCTGATCTGTCTCATGCTTCACCATCACTGGATGCCCACGGGGACAAGTCCCTCATGGGTTTCCATGATCTCCTCCAGATCCAGAGACTCCAGTCCGCTCTGATTTCTGAGACTGGCATCGAAGAATTCCAGTAGAAGCTTCTTCTGGAGAGAAATACCTTCTCTTCCACCCAACTCTCCGGAGAATCCGACGTACTTTGCAAGTGGCGAATACATGTAGGCCATGGAAAAGTCCACATGGTTGGTCTTGTTCATCTGGAGAAAGGTGCCTTCCTCCGAGGCAGAAAGCAGCATGCCCAGTGCGGTATTGTTGGGTCCCTGGCTCCACTGCTCGCTTCGGATGAAGAGGGCAGGAATATCAAGCCCCTGGCTCAGCACTTCCTTGTCCAGAGGATTCACCCAGGCATCCAGGCCCAGCAGGGCTCTGATGCGGGCATCCTTAAGGGCTGCATGGACATCACCGCCACCGCCGGTGGAGTGTCCCATGACCCCGATGGAGGAAAGATCCATTCGATCCTTCAGGAAGTCATCCTCCCTGTTCTTCTTCTCCAGGTCATTGAGTACGCTGATGACATCTTCCCCGTAGGTTGTCACAAGGAGCTGGGAAGATTCTGCAAAGCCCTCTTCGCCATAGCTTCCTGGAAGGGCATCAGGATTGAGATAAGCCACGGTTTCGTCAGGCAGTCTTACCGCCTGGGACCCGTAGGTATGGTCGATGGAGACAGCGATGAATCCGTTTGAAGCCAGCTCTTCCGCAAAGTCTGTATGAAGTTCTCGAAACCCCTGCCATCCGTGGGAGATGATGACGACGGGATAGGGTTCTCTTTCATCACGAAGTGGGGCGCTCAGGTAGGAATTAGACTTTATGTCTGCGGTGTGGTCCAGCATGAAGAAGGGAAAGCGAAAGCTTCTTGCCAGCTGCCGGGTGAGGACGGTGCCTTCCGTGATCCACCGGGCTTTCTCATACCCTTTCGTCTCTTCTGCAGGATACCAGATCTGATACTTGATTCTTCTAGAATCACCCTCTGCTTCCGTGTAGTGTTCCGCTCTGGAAGGGTCCTCCAGATCGTAGACTCGGGTTCCGATGGCAAAAGGGCCGGTGGGAAGAGGAAGAGTATCCTTAGGGAAAGCGAGGAGAGACAATGCGGATAGGACGAGGAGAGCGAGAGCTGCGCCTAGTATCCATCTTCCCCCTCGTGCGCCGATTTCAAGACCTCTCAGGTGATATAATGCGGAAAGAATGAAGTATAGGGCCAGGACCAGGTAGAAGGGATACAGCTGCCATCTGGGCTTCATGAAGAGAAGCTGCATCGCAAGAATGAGCATCAGAAGCGGACCTATGACTTTTGATTTTTCCAGGAGCATCGTCAGCGTATTCATGATGCACCCTGCCCTTCCTGGTTCGTCTTTCTGATGTTCTCCACGGCGAAACCGTGGCGTTTCAGAAAGCGAAGGATGTCCAGAAGATCTTCTTTTCTCATCTGAGGTGTTCTGGACAGAATCCACAGGCTGCTTTTCTTCTCCCCCATGACCACTGCATATCTGTAGTCTGAAGCCAGTTTGATGACGTTATAGTCTCCTTTGAAAGGCCAGAAGAACTGCACAAAGAGGCCGCCGGTGCACGTTTTGTCCCTTGGCCAGGCTTTTCCCCGGATCCCCCTCTTCTTTCCATTCTTATAGCCTTTGTTTTCCACTAGAATCTTACCGCCTTTCCCCGGGCGATAGGTTGCCGTGACATGAGTAAGGCCCGTTTGTCCTCTGGCTGGAAGTTTTCCGATTTCATACCAGAGGCCCTGATATTTCTGAAGATCCAGGCTGCACAGCAGAGGGATCGTATTGAGATTCTGTATTTTTCTCTTCACTGATTTCACCTTCCTTGAATAGTAAACGGATAACGGAAGTGTATAGGATATTTTCTTCATGGTACCACAAAATCATGGCGAGGAAATGAAATGTTGAAGAATGATTTTATTCTGTGTTACAAAGGGTTTTGCATTGCAGTATACAGAGATCCATATTATAATTCCACTATAGTATAAATAATGAAAAAGAGTAGTTGAATAAGCAAAAAATATAGAAATTCAGATTCAATAGGAAACTAAATATAGTGTTTCATACTGGGAAAGGCATGGGAGAGATGGAGAAGAACAATAGAATTTTCAAAGGCATACTGGTCATGGCTCTGATACTGATTCTGGCAGGGTCGGGGAGTGTATATTATTTCAGGTTGGATGCGCCTGTTTTCTTTCCGCATTACTATGATCTCAGGGTCCAGCGTGATGACATGTATGCGGAGAATCTTGTGCTGAAGTATGTGACCAATGCCTATGATACAAGAGAGGTGACAGCTGCTCAGTTCGTGGAGATGCCGGAAGTTACGCTCTACGCATCGGAAAGGGAGGAGGCGATCTTTTCGTGGGAATCTCAGGAGAAGGGTGTGCCTGGTGAAATCCATGGAAGATACAGCGTCCGAAAGGTATACGTGAGAAACCTCTTCATTCCGGAAGAGGTCCAGGTGGATGGAAAGATCATCCGAAACCTGAAGGTGCAGTTTGACGACGGAAGTGAAATGACGGTGGATATCGGAGAACTGCATCTGTATGAGCCTCAGAAGAATGGGGGAGAAAGTCCCTATGAACATGTCTCTTCTTCCGGATCCTCCGATGGCACTTCTCTGACGGTCTACAGAATGCTGGAGGAGCTGACCCTTGCTGAGGTAAAGAGTCCTCTTGCGGATAAGCTGAAGGGTCGTCTGGACTGGAGAATCGATGAGAAATTTCCAGAGGAAGCCGTGGGTCATGTTTATGGAGAAAGAAGCATCCTCAATGTATCCTCTGAAGTTCTGCCTGGAGAGGATGTCATGGAAGCCTATGCGGTTTTTGATGTCCAACCGCAGCTTACCTTCACGGACGGGGAAGGAAAGCCCTTTACCCAGAGATTCTACAATATGAGAAGCCAGGCGGAAAACTACAGCTTTTCCGGACTACGGGCGTTCATCCGAGAAAGGGGGGAGAAGAGATGAGCAAGGGATACAGAAAAATATTCTGGGGTACGATTCTTGTGAGCTTTCTTTCCCCTGGGGGCAGCATCTCCCTGGTCTTTGTACTGATCGGATGGGCCATACTGACATCTGGTATCGGTGCCCTTGCTGAACACTCAGCCTCGGGCAGATTTAAAAGACTGGAGAAAATCGCCATTGCGGCAGCAGCAGTATCCCTTGTCGCTGGTGTCTTATATGAGCTGCTGCGCATGAGCTTTCCGCCGATCGTCTATTATCCTATTGTGGTGATGACCGTCGAGCTCATCCTCTTTCATGGAATCTTTGCCGCGTCTTACGAGCATTTCAGTGGCATGGAGGACGCAGACACTGCCAGGATGATTCAAGAAAAAGACCGAAGCTATATGGTTCTTATGGGCACTACGCTGGTCGTTCTTTCCGTCTTCTATACATTCAATCACTCTGTCACAGGGATTCTTGGATTTTTTGCATCGCTCACTTCTAAAATCTATCTCCTCGGCAGCATGCATGAGCTGAAGAGGGCATGTGAAGAGGAGGAAAGCATTGAAGAAGAGCAGCCGACAGCGTAGTGACAGGACGTGCATTCCAGATAAATCATCAGGGAGGAAGAACTTTTGAAGAAGAAAAATAGCATTCTAGTCAGCATAGCCATCATCATCATTGTCATCATGGGGGGCTATGCACTTTATCCTCATTCTCTGGAGGACGTGGTTTCTTCTGAGGAGCGTCTGTATGTGCTTCATCATTTTCATGATGTGGAGGACGGTGAGCCTATACTGGAATTCAAGGAATATGAATTTGAGAAGGGATCGGAGGAAGCTGTGAAGATCAGAGAAATCCTCGGAGGATATACCTATCACAGAGGACTTCGGATCCTTTCCTGGGAGAATGATTTAGGCATCAGTGGGGAAGGTCACTTCCTTCAGCTTCTTTCCGGCAGCAATGCTCTTTCCTCAGGCGGTACAGGAGAAATCTTGCTGAATAGCAGAATCTACTCTGTGGATTATTGGGGAAGAAAGAATAACAGAGCGCTTCTTAAGGAGATTCTTGATGTGCTTAAGTAAGAATACAGAGGCAGGGTGTATCCCTGCTGTAAAAAAGGAGCTGGAGGGCGTATGAATAGGAAAGTTGAGTATATACTGATCGCACTGATTCTCATGGGCGTGACCTACTGGATCCTCTCAGCAGTACCGTTCAAGACGGACGTGGAAAAGCGGATTCCTGTAAGGATTTATGAAGACGGGGAGCATGTCATGGATTCAGAAGTGCTGATAGAAGGAGAAATCGGGAAATATCTCTTTTCAGGCAGGCAGCATTTCACTGGAAAGTTTCATCTGCTGGAGCTGCCGGAAGAAGCCACAGACAGCTACATCACCTGGATGGTGAACTCAGACATTCAGAAGATCCAGTCCATTTCCGCACCCCGAGGGGAGACGATCAGCATGGACAGATGGATGTTCATCGATAAGGAGATGGATTCCTTTGTGTTCTATTTTGAGGATGGACAGAAAATGGCAACCACATCCGGAGAACTCATGGAGTGGTTCAAGGAGAACTACAGATTCAGCAGGGAGTCCTAGACAGGAGGTCCCTTGCGTGCAGAGTATGGAAACGGTGCACAGGCCATGATGCAGAAGAGAAGAAAATTCAGATAGATACGGGAAAGTAGGACCTGGAAACATCAGCCGATACACCGGCTGCGGCTTCCAGGTCCTTTTCTGCGTATTGGGATAAAGCTTTCCTGAAGATGAAATCCCAAGAGCCTCTTGTGAAATCAATGAGAAGCGACTATTATAAAGAAATATAAATGCACTGAATACAACGCGCAGATAGAAGGAGGCGTTCAGCCTATGACTGAGTCCAGCAAGCCCGGAAGGAGGGAAGATGTGATGTATGATATGGAGGAGCTGTATGACGTATGTACGTCACTGGGAAAGAGCATGGGTATAGAGTTTGCTCTGATTGATGAGAAGGGGAAAGCGAAGTTTCGCATGGCCATACGAAAAGATGTGACGCTGTTCAAGTATCGGAGTCAGTATAAAGAGCAGATCATAGAGGAACTTGAGGGGACAAAAGAGAATGCCGTGCTTGTTTTCACGGACAATCTGGGGGCGCAGTATCTGGCTGTGGCCACCTGGGCGGAAAGCAGACCGTACTACCTTATAGGTGGACCGTTTCTGTCCATGCTGATCACCCGGGAGAAACAGAGTGCGATCATGGAAGAAAATCAGATTCCACTGCAGGATCAGCGGTTTCTTTTCGAGGCTATACAAACCATGAAGGTCCTCAATCAGGAAGAATGCGCATCGGTGGCGAAAATCATGCTGTGGATACTAAGAAAGAAGCATCTAACGGCGGATCTGATCTACAGAAAGAGCAGACAGGTGAACTATGAACTAGAACGGCCAAGAGAAATCGAAGAATCTTTTACCATCATCGATGAAAGGTACCGCATGCAGAATGAGATGATGTACTTTGTATCCATCGGAGATTCGGAAACAGCCAAGAAGATGGGCGGAAAGACGGTCTATGATTTCAGCTACCGCGTTCCGGGAGACCCGATGCGGGCTATAAAGAATCAGTATCTTACGTTCAACACGGTGCTCAGAATCGCCCTGGAGCGGGTAGGTGTAGCGCCGCTGTCGCTCCATCAGCTCTCAGACAACATGGCCATCCTCATTGAAAGAACCAGCAGTATGGATCAGCTGTTGTCCATGGGCAACAGGCTCATCGATGAATACAGCTCTCTGGCAAGAAAGCATCATAGCCGAGGGCTGACCAGAAATATTCATAATGCCCAGCGATACATCGAGAATCATCTGGCTGAGAAGATTCATCTGGATGAGATTGCAGAAGAGATTGGAGTCAGTGCATCCCATTTGTCCAGGCAGTTCCGGAAGGAGACAGGAAAAACCCTGACGCAGTTCATCCAGTCCAGAAGGGTGGAGAAAGCGAAATCCCTGCTGCGTCTCAATCAGTCCAGTATCACCGAGGTGTCAGTGAAATGCGGATTTGATGAACTGAATTATTTTTCGAAAGTCTTCAGGAAGCATACGGGATGTACACCGATGGAATACCAGAAGCTGCATAAATGCTAGTTGAAGTAAGACCAGGAGCCCCTTGGAGCAGAATTTTTTTCTGAGGGTGCTCCTGTTTTTTCAGGAGAGTTAGATTCAGTGTGGAAAAAAATTGAAAAAAGAACAAAATAATACTATAAGTGCAAAAATAGTATAAACGGGAATCGTTATCATATCTTATAATCAGTTCAGTTAACTAGAGTATGTAGAAAGTGAGGAATCAGTTTATGCTATATCCTATCTCAACCCAGACAAGAACCGTCATGGATCTTTCCGGTATATGGAAGTTTTCTCTGACGGAAAACCATGATCCCAGGACCCCCCTGTCATCGGAAGAGGTCATGGCGGTACCGGGTTCTTATAATGAACAGGGTGTCCTTCGAAGAATCAGAAATCACGTAGGTTCCGTATGGTATGAAAAGGAGTTCGAGGTGCTGCATGCACTACAGAAGGAGCGCCTTGTGCTTCGCTTCGGCAGTGCGACCCATCAGGCCAAGGTCTATGTCAATGGCCAGCTTGTCATGGAACATAAAGGCGGATTCATGCCCTTTGAAGCGGAGATCAATGACTTTCTTCAGCCAGGGAAGAACAGGGTCACCGTCGAGGTGAACAACATTCTGGATTATACGACACTGCCTGTGGGAAACTACTCGGAGAAAGACGGAGTGAAGAAAAACGCACCGAACTTTGATTTCTTCAATTATGCGGGTATTCACAGACCGGTGAAAATCTATACCACACCGAAGAGCTATGTGGAAGACATCACCATCACCTATGAGGTGAAGGGAGAGAATGCACAGGTGCACTTCAAAGAAACCGTCCAGGGAGACCATGACCGCGTAAGATTCGTGGTAAGAGATGAAGAAGGCGCTGTGGTCTGCGACACCTATGAGAAGAGCGCTGTGATTTCAGAGGTGAAGCTGTGGAATCCACTGGCGGCCTACCTTTATGAAGTGGAAATCCATGTGGAGAAAAACGGAGAGACAGTGGACCTTTACAGGGAGTCCTTCGGTATAAGAACGGTGGAAGTGAAGGACAATCAGTTCCTGATCAACGGAAAGCCTTTCTACTTCAAAGGTTTCGGCAAGCACGAAGACTTCTTCGTCAATGGGAGAGGCCTCAATGAAGCGTTGAACGTGACGGATCTCAATCTGATGAAATGGCTGGGAGCCAATTCCTTCAGAACAGCTCATTATCCTTATTCCGAAGAGATGATGAGACTCTGCGACAGACAGGGCATTGTAGTCATCGATGAGACGCCTGCGGTGGGCATCATGCATGGATTCAACTTTGCACTCTTTGGTGGAGATGGAGAGAAGAAAAACACCTATGAAGTCATGGATACGAGAGAAGCCCATGAACAGGTTCTGAGAGAGCTGATTGCGCGAGATAAGAATCTGGCCTGTGTGGTCATGTGGTCTGTAGCCAATGAAGCGGCTACACAGGAAGAAGGAGCCGATGCGTATTTCGCGCCGCTCATCCAGCTGACAAGAGACCTGGACCCTCAGAAAAGACCTGTGACCATGGTCCTCATCATGATGTCCATGCCTCATAATGACCTGGTATCCAAATACCTGGATGTCATCTGTCTCAACCGGTACTATGGCTGGTACATCAACACAGGAGAGCTGGAAGAGGCCAAATCGGCACTGCGCAAGGAGCTTTCGGACTGGAAAACAGCCTATCCGGATACACCAGTGATGTTCACAGAGTATGGAGCAGATACCGTGGCGGGATTCCATGCGGTGGATGACATTCCCTTTACGGAGGAGTATCAGGTCAGATATCTTCAGGCCAATCATGAGGTCTTCGACGAGTTTGATCATGTGATCGGGGAACAGATGTGGAACTTTGCGGATTTTGAAACGTCTGTGGGCATCATCCGGGTACAGGGGAACAAGAAAGGACTCTTCACCAGGCAGAGGCAGCCGAAGATGGCAGCCCATACCGTAAGAGAAAGATGGATGAAGATTCCGGATTTTGAGTATAAGAAGAGATAGAACATGAATTCTGACACCATAGCAGAAGAGGCGGCAGCTTGCCCTGTCTCCTCTCTGCATGATGGTTCAGTAAAGATACACCGTTTCGCTTCCAGTCGGCATCAGGTTTATAGTGTGTTATCCTATTTTCAATATTTTTTATCATTGAAGTAAACGTTTTAATCATATATATCGGGAGGAAATCAATGGAAACCAGAAACCAGGTCATATACAACAGATCCTCAAATCTTCAGATCGGACTTTTTGTTTTAAATAATACCGCAACGAATCTCTACATGTTCTTCATGATGTTTGTATCCTACTATGCCACAGGTGTGGCGGGACTGCTTGTTGTGGCTGTCACAAGCATCATGACCGCCATGAGAATCTTTGACGGATTCACGGATCCCCTCATCGGCTTCATCATCGACAAGACGGAGTCTAAAATCGGTAAATTCAGGCCCTACATGGTCCTTGGAAACATCATTCTGGCCGTCAGCGTAATACTTCTTCATACCACAACCCATCTTGTGCCTCAGAACATGAGACTGCTCTATTTCATCCTGATCTATTCCCTATACATCATCGGCTATACATTCCAGACAGCCTGCACCAAGGCGGCGCAGACGGTGCTGACCAATGATCCGAAGCAGAGACCTCTGTTCACACTCTTTGATGGAATTTTCAACACCGTTGTTTTTGTGAGTGGACAGTTCCTGGTATCAGGGGTTCTGGTTCCGAAACACGGAGGATTCACGGAAGGATTCTTTACGGAAATGATGATCGGCGTTATTTCCATCTCTGCCCTCTTCACCGCTTTATCGGTACTTTCCATCTGGAAAAAGGATGTGAAGGAAAACTGGGGTGTTCCCTCTGATGTGCAGATCCGACTGAGAGACTACTGGCCCATCATCAAGGGCAACAGACCTCTTCAGATGCTGATTGTTTCCGCTTCCACGGATAAGCTGGCGGCCACCGTAAGACAGAACTCCGTTACCGTCATCATGCTCTATGGCATACTTCTCGGAAACTATGCGCTATCTGGTACCCTGGGGCTCATCATGACACCGCTCACCATCCTTCTGACCTTTGTGGGAATCGGCTATGCCAGAAGGCTGGGTCAGAAAAAGGCTTACGTCACTTCAACCTGGATTTCGGTGGCCCTGAGCGTGCTGCTCATCCTGTTCTTTGTGACAGCGGATCTTACGACCATTTCCCTGTCCAATCTGAATCTGGCGACCCTGATCTTCATTGCACTCATGGTCCTTCAAGGGGGCGCCATGTCCATTGGTACGAATATTGTCATCCCGATGATTGCTGACTGTTCCGACTATCAGACCTATAAGACCGGTCAGTATATTCCTGGGATGATGGGCACCATATTCTCCTTTGTGGACAAGCTGATTTCAGCCTTCAGTGCCAGTATAGTAGGCGTCATGGTGGCTTTCATCGGATTCAGAGACCAGCTGCCCACTGCGGAAACACCTGTCAGCAGACCGCTGTTCTGGATGACCTTGTTCTTCTTTGTAGGCATTCCAGTGCTGGGCTGGCTGGCATCTCTAGTATCCATGAAGTACTATGATCTGGATGGAAAGAAGATGGAGGAAATCCAGCAGGCCATTCACGATATGAAAACAGCAGTGGAACCTACTGCATAAACATAATACGCAAAAAACTGTCCGCTTCAAAAAAAAGCGGACAGTTTTTTTTCGGAAATTAGAAAAATCAGCTGCTTTGACGTTCTGAAAGCAGCTGATTTAAGGGGTAGCAGATAGAAATGGTTTCTTACCTGTCCTCCAGAAGGCTCACATATCTGGCATCGCTTACGCCATCCAGATAGAGGAAGTTTGTGATGTCCACCTGCACGATGCAGGAGTCATCCATTTCCGTAAGCGCCCGAAGACTGGGATGCTTTTGGACCAGTTTTTCGATGATCTCCAGTGACCAGTCTCTGTCCCTGATGATGCTGGCATGACCGTAGACGGTCAGAGCTTTCACCTGGGGCTGCTTCTCGGTGATCTTCTCTCTGGTGTCAATAAGAAGGCTCACTTCCGGATTCTCCACGATACTTGCATATTTCGTGCTTCCTTTCAGTGTGACCATATAGAGCTTTTGTGCATCCTCGTCCGTCATGTAGAGCATCAGAGAACTGTTGGTCCTCTGATCCTTGCAGGTGGACAGCACGCAGAAGTTGTTTTCCTTCACCATGGCTTTGCATAGACTGATATTCATGATACACCCTCCATTCTCAGTATTCTTTTTCTCAGTATAGCATGCAGATGTCCGGTGACAGGTGGTCTAAAAGAATATTTCCTGAAACTTTATGATCTCTTCACTCCTTGTGATCGAACCGATTTGATGAGAAGAAGGTTCTTTAGAAAGAAGAAGGGTCTTTCGGCTGAGAGAATCGTTGAAGTCCCAAGCAAACAATCCTGAAAGTTGATTTTCAGCTGATTTTGCAATATAGTGTGAGCATAAAAGAAGAATGAAAGTCTTCGTCAGGGATCATAATGATTCTAGTCGTACCGAAAGGAGAAGATGAAAATGAAAGCAGTACAGGTTACAGGGTATGGAGACATAGATAAACTTCACGTGGTTCATATCGAGAAGCCACATCCTAAGGAGAATGAGGTGCTGATCAAGGTCAAGGCCTGCGGGATCAATAATACGGAAATCTGGATGAGAGAAGGTGCCTACGGAGCGGATAAGGAATCCGGTTGGAGGCCCGAAGGTGTGCAGTTTCCGAGGATTCCCGGTTCGGACATAACCGGCACAGTGGTGGAAGTAGGGGAAAATGTGGATAAAAGCATCCTGGGTAGGAATGTTGTGGTGTTTCCCTTCACCTCTTCAGGAGAGGAAGGAACGGAGCACTACGCAGAGGACATGTCCTTCATCGGATCGGAATATGACGGCGGATATGCAGAGTATGTGGCCTGGCCGGAAAGTCTATGCTTTCCCATGCCGCTGGAAGACTTCAGTCAGAGCGCCGTGTTTTCCGTCAGTGGGCTCACCGCCTGGCATATGGTGGAGCAGATCAGACCGAAGAAGGAAGAGACCATTCTCGTCACTGGCGCCAATGGAGGCGTAGGGTCCATGAACGTGCAGATCGCATCGAAGATCCATGGGGCAAAGGTAATTGCTCTAGTGGGAGACCCGAGTCTGAGAGACCGGATGAAGGAGCTGGGTGCTAGCCATGTGCTTTCCTATAAATCAGCGCATCTTGCAGAAGAAATTCTGGAGCTGAATGGAGGCCCTGTGGATTCCGTGCTGGATGTGGTGGGAGATGCCTTGTTCAAGACCGTCATCAAGGTTCTGAAAAAAGGAGGAAAGCTCTGCATCTCAGGGTCCATCGGCGGACAGACCACCCATGTGGATTTAAGAGACATCTATCTCAAGCACATCACCATTTACGGTTCGGTGCTGGGCACCAGGAAAGAGTTCAAGGACATGCTGGATGCTGTTGCGAAAGGAAAGCTGAAGCCCATCATCGATAAGACCTTCCCCCTGGAGAAGGCTGCAGAAGCCCAGACCTATTTCAAGCAGTCGGGTAAGCTGGGGAAGATCGTGCTGCTGCCGGAAGAGGAAAGCGAAGCGTAGGGCATACGATTTTTTCTCCTCAGTTTTCTCTATCCGTCCTGCAGTAGAGGAAATAAAGGCAAGTATTTTAAAACTCCTGATCCAAGGGCGGATCAGGAGTTTTTCAGTTTCTGTCAGAGATTATTTCGGTTCATCATCCTTTTCAGGTTCCTCAGGCGCTTCCTTCTGCTCCTCCTTATTGACCAGTGCATGGTCCTGCACCACGGTATTGATGACCTCGTTGATGATGTGGTCTTCCCGGACCTCCCGCACTTTTCTTCTAACGATTTCCTCCACTTCGAATTCCTGCTTCAGACCTTCTCGGAGGGAGTAGATCATGAGCATGAGAATGATGGCGAAGGGAAGGCCCGTGATGACGGACGCTGTCTGAAGGGCTGTGAGGCCACCTCCGATGAGAAGGGTTGCGGCTACGACGCCTTCCATGACAGCCCAGAATACTCTCTGAGGAACAGGAGAGTCCAGTTTTCCTCCGGAAGTCAGGTGATCCACCACCAGGGATCCGGAATCGGAGGAGGTGACAAAGAAGACGGTGACAAGGATGATGCCGATGACGGAAAGAATGCTTGCCAGGGGCAGTGCATCCAGCATGGCGAAGAGGGCCAGGGACTCATCGATCTTCACAGCCTCGACGATCTTTGCCAGACCGTTTGACTCCAGGAAGATGGAGGTTCCTCCGAACACGGACATCCATAAGAAGGACAGGAGGGAAGGGATCAGCATGACGCCAAGGATGAATTCCCGGACGGTTCTGCCCTTGGAGATTCTGGCGATGAACATTCCCACAAAAGGCGACCAGGAGATCCACCATGCCCAGTAGAAGATGGTCCATCCACCCTGCCAGTTGGTGTTTCTGAAGGTCTCGGTCCACATGCTCATTTCAATGAAATTGGACAGATAGTAGCCCAGATTCTGTGTGAATCCGCTCAGAATATAGACCGTGGGACCAGCTATCATGATGAAGATGAGAAATACGCCAGCCAGAATCATATTGATCTCACTGAGACGCTTGACGCCTCCGTCCAGTCCCAGGACAACGGAGATGGTGGCCAGGGCTGTGATGCCGATGATAAGCCCCACCTGAACAGGCACACTGATGGTGATGCCGAAGAGATGGTTCAGGCCTGCATTGACCTGGGACACACCCAGTCCTAAAGAGGTGGCAAGTCCTGTAAGGGTGGCCATGACGGAAAGCACATCGATGAGATTGCCCCAGAATCCGTAGATTTTGTTTCCGATGATGGGATAGAAAATGGAACGGATAGTCAGAGGCAGTCCACGGTTATAAGCAAAGAAGGCCAGGGACAAGCCGACGATGGCATAAATAGCCCAGGGGTGGATGCCCCAATGGAAGAAAGTGGTGGCCATGGCAGCCTGGGCAGCTTCCGCTGAACCTGCAGCCATTTCTCCGAACATAGGGGAGGGGGAATTCAGGTGCGAGACGGGTTCTGCGACGCTCCAGAAGAGAAGTCCGATGCCCATGCCGGCGCTTAGAAGCATGGCATACCAGGCGAACTTGGTGAATTCCGGTTCCGCTTCCGCGCCACCGATCTTCAGATTCCCGTAGCGTCCGAATGCGAAAAGAAACGCGGCGACTACGAAGATGTTGGCTGCTGTGATGAAGAACCATCCTGCATTTTTTGTGATGCCAGCCAGAAGGTTTTCGAAGAGACTCTCTGCATTACTGGGGAAAATCAGGGTTCCTGCAATAAAGATGACCAGCAGAACAACGGAAATGATGGTTACCTGAGGATGAATGTCAAATCCGAATCCTGCCCAGTTGTTTTCACCGGGTTCCTGCCGGTCTGCCTCGTCAAAGAGGGAAACGGTGGGGCGGATCTGGAGTCCCTTGAAGGGCTTTCTGTTCTTGATGGCTTTGATTCGGGCTTCCCTTTCCGCTTTTTTCAGTCTTTTGGCCAGCAGCTTTTTTCTGGCCAGTTCTTTTTTCTGATCCTCGTTCATGATAATGATCTCCTTCTTTGGTAAATATAGTAAATGAATGAATAACAATGTGGAATGATGAAAATGGGTTGATTGCTGTCTCAGAAACAGTGAATTTATGACCTCATTATACCATCCTTCAGTGAAACTGAAGTTGGCAGTCTTGTCTATTGTAAAAACTAATAGAAAAAAATGCAATGAAAAACGGGGATTAACAATTAAAATGGGAGAAAACATGTAAAAAAGAGCGTTATTTTGATGAATCTCATGAATTTCCTTAGTGTAGAATATTTGTTGGATGAATAGAAAAAGAGAATAGCTCAAACCGTGTTATGATAAAAATACGACCTAATAACACAACCGGAAGGAGCTACCCTCATGAACATTATAACCGAGCTGAACAGGAAAATCACTAGCCACATGTCAATATGTCTGGAAAAGGCAGTAGAAGAAAGGACAGGACTGACAGGAATGGTGGAATCTACTCTTGCCCTTGTGCGAGAAATGGGAAGAGAAATGATTGAAGATATGATCCGTACTGCTGAGGAGTCTCTCCTAAACAGCAAGGAAAGATCAATGGAGTGGGTTGTACAGAGCAGAAATAGGGAGAAGACTGTTTCCACACTTCTGGGAGATATCTGCTATCAGAGGACTTACTACAAGAACAGAGAAAGCGGGGCCTTCAGGCACCTGA